>JAKLHK010000045.1 GCA_022710185.1 Bacteroidota bacterium
CCGGGGCAAACCAGGCGATCCTCACCAGCGGCCCGGTTTTCCCATAGCTGAGGTGCCCGGCGACGCCGGGGGCCAGGTCGAGCCCGGTGAGCTCAAGCCCAGCAGGCAGGATGAGGTGTACCGAAAGGGCCCCAAGTTCTGCATCCTGATCCAGGCTGAGGGGTAGCCTCAGGATCTCCCCCATGCCAGCCTGGATCTGGCCATCGTATTCCACACTTTCCGCAGGTCTGGACTTGGTTCCCACATCATAGCTTGCATTGACATCCCCGGTGAGGAGGGCCTGGAAGGTCCTGCTGTGGAAGGTCTGAGCTGAAAATACGAAAGTATCGCTTTCAAAGGTCCAGTCCCCGGCTGCGAATTCAGGCAATAACCCACTGAAATACTGGCCGATATGCAGGGCATCCGTGGAATTCACCCCGGAAGCCAGGTTCACATCGCCTGCTTTCAGCGGGAGGTCTGTCAAAGGTTGGACCCCGGCAAAATGCAGCATCACACCCAAGGCATCCGTGGCATTCACGGCCCCATAGCCTGCGGCTTGCCCCGACACGCCTTCCATCACATAGCTTCCGGAGGGGAGGTTTACAAACCGGAAAACACCCTGGTTGTCGGTCGATGTGGTATCCGCCGTCTTGGCCGCGATATCGAGCATCACCACCTTCACCCCAGGCAGGGCAAAGGCCGGATCGGCGGCGTACATCAGGCGCCCGCTCAGGGTGTTCCCCTGCGGAAGGACGACCAGGAGTGCGGTATCACTGTGGGTGCAGCCATAGGCATCTGTCACGAACAGAGAATATTCCGAGGTGACGTAGGGTGTAGCCACAGCATGCAGAGCGCCGGGATCCGCTACGGTGAACGACGGGAACCAGGCAAAGGTCATTGGCCCTGTGCCGCTGGCTGAGGCCTGGGCGAAGAGGTGCGACTGGCCTATGGTCAGGGTATCATCGGGGCCTGCCCCCACCAGGGGTCCGGGCCTTACAGTCACAATGGTCTGGGCTATGGCGCTGCAGCCCTGGGCATCCGTTACAGTAACCGTGTAGGAGGTCTGGGTTTCAGGACATACGGTCAATCTGGCACTGCCCTGCTGTGCTCCCCACTGATAGTCAACCCCGCCCGAAGCAACAAGTTCGATACATTCTCCACGGCAAACCTGAGGCTGGAGCGGACCTATGGCGGCATGGGGAAGGGGGTTGACGGTCACTACAACAGCATCGGAAGCGGTGCATCCATTTGCCCCGGTACCTGTGAGCGTGTAGGTGGTGGTCTGCTGTGGGCTTACCCACAGGCTGGGTGCTGAGGACCCGCCTGTCCCCCCCCAAAGATAGGATGTGGCCCCTGTAGCCTGCAGTATCCCGGTATCTCCCTTACACACCGTTTGATCATTTCCGGCATATACAGGGGGAAGGGGCTTCACATTCACCTGGAATACGCTTGTCCGGGAACACTGGTGCGCATTGGTTACGGTCACTGCATAACTCAGGGTCTGAGTAGGGCAAACGTTGACGGAAGACTGCACTCCCAAATTCTGCGTCCAGAGATAGCTTATACCTGCCGGTGCGCTCAACTGGGCACACTCCCCGGCACAGATGTCCGTAAATTCCTGAACAGAAGCTGGCACGGGCCTGACAAACACCACCGCCTGATCCGCATTCTGACAGCCGAAGCCATCCGTAACGGTGACGGTATAGGTCATAGTGTCCTGGGGACATTGGTTGATGGCTGCGGTTTTAGCCCCGGTGCTCCATTGGTACTGCAGCCCTCCGCTGGCCTGAAGGGTAACACACTGCCCCAGGCAAAGGGAATGGTCAGGACCAGCACTGGCAACCGGCAAGGGGCGTACATTCATCAGCGTGGAAGCCGTGGCCGTGCATCCATGCGGGTCGGTATAGGTGTAGGCGATCGGATAATCCCCCGGATTCAAGCCCTGGGGGTCAAACAGGCTGCCATTCACTCCTGTCCCTGACCAGGTGCCCCCTACCGGGCTGGCTCCTGTCAGAACGTATGGGGCTGCGCCCGCACAGACCCCGGCAGGGATGACCAGGCTGATGACCGGGAGGGGAACCACCACCACCTGGCCCGAAACGGTTTGGGTACAACCTTGTCCATCAGTATAAGAATACATAATCCCATGGGTACCCACGCCGGCCGTGGTGGTATTGAAGCTTCCACCCTGAACGTGGGCACCACTGTAAGTCCCGCCGGCAGGGGTACCCTTGCTGAGTGCCGCCAGACCGGCATCCTCGCAAAGATAAGTTACTGAAAGAGTGACCACTGGCAAAGGATTAACCTGGAGAATATCCTGCGCTGCGGATACACATTGGTGGATATTCCTATAGGTATAGGTGATCGTCTGCGGACCTGGGGCACTCAAGGCCGGGAAAAAGGTATTGGCACTCACGGCCGGCCCGGAATACGTCCCGCCAGCCGGCAAACCTCCGCTGAGCTTGAACCCGGTGGCATTTTTGCAGACCGCATGCATCGGCAGCTGGAAGGTCACCGTACTGTATGGGTTCACTTTCCATGCTGCCCGCGTAGTCCATGGGGTCGGGATCCCGCTCAGGCAGTCTGACCTCTGGGTCTGTACCAGGACATGGGCTGGCCCGGAAGCCATTATGGGGCTGCCAGGAACATAGGGTAGCCAGGTATCCCCGCTATCGATGCTGTAACGATAGAAGTCTTCGCAGTCCACACCTCCGCTGCCTTCCAGGAAGGTTGCGCTGAGCGGTATTCCCTCGCATACCTCATCCTGGTCCGGCAGGCGGCTGTCCAGCTCCGGGGCCAGGGGGGGGGCATTGACCAGCCAGGAGGCCAGGTTCACGAAGGGGGTACCAGAACAGTCGGTGCCTGCCGAACAACCCATACGGGCGCCCTGGATGATGACCAGGCTGGCACCGCTGGTATTGATCAGGGAGGCCGGTGCATAGACACTCCAGTTCAACCCATTGTCGATGCTGTAACGGAAGGTGTCGGCACAGCCGATACCCCCGCTGCCTGGGTTGAAGGTGGCGCTGACGGTCGTCCCTTCACTGGCCACTACCAGGTCGGGATCCTTTGAAGCGAGCGTAGGCCCGGTGGGCTGAGGCACGAAGTGCCAGACGGCAAGGTCGGCATAGGCTGTCCCGCTGCATCCTGCTCCCGGGGTGCAACCGCTGCGACGGCCCTGGAGGATTACCGTGGAGGCTGCTGCAGTATTGATAAGGGCAGGAGCAGTATATGGCGACCAGGTGACCCCGCTGTCAGATGAAACGCGGTACTGGTCAGCGCACCCCACCCCTCCGCTGCCCGCCGCGAAAGTGGCGGAGACGTCCGTGCCCTGGCATAGGGTGTCCAGGTCGGGCATTCGGGCCGACAATACCGGCCCGGAAGGCTGAGCAATCACCGTCCATTGTGCCAGGCTGGTCCAGGAGGTCCCTGTGCAACCTGCCCCAGGAGTACAATCGGCACGCCGGCCCTGGATGATTACCACGCTGGCCCCTGCCGTTGGCAGGGTATCCCCGGAAGAGTACGAGGCCCAGCCAGCCCCGTTGTCGAGGCTGTACCTGAGGCTATCTGAGCATCCAACCCCACCGCTGCCAGGGTTTATCGTAGCGGTGACCTCTGCCCCTTCACACACAGTGCCCAGGTTGGGAAAACGGCTGGCCAGGACCGGACCTGTTGGAGCTGCAACGGTTACCCAGCTGGCCAGGGTCTGCCAGGCGGTGCCTGCGCAGCCGCTGCCGGCATCACAGCTTTCGCGCCTGCCCTGGACGAGGACCGTAGTGGCCGAACCGGTCCCTATTCCTGCACCCGGGGTATAGACGAACCAGCTGCCGCCGTTGTTCAGGCTGTATCGGTATTCATCAGCGCACCCAGCACCTCCGCTGCCAGAGGTAAAGGTGGCGCTCGCTGTTTGGCCACGGCAGATCTGGGCCAGGTCAGGAGATTTGACCAGCAGGGATGGCCCGGAAGGTGGCGTAACGAGCTCTATCCTCAGCGTGTCGCAAAGGCCGGGGGAGCCGCAACCGCCTTCACCCCTCACATAATAGGTGGTGGTCAGCGTGGGATCCAGGGTCACCGTATCCCCGGTGAACAGGGCGCTGCCCCCGCAACTGTCGGCATACCAGCTCCAGATGGTGGCGCTGCCCAGGCTGCCGTTGGTCACGTAGGCCAGGGTGCTCCCACCCGGGCAAAGTTGGAACAGGTCCGCGGAAAGCGTCGGGACCTCGGCCTGTACGCATGCCTCCCCGGCCTGAAAATCGCTGAAGGCAGCAGCCGCAGTGACGGTGAGCTCACCCGGCGTTCCTACCCCACTGTTGAGTACACTCCAGCTGCCTCCGGAATAACGCTCCATCATCAGATCCACAGACCCGGAGATGGAATTTGCAGAATCAACAGGGTAAACAAACACAGCGTCGTACTGGTCGAACGCTATGCCATTGTTGTTGAACGTCCAAAAATACGGGAGGCAGCGCAGCGGATCCAGCCCGGAACTGGCCTGCTGAGGATGGGGTCCCTCCACCAGGGCCGCGGAAAGGGTCCCGCCCGTACTTACATTGCCCAGGTCAACCTCCACAGGGGTGTACCTCAGGCTGTCGCCTATGCAGAAATGCTTCAGGTGGTCGCCGGGATTCACGGCATGGCGGAGGGTTCCCCACACATAATGCGCATCATCGCAACCGGCAACCATGGCCGATCCACCCAGAGTCAGGGCAAATGCCCCGGTCCTGACCTTGCCCTGCGTCATCCGCAGGCCAGCGGGTATCAACAGGTCACAACCGAGCCTCAGGCCCTGCGGGTTATCCAGGACCAGGTCGTTCAGCACCAGGGCCGAACTGCCTCCGATGGTCTGGCGCAGTGAGCCGGCCACCCTGAGGGTCCCACTGGCAGGGGACAAGACTCCCCCATGGTGGGTTACATCTCCAGTCACTGCCAGCGTATCCCCATCCGCGATGGTCAGGGTACCCGAGGCGCTCACCTCCAGGCTGCGGATCGACGCATTATTGCTGAGGGTAGCGGTGCCATCGATGATCACGTGAGTAACTGAACCCGGAATTCCGTGGCTCCAGCGGGCCGCCTCGGTCCAATCCCCGGTCCCGGTAAAGGTGGTGGTGTCGGGAAGGGCAAGTAATGTTCCCTGAATGATCAGGTCATGGCTGGTCTGGAACTGATTGAAATACCAGGTCCCGGTCTCCTGCGTTGCACCATAGATCAACAGGCGCATCGTCACCGTCGATCCGCCCTCCAGCTGCTGTAGCCCGCTGATGGCGCTTAGGTCAATGGCGGCTTGAAGGTTGCCTGCGGAAGTGGTATTCCCCCCCCAGGTGATCGCACTGCCAATATTGAGAAAATCCGTTCCGTTCAGGCTGTACTGCCATTGTCCAAGGGTCGGACCGGTGGACGACCTCCGCACATTGTAGGGTTCAACGGAAGTCAGCGACAGGAGGTATCCCGCCGGGGCACTAAGGCTGAAGGTGGCAAACTTGTTGCCTGCGGCAGCAGTGGGGGCATCGCTTACGTTCCATCCGGTGCCTCCCCATGCATTGCTCGCTGCCGTTCCCCCGGTAAGCACGCCGGCTCCACGGGTCAGTCCGACGACCGTCACCAGGGCAGATTGGGCCGTAGGGGGCATGGGCGAGGGCCCATAGCTGCTCAGCCCGCTGAAGTCCCAGGCTGCCAGCACCTCCGTGACCGGTCCCGGGGGAGTGGCCGATGTTCCGTTGCCGCTCACAGGAACATATTGGGAGGGAGCCCCTGCACTGCTGTGCTTGATGTTCCCAGTATACAACTGCACGGCCAAAGGCTCGAAACGGACGATTACCGTACCCCCGGCAGCCGCAAGGGTGATGGAGTCACCGAAGGGCCCACCACTTACTGTGGACACAGTGAAACCGGCCGGTGCCTTCACGCCGATACCCTGGCTGAGCCCGCTGCCGATCACTGTATAGCTCTGCTCCGCCGACACGCTGCCTTCGGTCTGATCCCCGAAGTCCAGGTTGGCGCTCACACTGATCGAGGCCGCTACCGCTTCAGCCCGGGGCGTAGCCGATACGTCATCGATGGTAAGGAAGTGGTCGGACCCGCTGTCGTTGAGGTCTTCCCAGCGGAGCATGACTTCCTCCCCTGCGGCCAGATTAATGTAAATCCTTGCTTTGATCCCCGCCACACGATTGGCCGCAGCATTCCCGTCGAGCACGCTGGCCGTTGAACCGGTCTGGGGACTCGTGAAAGTGGAGGATACGCTGGTCCATGAACCGCTGTTGAGATCGGTTACCGTGCTCCCTTTCTGATAAGTGAGAATGAGGGTATGCGCTGAGGTATTGGCTTCGCGTCTCCACTGCTCACCCGTCCATACCACGATGAGCGAATCGATGGACGAGCCGGTGTTGTTCTTCAACCGCCACCCCATATAGTTCTTCCCCGAGCCTGCGCTGCCGGTGAACGCATTCGAGGTAGCATATCCCAGGGCTCTGTCTGCCAACGGATTGACCCCAGCCACACCAAACGCATAGAACCCTCCGGTGGTCGTGCTTCCGGTATTGGCTGCATACGCGGTGATGGAGGCCGTGGCCGTGGTCCGTGCATACCAGCCGGTGAGCGTGGTATTGTCGGCCCAGCTTCCGCTGGTAAGGGTATTGAAGTCCTGAGACACGGCCGACCCCAGGCTGGCCATGCTTGCCTGCCCGTTGAGGATGAGCGGATATGCCATCAGGATCATGGCCAGGGCCAGGACCCTGGGCAGGGCATGAAAGGGGTTAGTGGTTCGCATAGGAAGAGTTTTGTGGTGGTTTGCATGCCAAGGGTCCGGCAGGGCCGAATGCAGCAGGTCAACCCCTGATACAACGCCAGCTCCGCCGCCCTTTCAATAACGGGCGAAGACAAAAACGGCATTAGATCGCGGTTCCTGCCAGGCCTGGATAAAAGTAAGGAGAGACCGAAATGCCGCGGCGGCTGTTGAAAATTTTTAACCGAAAAATAATGATGTCCGTCCTGAGCCCCCGGACGTGCGATGTCCTATGGGGTTGGGACTTAGAAGAGGATGACCAGGGCGTAGGCCAGGGTCAGCAGGAGGCTCATGACCGAAGTCAGGGCAATGGCCCGCGTCATGGCCGGAGTGTAATAGGTGGTATCGGCAAACCTGGCCGACATCCTTACCACCGCCCAGCCCAGGGGAAGGGTGAGCAGGCCAAGCAAGGTCCACATCGGCATGATGCCAAGCAGTGCCCCCAGCAAGAGCGTCCCGAACGCGATTACCGTGACCCCCCGGATGATCTGTACCGTGGCAGGCTGACCAAAGCGCACCGGAATGCATCGCTTTCCTGATTTCACATCGTCGTCATGGTCGAAAATGTTGGAGACGATCCCGACATTCATGGTGAAGATGCCTATGGGTATGGAGGCGAGGATGGGTTCCCAACTGAACTGGGAAGTTAGCACGTAATACATCCCGAAGACGATCATTGGCCCGAAGGCAAAGAAAAGGGCTGTTTCGCCCAGGCCCCTGTAGTTGAGCCTTACCGGGGGGGCGGTATAGAAGAACACAATGAATGCCCCCGCGGCCATAAGGTAAAGGACAGGCAGCCCCACCTCCATCAGCAGGTAGATGCCGGCCCCCACGGCGATCAGCATACAAAGGCCCGCGGCTATGAGCACCTGGCGGGTAGTGACCTTGCCATCGATGAGCGGACTGTCGTGGAACTGCTGTTCCTTGTTGCCGAGGTTGCCGTTGATGTAATCGTAGTAATCATCGATGAAGTCTGCAGCCGAATGGGCCATCACGATCCCTATCGTGGCCAGGATAAAGATGGTCCAGTCGAAGCTGTGATGGGAATAGGCCATCACCCCACCCAGGATGGAGGGCAGGAGGCTGACCACGAGAAAGGGGGCGCGGGCCGCCTTGAACCAGATCGTAAGGGTTTCCTTGATATTCATTTCATGGATGTTTTAAAGGATAAGGGAAAGGGCAATAAAGCCCCCGGCCACCACCAGGGCCCAGATAGAGCGAACCACGGCCCAGAGGTAGTCCTGTACCTTGCTGCTGTTGCGGCGCACCACGCGGATCACGCTGAGGGTCAATGGAAAGGCCAGCAGCCCCAGCAGGGAGAGCGTGGGCAGGATGCCGGCAAGGACGAGCCCCAGCAAGCTGAAGTAGCCCAGGGCGCTGAGCCAAATCACCCGGGAGCGGTCGAGGCGGAGCACAACTTGATCCCCCCCCTCCTGCCCCAGCTCGAAGCGTGCCCCTTTAAGATAAGCAACGACGGTGACCAGGAAGGCCAGTGGCAGGGAGACCAGCACCGGCGCCAGGCTGGGTTCGCCAGTGAGCACCAGGTAGATGCCCATCAGGGAGAGCGGGCCGAAAGTGAGGAAGACCACCGGCTCCTTCAATCCCCGGAGCATGAGGGGGGTGAAGAGCACCGCCACCAGCCCGCCAGCCAGGGCCAGCCATAGCACGGCCGGTCCGAGCAGAAGGAAATAGTGGATCCCAATGGCCAGGTCGATGGCCAGGCAGAGGATCCCTGCGTACAAGGTACCGTGTTCCCTGGGCAGCCACTCGGTGAAGAAAGGCCTCCAACCGGCAAAGATCTTGGTGTGGGCATCCCGGGCATCGGTATGGCGGTGGGTGAAATAATAATAGAGGTAATCTCCACCCGCCTGCCCGATGAGCAGGGCGAAGGAAACCAGGAGGAAGTCCGTCCACTGGAAACTGCCGTGGTAATACCCCAGGGCGCCGCCAACCATCGAAGGCACGATGGTGGCCGAGAACAGCATGAACTTGATGGCCCGGATGGCCCTGGAACGCGGGGCAGTAGTCATGGGAATGTGGGGTTAGGGTTGAGCATTGCAAACATACATAAATGCGTCACCCCCAGAATTGTTCACCATGTCACCTTCATCCTCGGAAAAAGTTTTGAACGCTGGTAAACCCAACCCGAAACTGATCGTCTTACTCGCGATATTCGCTCACCAACGCAGAATGGACCCGAACATCAAGAAAACCTCACCAGATGCGAAAAACCCTTAATGGATCCCTTTTCTTCCTCTTGCTGGGAACGGGATATTGGGCTACGGCCCAACCAACGCTAATGATTAGCGCCAACGGCAGCACGTCCATCCACAGCCTCGCCTCCCTGAGGGGATTAGCCTACCATAACGGCAAACTGGAGCTCTGGCCCGACAGCTGCGGGGTTCAGTACTGCAGCGTCTTTTTCCTGGATAAGATGTACTTCGACCTGAACACCGGTAGTGCGGACATCAATTCGCTCATTGAGGAACCCAGGGTATACCCCAACCCTTCCGGGGGGTACCTCAGCCTGGAACGTAAAACCTCTGAGCCGGCCAGTGTCATGATACACAACCTGGGCGGGGCCCTGGTGATGCAAACCTCCATCGCGGAACTCATCTCCACCATTGACCTCCGGGCCCTTCCCCCCGGTATGTACTTCCTCAGTGTAGGTTCCCAACGCCTCAAATTCGTCAGGCAATGAAACGCACACTCACCCTGTTCATCCTGGCCCTCACCGCCTGGTCAGCCAGCGCTCAGCACCAGATCAACTTCCATCAGGGAGCGGCCACCTACTCCTATCCCCTCACCGAAGGAGACAGCCTATACTTCGACAGCAGCAATGCCACCATGTACTTCCTGAACAACGGCACCCTGCTGCCGTTCGTCGTGGGCACTATCGATTCCATCACCGCTACGCCAGCCAATAGCCAGGCAGTGTATATTCATTACCAGGGATCCTCGGTCACCTTCACCAATCCACTTGCTTCTTCCGGGGTATCGGTGACCGACAGCGGGGCTTTTGTCACCATCAACGCTGCAGGCGGGTTGGACGACATTCAATACATCTGCTGGGGGGCCACCTCGAATGGCAACCTCAAGATCTATTCCGATTCCCGTTTTAACCTACTGCTCCGCGGGCTCAGCATTAGCAATCCGGTAGGGCCTGCGCTGAATATCCAGTCGAAGAAGGCCGGGACCATACACCTCGGACACGGCACCGCCAACAGCCTCTCCGACGGCCTGTCCTATGCCGCAGCTCCGGTAGTCAACGGCAGTGCAGAAGACCAGAAGGGGGCCCTCTTCTCCGAGGGACAGCTGATATTCACCGGCTCAGGATCGCTATCGGTCCACGGACTGGGAAGCAGTCAGCATGCCCTGGCCAGCGACAAGGGAATCATCGTTCAGGAGGGGAACATCATCGTGACTTCCGCGGCCAAGGACGGCATACACGGCAAAGAGGGGTTCTATATGTATGGAGGAGAAATTTCCGTGGCCTCCACTGGCGATGGAATCGATGGGGATGAAGGGGAAGTGGTGATTCATTGCGGATCCCTCTCCATCCAGAGCACCTCCAATGACGTCAAAGCCATCTCGGCTGATATGGATATCATCGTCAACGGAGGCTCCATCAACCTGAACATCCAGGGGGACCAGTCCAAAGGTATCAGTTCCAATGAGGACATCCATTTAAACGGGGGAACCATCACAGCCACAGCATCCGGTGCCGTGGTCCTGGAGCCTTCGGGATCGGGCTACGACCCTTCCTATTGCACCGTGATCAAGGCCGACGGCGACCTGCACCTGGGGAGCCCAGTGCTGCATTTTACCACCAATGGCCAGGCATCGCGGGGGCTTTCATGCGATGGAAATGCTTTCATCACAGGAGGCAGCATCACCATCGCTTCCAGCGGCAACGGGGGCAGCTACACCAATGCCTCCGGTACTGCGGATGCGTATACTGGTATTTGCCTCAAGGCAGACCAGGAGCTGAGCATCACCGGAGGCACGCTCACCTTTTCAAACTCCGGCAGCGGGGGGCGCTGCATTTCCGTGGACAGCAACATCCTTATTGGAGACGGCTTCTCCGCCCCAGTGCTCCACCTGACCACCACCGGAAGCTCCATTGCACTGGGTGGCGGAGAATATCATGAGGCCAAGGCCCTCAAGTCAGACCGCTCGGTGACCGTCCGCAGCGGGACGGTGACCGTGGCTTCCGCCGACGATGGGATCAAGGCCGGGGACAGTCTTACGATTGAAGGCGGCAACATTAACATCCTCAGTTCAGTGGAAGGGATGGAAGCCCCCTATCTCACATTCAATGGCGGCAATGTCAGGGTAAATTCTTCCGACGATGCGCTGAATGCCACCTTCGGGCTGGGCGGGGAGTTCAACGACGGGAGCGAGCTCGCGGTTAACGGGGGTTACATCTACCTCAATTCCACCAATGGCGACCCCCTCGACGGGAACGGGGACCTCACCGTCACAGGGGGTACCCTGGTCGTGCATGGCCCCCAGTCGGCGCCCGAAGTGGGCATGGATGTAAATGGCGCAGCCCTGGTTTCGGGCGGGTTTGTGATCATTTCCGGCACCAACTCGAACATGACCGAAGGCTTCCATTCCAATTCGGCACAGTATTCCCTCCTGATGAAAACAAGTCAGAGCATCAGTTCCACCACCCTCATTCATGTGGAGGATGCTGCGGGCAATGAAGTGTTCACTTTCAAACCCAACCGCAACTATGCCTCCATCGTGTTCAGTTCACCGGTCCTGGCCAATGGCACCACTTACAAGCTATACACCGGTGGTACCCACAGCGGTACTGCGGTGGATGGGTTGTATAGTGGAGGGGCCTATACGTCAGGCACACTGAAGAAGACCTTCACCATTTCAGGCAAGGTAACCACCTTTTCGTTCTGATTCCCTTAGTATTAGCCAGACCGGCGGGTATACCCGAGGCACCCTCAACATTTATGGCTCTGTTAGGCGTATGCCCAGCTCGCGCGCGTCTGTGACGCGTGCGCAAGGGCCGCTCGTCTCTGACGAGCCAAACTCATCCTCTATGTACCATCATCTTGCCGCAATTCAGCAATTTTCATTGCGTTACAAACGCAAAGTCCTTCGGCACGCGTCACAGACGCGCGCCAGCTCGTGCATCACAGACGCGTGCCAACTCAATAATTTGCCTGCCTGACCGTCCATCCAGATAAACACTTTCACCACTGCCTGAGCCTTGGACTGATCTTAATAACATCAATCATACTACTCAGATCTGCATAATTCCTTGCAGAACTGAACAGGTAATCCTCTGGATTTACCACGATCATTTGCCGCACCGGGTTCTGGTGAATATACTCCAATTTCTGATATAAGAAGCCCAGGGAATATACTTCTTCCGCGTGATTTCCATCCTGCCATACCTTGTAGTTTTCTATTCTGTTTAAATGGCGTACTGCAAACTCAAATTCATTCAACATCCATTTCTTCCGGCTCTCTGTTCCTTGCTCCATTTTTGAAATCAGTTCTTTGGCTGTATATTTCTTGAAATCACGCAGAATATCGGATAGTGTCGGATAGC
>JAKLHK010000046.1 GCA_022710185.1 Bacteroidota bacterium
CTTTCCTTCAGGAACCTGGGCCCGGGAACCCTCATAGACTAGGCGCCCATCCATAGCATGCACCATGATATCTACCCTTCCGTTACTCCAGGAGGAAAAGTTGACAAAGCTGAGATCGGAAGCGGGATTGGGGTATATCCTGAGCCGGGTCCGCTCCGGGAGGCTCCCCTCCCCTTCCCCGACCACATACCTTACCGTAAAGCTATGAGGATCAGGTTCTCCAATAAATGGATGCGTCTCGGTACGTCCGCTGGAGTCGGAGGCGTGCAGGTAATACTCGACCTGGGTTCCGGGAGCATATCCCGGAAGACTCAGCCTCCACCAGCGGGCCGTATCGGCCACCAGGGGAAGGGTATCCCAGGCCCCACCGTTGATCCTAAGGCAACAGTACATGGAATCCGGGATGGGGCTGTATCCTGAGCAGGGGATCACCCTGGCTGACAGCTCGTATGATGATTGTGGCGCCAGATCCCCCAGCAGGGGCATGTGCCTGATATCCAGTATCCCTCTGTCTGCGATCCCTTTGGCCCTGCAGTGCAGGGCATCGGTACTTTGCCAGGGTGCTGCATTGGACTGGGCAATCCCTATCACCTCGTAACCGGGCATGGCTTGCTGGTAGCGTGCCAGGGCCGTATCGTTCCACAGTGCTCCTGCGCTGCTTACGATGGGAACAAGAACTTTCTCGTTGAGAATGAGTGAATTGGTATAGGGCTGGCCGTTGGGGGCATACACCCGGATCACCTGATAGGGTGTGCCATAGGAGCTCAGGTGTGATGCATAGAAGGAAGCCACCGCCTCATAATCAGGATAGCGGGGATCGCTGGAGGGTACCTCGGCAATCAGGACTTTATCCACATCCAGGAACTTACCCCAGCAGTCGATATGCTCGATGTACTGGCCCAGAGGGTCATTGTTGAGGTAATAGGTGTGAACCCCCAGGTAATCAAGCACCAACTGTCCGATCTGTGCGGTGCTCAGGCCCTGGTTCTCCGTGGCGACCAGGGTGGTGCTGGCAGATACGCCCATACCATCGGTCATGTAATTGCCCCCGGTATGCACCAGGTTCATGTTATAAACATTCAAGCCCATGGCGGTGGCCACATGGGCCGGAATGGCATCGTCATTGGGTCTGGGCCGGTTGTAAGGGAAATCTACAATCCCTACCTGCTCGTTCCCATCCACAATAAACCAGGGGCCGTAATCCCTTGTCCAGTAACTATCTATGGGTTTCAGCATGAACTGATTCTGTGTCAGGCTAATACCGTTGGAGTTATAGAGATTGGTCACGGTTGACTGGGCGCTGCTGGAGGGTACGATGGTCCACACCTTACAGTCCTGTGCCATTTCGGCGATCAGGGCCAGAGGGATGCCGAAGCCGCCATCATAGGCCACCAGCACGCCTTCCATGCGGTTGAATTCGGCCACATTGCGCACCGGGGCCACCGGGGCCAGGCTGGGTATGAAACCCCTGCCCAGTTCGTTCATACGGAGGAGCTCGCCGGGATCCTTCATGTGATGTCGTCCCTGAAAATTGCTGAAGGGTTGGGTCTCCTGGGAATATCCCCCGCCGAGGAGCAGGATGGAGAAGATAAGGGTCAGGGTATACCGCATGATGGGACTATTAAAGAGAAATTAGATTAACTATTTGATGATGAATACATCAGGGTACTTTGGGACCCTCAGTTACGGGCCATACCACCAGCGTTTCCCAGAGGGCGGTATCGGGTTGTGTGCCCGGGTCGGTGACATATATTTCCATGGGTGGGCCGGCTGGCAAATACCCCTCCGCCGTCATGAAGGCTTCAACTGCAGTGTAGGTCATCCCAACGGTATGGTAGGGACCGAAATGCGAAGCCCGAACCACCTTGGATGCCGGGATGGTGCGGGCATACAATACACCTTTACCCGGCTTTTCTTCCGCTGCTGTGGGGATGGCTGCCTCGATCAGTGATTTCCCCGTTTCGTTCCAGAACAGCGTGATGCTCATAGGAGGGCCGGTGGGCTGCAACTCTTTAGCTCCCAGGTATTCCATGATGATGCCGTAACTTTCGCCGAAAAAGGCTTCCATGCCCTGCATGTCCACGGAATCCCGGACCGCCAGGATGGGCTGGGCCGTCCTTTCCTCCACTGCGATCTCCCCTGTTCTTCCCTGGGCACGCAGGGGATGACCTTCCGCCAGGGCCTTCAGCGACTCCAGGCCTTTGTCCATATAAGGGTGCATACCACTATTCATGAACAGTCCGATGAACCGTCCTATGGGCCAGCCCAGCTCGGGCACCCCAAATCCCCAGGTCACGCGCGTGCCGCTGTCGGTTACAGCTTCCAGGCTTAGTGTGGAGTAGGCTGCCCGGTTCCCTTCGAACATAAGATCGTACCTTACAAAGGTGGACGGATTGCTTTCGGAAATGCTCATAGTACCCTTGCCCATTTTGCTTTCCCAGCTATAGGAGGCTCCCGGGCCGGAGGTAATCTCACCGAACGATAACGTGGCAGTGCTGTCATCAGCGAGAAAGGGCGACCAGTCCTGGAAGCGCTGCAGGTCGTTAACCTGGGCGAAGATCGTTTCTGGCGTGGCCTTGACGAGCATGCTGCGCTCAGTATAGGTGGATGAAGGAAGCAACCAGGCAGTGATGAGCAGTACCACTACCAGTAAGGCCAGTATGGCCAGGATCATTTTTAAGGCTTTCATTCCGGGTTGGTTTGGAGACCCGGCAATATACGATGATGCCTTGTGATGACCAAGCATTCTGCCCCGGGGCAAAGGGTCAGATCGCAGCGAAAAATCGGTTCAGATAGTCAAGCAGTTTCCCCTTTCTTTCACCATAAATTATCGCAGGATCTTTACTGCTCATACCCTGTATCTGCTCATCCTGTTCCAGAAGCGCCATCAGTTTGAGATGGGTCGGGGATAGCTGGCGCCGACGCAGCAGCATTTCAGCTTCCGGGCTGAATTGGGGAATGCGTGGTTTCTGGAGGGTAGGAGTCATTTGCTTAATTGACTTAATGAAATGGCAAGGGCTTTTCGGAACTGATTCAAAAGTATGGTTCTATAATATTATATATCAAATACTTTAAGCTTAATATTCGGTATTAGGATAGTTTGAAATGACTTAATTAAGTCTGAACTTAACTGAAGAATCTTTGCTTAATTAGACTTAATGACTTGACTTAATGACTTAACTGATCGTACTTTTGCATGGAGATGCGCTTAACCACCGTTGGACATACGCATAGACTGGAGGATATGCTCCATGCGCTCCCAGAGCTCATTCCGGGGGTGGAGAAAGCGATGCTCGTGTTCGCTTCTGACCATGATCCAGGATTGAGCGCATTCCGGATAGACTTCGGCCAGCCCGGTACAGGTCATGAGCGCATGGAAACAGGCAGCCTGGAGGAAGAGCTCCATCGCCTCAGGCAGACCGCCAGTGGCTTCGATTGGCTGGAGGAAGGTGAGCTTCCCTTCTCCTCACGCATCCATCGCAGCCCACAGATCGATATCTTCTCGGCCCTTCAGAAGAATGTCCTCTGCGTTTGCTTACCCAACCCCCTGGATGGCCTGAACGACCTCTTGTATATCCACCTCAGCGGACTGGTTGAGAAAGAAGGGGTTAAAGGCATCCGCCGGGGTATGGATCCCTTTTCACGTGAGTTTGTAGGACAGATGATCACCATGTCACTGCGCTACTTCCTGGGCAACAACCTACGTCAGGATGACCGCCGGGACCGGTTTATGCAGCAGACCCGCGACAGCTTCCGGCAGTTTACCAGGGAAAGGGAGCAGTACCGGCGCACCGGGCAGCGCTATGGGGAAAGCCTGCTAAAGCTGGCCGAAGCCCGTCTTGAAGACCTTGAGCGCAGGCATGGGAGCATGCTGAGACTCAGCGAGGGGGCCTGTGAAGCCATCCGCAACTATCCCGGGGACCTCACCCAACTGCTGCAGCGTCTCGACCAGGCAGCGGAGTATGCCCTGGAACTTTATCGCGGGAGCCAGGAACCAGAGCAGATTATCGAAGACTGGTTCATGGAGATATTGCCGATGGAACAACCGGACGACCAGGCTGCGGAACAACAGGAAAGTGCCGTCAAAGGCGCGTTGAGCCGGACCATTGAGCTGCTCGACAAGCTGGAAGATGCCGCCCGTAAGGCGGAGCAAAGCAGCCGGAAGCTGACCAGCGCCAATGTGGGGCGCCTCTGCCCCACCCCTATCAGCGCCCCGGCCATCAGCGACAGCATACGCAATCACCGGGATCGTATCATTTCCCTGCTCAGCCGGCACCCGGAACGCTGGCCCCTGATCCGGCGACGCTTCCGTCCTATCACCAATATCCTGGAAAACAATGCCTCCGGTATAGAACAAGAGTCCGCCTGAGATCAGACGGACTCCCACAATATTACAGGTACTGCGATCTCTTTTCAATCCCTGTCTTCCCTGTTATCCTTTCTTATCAGCTTCTTTTCCCGCGTCTTCTTCCCGGAAACCTTTTCCCCTTTCAGGCCATCGCCTCCCTCATCCAGGATCACAATCTTGCGCACCACCGTTTTGTTCCCGTCCTCATCATGGATTACCCTGACCCTGACCTCCTTTTCACCTTCTGACTCCTCAAGGTCCATGGTTTTCAGCTCCTTCTCAAGTAGCTCCAGCTCGATTTCATACTCCTTCTCCTTCTCTTCCAACTTCTTGATAATTAATTTGTTGCCCTGGTCCATACTGTCCATTTCCCATTCCATCCCATCCGCTATCTCTACCCTTATTTTCCGGGTACCCGAGTCCAGAGAATCAAGCAGGGCTTCCACCTCCACCATCCGCTCATCTCCCTCTCCTTCAAGCTCTTTCATCTTCAATCGGAGCACCTGCCGAGCCTCCCCCGGATCACTCACCACCGTGTCAATGGTGACAACCCGGGCATCCTTACCCGCTTTCGTTTTCACTATCACCCTGGTTTCAACATCCTTGTCCTGAGCGAACCCTGCCCCGGCGGCCCAAATAAAGCACATGCCCAGAGAAATCCATTTCATGCTTAGTTTCATCTTCTGAGGTATTGGTATGTTGCAAATCTACATCGGAGCTCATTGTCAGGAGGTTAAGTCAGGTTAATAAAGGTTAACGGAAGGTTAATGTTCGACCGGGGTATGCGGCTACATTAATATATTTGACACATGAGATCTTTCCGACTCGGGCTGCTTACTACCCTCATACTCTTGGGGCTGACAGGCGTGCTGTCCATACAGGGACTGTGGATATACCGGGCCGTCCGTATCAACGCACAGGCCATGAAACAGGAGGTGAGTTCCGCTCTGAGGGAAGTATCTCGTAAGCTGGAAGAGATCGAATCCCTGCGATGGGTTGCCCGCAGTGCCGGACAGGACAGTATAGCCATGTTCCGCAGCCAGCCTGGCAAGCCTTTTCAGGTTCGGACGGACCGTGTCAGGCCTGTAAGGATAGTGCAGCAGATCGTGTCGGAAGGGATAGACAGCGGCATGCAGCAGCAACTGAAGGTGAGTATCGATAGTGCCCGTTCAGAGCTGCTGGAGATCAAATTGGAAGCCAATCTGATCTCAGAATCCGAAGAAGAGGTAAGGCTCAGCCTGCAGGACTCTATGCTGCGTTCCACCGAGGTCCGCCTGCTCCGCCTGGAGATGCGGAGGGAAAAAGTTGACAGTCTGCTGGAGGAGATTAGTGCCGATATGGATGTTCGCAGCTTGCGCCTTGAGGACAGGCTTAATGACACACTGCTTATCTATCTGCTGGGGGAAAGCTTCCGTCGTCATGGCTTGCCCGGGGACTACCTTTTTGCCGTTGTCCCCCCCGGAGATAGCGTCCGGCCCATCCTTTCCTCCCCCGGTTTCTCCACAAGGGAGGGCACCGTTTATGAGTCCCCCCTCTATTCCAATGACCTGATAACGGAACCCGTGCTGCTGAAGGTCGCCTTTCCCGGACGCAGCCAATACCTTATCCGCTCCATGGTTCCACTGCTCATCCTCTCCCTGCTTTTCGCCCTTTTTCTTGTCGTGGCGGCCGGGGCCGGGATACTAACCATGTACCGTCAGAAGAAGCTGAACCAGGTAAAATCAGACCTGATCAACAATATTTCCCACGAGTTGCGTACCCCTCTGGCCACCATCTCTCTCGCCACAGATACTCTGGCCGACGAGCAGGTAATCGGGGATCCTCCGCGCATCCGGCATTTTCTTTCAGTAATCCGGCAGGAGAACCTCAGGATGCAGCAACATGTGGAGCGGGTACTCCAGATGGCGCTGCTGGATCGCGATGCGTTGGTGATGGATCTCGCAACGGCCAACCTGAACGCCATGACCGAAAAGGTGGTGCAATCCATGCAACTGCAAGCCACCCACAGAGGAGGACATATCAGCGTCGACCTGGGTGCTGAGCATCCCTGGGGGCGCGTGGATCAGGCACATTTTCATCATATCGTCCTCAACCTCATCGATAACGCCCTGAAGTATTCCCCGGACATCCCCCGGATCAGCCTCAGCACCCGGAATCAGGGCCCCTGGTTCGAGCTCAGGATTGCTGATGAGGGCATAGGCATGGACAAGGCCACAAGAAAAAAGATTTTCGACCCATTCTACCGGGCGCAGGGTCGCGATGCACACAATGTCAAGGGTTTCGGACTGGGCCTGAGCTTTGTTCGCGCTGCGCTGATGTCCATGGGTGGACAAGTAGAAGTGGAAAGCAACCCGGGCCAGGGGGCCACATTTATTGTAAGGTTACCATGGATCGAGAAAGAGGAAGAAGATGAAACGATTTAGGGTGTTCCTGCTCGAGGACGATATCAACTTCGGTGGTGTACTTCGTTCCTATCTGGAAATGAAGGAATTCACAGTGCAGTGGGAAACTGATGGGGCCACGGCCCTGGAGCGGTTCCATGCCGGCGAAACCGACCTCTGCATCCTGGACGTGATGTTGCCCAATATGGATGGGTTCAGCGTAGCTGTGGGAATACGTAAGCAATGCCCTTCGGTACCCCTGGTATTCCTGACGGCCCGTTCCCTGAAGGAGGATGTTCTCAGAGGATACAGCATCGGCGCCGATGACTATATCTGCAAACCCTTCGATACTGAGGTAATGCTGATGAAGCTGCGCGCGATTCTCCGCAGGGGGGGCGAAACATCCGATGAGGGACGCTTCCAGCTGGGGTCATTCACCTTTGAGTTTGCCACCCGCACCTTGCAAGGGTCAGCAGGCCCCTCCAGGCTTTCTCCGCGGGAGGCTGACCTGCTGAAGCTCCTGTGCCTTCATATCAATGAACTGATGCCCAGGGAGCTTGCCCTGCAAACGATATGGAGGGAAGACAACTATTTTACCCGCCGCAGTATGGATGTCTTTATTGCCCGTCTGCGCAAGCTGCTCGAACCTGAGACCCGGCTGGAGCTGATTAGTGTCCATGGCAGCGGGTACCGGCTGATCCTTCATGGCTGAGCTTTACATTTGGCGGGCTTTTGATTAGCTTTGCTGACATCACCTTGCCTTTTCCTGAAACTATGGATTTTCCCCAGGATCACGAGTTCGAACTTGTACGCAGTGACCATTGGCTGAAGTCGAGCGCAGCAGAGGTAGCCGACAGGCACCAGCGTTATCAGAGCCGGCTGGCCGCCATCGAAGCTCTGCATGGCAGCCTTTATGCCTTTGCCGGCGGTCATCATTACTTTGGATTCAGCCTCGACCGTCAGAAAGGCCTGCTGACCTATCGTGAATGGGCCCCGGCTGCCCATGCCCTCCACCTGGCCGGCGACTTCAACGGATGGAACAGGGAGAGCCATCCCCTGAGCAAGGACGAGGCAGGTGTATGGTCTGTTGAAATTTCCATGAAACCATCAGATATTGAACAGCTTCACGGCTCCAGGGTGAAGGTTTGGGTGAGCCATGCCCATGGCAGCCAGGCCCGTATTCCAGCCTACATACGCCGGGTGGTCCAGGACCCGGATACCCACGATTTCAGTGGACAGCTCTGGTTCCCGGCCGGGCCAGCCCCCCAGGCGCCCCCCTTCCGTCCTGACCTGAGTGAAGGACTATATATCTACGAATGCCATCCGGGCATGGCGCAGGAAAAGGAAGGCGTTGGAACCTGGGAAGAGTTTCGCAAATTCAATTTGCCCAGGATCAGGGAAGCGGGTTATAATGCCATACAGATGATGGCGGTGATGGAGCACCCCTATTATGGATCGTTCGGCTATCATGTTTCCAATTTCTTTGCCCCATCCTCCCGCTTCGGCACCCCTGAAGAGCTCCGGAGGCTCATTGCGGATGCCCATGAGATGGGCATCGCGGTGATCATGGATGTGGTTCATTCGCACACGGTTAAGAACACCAACGAAGGGATCAATGAGTTCGATGGTTCCGACAGCCTCTACTTTCATCCTGGACCCCGTGGACTGCACCCCGACTGGGACAGCAGGCTGTTCGACTATGGAAAGGACGAGGTACAGCGCTTCCTGCTGTCAAACCTGAGGTACTGGCTGGAGGAGTTCCGCTTCGATGGCTTCCGATTTGACGGGGTAGGCTCTATGATGTATTTTCACCATGGACATGAGGTCTTCGATAGTCCGGAGAAGTATTTCTCACAGGGAGTGGAATGGGATGCCATCACCTACCTGCAACTGGCCAACCACCTGATTCATCATATTAATCCTCACAGCGTTACCATAGCCGAGGACGTTACGGGAATGCCCGGACTGTGCCGGCCCATAGCCGAAGGGGGCATTGGGTTTGATTTCCGCCTGGGCATGGGCCTGCCCGATTTCTGGGTAGAGACCCTGAGCCGTCGCAAAGATGAGGACTGGAACCTTCATCACCTCTGGCATGTAATGAATGACCGCCGACCGGACGTTCGTACTATCGCCTACTGCGAATCTCACGACCAGGCAATGGTTGGGGATAAAACGATGGCCTTCTGGCTGATGGACAAAGAGATGTATCATCACATGAGGATAGATGATCCTCATCTTTCCATCGAGCGCGGGATTGCGCTACATAAGATGATCCGCCTGGTTACGCTCAGCCTTGGGGGCCAGGCCTGGCTCAACTTCATGGGCAATGAGTTCGGTCATCCGGAATGGATCGATTTCCCCAGGGAAGGCAATGGATGGAGCTATCACTATGCCCGTAGGCAGTGGTCTCTGGCCGATGATCCCGAGCTGCGCTACCATCATCTGAAAGACTTTGACCAGGCTATGATCAGCCTGGCCCGAGAATATCACCTTCAGCAACAGGGCTACGGAGAGCAGCTTTGGTTGGATGATTGGAACAAGACCTTGGTTTATAGGAAGTCAGGACTCATCTTCGTGTCCAACTTCCATGTCAGCCAAAGCATTGCCAATTATGAGTTTCCCGTGCCCGAGGCAGGGGTATACCAGATGGTACTGGACTCCGACGATCCCTCCTTCGGTGGCCAGGGACGACTTGATCCCCTGATAACCTACCCCACCCGCTTCGATGGGACTGAAGGCAGGCACAAGCTCAGGGTATACTCCCCATGCAGGACGATAACAGTTTACCGACCGCTGGTTTAACAATTCATTAACAGAACATTCAGTGTCTCAATGTGTTCTTCATGTGTCTCGTTTCAAGAAATTACACACTAAGCATCGAAACACATGATCAGAATCATTACTCTCGTGGCGGCCTCCCTGGCAGCCTTTACATTGTTTACCGCCGAACTGAGCAGCAGCAGCGGCTCCCCGGGGGGGAAAACCGGATCGCCCGGTGACGGCGGGGCTACCTGCTCCCAGTGTCATGGAGGCACTCCCAGTCCGCAAACAGGTTGGATTACCAGCAACATTCCTGCTTCTGGTTATGTGCCGGGCCAGACCTACACCATCACCGCTACGGGCACACATCCCGGGGTGAGCCGCTTTGGTTTCGAAGTTACTGCTGAAAAGTCGGGAGGGACAAAGACCGGCGGGTTTACGATCACCGATGTCGCTCAGACCAGGATGGCCAACAGCAACAACTCGGTAACTCACACGTCCTCCGGCTTCTCCCCCAGCGGGTCCTCCAAGAGCTGGTCCTTCGACTGGACTGCCCCGGCCAGCGGTTCTGGTGCGGTAACATTCTACGGGGCTTTCAACGCCGCCAATGGCAACGGGGCTACCAGTGGGGATGTGATCTATACCTCCAGCCTGAGTGTCAATGAAAGCGTTTCGACCGGCATTAACCTGGCCGCAGGAAATGCTATTAAGGTATTCCCCAATCCTGCCACCGACCGTCTCAGTGTGAGCTGGGAGCCTTCGGTTGCCACATTGGTTTTGTGGGATATGAGCGGAAGGGACAAGGCCAGGATCACTCTCCTGAATGGAGAAGGAACCCTTGAGCTGGCAGGCATTGCGCCCGGCATGTATTTCCTGGGAGATATGGAAGGGCGCGGCAGAACAGAGCGGGTGATTATTCGCTGATAAGGAAAATACCCGGTTTCAGGTGAAGGCGTCAGTCGGCCCGTAAGGCCCTGCTGACGCCTTCAATCTTCTGGAGCTTCCGCAGCAGAGCCTCGAGGTGTTGGGTATCGAACACGTTCACGCTGAGCTGCCCTTCAAAATGCCCCCCGCTGGCATCGATCGTGATGGAGCGCATATTTACTTTCATATCGTTGGAGATGACCTCGGTGATGGCACTGACCATCCCCAGCCGGTCCTCACCGCTGATACGTATGGTGGCCACATAGGCACCCTGTCCGGCCGAAGCTTTCCACCTCACCGGGATCACCCTGTACGGGTAGCGCTCCAGCATGCCTGAAGCGTTGGGGCAGTTCACCCGGTGCACCGTGATGCCCTTGCTCACGGTCACAAAACCAAAGACCTCATCACCGAAAATGGGGTTGCAGCACTTTCCCAGGCTGTATTCCACATTGAGCCGGTCCTGTCGCTGATCAATCTCCAGTACATCACTGGCCTGCTTTTCAGTTTTTGAGGGGTAAGTTCGTCCACCTTCCCGCGGGGCCTCCTTGCTTCCTGATGGTTTGGACGGGTCCTCGCGAAGGTATTCCCTGACCTCCTTCAGGTCAATTTTTTCTGTGGCTACGGCAGCGTAGAGCTCGACCGAATCCTTGAACCTGAACCGGCGGATCAGTCGGGCGATATGCTCATCGGTGAAGGGAATCTTCCAGTTCCTGAACTTGCGTTCCAGGGTCTCACGGCCCTGGGCGGCTTCCTGGTGCACCTGCTCTTTCAGTGCCCTGCGTATGCGGGCACGGGCCTTGGAGCTGACCACGAAGCCCAGCCAATCGGGTTTGGGGTGCTGATTTTTCGAGGTGATGATCTCTACCTGGTCGCCGTTGGCCAGTTTATGCCGTATGGTGACATTGCGTCCATTCACTTTCGCTCCGATGCATTCGGAACCCACCCGGGAGTGAATGTCAAAAGCGAAATCAAGTACCGTGGCCCCTGCCCCGAGCTGGCGGAGGTCGCCCCCGGGGGTAAAAACGAAAATATGTTCCGGACCCTGGCCCGGTCTGACCTCGTGAACATCGCTGAAAGCATCCGGGGTAGGGTTCTCCAACAGTTCCCGTATGTTCTTCAGCCATGCGGCCGTACCTCGGTCGGCTTTGCTGTCCTTGTATTGCCAATGGGCCGCATGGCCCTTCTCTGCGATCTCGTCCATCCTGAGCGAACGGATCTGCACTTCTACCCAGCGCTTGCCGGGACCGAGCACGGTGGTATGCAGCGATTCATAACCGCTGGGGCGCGGGGCGCTGATCCAGTCTCGCAGGCGCTCAGGGCTGGGGGGGTAGATATCGGTGACCAGCGAATAGACCTTCCAGCAATCGGCTTTTTCGGATGACAGGGGGCTGTCGAGGATGATACGTATGGCGAAGACATCATAGACCTCCTCATAGCCTACCCCCTGGGCCTTCATTTTGCCCCAGATGGAAGGGATAGACTTGGTGCGTGACTTGATCTCGAAGCGTAGCCCTTCCTTCAGGAGGATATGTTCAATGGGGCGCACAAAATCGCG
>JAKLHK010000047.1 GCA_022710185.1 Bacteroidota bacterium
AACGGATAGGACAGGATAGGTAGAAACAAGCTGAAAATGTATGTATAATTGTATGTTTTCGATGAATGAATGAAGGCAATATGATGTTAATCAATGATATAGAAATTTTGGTTTTCGTCCCTACGGGGCATCAACTATAGCAGCCCCCTCCCTTATTACTTAAGGAATTCTCCGTAGGCTCTTCTGAGCTTTTCCAGCTTGGGTGCGATGACCAGCTGGCAATAGCCCTGGGCCCGGTTGCGGTTGTAATAGTCCTGGTGGCCCTCTTCGGCCTTGTAGAAGGCTGTGTATGACGCAATCTCTGTAACGATGGGATCGGCGAGGTACTGCTGGGCTTCAGCCTTTATCGCCCCGGCAACAGCTTGCTGCTCCTCATCGTGGAAGAAGATCACGGAACGGTATTGCGTGCCCACATCGGCTCCCTGGCGGTTGAGTGTGGTGGGGTCATGGGTACCGAAAAAGACCCTCAGGAGGTCAGCATATTCCACTTTCATGGGGTCGTAGGTCAGTTGAATGACCTCGGCATGGCCCGTCAGGCCGCTGCATACCTCGCGATAGGTTGGGCTGGGGATACGTCCCCCACTGTAGCCAGAGGCCACATTCACCACCCCTTTCATCTGTTGAAAGAGGGCTTCGGTGCACCAGAAGCACCCCCCACCAAAGGTCGCCAGTCTCATCTTTGTGCTGTCACTGAGTGAAATTTCCTCATTCTCCGGTGCGGACGAGGCTGGCGGAGTTGGTGCAGAAGCGCAGGCCGCCAGGACCGGGGCCATCAGGAAAAACATGCCCGAGATGGGCATCGCAGACATTGCATAGGATTTCCACGCGGACCATTCCGAAGCTGGTATCTTTTTCATACTTAACCACATTATCGCGGACCGGCTGGGTAAAGCTGGGCCAGCCGGTCCCTGACTCGAACTTCTCCCGGGAGTCGAACAACTCCGTACCGCAGCAGCGGCAGGCGTATACTCCGGGGGCATGGGATTCGCAATACTGGCCGGTGAAGGCCCTTTCGGTGCCCTTGAGGCGGGTGATGCGGAACTCTTCGGGGCTGAGTTGCTGCCTCCATTCCGTATCGCTCATCACCACCCGGCGGTCAGGGGGCGGGCTGCCCTTTTCGGCAAAGTGGATCACATCTTTCCAGGTAAGCGCTGGCATATTCTGGTTTACTGATGCTCCCTGCCGCATTACCTCCCCTTCGCCATGTCCCTGACAGGAACCCATCAAAGGAGTCAATAGGGCCAGACTGATCAGGAGGACGATTCGGGGCATGGGAGCATGTTTATATGGATAAACGTCCGAAGCCGGTCATTGTTCAAGCAGCCAATCACACGCGATAGGCCCCGCTTCAGAAAAAAACCCGGCTGGCCTGTCCATTCCGTGGGTTTATTTATTAAATTGAGCACCTATAGGACGATCTTGCCGGATCAGCAGCAAGGCAGCGTATAGTGGAAGCGCAGGATATCCCACGGGAACGCAGAATTAACGGCTTGATACATCGTAATTTATACTGTATCTAAATATTCCGTTCTTTAAATTTGTTGCGGAAACTGTCCGAAGGCCGCCAGCAATTCTCCCCTTGCCCAGGCCCAGGCAGCAACCACCCAAAACCAAAACCAATGAGAGCCCTTTTCCTGATGGCAGCCCTCGGGCTGTGCCTGTTGAGCCATGCGTATGCTGTGGCCTCGCACGAAAACCCCATTTCCAAGGATGAGTCTGAACTCAGAGCCAAGGCCGAGGCCATGCTGAAGCAGAAGGCGATGAACCTGGTTTTTGAACAGAACCGGGGGCAATGGGATGACCGCATCCTTTATCAGGCCACCGGAAACGGTGCCGTGTTCAGCGTGCTCAAGGACGGGATCAGCATCACCGTCCCCCGGGTGCTGAGCCCCGGGGAAGCCCGTAGGGCGGACTCACTGCGCACCTATATGCGTGAGGGAACCCGGCCGAAGAAGCCGTTTGAAGGCGGACCGTTTGAGAGCATGGAGGCGTATACCGATGCCGAAGCCCTGTATTTTCAAGATAAGCTGAAGTTCACGGGGACGGGCTGGCCCGTATCAGGGGAGGACATGGAGTTCCTCGCGCGTTGCGGAGAGGGGCTGACCTGGCATTACCAGTTCCGGGGCATGGACCTTGGTGCACGCATGGTGGCTGTAGGTCCGGTGAAAGGCCAGGGCATCGGCACCTACCTGTTGGCCGACGGCACCATACGTGGGGTGCAGAGCTACCGTGAGCTCAGGGTAGAAGGCATTTATCCGGGCATTGACCTGCGCCTGTATGGTGACGGGGCAGGCGGGTTGGAATATGATTTCATCGTGTATCCCCATGCGGATCCTTCGCTCATCGACATCCGCCTGGCCGGCACCCGCGCCATAAATGTAAGCGAAGACGGGAGCCTGAAGGTAGCCACCATTATGGATGAAATAAGCCTTCCCAAACCCTATTCCTACCAGGTGATCGACGGGAAGGAAACTGAGGTCGCCTTCGAGTTTGACCGGAAAAGGCGCAAGACCTTCGGGTTCAGCCTGGCAAGGGGGGCTTCCTATGATCCCTCCCAGATCCTGATCATCGACCCCATGGTACTGAAATACTCCCAGACCTGGGGGCAGTCGATCACCGCCCTGACCCCCATGCCCGACGGGTCAGTGATCATCGGAGGGAGGGTATACGGCTCCAACGCCTACGCAACACCCGGGGCCTTGTCGAATATCATGACCGGCTCCTATGTGGCGAAGTTTTCAGCTTCAGGCGACCTGATATGGTCCACCGGCATGCCCGGTTTCAACCAGGACCTCTTCGACATCCTGGAGCTCAAGGACGGGAACCTGCTCATTATGGGGCACAATTTTACCAGTGGCCCTCCACTGCCCATACCCGCGGATGCCTGGATCACCACACGTTCCAATTACGGTATGGGATTCCTGGCGATCACCCCGGATGGGAGCAGCGCCGCCTACGGGACCTATTTCCCCTTGCAGAGCGGAATCTGGTATGCCCAGGGACCCGACAGCAGCCTGTGGATCATACAGAACGGGACCAGCAACAAGACCCTGCCCATTACGGCTGGTATGATGCCCGCGGGACCAAACGGAGGGGTCTATATCGCCAAACTGGACCCACAGGCCAAGACTGCTGCCTGGGCCACTTACCTGTCAGGAAATGACTGGGAAAGCCTGGATTCATATCAGTTTACCTCTACAGGGGATATCGTGGTCAAGGGGTGGACCGGCTCCACCAACCTTCCGGTAACGTCACAGGCTGGGCAGAAGGTGTTCGGGGGGTATTACGACCACTTCCTAGCCATGTTCGAAGGAGAGAACGGCACCCTGAGGTGGTGCACCTACCTGGGGGGATATAATTATGATGTACAGGAAGGATTCAACAGTTTCGATATCACCCCGGATGAGGAATATGTCTGGACGGGCATGCGTACAGCCAGCGATGGATATCCCCTGACGCCCAATGCCGTGGACGATGAAAATGAGTATTACGGTTCCCGGCCCCTGGACTATGGCCTGACCCTCATCGACATCGATGACGGCAGTTTCCGGTTCTCCACCTATCTGGGGGGCAACAGCTGGGAGGAGCTGGAATTTCTGAAGTGCCTGCCGGACGGCACGATGATAGCTGTTGGCAACTCCAATTCAAGCACCTTCCCTGTTACAAGTGATGCCGCACAGGCCATCTTTGCGGGAGGAACCGGTCCCGGAGGCGCAGGTGACATTACGGTGAGCCGCTTCGACATTGACGGGAACCTGTTGTATTCGACTTTCTGGGGCAGCAGTACGGGAGACTGGATGGAAGGGGAAATGCTCGACTATGAGGGACTGACGAAGCGCTACAAGATCTTGGGTCCTGGAAATCGCGTCTGGCTTACGGGCACGGTTTACGACTGGAACTTCCCCGGATCGATCGCCTACCCCTCGTCCCCGGGCACCTATTCCTCCTCTGACGGGCATGGAGGTTTTCTCTTTGCCTATGATTATGATAAAGATGAAATCCCGGTAGCTACGCTTTTCCCGATAGAGCGGGCCGGATGGACGCCGGAGAATCATTCCATCTACCCACTTCCCGACTCCACCGTATTGGTGATGGGTATGATGGTTACCGGACATTACAACATCGAACCAACTTCCGACGCCATACAGGAAACCGGATGGGGGGATAAGGACTACTGGATCGGACGCTTCGCCCCGGATGGGAAAATGCTGTTCTCCACGCTCATGGGAGGAAGCGGGGCCGAGGATTATGATGAGGAGGATTACCGGTTCATGGTACCTACCGATAGTGTGCTGTATGGTTTCGTGGATGTCCTTTATGGATTGAGCACGGCCGATTTCCCGCTGACCCCGGGGACCCATCTCAATATTTTCGGTCAGAACGCCAATGGGAACACATGGTACTCCGGCGGAGGGGCCTTCTTCAAATTCAAATGGGACACATGGTACGAAGCTACGGACACGGTGCTTCCGCGTATTCAGCAGGTGTGCCGTATGAGCAACCACATCCAGCCCCTGGGGGGGAGTGCTGACCTCTTGCTGGAGCTGCTGCGCAACGGCCAGCCGACCTTCGTGGAAGTTGCCCCTCCGGAAATGAAGTGGCAGTACAGCCATGACTCCCTCCATTGGTATGATATTGCCGGGGCGACCGAACCCTCCTTCCAGCCCCAGGCTACCTCAGTGGATACCTGGTTCCGGAGGATTATCCTTGATAATGGGAAACCAGTGATTTACAGCGTTCCGGCCAAGCTCGAGATCCGTGCGCTGGATGCCCCGACGATTGACCCGGGGGATGGGCAATACCTTTGCCCGGGAGGTTCCTCCACCCTGGGCGGCTCCCCAACAGCGAGCGGGGGACTGGCGCCCTACCTCTATACCTGGTTCCCGCTGGGCGACCTCAACGATTCTACCCTCGCCAATCCAACGGTTACCCCCACCGAACAAATCGTAGGCTACACCCTGCTGGTGGAAGACTCCAACGAATGCTATCAAACGGAACAGGTTGTTGTGGAAGTGCTTCATGCGGATATTGGCGAAGACAAGCTCATCTGTCCGGGGGAGCAGGTGCTGCTGAGCGCACCGGGCTATCCTGGGGCCAACAATGTCAGCTATACCTGGAATGCCCTGGACGGCAGTGGTTATGCCAGCATCGCCAGCCCCTCGGGTGGCAATACCTTCGTCAACCCCAGCGTGAACACGACCTATGCCGTGACCGTCAGCGATGGCGGCTTTTCCGGAGGCGTATGCCCTTCAGACACGGTGCTGGTGCAGATCATCGTTCCGCCGGTTGCCGATGCCGGTCCAGACCAATTCATTTGTGAGTATTACAGCGCCTATCTCGGTACTTCGGACTTACCCGGGCACACCTACATCTGGACCCCCGGCACCAACATCAACTCCACCACCAGCGGAAACACACGTTACGATGGGAGCTTCCCCTACGATTATCCCGGTTTTTACCGGGAATATGTGCTCACGGTAATCCGCGACGATGCCGTTTGTGTGGCCGGGCACGACACGGTGAATGTTTTCGTTGGGTTCGCCCATGCCGGCCCTGACGGTTGCGGGCCACGCCGCATCGGGAGCTATGACTTCACCGGAGGCATGGCATCCTATGAATGGACGGTGATTTACGGAGACACCAACAGCCTTTCCGGTGGCAGGGATACCCTGGCTAACCCCATCATCAATCCTGCTGAGGAGACCTATTATCAGCTTAAGGTTACGCTGAACGGGGCCACCTGCTATGATTATGTCACTGTTCCTCCCTGCGGTTGTCCGGTGCCATACAAGGACATCTGGGTCCCGGTGAACTGCGGGGACTATGCCCAGTCGCTTCCCTACCCCCTGATCCCTGAGAACATCAACCCCATTGACTATACCTATGAATGGACGGGGGGTGATCTCAGTCTTCTGGACAATCCTTATTCTGCCACGCCCAACCTCATCAAGCCGCTGACCAGCAACCAGGTGTATACCCTGATTGCCAGGCACAAGCTGGACACGAACTTCTACTGCACCGGGACCGTGGGGGTTTCCAGCTTCTGGGGCGCCGCACCCCATGCCATTACTGCCGGAACTTCGATCCTTTGCCCCGGCACCAGCGTTCCGGTGCATATCGGTGCGGCTGCAGCACCGGGACTGGACTATCTCTGGACCCCGATCCACGGCCTCAGCGCCAACGATGTGAGCAATCCCACAGCCTTCCCTGACTCCTCCACCATTTATACCCTCATTGTGACCGATCCAGCGACTGGCTGCAGCGATACCGCCCTGACTGAAGTGATCGTTCGCGAGCCCATTGCCGACGGGGGCGGGGACAAATACTTCTGCAGTTCCACTACCTTCATGGTCGGCACCCCGGAGGAAGATGATATGCTCTACCTGTGGCAACCGGGAGAATTGGTTTCGGACTCGACCCTTGCCCAGCCTCTGACCACTATATATACGGATGACATCCATCTCTACCTCACCGTCACCGATTCCATCACCGGATGCGTGGACAAGGATACCGTTGTTTTCCATGAGACCCTGCCGTTCACTGCCGATGCAGGTCCTGACCGCATCGTATGCAGCACCGGTGAACCCGTGGTCCTGGGCACCACAGACAGCACAGCTGTTGGCGCCACCTATCTCTGGATCCCCTCCACCGGGCTCAACGATCCTACCCTTGCGAATCCCAGCGCCCTGCCGGCCAGCACTACCACATACAAACTCATCGTTTCTCCCTTAAGTTCCCAGGGCTGCGAATCGATCGACCTGGTCAGCGTCGAAGTGATACAACCGGGACCACTGAGCGTGAACGCCGGGCCGGATACTTCGAGTTGCGGCAGCTTCCCGGTGCAGATCGGCCCATCGCCCCAGCCCGGGCTGGTGTACCGTTGGTCACCTTCCACGGGGCTGAGCGACAGCTCGGTGGCCCAACCCGTGGCCGATCCCCTGATTACCACGACCTACACCCTTTCAGTTTATGATACGGCGAATTGCCTGTTTGGGAGCGATGAGGTAGTCATCAAGAAGTTCGAGCTGCCTACCGGGCTGGCCGGACCTGATTACACCGGTTGCACCTTTGATAGTGTTACCCTGGGGACCGCCGCCGTGGAGGGCCTGATCTATTCCTGGTCGCCGTCCTACTACCTTGTGGAGACCAATGTGGCCATGCCCCGGGCACTAACCAACTTCACGGGGTCGGTGGATTACTATGTCACGGTGACCTGGGGCAGCTGCTCCGTCACCGACCAGGCCCGGGTTTACCTGGGCTATACCCCCCAGGTGGTGTTGAACTATGACACTGTGGATATTTGCAACTCAGGCGTGACGCTGAGCGTGAACTACTACTACCAGTACTATCCCTATTGGTCGCCCGCCACCGGGCTCAGCAGCACCCAGGGTATGTCGGTGGTGGCCAATCCCTCGGATACCACGACCTATGTAGTGAGCACTGCGGCATGGTCGAATGGTTGTACCCGAAGGGATACCGTAGTAGTTCGCCCTGCCTTCGGGATAGAGGCCGGAGCCAACACGACCATCTGCAAGGGTGAATCCGTAAGGCTGGGAACACCAGCCAAGGCAGGAATCAGCTATTCCTGGACCCCTGCTACCGGCCTTGATGACCCCTTGTCCGCACAACCCGTGGCCACTCCCAACACAACTACCACTTATGTCCTCACCGCCTCCAACGGCAGTTGCACCCGGACTGATCAGGTTACCGTAACAGTGAAGAATTCCGGAACCCTGCAGATCATCGCCCCCGGAGCGGTATGCAACAGTTCCTGTGCTACCTTGGACCTGTTTGAGGTCAACGGCCCATTCAGCGGATATAGCTGGGAACCGGCATACCTATTTGACAACCCCTTCTCCCCCAACCCAAGCATCTGTCCTACCCAGTCGGTGATGGTGAAGGTAAGCGCGACCCACAGCCAGACCACTTGTCTGGTAGAGGATTCGGCCCTGATCGCCCTGAACCCGTCGCCTGGCCCACCAGCCTATGCAGGCCCTGATACGGTGATTTGCTTCGGGGACTACGTCCAATTAGGCAGCGACGGCCCCGACAGCCTGATCTATGCCTGGTCGCCCCACGGCATCTACATCCCCTCCCGCTATGTGGACCAACCCTATGCCTATCCTTCGGCCACCACAACCTATAGCGTCACCGTGACCGATCCGGTCACCAATTGCACCAACGAAGACCAGGTGGAGGTGACGGTAAGGAATATCTGGGTGGAGTCCTGGGCCTGGGAGGAGATCTGCAGAGGATCCTCCATCGAACTGACCTATCTTGACTATTATGAGGTCTATGGTTCCAATGGTTTCAGCGTAGAATGGAGCCCTGCCGCTGCGGTTAGTAATCCACACAGCCTCAGCCCGGTGGTATTCCCGGATACGACAACCCTCTTTACCATCACGGTTACTGATAAGCTAAGCGGTTGCCAGGCAACGGCCTTTGCCCTCATCGAAGTAAACAATGGGATCATACCCAACGCCGATCCAGGGCCCGGGCTGACGGTCTGCGCCTACTCCCAGCCCGGGGACAGCATTCAGATCGGGATTCCTCCGGTTCCCGGACTGCTGTACGAATGGTATCCGCGCTGGGACCTCTCCAATCCTTATACATCCAACCCCTACCTCTATCTAAGCAGCCAGTGGGGCCCCTGGGAAGAAACCTTCTACCTGTATGTGGAAGATACCAATAGCAGCAACTGGGACTGCAACTGGATAGAGTATGAGTTCCAGTTTGAGCTGGTGGATACCACATTCCGAGTCGATGTCACTGATGCCACCATTTGTTTCGGTGATTCTGTCACACTTCAGACGAATACCTGGAACCCAGACAACTATGACTTGATCTACTCCTGGACCCCTCCTCTCGGGCTTTCGATATCCAGTGGCCCCAACCCCGTGGCCTCACCAACAGTGACGACCAATTACCTGCTGAATGTCACTGTGAAGCCGGTCGTTTCCGGGGCCAACGTGAGTGGTTGCTCCGACCTGACCACCGTTAAGGTGAAGGTCGATCCCTTGCCGGTGATCGACTATCCGGGCATCAACCTGGCCTGCGGGGATCCCGCGGAGCGTAACATCCTGCAGGTGCCCAACCCCACCTACTCCTACGCCTGGTACCCCCAGGACCAGGTGAACAACCCCTTCATTGCCAACCCCATATTTACCGGAGCCCTGGATACGGTGCTTTGGGTGGATATCACCAGCAGCAAGGGCTGCACCTATACCGACTCGGTCAACGTACTCTTTGGAGATACCACTCGCCCGGCCCTGTTCTGCCCGGCCGACACGGTGATCGACTGCACTTCGGATACATCCACCAACACTCTTGGGGTAGCCCTTGCCTTGGACAACTGTGACCCCCTGCCTGCGACCTGGTACCGGGATGCGGTGACCCAGGGCTGCGGGGAAAGCTATCTGCTGGAGCGCTCCTGGTACTCCCGCGACAGCACGGGCAACGTAAACCTCTGCATCCAAACCATCACGGTGCAGGACACCTTCGCCCCGGTGATCACCTGCCCGCAGGATGTGGTGCTCGACTGCCCGGCCGATACCTCGGTCAGCGCCCATGGCAGCGCCATCGCCACCGACATCTGCGGACCCGCCCCAGCCATCACCCATTCCGATCAGGTGATCTACGGCTGCGGCAACAGCTTCACGGTGCAGCGCACCTGGCGCGCCACCGACGATTGCGGTAACTACTCGGAATGTCTGCAGGTGCTCACGGTGCAGGATACCACCCCTCCGGTGATCACCTGCCCCCAGGATGTGGTCCTCGACTGCCCCGCCGATACCTCTGTT
>JAKLHK010000048.1 GCA_022710185.1 Bacteroidota bacterium
CGCCCCTTCAATGGGCCCTCAGGTCGCCGTGATGATGGCCGGCCGTCGCGATTTGAACGAAACGAACGTGGAAACCGGGACAACCGGGACAACCGGGACCAGCGGGACAACCGGGACCAGCGGGACAACAGGGAACCCAGAGAAAACCGCGACCAGCGCGACTTCAGGGACAACAGGGAGAACAGGGAGCCGCGCGAAATGAGGGATAACCGCGATCAGCGCCCACCCAGGGAATACCAGGAAACGCGCAACGGCCAGGAGGCGCCCCAGCAGGAACCCCCCCGCAAGGAGGGCCCTGGCATGCCTGAACCCAGGGATATGCGGGAGGAGCTCGTCAACATTCCCGACCTGCACCCGGACACCCCGGCCTTCGTAGAGCCAGCCGATCCCCGGGAAGTGGACCTGCGCGACATACCCGAGATCAGGGAGGTACGCGAACCCCGTCAGGAACGCGGACGCCCCCTGCCGAGAAAAGAAGAAATCCCCTTTGAGTTTGATGGCATCGTATCCTCCGATGGGGTGCTCGAGATCATGCCCGACGGATACGGCTTCCTCAGGTCGTCTGACTACAACTACCTCAACAGCCCCGACGATATCTACGTTTCGCAGTCCCAGATCAAGCTCTTCGGCCTCAAGACCGGCGACACCATCCGCGGCAGCATCCGTCCGCCCAAGGAAGGGGAAAAATACTTCCCGCTGATCAAGGTGGAGCTCATCAACGGGCGCAAACCCGAAGATGTGCGCGACCGCATCCCCTTCGATTACCTTACTCCCCTGTTCCCGATCAGCAAGTTCAAGCTTACCGGACATCCGGAAGAGACCATCTCGACCCGGGTGATCGATATGTTTACCCCCATCGGCAAAGGACAACGCGGGCTCATCGTGGCGCAGCCCAAGACAGGGAAAACCGTGCTGCTGAAAGAGGTGGCCAACGCCATCGCCTACAACCACCCGGAAGCATACCTCATCGTGCTCCTGATCGATGAGCGCCCTGAGGAAGTCACCGACATGGCCCGAAGCGTGAAGGCCGAGGTAATCAGCTCTACCTTCGATGAGCCGGCCGAACGGCATGTGCGCATCGCCAACATCGTGCTCGAAAAGGCCAAACGGCTTACTGAATGCGGGCACGACGTGGTCATCCTCCTTGATTCCATTACCCGCCTGGCCCGGGCATACAACACCGTCAGCCCGGCCTCGGGCAAGGTCCTCTCCGGCGGTGTGGAAGCCAACGCCCTGCATAAACCCAAGCGTTTCTTCGGGGCGGCACGCCAGATCGAAAATGGGGGATCACTTACCATAATCGCCACGGCACTCATCGATACCGGGTCCAAAATGGACGAAGTAATCTTCGAGGAATTCAAGGGCACCGGCAATATGGAGCTGCAGCTCGACCGCAAGCTATCCAACAAACGCATATACCCTGCCATCGACATTGTGGCCTCCAGTACCCGCAGGGAAGACCTGCTGCTGGATCGCGAGTCCCTGCAACGCATCTGGGTGCTGCGCAACCATCTGGCCGACATGAACCCCCTGGAAGCCATGGAGTTCCTCAAGGACAGAATGCGTTACACCCAGTCCAACGAAGAGTTTCTGGTCTCGATGAACGGCTAAGCCGTTCTGTCCTGAAATCAATTGTCGAAGATCACCTTCACCGGTTCTCCGGAAGAAGGGTCATATTCCAGGCTCAACCGGCTGATGTTCATGTGCTGCAGCCTGCCGAGCTGGGCGACAGGCCAGGTTTCGTGATGGAGTATTTCGTCACCTCTGCGCAGTTCAAACAAGGTCAGCGCCGGGATGCGGTACCATATCTGGGGGCCTGGATCCCCTGCCGGAGCGCTTAGCGCTGGACGGGTGGTATCGGGCAACGCCTCGGGCTGAAGGGGTGTCCACTTTACGAACACAAGTTCCCCTTCCGTGGAGGACAGGTCGTGCAGGCCTTCACCGGCAGAGAACCGGAAGAATGGCACCCAGCCCCCCCCGCCGGCGGCCGTGGGAAGCACGGGAAGGCGGTATACCCTTCGCTCTTTCAAGGCAAATCCTTTAAACAACCGGAGGTAATCTTCCTCCATCTCTCTTAAACCTTCCACCATATAGGCCAGGGCTTCCTTACTGTATTCCACCTCCTGATAACCGCTGAGCAGACGGTACCTGGCCTCGCGGATCTCCAGCAAGCGAGCGGCCGCTTCCCGTGCAAGTTCCTTCTCAGATTTCTGCGCATAGGAAGCCTTGAGGGCAGGACGGGGAGCAAGTGAATCGCCGGAAAAGCTTGTCAGTGGCTGCTCACGCTGCAGGAATTCCATTCCCAGGGGAAAGGCCTCCGGTGCATCCGAAACGCTGACCCAGTCGGCGGATGCGGCCACGCCGTGTTCACAGGCCCGGGAACTTCGTCCGGCATGCGTTGCGCGCCCATAATACTGAAGTATGCCCTGCCCGGAGAAAAGGGCGACATCCTCTCCGCTGCGCCGTGAGTCTGGCAATCGGTCCAGCATGTAATGACAGTCGGGATCAGCAAGGATATTGGATGACAGGGTAATTCTTCCCAGACGATAGGAGAACGGGGCTCCGGTCCCGTGCACCTCCAGGCCCAGCAACTCCTCCGCCCAAGCAGAAAAACGGCCCGCGGAGTAGGCTGTCCGTTCTATCTCAACAGAAAACACCATCTCATGCATGGGCAGTTGATAACCCAAGCCTGAACCTGTGCCGGTCTCTTTGCCCTCACGGGAAGGAATGATACCGAACTGTGCCCTCAGAGGAAAGGTGCCAAGGGTAATCAGGGTCAGGAGGAGAAGGACCGATCGCATGAAGCTCCGAGTTTTCAACCATTACATACGTCCGCAAAGATAGGAAAAGCGCTCCCTCCTTCAGGCGTTGCCGCACGAGGTCAAAAATTCGTACCTTCATCATTGCTTCCGGCCTCCTCCAGAAGCAGTGAAGGTCGCGTCCATGCCCATCAAGATCGCATTGTTCATCTCCGTGCTGCTGCAGTTCGCCGCAGCCTTCATCGCCATCGGGATGATCCGGAGAACCCGGGCCAACATTGCCTGGTGGCTCATTTCCCTCGGATTCCTGCTTATGGCCGTGCGCAGGCTTTTCGAGCTCTTCATCGTATTCGATTCCGAGAACCCCGTGATCAACGGGCTGCTGAGCAGCTGGATCGGAGTGGCCATCTCACTCATTATGTTGCTGAGCCTGATGTTTATCAAGCACATTTTTGACCTCCAGGATAAGCTGGAAGAGATGAGGCAGAAAAACGAAGCCCAGGTATTGTCCGCCATCCTGAGAACAGAGGAATCAGAGCGGCTGCGTTTTGCCAAGGACCTTCACGACGGGCTGGGGCCCTTGCTCTCTTCAGTTAAACTAACGGTTTCAGCGCTTAAGCGTAACCCATTGCCCGACAGGGAACAACACCTGGTTGTTAATGCCGATAAGCTCATCGATGAGGCCATCGTCAGCCTCAAGGAGATATCCAATCACCTCAGTCCCCATACCCTGATGAACCTTGGCCTGCTGAAGGCGGTCAAGGGCTTCATATCCAACGCCAAGGTTCCCGGTGCACCGCGCATCTTGCTGAACAGCAACCTGGAGGAGCGCCGGTATCCCTTCAACACCGAAGTGATACTCTACCGGGTGATCTGCGAGCTCATCACCAATTCCATGAAGCATGCCCATGCACGGCATATCAACATCGATCTCTTTGATACCGGGGAAGGCCTGACCCTGGATTACTTCGATGATGGCCAGGGCTTTGATCCTGCCCTCATGGAGGGAAAGGAGTCGGGCATGGGAATCAACAACATCCGTTCGAGGATCCGATCCCTGAGCGGGAGGATGGATCTGCAAAGCCGCCAGGGACAAGGAACCAACGTTACCATTTCGATCGCACACCGCCAGAATGAAGAAGATCCGGATTCATATAGTGGATGACCACCGGCTGTTCAGGGAGGGGCTGAAGGTGCTGCTCCTTGACCTTCCCTTCGTCTCTGCCGTGGAAGAGTCTCCGGATGGGGAGTCGTTCCTCGACAGTCTGGCTCATGGGCTGCCGGACTTGGTCTTCATGGACATTGAGATGCCTGGCATCGGGGGCATAGAAGCCACGCGGATGGCACTCGCCCGGGAACCCGGGTTACGCATCATCGCACTGTCGATGTATGGGGAAGACGATTACCATTACCGGATGATCGAAGCCGGTGCCAGGGGTTTTCTACTGAAGAACAGCGAAATACAGGAGGTGGAATCGGCCATGGCCGAGGTGATGCAGGGGGGCACGCACTTTTCAGCCGAAATCCTGGCCGGGCTTATACGCAATATGAACAGGAAAAAGGCCCGGCGCCCCAACGACGACCTGACCGAAAGGGAGACCGAGGTCCTGCTGCAGATATGCAAGGGATATTCCAATCAGGAGATCGCCACCATGCTCTTTCTCAGCAAGAGGACTGTGGACAAGCACCGGGAGAACATCCTGCTGAAGACCGGGGCCCGGAATACCGCCGGCCTGGTGATGTACGCCATACGGCATGGCATTGTGAACGTTTGAAGGGAGCGGCACTACGCACAAACACCTACCCGGAAAAATAGGGATTCCAGCGAAGGTTGAACTGATCGCCAGGGAATAGTTTTGCTTACAACAAAACTGTACCCTAATGAAGCATCTTGCCCGAACCCTGCTTGTGCTCGCCCCATATCTTCTGCTGATCCTACTGGGGTGCCAGCGCAGTTCTTCTTCTAGCAATGAAGACCCCACCCGGGGGAACATCAGCATCTCCGGGGCCTTCGCACTCTATCCCCTTTGCGTTCAATGGGTTGAAGAATTCAACAAGCAATACCCAAACATTCAGGTCGACATTTCGGCCGGAGGCGCAGGAAAAGGGATGGCCGATGCCCTTTCAGGGATGGTCGACCTGGGCATGTTCAGCCGGGAAGTCAGTCAGGCGGAAGTGGAAAAAGGGGCCTGGTTCATCGCGGTGGCGAGGGATGCGGTGCTACCCACCATGAATGCCGCCCATCCGGAACGGCAGGCATTGCAGGAGCGCGGCATCACCCGTGACGAGTTCCGCAGCATTTTCATGGATGGGAAGATTACCCGGTGGCAGCAGTTAGGAATGGAATCCACCGAGGATATCCGCATATACACCCGCTCGGATGCCTGCGGGGCAGCAGCGGTATGGGCAGAATACCTTGGAGGCGAACAGGAAGACCTGCTGGGCCTGGGTGTTTTCGGTGACCCTGGTCTGGCAGACGCGGTGAAGGGGGATCCCCTGGCCATTGGTTATAACAATGTGAACTACGTCTTCGACGTGACTTCGCGCAAGAAGTATGACCAGCTGGAGGTCATTCCCATCGACCTGAACTCCGACGGTGCCATCAGCAAGGAGGAGCAGGTGTACTCCAGCCTGGATAATGTGACCCAGGCCATCAGCCAGGGCGTTTATCCTTCGCCCCCGGCCCGTGACCTTTACCTGGTGAGCCGCGGCAAGCCCCTGCGACCTCAAGTCAGATTGTTTCTGGAATGGATACTGAACAAGGGACAGGAAATGGTCAGCGGAGCCGGATATGTAGGCCTGACCCCTGACCAGGTGCAGGCACAGCGGGATAAGCTCCAGGCGGAATAGGGGGTCCTTATGCTGGGAAGAGGGAGGAGGAGATTCCCCCGCGCTGGGGGACGATTGGGACGGGACCGTATGCACCATTCCTGGATGAGCCTGTGGCTGATCCTGATGCTGGCCATGCCCGTTCTCATCGGTGGGGGACTGCTTTGGAAATCATGGAGCCTGCTGCATGACCACGCGCTGGGGGAGTTGCTGCTTTCCACCCGCTGGCGCCCGCTTTCCGGGGAGTTCGGCTTTGCCCCCTTCATCCTGAGCTCTCTATGGGTAACCCTGGTATCCTTACTCATCGCGGGTCCGGTCTGCGTGCTGTCCGCCATTCATCTCACCCAATACGCCCCTCGTATCGTCCTTAAGGTCATGCAGCCCGTCACGGACATCCTGGCAGGCATCCCTTCGGTCATATACGGGGTATGGGGCATCGTGGCCATAGTTCCCCTGGTCTCGCGAAACCTTGCGCCACTGATGGGCGCAGAGACCACCGGCTATAGCATACTGTCAGGGGCCATAGTGCTGGCAGTGATGATCATTCCCTTTGTCCTGAACATCCTGATCGAGATCTTCCGCAGCATACCTATCGAACTCCAGGAGGCCTCCTTATCCCTGGGGGCCAGCCGGTGGTATACCATCAAGTACGTGACCCTGCGCAAGGCCCTGCCAGGCATCGTTTCGGCATTGGGGCTGGGGCTTTCCCGTGCTTTCGGGGAAACCATCGCCGTGCTGATGGTAGTAGGCAACGTGACCATCATCCCCCGGGGCGTGTTCCAGCCAGGCTATCCCCTGCCCGCACTCATTGCCAACAACTATGGGGAAATGCTCTCCATACCAATGTATGACTCGGCCCTGATGTTCGGCGCCCTCATCCTTTTTGTCATCGTTATGGTCTTCAACCTCGCCGCCAGGCTAACCATCATCCGCTATGAGAAGGTATCTCAGTAAGGAATACACCTTCCGTCGCAAGATCCAGGTATACGAAGAGCTCTTCTTCCGATTAATCATGCTGCTGGCCTCCCTGCTGATCGCCCTGGTGCTGCTCCAGATTGTATGGAGCATCTTTCGGGAAGGCGTGGGCTCTGTTTCCTGGGAAATGCTGACGAACACACCGAAAGGGGGCTTCTATTTCGGAAAGGAAGGAGGCATACTGAACGCCATCATCGGGTCCTTATACCTGGGGCTGGGCGCTACGCTGCTGGCCTTTGTCACCGGGCTGCCGGTCGCCCTCTTCATGAACACCTGGCTGGCGCCGCGCAAACGCTTGGTCAACCTGGTGCGTTTCACCCTTGATCTGTTATGGGGCATACCTTCCATAGTATATGGAGCCTTTGGCTTCGCCCTGATGATCGCCCTGGGAATCAAGGCCTCCTTGCTGGCGGGGATCATCGTGCTGGCACTGCTCATCCTGCCGATCATGATCCGTGCCATCGATGAAGGACTGAAGGCGAGTCCCCCCGGGCTTACCGAGGCCACCTACGCCCTGGGGGCCACCACCTCAGAGCTCTCCTTTTCGGTGCTCACCCGCCAATGTCTTCCCCATATCCTCACGGCCATCCTTCTCTCTTTCGGACGTGCCATAGGGGATGCCGCTTCTGTACTTTTCACCACCGGGTTCACCGACAATATCCCGACCAGTCTTGGGCAACCCACCGCCAGCCTGCCCCTGGCCATCTTCTTCCAGCTCTCCTCCCCTATTCCCGAAGTGAAGGAAAGGGCGTATGCAGCTGCGGTCATATTAACGGTTATTATATTGATCATCAGTATCCTATCCAGGATATTCACCAATAAGTACAGCCGGAACACCATCAAATTCTGAGTATGGAAGCCAATCATAAGATAAGGGTTGAGAACCTGTCACTACGGGTAAACGGCCATGAGATACTCAAGGACATCAATGTCAGCATCCCGGAGAATAAAATCACTGTAATCCTTGGCCCCTCGGGTTGTGGCAAAACGACACTGATGAAGAGCATGAACCGGCTGACCGATATCTACCCGGAGATGCATGTGAGGGGCCGGATCCTCATTGATGAGGAAGATATACTGAACACCCACAAGGACGTGACGGCCATCCGCAAGAAAATGGGCCTGCTCTCGCAACGGCCCTATCCCCTGCCCATGAGCATTTACAACAACATTGCCTTCGGGCTGCGCATCAGCGGCAGGAAAAAACGTGATCTGCTGGATAAGCGTGTGGAACATTATCTCAAGCAGGCCAGTCTGTGGGAAGAGGTGAAAGGCCGGCTGAGGGAACCTGCCTCCAGTCTCTCCATCGGCCAGCAGCAGCGCCTTTGCCTTGCCCGAGGCCTGGCTGTAGACCCGGAGATCATCCTGGCCGATGAGCCAACGTCCGCGCTGGATCCCATCAGCAGCCAGGAGATAGAGAAGAAGTTCCTGGACCTGAAGCAGGATTATACCATCGTTCTGGTCACCCACATCCTCCGGCAGGCGGCCCGCCTGGCCGACCACGTGATCTTTATGTACCTGGGAGAGGTGATCGAGCAGGCCCCGGCCGAGGAATTCTTCCATCACCCGCGGACAGAGATTACGCGGGCTTATCTCAAAGGCAGCATCAACTAATCCTTCCCCTATCAGCGGGTAAAGAGGAGTTCCCGGTACTTCGGCAGGGGCCAGAGTTCGTCGTCAACCAACAGCTCCAGCTTATCGGCATGGTAACGAATGCGGTCGAAATAGGAGCGGACCTCGCGGTCGTACACCTTTGCCTGTTCCTCGGCATCGGTCAGGCGGTTGGCTTTTCGGCGGGCTTCCACCATGGCGGCTACATTGACCCGGATCTCCATAATGTGTTCTGAGATTTCGCGTATGCTCTGCAACTGAACCTTGGACAGTTTCACATAGGTCTTCTGGTCCAGCACGGCCTGCAGCCCGCGAACATTCTCGATCAGCAGGTTCTGGTAACGAATAGCAATGGGGATGATGTGATTCGTAGCCAGGTCGCCCATGACCCGGGCCTCAATCTGGACCTTGCGGATGTAGTTCTCCAGTCTGATCTCATAGCGGGCTTTCATTTCGCGCTCACTCAGGATCCCCAGTTCATCGAACAAGCCCAGGGTAGGGGTCGATATGAAGGCTTTGAATGCCTCCACGGAGGATGTATAATTGGACAGGCCCCGGCGCTTGGCTTCGTCAACCCACTCCTGGGAGTAGCAGTTGCCTTCAAATCGGATACGCACGGATTCGTGAACAAACTGCCGCACCACTTCCAGTATTGCTTCCTTGCGCGGCACTCCGGAAGACTGCAGGGACTCGACCAGCACCAGGAAGGTACGCAGGGCCTGGGCGACGGCGGCATTGAGGGCAATCATGGGTGCGGCGCAGTTGGCCGAAGAGCCCACGGCCCGCAATTCAAACTTGTTCCCTGTGAAGGCGAAGGGCGAGGTACGGTTACGGTCGGTGTTGTCGAGCAGTATCTCCGGGATCTTGGGGACTTCAATATTGACCTTGGCATCGGCCGTGGCCTTTCCTTTTTTGGGCTTCGACTGAGCCATCAGGCTATCCAGAGTAGCGGTAAGCTGCTCTCCGATAAAAGCGGAGATGATGGCTGGTGGGGCTTCATTGGCGCCCAGGCGCAGGTCATTCGATGGGGATGCAATACTGGCACGGATCAGGTCAGCATGATCGTTCAGCGCCTTCAGGGTAACAGAAAGAAAAGCCAGGAAACGCAGGTTGGTGGCTGAATCCGGC
>JAKLHK010000049.1 GCA_022710185.1 Bacteroidota bacterium
GGAAGCGGCTATGGCATACTGCAGCGTTCCCAGGCTGGCATTTACCAGGGGCCATACGTTGATACCCACATTTTCGCCGATCTTTCCGGCCATGCTGCGGCCATAGCCTACGGCAATGGAAAGGCTCTGGTCGGCCTGGCCGGGCTGCAGCAATAAGGGCACTTCTATGCTGTCATTCAGACGGATGACATCCCCGTCCTTCCATCCGCGGGTAGCGGCGAAATCAGGAGAGATGGAAGCGAAGTTGTCCCAGGTGACCTTGGTCACGGGGTCGGGGAGTTCCTGCAGCCAGGGGTTATTGGCATGACGGCCGTCGCCCATGGCGATGCTCTCGAAGAACTCCACCTCTACTTCAGCGGCGGCCATCGGCCGGGCCGGTATGGTGGTCAGGGCATCCCAGAGGAAGGCGGGTGCCGGGCGTCCGGTAACCGACGGCTCGAAAATGCCGGCTTGCAGGCTATGGTTCCAGAAGTCGTTGAATAGCAGGTGATTGGTTTGCTGTCCAAAGAACCGGGACTCCCAGGTCTCCTTGATATAGTCGCGGTAGCTGAGGTCCTTGCCCAACCATACCAGCAGGCTGTCCTGCATGCTACGGGTGTTGAACAGGGGATTGATGCCCGGTTGCTGCAAACTGAGATGACCTTCGCGGGGCTGGGCGTCGTCCCAGCTTTCCAGGAAGTGGTTGACCGGGCAGGAATAGCGGGCGGCCTGGGTAGTCTCATCGGCCACGCTGCTGAAGCTGACGCATAGCCCTGTTTTTTCCATGCCGCTGCGGAAGGCTTCGGCCTGGGGCCAGGAATACATGGGATTGAGGTTGTGAATGAAGAGGGCCTTGACCTTTCCGGCGTTCATGTCGTCCACCAGGGCCGCCACGGCTGTGTCATTGCCCTGATGGCGGTAGTCGGGGACATCCATGGCGATGGTTTGTCCATAGCTTCCGGCCATCTCATTGATGGCGTTCACCAGCACCTGCAACCCGGGGTCGTTGGTGCCGGCCACCACCACAGCCTTGCCGGTATGGGCCATGACCTGTTCGGCCAGGGCTTTCACGTCAACGCTGGTCTTCCCTCCGGCAACGGCAGGTTTACCTGTTTTGGCGGCCATTGCATTGTACAGCCCTACGATAGCGGCTTCCACTTCGGAGGGTTTGGCCACGATGCGCTCATCGGCGTTGGAACCGCTGAGGGAGAGGCCGGCTTCAACCTGCACATGTTTCGACATGGTTGTGGCTCCGCCGCTCAGGTCGCGACCCGAAGTATATTGACGGGCAAACTCAATGGGGGATACCCAGGTGCCCAGGAAATCGGCACCGAAGCTCAGGATGAAGGAGGCCTTATCGAAGCGGTAAGTGGGGAGATGGCGAACACCAAAACAGGCTTCGTTGGCGGCGAGCATGCCGGCGTATGAGATTGGGTCGTAGTTGACAATCTCGAATCCTGGATACCGCAGCGCAAACTCATCCATCAGCCGTTGGGTGGAAGGGGAAATGAGCGTGGTGGTGAGAAAGACCAGGCGCCCGCCTTCTGTACTGATGCGGTCCATCTCTTTCATCATGACCTCATCGATCACGGCCCAGTCTACGGCCTCATCGCTGGCTTGGGGTCCTTTCAGGCGGGCTTTCCCGTCGTAGAGGCTGATCACCCCGGCCTGGATGCGGGCATTGGTACCCCCAGCGGTGATGCCGGATAGTTCGTTGCCTTCCAGTTTAATGGGGCGTCCGTCCCTCACCTTGATCACAACGGGACAATAGTCGTGCCCGTCGAAGTAGGTACTCGCGTAATAATTGGCTTTACCCGGCACCACCTCATGCGGTTGGTTGAGGTAAGGGATGGCTTTTTTAACAGGGTTCTCGCAGCTCGCGGCGATGGCGGCGGTGGCCACGCTGAACCCGGCCAGTTTGAGGAAGTTACGGCGCGAGGTCGTGCTCTGTCCCAGGTCTTCCCTGAGCAGTTCCTGCACGGCACTCTTGTGCTCGTCCTCGTATTGTTCCTCCAGCATGCGGGGAGATACTCCCTGCAATTCTTCGAGGCTTTTCCAGTATTTCTTCATAGGATAGGTAATGACGGATTAGCGGCTGTATTTGCCGGATCTAGTAATGACATCTCATGCATTCCAGACCTCCGACATCTGAGACCTTAATGGAGGTCTTCCTGCCGTTCTTCAGGTCGTCATGCAGGCTCTTGTATGTGGCGTAGTAGGGGTTACCTACAAAGTCCACATCGGTGTCGCGGTGACAGTTGATGCACCAGCCCATGGAAAGGTCGCTGTGCTGACGCACGATGTCCATGGTTTCCACTGGTCCATGGCAAGTCTGGCATTCCAGTTTGCCGGCACCCACATGCTGGGCGTGGCTGAACCAGGCATGGTCGGGAAGGTTATGAACGCGGACCCATTCCACGGATTTTCCTTCCTTGACGGCGGCGTGGATCTTGTTGATCTCGAACTTGCCGGAATTGGTGCCATTACGGATCACGGTATGGCAGTTCAGGCAGAGGCTCACCGGGGGCATCCCTGCGGATTTGCTTTCCCTCACCGTGTAGTGGCAGTATTCACAGTCGATGCCGTTCTGCCCGGCATGGATGGCGTGGGAGAATTTGATCGGCTGGTCGGGGGCATACTCCTGGGTACGGCTCAACCGGGTGGCTTCTTCAGCGATCACCTTGACGTGCACCACGGCGGCTGCCAGCAGGACGAGCATGGTCAGCGCCTTGTAAGGGATACGGCGGGTGAAGATCAGGTCGGTGAGGGCCAGCAGCATGATGAGGCCCGTGAACAGGAAGATAAGAAATCGCGCCGGGAATGGTTTGTGCTGTGCCAGGCCCGTATCGTACACCTGATGCATATAGGCGTGCACCAGCCGGTATTCCTTATCGGTGAGTTCGATCTTTTCGTGGCTGCCGCGCATCTTGGGCGATGGGCTGGCCATCACCTTGCGGAGGTAATTGGTGTCGCCTGAGTTGATGGTATTTTTCGCGATATCGAAGACCGAAGGGTTCCAGTCCATGGTGTCGGCGGTCACCGAATAGTGGCATGAACCACAATTGGTGAACCCGCTTTCGAAGGATAGTAGTCCGAGGAAGAGCCTTTCGCCCTGTTTGACCTCGAGCTCGCTGTACCCGTGCGAGGCCTTGACTTTGCTGTGCTTGTGGTCGTGGCCTTGCTGCGTTGCGGTGGCCAGGGCACGGAAGGCGGTGGGCATGCCAGGCACCAGGCCAAGGAGCATCCCCGCCAGGAGCAGCCGGGGAAGGGCCTTCAGCATACTTGCGTTGATCTTGCGCATAGGGTAAGAGAGTAGAGAGTTTCTTATACGTCTGTATTTCAATACAATCCCAAAACTATGAATCCTGCGTGTTCCTTGAATGCCTGACCTATTCCGTCAGGTACAGGAACCCGACAGCGGTGCGGGTTATGAGATTATGTTCAAAAAATCACTTGCTGCAGGGGCTAATTTATGGATTATCTCCAGTTCCGGCAAGGGTTTCGGGTATTTTGATGCGATTATGGGCCGGCGATGGCCGGAGAAGTCTGTAATATATATGTATATCAATAATATCGGGTTTTGGGCACCCGCGTGTATGGGGTTTGCGGGTCCTAATTGCCGAAGGAGCAGGAATGCTCCGTTATATATATTTGATCATCAAACGGTTAGGGCTCAAAACCGTTATATCCGTTTCTAACCGTTAAAACGGTTATAACGGTTATTGGGCTTAATGTACTGTTTGTGAATGGGTTGCGATGGTTGCTTTCCCAGGTTCTATCCCAACCCTCGCGGCCTGTCAAACCCCTACACCATCGCGCTCCAGCTACCAGCTCCCCCCGGCACCACCTCCGCCGAAACCTCCCCCACCAAAGCCGCCAAAACCCCCTCCCCCGAAGCCACCACCGCCGCCAAATCCTCCAAAAGAACCTCCCGACCCTCCGCGCGGAAGCAGCATCCACCAGGGAATGCTGCCACCCAGACTGTGCATCTTCCGCCGGTTGTTGCGGCTGATGAAGATGAACAGCACTATGAGCAGTATGATAAAGACCAGGGCCCCATATCCCTCCTCCTTCTTCTCCTGGCCAAATCCCTGCTCAGAATACTCTCCCGAAGCCAGGGCCTCCAACGCCCTGATCCCGTTCATCAACCCCCCATAGTAATCGTCCTCCCGGAAACGCGGGATCATTACTTGGTCGATCATACGGTTCACCCGGGCATCAGGGATGGCGCCCTCCAGTCCGTAACCCACAGCGATGAATATCTCGCCACGGCTGCTGCCTTGTTTGGGCCTGAGAAGGATCACCAGTCCGTTGTCGAACTTTCCCTGGCCAACGCCCCAGCTCTCCCCGATGCGGTAGGCCAGGTCAGCCTTGTCGTAGCCCATCAGATCGGTAAGTATCACCACCGCGATCTGGTTGGAAGTCGAATCGTTGAAGGCCACCAGCTCACGTTCCATGGCATCGGCCTGTTCCGGACTTAGGAGACCGGCCAGGTCGTTCACCAGTCGGGGAGGGTCAGGGCGTGCCGGCACCTGGGAAGCTGCACTGAACAGGGTCAGCCACAGCAGGAGCATCGCGAGGATGCTATTCCACGAAGGATATCTCATTGTTCAGCTCGTCCTGGTCGTCTTTGCGGTGCGGGAAATGCCGGCGCAGCTGGCTGCCTGCTTTCAGTATGCCCTGGCAGAGTCCATCCGCGAAACGGCCTTCGCGGAAGGCCTGGCCCATCTCCAGGCTGATCGTGTCCCAGAACCCTTCAGGTACTGCGGCATGTATGCCTTCGTCGCCCAGAATGGCGAACTTACGGTCTTCAATGGCCAGATAGAAAAGCACCCCGTTGCGCTCACGGGTCCTGTGCATGCCCAGCTGCCGGAACAGCGCTGCCGCCCGTTCCAGCACGTCTACCCTGGCGCGTAGCTCCAGGTGCACCCTGACTTCCCCGCTGGTCTGGGCTTCCGCCTCGCGGATAGCCTCAAGAATGCGGGCCTGGTCGGCGACGGAAAGAAAGTTCCTGGCGTCCCCGGGCATCAGAACTCCACCTTGGGGGCTTCATCGGATCCTTCGGCAGCCTCGAAGTAGGGGCGCTGGTCGAAGCCAAAGAGCGCGGCCACGATGCTGCCGGGAATACGGCGGATCGCGGTATTGTAGGCGCGTGCCGCGTCGTTGAACTTCGATCGTTCCACGCTGATGCGGTTTTCGGTACCTTCCAGCTGGGCCTGGAGGTCCAGGAAGTTCTGGTTGGCCTTCAGGTCAGGATACCGCTCCACCACCACCAGCAGGCGCGACAATGCCGAGCTCAACCCATCCTGGGCGGCCTGGAACTGCTGCAGGGATTCCGCGTTCAGCTTGGTAGGATCGACGGTGATGCTGCTGGCCTTGCTGCGGGCTTCGGTTACCGCTGTAAAGGTCTCCCGCTCGTGCTCGGCATAGCCCTTGACGGTGGCCACCAGGTTGGGAATGAGGTCCGCCCGGCGCTGATATACATTCTCCACGTCGGCCCATTGCTTGCTCACCGCTTCGTCCATGTTCACCAGACGGTTGTATGCACCGATGGCCCAGAGTACGAATACGCCCAGGATGACCAGGATGATGACCAGGGGTCCTATTTTTTTCATTGGAATAGAGGTTGATTGATTTGGAACTGCAGTAAAGATAGGGCTTATTCCTTCCCTTCCGGCACCTGTCCAGCCCCGGCCAATTCCACGCTGCGTTGTATGAAGGCCGTGAGGGCCTCCCCTTCCAGCAGGTGCTGGGAAAGTAGGGCCAGGTCGCGGAGTTGACGGATCAACCCGGAACGCACAGCCTCATCCTCCTGCTTGATCAGGCCGGCGACAAGGGGATGGTTGCTGTTGACCACCAGGTTGAAGGTCTCGGGCAGGTCGCCATAGAAGCTCATACCTCCGATGGCCGACATCTCGCGCATACGGCGCATAAACTCCGGACGGGTGATCAGCATCGGGAACTCCTCTTCGCTGAGGTTCTCGAAGACCACATGGAACCTTTCCTTTTCCACCACTTCCTCAATCCAGGGCCTCAGGCGCTCCTGCTCCTCAGGGCTCAGTCTGGCCGGGACTTCTTCCTCCCGCGGGATAAGCTTGTCGGGGGTATCGGCGTCAACCCGGGCGAATCGGGCGTTCTCCAGCTTCTGCTCAAGCAGGTTGATGAAGTGGTTGTCCAGGGGACCGTCCATTAGCAGGATATCATATCCCCTTTCCCTTGCCTTGCTGATAAATGCATGCTGTGCCTTGGGGTCGCTGGCATACAGCCAAACCACTTTCTTGTCCTTGTCCTCCTGCTGCCCCCTGATATGCAATGCATATTCCTCCAGTGTGAAAAACTTCCCGTCCACATTCTTCACCAGGGCAAACTTCTCGGCACGTTCGTAGAACTTTTCTTCCGCCAACATGCCATACACGATGAATACCCGGATGTCATCCCATTTCTTCTCAAACTGTTCCCTGTCATTCCGGAAGATATCCTCGAGCTTGTCGGCCACCTTTTTCATGATGTGGTTCGAAATCTTCTTCACGCTGGCATCGCTTTGCAGATAGCTCCGCGAAACATTCAGGGGGATGTCGGGCGAATCGAGCACCCCGTGCAGCAAGGTGAGGAAGTCAGGGACGATCCCTTCCACCTGGTCGGTGACGAATACCTGGTTGGCATACAGCTGGATTTTATCGCGCTGCACCTCCATGTTCTTCTTCACCTTGGGAAAATAAAGTATGCCGGTAAGGTTGAAGGGGTAGTCCACATTGAGGTGGATGTGGAAGAGCGGATCCTCAAAACTCATGGGGTAGAGCTCACGGTAGAAGTCACGGTAGTCCTCGTCATTAAGGTCTGCCGGCTTCTTTTTCCAGGCCGGGTCGGTCTGGTTGATGATGCGCGGACGGGTGGAATATTCGTATTTGTCGTTGCCCTGCTCATCCTTCTCGCCCTCCACTTTTTCGTATTTCTTCTCTTCTCCGAAGCGGATGGGCACGGGCAGGAACTTGCAGTATTTGCGAAGCAGTCCCAGGATACGTTCCTCCTCAAGGAATTCCAGGGAATCCTCAGCGATGTGCAGCACGATCTCCGTGCCCCGGCTGGTCTTGTCGCACTCCTCCAGCTGGTAGTCCGGGCTTCCGTCGCAGCTCCAGTGTACCGCTTTGGTCCCGGCCCCCTTTTTATAAGTCTTGGTGAAGATCTCCACCCGTTCGGCGACCATAAAGCTGGAATAGAAACCCAGCCCGAAGTGGCCGATGATGGCCGCGGCGTCGCTCTCCGACTTGCCCTTGAATTTCGCCAGGAACTCCTCGGCACTGGAAAAGGCAATCTGGTTGATATAACGCTCCACTTCTTCGGCCGTCATGCCAATGCCCCGGTCGCGGATTACCAGGGTCTTTTTCTCCCGGTCTGCCTCGACCTCTATGGTCAGATCGCCCAGCTCCCCCTTGAACTGGTCGCGGGACGCCAGCATGCGGAGTTTCTGGGTGGCGTCCACGGCATTCGATATCAGTTCCCGAAGAAATATTTCATGGTCAGAGTACAGGAACTTCTTGATGATGGGGAAGATGTTCTCGGTCTGTACATTGATCTTGCCTGTCTGCATGATTAAGGTTATCTGATGGTTAATGAAGGGCTGGTTTCAAAGCCTGTGCCATCGCTGTAGGGCTGACATTTTGACCTGCAAAGAGCCATGTTCCTCTGTTAATCCGTTAACGTCACGCGAAAATTTCTATCTTAGCCCGGCCTAGACGACCATTCTATCCTACAATATAAACGTACTGATATGGATAACATTAACTGGGGGGCGTTGCCCTTTGCCTATTTCAAGACGGATTACAATGTCCGCTGTTATTATCGTGACGGAAAATGGGGCGACCTTGAGGTGTCTGATTCCGAGTACATTAACCTTCATATGGCCGCCACATGCCTGCATTACGGGCAGGAAGCCTTCGAAGGACTGAAGGCCTTCCGTGGCAAGGATGACAAGATCCGGCTGTTCCGCTGGGATGAGAACGCCCTGCGCATGCAGTCCTCGGCCCGCGGTGTGCTGATGGCCGAACCACCCATTGAGCTCTTCCGCGATGCCGTATTCACCGCAGTAAAATTGAACAGCAAATATGTTCCCCCTTACGGATCCGGCGCCAGCCTCTACATCCGTCCCCTGCTTATCGGCAGTGGCCCCCAGGTCGGGGTGAAACCGGCCACTGAATACCTTTTCATGGTGTTCGTTGGTCCTGTGGGACCCTATTTCAAGGAAGGTTTCAACCCGGTGAAGATGCAGATCGCCAGGGATTACGACCGTGCGGCTCCCCTGGGTACCGGCCATTACAAGGTGGGGGGCAACTATGCCGCCAGCCTGGCCGCCGGGCAGCGCGCCCATGCCGAAGGCTATGCCTCGGCCCTCTTCCTGGATGCCCGTGACAAGAAATACATCGATGAGGCGGGTCCGGCCAACTTCTTCGGGATCAAAGGAAACCTTTATGTTACCCCCGCTTCTGCCTCCATTCTCCCGTCCATCACCAACAAAAGCCTGATGACTCTGGCCCAGGACCTGGGGATGACGGTGGAACGCCGTCATATCACAGTGGAGGAACTGGAGGACTTCGAAGAGGTCGGTGCCTGCGGTACCGCAGCCGTAATCTCACCCATCTGTGAGATCCACGACCGGGAGACGGGACGCAAGTTCAGCTACTGCAGCCCCAAAGGCGCGGGTCCCGTGTCCACACGGCTGTACAGGAAACTGCAGGCCATTCAGATGGGCGACGAACCCGACATCCATCAGTGGGTTACCATCCTGGAAGAATAGTCTGGGAATTTCAGTGCTCCATTGATTTTTCGAGCAGGGACCTCATCTCCTCAGCCATGCTGCGGGCCTCAGCGGCAGCAGCCTCCGCAAAGTCTTCACCCTGGGAGGCATAGATGATGCTGCGGCTGGCATTCACCAGCAAACCGCATTGGGCGTTCATGCCATA
>JAKLHK010000005.1 GCA_022710185.1 Bacteroidota bacterium
ATACCGTCACCCTGAAGGCCACCACCGACCTGGGATGCTACGGGGAATACACCATCCACGACTATATCGCCGTCTATCCCGACCCTGTGGCCGACTTCCTGGCCGACCCCGACAGTTTCAACTACACTGGCAATACCATCCCCCCGGTGCAGTTCAACGACCTCAGCCTCTGGGAACCGGTGGAATGGACCTGGGACTTTGGTGACGGCAATACCTCCAACGAACAAAACCCATCATACACCTATACCGAGGCCGGGTATTACTTCGTACTGCTGAAGGTAGTCACCGAATACGGATGCGAGGATACCGTGAAATACCTCGTCAAGGTCATCCAGGAACTGGGCGACAGCCTGGTGTTCCCCAATGTGTTCACCCCCAATGGCGACAATGTGAACGACTATTTCACCATCGACAAGCTGGAGCCGGAGCACTACCTTGGCCGCCAGCTGGTGGTGTTCAACCGTTGGGGAAAGAAAGTGTTCGAAAGCAGCAATTACCTCAACCAGTGGGATGGAGCGGGCGCCCCTGACGGCACCTACTTCTTCATCTTCCGCTATACCTTCGCCTTTGCCAGCACCATTGAAGACAGGGAAGTGAGCGGATCCGTCACCATCCTCCGATAGGGTGCACCACCAAAGGGAACAGGCCTCATGCCTGCCCCGGAGCAACATGATAGCGCACGATGAGGGCCTGCGGGAAGCAACCGCAGGCCCTTTCTTTGTGTCATCCCTTTGATTTCCACGGCCAGGGTCAGGCTTGTTATTGAACCGGCTTCAATGTATATTTGCCTGGAAGCGTAGGGGGGAAAAGGTCACGGAGCGCGCGGCTCTGTTAGCAAACCACATAGTGGTCAGTGTTTTACATATACCCACCAGCATGAACCGAGCCATTACCTTTTTCGCAGCGGCATTGCTATTCACAATGAACGGATTCCGGGCGCACGGCCAATGTGCCGTTACCGCCATGGGATTTCCGACCGAAATCTGCCGGGGAGAACCAGTGCATCTCACAGCCGCCGGGGCCTGCGGCTACCTCATGATGAACGACTTCAACAACGGCAGCATCGGGCTGGGCTGGTCATCCAACGCCTCCCCCATGTTCAACAACCCCTGCCCCCCCACCATACCTCCCGCCACGGGCATCGTATGCTGGATCGGCTCCGCTACCAACTTCCCCCGCCAGCTCACCACCATTGCCTACAACCTGAGCGTGGGAAGCAATTGCGTCATCGACTTTGATATGAAATATGGGGATATCCAGACCCACGCCGACTGCGAGGATCCCGATGAGCCCGACGAAGGGGTGCACCTGCAATGGAGCACCAACAGCTCCACCTGGACCGACATCCATTACTGGACTCCGACCACCAACATCAGCGGACCGCTTTATACCTGGACCCATTATCAGGAAACCGTTCCGGTCATGGCCTATTCCCCGAACTCCCAGTTCCGCTGGTACCAGGACCTGACCTCTGGCAATAACTGGGACCACTGGGGCATCGACAACGTAGAGATCACCTGTGGGGGCCTGGAATCGAACATCATCTGGAGCACCGGCGATACTACCTTCTCCATTGTGGTGTTTCCCGACTCCTCCCAGAGCTATTGGGTGAAGATTTACGACAGTCTCTACAATGCTACGGATACCGTGCCCGTGATCGTGCACCAGATCCCCACTCCGGAGTTTACCCTCAACACCCCCATCTGCTCGGAATCTGACAGCGTGGAGCTCAAATATACCGGCAACGCTGCCTTTGACGCGGACTACTACTGGACCCTCAGCGGTGGCCTCACCGTGCCCGGCAACGGACCCGGACCCTATCTCCTGGACTCCCTGCCTGCAGGCGACTACTGGGTTATGCTCAACGTCACCGACCACGGATGCAATTCCGATATCGATACCCTATGGTTCAGCGTTTACCAGAAACCCCTGGTGTCCTTCTCCGCCGACCTGCTCAAGGGCTGCGACACCATCGTGGTCAACTTCACCAACAATACCTATCCCATCGGTAACCACTATATGTGGGAATGGAGCGACGGCAGCAGCGACACCAACCGTCACCAGACCCATTATTTCCCCTTCAACCCCAGCGACTCCGCCTATACCGTCACCCTGAAGGCCACCACCGACCTGGGATGCTACGGGGAATACACCATCCACGACTATATCGCCGTCTATCCCGACCCTGTGGCCGACTTCCTGGCCGACCCCGACAGTTTCAACTACACCGGCAATTTCATCCCCCCGGTGCAGTTCAACGACCTTAGCCTCTGGGAGCCGGTGGAATGGACCTGGGAATTCGGTGACGGCAATACTTCCAACGAGCAGAACCCCTCATACACCTATACCGAGGCCGGGTATTACTTCGTAGTGCTAAGGGTGGTCACTGAGTACGGCTGCGAGGATACCGTGAAATACCTCGTCAAGGTCATCCAGGAACTGGGCGACAGCCTGGTGTTCCCCAATGTGTTCACCCCCAACGGGGACAATGTGAACGACTATTTCACCATCGACAAGCTGGAGCCGGAGCATTACCTCGGGCGTCAACTGGTGGTGTTCAACCGCTGGGGAAAGAAAGTATTCGAAAGCAGCAATTACCTCAACCAGTGGGATGGAGCGGGCGCCCCTGACGGCACCTACTTCTTCATCTTCCGCTATACCTTCGCCTTCGCCAGCACCATTGAAGACAGAGAAGTGAGTGGTTCCGTCACTATCCTCCGATAATCCGGCATTCCTTGTAACAGGCAGGATGCACCGCATTTATCAGGGAATTTATATATTTGAACAAATACTCAGCACATGAGTCGGGAGAATTGTACCCTTCTACCAATGCGGACCCTTGTTTTTCTCGGGCTGTCCTTGCTGCTGGGATCCGCCCTTAAGGCCCAGCTGGTCACCACGCCCTCCAACAACGCCAACAACCTGGTGCAGAACGTACTGATCGGGCAGGGCGTGTCCGCATTCAACGTAACCTACACCGGATCTGCCAATACCCTGGGCTCCTTCGTCAATGGCTGGATGACCAACCTGGGCCTGGACGAAGGCATCATTCTGACCTCGGGCGACCTCACTGCTGCACCCCCTCCGGGTTCACCGGTAACGGCTTTCGCTTCCACGGGCAACCTCGGAGGCTCCAACGCCCTGCTGGCCTCCCTTATCCCCGGGTATACCGTCAACGATGCGGCAGTACTCGAATTCGACTTCACCCCCGAGTCGGATACCATTAAGTTCCGATATGTTTTCGGCTCCGAAGAGTACCCCGAATGGGTGTCCTCAAGCTATAACGATGTCTTCGGCTTCTTCGTCAGCGGGCCCAAGCCCTTCCCCGCCACCGGCAACTATGTAAACCAGAACATCGCCCTTATCCCCAATACCACGCTGCCCGTAACTATCGACAACATTAATAACGTTTCCTCCGCCTACCCTCAGTACTATGTGGATAACCAGGGACTTGGCGGGCTGACTATTGTTTATGACGGCTTCACCGTGGTACTCACCGCCTGGCTGCTGGTCGTGCCTTGCCAGACGTATCACATTACCATCGCTATCGGCGATGCCGGGGATACAGCCTACGATTCCGCCGTATTCCTGGAGAAAGGGAGTTTCTCAAGCTCTGCCGTCGAGGTCGCCGTAAGCTACAACAACCCCTACCTCACCATTCCCTTTGCGGTGGAAGGCTGCCAGAAGGCCGTGATCAGTTTCAATACCCCCTTCCCGCGTTTCGATACCGCCTGGATCTATATCGACTCCATTTATGGTACTGCTATCAACGGTACAGATTACTCCCATATAATAGATAGTGTGCTGATCCCGCCCGGCGGGAATGCAGGCGCGATCATCATCGATCCCATCATCGACAATATTACCGAAGGGATAGAATACATCTTCATTGATGTGCAGACCTCTATCTGTTCTTTGTCGGATACCACGCTGATCATACCCATCGTGGACTATAACCGCATAGAAACCGTATCTACGCCAGACACCCTGCTCTGCGGGGAGGTGCTTCAGCTCATCACCAGTCCTACCGGAGGTGCCCCACCCTACCAATACATCTGGTCTCCACAGTCGGGCCTGAACAACCCCTATTCTTCCAACCCGACCTACACCAGCACGGCCTATGATACCCTGCAGTTCTTTGTCGAGATCAGCGACAGCACCAATTGCTCCTATGCCAAGGATTCCTTGCTGGCGATCTTCCGTCCGCCCCCTCTCATCAGCTTCATGCCCGACATCTACGAAGGTTGCGACCCGGTCACTGTAAACTTCACCAACAACATCTGGCCCAACATTCAGAGCATATTGTGGGATTTTGGTGACGGGCAAACCTCTACGGACCCCAATCCTGCACATACCTTCAGCTACCATCCCGACACGGCCACGGGCTACCGGGTGGAAGTCAGCGTGGTAACCCAGGAAGGCTGCGAAACCTCCTATGCTGTGGATCACCTGATCAAGGTGTTCAACAACCCATTGGCCGGATTCTATGCTGATCCGGACTCTACCGACCTGAAGAACGCCCTGATCCAGTTCAACAATTTCAGCACCAATGATGTCGTGGCTTGGAACTGGGACTTCGGCGACAGCCTTTCCATCGACAATACCAGTATCCTGGAGAACCCAACGCATGAGTATCTGGAAGCGGGGATATACACCATCTTTCTGGAGGTGCTGACCGAACATGGGTGCTGGGACACCGTGAGCGCCCGTGTGAAGATCGTGGAAGAGCTGGAAGACTCCCTCATTTTCCCCAACGTGTTTACCCCCAATGGCGACGGGGTCAACGATTACTTTGTGATCGACAAGCTGGAAACGGAGCATTATCTGGGCCGCGAGCTGTTGGTGTTCAACCGCTGGGGCAAGATGGTCTACGAGGCGAGCGCATACGTAAACCAATGGGATGGCGCCGGGCTTCCCGAAGGAACATATTACTATGTGTTCCGATACGACTTCACCTTCCTTGGGCTTACCTTCCCCAAGGAGCACAGTGGCAGCGTGACGATACTACGGTAAAGACCTACAGGACTGAGAATCAATTCTCCCGCAGCACAAACTCGTCATACTCCAGTTCGAAGCGCAGCTTATGTTTGGATTCCTCCATGGCCAGTGACAGGAAGGCCTCTTTCATTTCCTGGTCTCCTGCCCTTTCCGAGAGGTCCATATAGAGCCTGAATGCCGACTTTTCCCTCTTCATGGCAACGACGAGTGCATCGCTGTAGCTCATCCCCGGGCTGACCTCGGCGGCCACGGTATAATCGGCAATCTTCAGGTCGGCCACCTTCTCCTGGCCCAGGCCGGGAAAGCCTGATTCACGGATGGACAACAGCCTGGCTTTGTGCCCCATCTCTTCCCTGGCGAACTGTTCGAAAACGGCCTTCATGTCCCCGTTCCTGGCCTGAGTAGCCAGCTGGGTATAGAACTCTACCGCAGCCTGTTCAGAGCGGATGGCGAATTCGAGAATGTCATGGATGGAGCTGAATTCCTTCATGGGTAGGGTTGATTATTGTGGGAAAGGACAAATATAGAAAAGCCGTTCGAAAAAAGGGCTGCTCCCATGCAGGAACAGCCCCTTCGCTTATGTTTGGAGCCCGGCGATCAGAGCACGCCCTGATCGAGCATGGCGTTGGCCACCTTGAGGAATCCGGCCACGTTGGCGCCCTTCACATAGTTCACATATCCATCCTCACCCTGGCCATGCTTGCGGCAGGCAGCGTGGATGTCCTTCATGATCTGGTGCAGACGGGAATCCACTTCATGTGCGGGCCAGTTCATTTTCAGGGAGTTCTGCGACATTTCGAGGCCAGAGGTGGCCACGCCACCGGCGTTCACGGCCTTACCCGGTCCGAAGAGCACTTTGTGCTCGAGGAATACCTCGACGGCTTCCGGGGTGGAAGGCATGTTGGCGCCTTCAGCCACGGCGATTACGCCATTGTTCACCAGGCGCAGGGCATCCTCTTTATTCAGCTCGTTCTGTGTGGCACAGGGCAGGGCGATGTCGGCCTTCACTTCCCAGGGACGCTTGCCTTCATGGAACTGTGCCCCGGGGAACTCATAGGAGTAGGGTTTCACGATGTCCTGGTTCGAAGCGCGGAGCTCCAGCATATAATTGACCTTCTCGCCGGTAATGCCTTCCGGATCGTAGATGTAACCATCCGGTCCTGAGATGGTCACTACCTTGGCACCCAGCTCGTTCAGCTTGGTAATGGCACCCCAGGCCACGTTGCCGAAACCGGACACCGCCGCAACCTTGCCTTTGAGGTCCATGCCGCGGGTCTTCAGCATTTCTTCCGTAAAATACACTGCGCCGAAGCCGGTTGCTTCCGGACGGATGAGGCTGCCGCCCCAGTTGAGGCCCTTGCCCGTAAGCACGCCGGTGTGTTCGCGGGCCAGTTTCTTGTACATGCCGAACATAAAGCCGATTTCACGGCCACCCACTCCGATATCCCCTGCGGGCACATCGGTCTCGGGGCCGATCACCTTCCACAGCTCCAGCATGAAGCTCTGGCAGAAACGCATGATCTCGGTATTGGACTTGCCTTTGGGGTCGAAATCGGAACCTCCCTTGCCACCGCCCATGGGCAGCGTGGTGAGGCTGTTCTTGAAGATCTGCTCAAAGCCGAGGAACTTCAGGATGCTCAGGTTAACGCTGGGGTGGAACCTCAGACCGCCCTTGTAAGGGCCGATGGCGTTGTTGAACTGAACCCTGTAGGCGAGGTTGACGTGCACCTTACCGTGATCATCAACCCAGGGCACTTTAAAGGTGAACACCCGGTCGGGCTCGACCAGACGTTCGATAATCCCGGCACTTTCGAACTGCGGGTTCTCATTGTACACTTCCTCGATGGATTCGAGGACCTCGCGGACGGCCTGGAGGTACTCGGTCTCACCCGGGTGCTTCCGCTCCAGCTCGAGCATAATCTTTTCCAGATCCATTGCTAAAACTATTTGGTTATTAATAGGATAGAAATTCATCTATCCGCTCTCTTTTGTTATACAAATAACAGCGCAAAGGTATAAGGCTTTCTTTTATCCACAACCCGGAGGCATAATTTATTCCCAGTCCATTTAAGGAAGGCGGAAACCTGTTGAAATTAAGGCGTAAAAAGGGTTTAGATCAGGGTTGAAGGCGTCCTTCATGGTACCGGAGCACGCGGAGGGTGTCGCCTGTTTCGCTGAACCAGACTTCCTCACCGTGTTTCATGTTGTTCACATAATGGATGACCCGCTCCAGCATGCCTCCGGGGTAGTACGACTGCATGCGCCCGTCACCTCGCTGGTATGTGGCCTCCCCTACCACCAATCCGGTAAACCCGCGGTAGGTCCACTTCCCGTCGTAGGCGCCACGGGCGAAAGCGCCTTCCACTTTGATCGCCCCATTGGGATGGTATTCCCGGAAGGGGCCATGCAGGGTATCGTCCTGATAGTGCTCCTCAATGGCCAGGCGGCCTTCGCTGTCCCACATCCTGGCCAGCCCTTCCTTCTTTCCTTTCACATAGGTATATTCACTTTCCAACCGGCCGTTCACCTGCCATTTCCGCCCCAGCCCTTCCAACAGGCCATCATTATAAAAAAATTCTTCCCTCTCCTGTCCGTTGGGATAATACCAGACTGCCCGCCCATGCAAGGCCTTGCCCCGGTAGCTCAGCGAGGAACTGATGGTTCCGTCGGGATATTGAGTGGTCTCCACCCGTGTGCAGGAGGTCAGGACCAGGAACACCAGCGTAAGAACAACGAGTCTTCTCATGGTTTCAGTAGCTTAATCTGCAGCTGATCCACGCTGAGGCTGGCCCCTCCGGGGTTCCAGACATAGGCATGCAGTACGGCCCCCGGGGGAATGTTCTCATCGGGTGCTATAAATAAATGTATCCTTGAAGCACTTCCGGCATCAACAAAAATCCGGACCTGGGACGACCGCCAGTACAGGGTCTCACCAGCCTGGCTCACCACGGCAGCTACCAACTGGGGCTCCCCATGCCCCTCTGTCCACAGCACATCGGCGCTGATCCACGCCCGAACATTCCCCTCCACCGCGACCGAGAGGGCCGGGCTGAACTCATGGCCCGCAGGCATGCTTAAGCTCCCGGACCCTTTCGTATACCATGCCGTATCCGCCAACTGTCCTTCCATCAGGGTATCCTGGGCCTCGAAGCCGGCCACAAGGCTTCGGAGAATTTCTTGCGAAGGTTCCTCAACTCCTGCACTTCCGCTGACACTCCGGTGGACTCCCCAGGCCAGTCCATCCTGGTCCAGCCTTCCCAGAAGTACAGGGTAGCGGTCTGCCAGCATGGCGTAGGTTTCCGGCGGACAGGGTCTGACCGAAACAAAGACAATTTCCTCCGCCTGGCAACTGTCGAGCCTCATCCGTAGCGTCCTCAGGCCCTCCATATCCCTGACCCCATCGGTCAGTAGTGGAGTCCCGAGTATCCGGTCATGATAGAAGCCCAGGTACCAGGTACTGTTGCTATTTAGCGCCAGCACGGCCTTACCTTCATCGATCGCGTCCTGCCGCGCCGCGATGAAGTCAGCCGCTTCACGGAAATCCGCGAACTGACGTTCCTTGTGGTCCTGCGTTACCAAAACCGTAAGTGTGCCCCCCAAGGCCAAAATACCCACGGCTGCCCATGCAGCCGTTTGTTCCCCCAGGGCCCGGAAAGGCGCCGCAAGGGCCAGCAGCAGCAGGGGCAGGCCAAAGATCAGGATGGAATGCTGGGCCACAGGGTTCACCCACAAGGAGTATGTGTAGGCCACGGCCAGGGGGAGGCCCCACCACATCAACAGCAAGCGGGGCTGTACCCTCGCCCCGGGGACACGGCGTACCAGGGCCAGCACCAGGGGTACCAGCATGCCTGCAGCCAATGGAGGTGAGGCGTTGAAGACGGACACCCAGTGATCCCATGGCCAGCTGAGGGGGGGGGGGCCCAGCCATGTGCCAAGCCCCCCTTCCCCGAAATGAAGCATACTGACTTTAAGATGAGGAAGAAAGAGCAACACAGCAACCAGCCCGCTTAGCAGATAGGCTATGGCCTTCCTGCCCCGCACAAAAAAGAGTCCGCTGAGGCCGATAATGCCCGCCAGCAGGAAGCTGAAATAATGGTTGTACATGCATACGGCCAGGGCCACGCTGAGGATGCCCCCATATCCCAGAAGGGCGCCCGCCCTTCGTGACCCGGGATCGAAAAGAAAACGGTCCCAGGCCCAAAGCAGCACTAAGATCCAAAGCATTCCACTGGCATACGGACGTGCCAGCTGACTGTACAATACGGGAAAAGACAGCACCGCCATGGCAGCAGAGGCGATGAGCCCGCTGGAGGTGCCGAACCACCTCCGGCCAAGGACATAGGTCAAACCAACCGCTCCCAGGCCGGAGAGGACAAAGGGTAACCGCACCCACTCCTCCGACATCCCCCCCAGGCGTACCCAGATCCAAAGGAACACCTGCACCCCGGCAGGATGAAAATCAGGGACCACCCCTTGCTGTATCAGGGTAACAAAGGAAGTGGTCTGAAGCCGTAGCAGGGCACTGAGCTCATCGTTACTGAAGGAATATCCAAGGCCCCACAATCGCAATACCGCTGCCACACCCAGGATGGTCCAGGGTGCCAGGGGTATCAGGTATCGTGCAGCAAGGGACCTCATGCTTCATCCAGTGGTTCTCTCCCTGCGCTGCCTTAGCACCTCGTACATCAGCACGCCCGCGGCTACCGATACATTAAGCGAACTGATCTGTCCGAGCACAGGGATGGCGAGGCGTTCATCGGCCAAATCCAGCAGGTTACGCGATATCCCGTCTTCTTCTGAGCCCATCACCAACACCACCGGCCCCGTGAGGTCTGCCTTATGGTATAAGGTCTGACTTTTCTCCGTTACTGCGGCGATCCTGAGACCGCTCTCTTTCAGGTAGCGCAGGGTATGCTCAGGCTGGTGGCTGCGGCAAACCGGCAAATGGTGCAGGGCCCCGGCACTGGTCTTGACCGCATCGGCGGTGATGAGCGCCGAACCCCTGGCCGGTACGATAAGGGCATGCACCCCGCTGCAATCGGCTGTACGGGCAATCGCGCCCAGGTTGCGTACATCGGTAATCCGGTCCAGGAACAGAAAGAAAGGCATCTTCCCTTGCTCGAAAAGAAGAGGCACAATAGAAGTAATGTCCTGATATTCAATAGGTGAAAGAAATGCGATCAGTCCCTGATGATTGGCGCGTGTGGTCGCGTTCAGCTTCTCTACCGGGACGAACTGGCTGGGCACCCCATAGGATTTGATCAACTGCCACACATCAGAATATAGGGGACCGCGCAGTCCCTTCTGTATCAACACCTTTTCTATTTCTTTTCCGGCGGCCAGGGCTTCGTAGACCGGTCGCAGTCCATAGATCATATTGGTTTTGGTCATAATCCAGAGCGTTTTATCGCCTCCAGGCCTCTACGGCATTGTACCAGCTCTCCTTGTACAAGGGAGAGCGGATCAGGCGGTAGTCTTCCGGGCTGAAGGGGTTATCGTGATGAGTGAAGGTAAACCTCAGGCTGTGCGCGTTCCCGTCTTCGCCGTAGATCCATTTCTCGGTATTATCCGTGCGATGTACCAGGCGCGGGGGGCCGTATATGATGTATATGATGCCGCGGTCCGTTTTCCATCCTTCCTTATAAGAGGTGAACCAGTGATTGGACTCTTCGACACGGCTGTAAAATTCCCGGATTCTCAACCTGGCCCTGCCGGCATCTCCGGTAACTTCCAGCCAGAACCGGTCAACGGCCAGTTTAGGTTCAGGTTCGGCCTGAAGCAGCCCGAATTCCCGACTTGTGGTAAGGTATTGCAAGGGGGGAAGCATCTGCTCCGCGCGGTTGACAACCGGATAGCTTTCGTGAAAGCGGAGCAGGCTGAGTCCGCCTGAGCTCTCACGGAAGGCACGAAAAAGGTAGGTGCCAGCCTTGTCGAGACGGAGAATGGCGGATACGCCCGCATCCAGGGGGATATCCCACGAACTGTCGGCCTTCAGTTGCTGTGAAGGCTCCCGGTGGTAGGCAAATGGCGGCCATGCGACAGAGGCCTCGGGTTGAAAACGGTCGGCGAAGATCCTGGCAAGAGATGGCGAAGACACCGCCAGGCGAAACGACTGCCCGCTGCCAATGATAGGATCGAAAAGCGGCTGCCCCGATGGATCGGTGAGCAGGAAGTCCTGGGCGCTCCATGCCCTGCTGCGGTCGATAAGGCAGAGATGCCTGAGCTCGGGTTCGCCATCAATGCGGAGGAGGCATAAGGCTTTCTCTCCCCTGGCCACAGGTAACTGAAGCTCCATGGTACTCCATGCGGCAGTGGCCTCCCCGGAAGGCCAGGGAAGGCTCAGGCTTCCGCTGTCGATCAGCCGGGCATCCTCATATCCAGGCTGCAGGTGATATCGAAGGCGTGGCAAGGCTTCTGTGCCGGATGACGGCATTCGGCCGGCCACCAGGTCCTGACGTATGCGAAGGTAGACGGTTGCTGAGCTGTCCGAGGAATGGTAGACCACGCTCCGTATGGCCTGGACGTGCTCAGGACCGGCCTGGTACCGATAACTCAGATCCATTCTGCTTACGGCAGGTATGCGGTGGCATGCCGGCAACAGCAGCAGGACCAGGAGCATCAGCCCGGCATTATACCTCCTCCCTGCGCTCATCCTCTTCCATGGCATTGTCCGCCAGGCGGTACCGCTCGGGGATGTCCTTACCTGCCTTGGCCCCCAACTGCCTGAGTTTCTCGACCCGGCGGATCAGGTTGCCCTTACCGGAATGCAGCTTGTTGGTGGCGGCATCGTAGGTAGTCCTCAAGCGCTCGATCTGCTGTCCTATCCCATCGAGGTCAGCGAGAAAGCTAACGAACTTATCGTAGAGGTCACCTCCCTGCCGGGCAATCTCCAGGGCATTCTGGGTCTGCTTTTCATGCTTCCAGATGGAGGCTACGGTGCGCAAGGTGGCGAGCAGGGTCGTCGGGCTGACGATGACGATCTTGCGTTCCCAGGCCGTTCCGAAGAGATCGGGGTCTTCCCGGACGGCCAGGCTGAAGGCCGGCTCCAGGGGCATGAACATCAGGACGAAGTCTGGCGTGTCCAGTCCTTCTCCCTGCTGGTAGCTTTTATCCGAAAGCTGTCGGATGTGGTTACGCACTGAGCTCAGGTGCTGGCGCACGGCTGCGCTGCGTTCTTCCTCGGTCTCGGCACTGGCCCAGGCCTCATAGTGCAGCAGGGATACCTTGGAATCGATGACGATGTGCTTGTTTTCGGGAAGGGAGACCACCACGTCGGGGCGATAGGTGCTGCCGTCGGCACGGATGGTCTGCTGTACCTCGTACTCCCTGCCTTTTTCCAGCCCGGAAAGCTCGAGTACACGTTCCAATACCATTTCTCCCCAGTTTCCCTGCTTTTTGGAGTCCCCCTTGAGGGCCCGGGTGAGGTTATTGGCCTCCTCCTTGAGGCGGGTGTTCAGTTCACGGAGCTTCTCGAGCTCCACCTTGAGCTCGGTATGGCGTTCAGTGCCGACTTCCTGACTGCTTTGTACCTTTTTCTCGAAGCGTTCCAGTTGATCGCGCAGGGGGTTGAGCAAATGACCTAGGTGCTCGCGGTTGGCTTCGTTCAGCTCGTTAGAGTTCTTTTTCAGGATGTCCTGGGCCAGGGCCCTGAACTCATTCCTCAGGCGTTCCTCCTGCCGGGCGATTTCTTCCGCGTTACGTTTCAGTTGCTGCTCCAGGTTCTCCCCCTGGGCCTGCAGCCGGCTCTTTTCTTCGGACAGGCTCCGGATCTGGCCCTGCAGTCCGCCGAGTTCCAATTCGCGCCGGTCCAGGTTCTCCTTCAGCATACGGGATTCCCTTTCCACCAGGCTGGCCTGTGCATGGGCACGACCCCTTTCTTCGGCAAGTTGCTGCCTCGCGAGATTGAGCTCCTCCAGAGTTTGGTATTGGGTCTTCCTGGCGCTGCGCTGCGCGATGAGGTACCCGGCAAGACCTCCGAGAGACAGGGAGATGGGAAGGATGATCCAGATGAGTTCCATAGCAACCAAAAGTAAGCAATATTCCCTGTTCCATTCCGCCGGCTAACCCGGGCGGCGTGGGTGATTGTTTGTGTGGTTATTCTGAAATCATTATCTTTAATTCCTTCTATCTGAGACCCCTCTGCCATGTCCTCACCACAGCGCCTCCTTGTCGGCATCCTGGGCAACGCCCGTTCTGGAAAAACACACAGCTGGAACCTGCTTTTCGGTCATGAAGTAAGGACCGGAAAGAACATCCGTCGCCTATACTTCAATGATAAAGAGTATGTTGACGTCTTCCTCGTCAGCCGTTCCCCCGGCAAGCGGCGCCAGCCTCCTGCACGCATACTGCACGGGCTGCAGCCCCGCATCGTCCTATGCTCCCTGCAGTACCGGGCCAGTCTGAAGACCTCCCTCGACTTTTTCCGGCGCAACGACTATGCCATGTACCTTCAATGGCTGAACCCGGGATATGCGGACCGTAACGATGCCCCGCTTTTCCTTGAGCTGGATATGATCTCAGGGATGTTGTCGCAGAGCTCGGTCATTGCCGTAAGAAACGGAAAAGAGGAGGCTACGGAACGGGTGGAGGAGCTGTTAGACTTCATCTATGGATGGGCCCATAGGCGGAACCTGGTCAAGAAGCGGCGCACGATCAGTAAGCCTCCGGCCGCAGCCCCAGCCTGAGCCCTAAGGATAGGATCGATCGATTTTCCTGCTCCGCTCCGCGGCCCTGGGTCCATTGGAGCCCCACCCCCAGCATCGTTTTTTTGCCTGATTGCAACAGGGCGTTGCCTGAGATGGTCCATGCGTTGAAGTAGAGGGTTTGCATCACCGGACGGCCCTCCGGCCCCTGCAGCCAGAACACCGAGCGCGTGTCCGCCCCTTCCGAAGCCTGGGTGGCCAGGCTAAGGGCCAACTGCCTCAGCCGCCCGTTCCCCGTCAGCAGTTGCAGTGTGGAATACACTCCCAGTCCGGTCTGAGGTGCAAGGTTTTGCCCGGCCAGGGACGCCTGCGCCCCTCCTTCCAATTTGAAGACCGCGTTCAACGGCCGCTTCAGCTGCATCCTCATCCAGGCGCTCCGCCCTCGCTGACCGGGAACTTCCTGCGCTTCCTTCACGGAAACTGCGCAGCGGAACAACTGCTCTGTGCCCACACGATGCTCCAGCAATGCATACACCCTGTCCCCGACCTGAGTGGCAAGGGTCAGGGGCTCATACCCTGCGCTGCGTGCCCAACCCAGGGCCAGGGACCATCCCTTGCCCCATTGGGTCGAAAGGGCGGAAGCCATCGCCATTCGTTCGGTTTTACTACCACTGAAACCGGAAGACCCCTGTGGTCCCGGCAGCCGGCCACCAGACCATAGTGCCTGAAGCCGCAAACCTATCCAGCCGCAGGGATAGTAGGTCCAGCCTGCAGCCGCCCCCCGGGCATGCCCCGGGACCACGGCCGCCTCAAGGCCCAGTTCGCTATGCCTGCCGGAATACTGCAGGTCATAGCCTGCAGTGACCACTTCCTGCAACACCGCCGACTCAGCTGCCGTCTGTCCTTCCGTTCGTAGAAACGCTCTCTCCAGGCTCAGTCCGGAGCGCCAGGCTTCTTGCTCAAGCCCCAGCCTGCATCCTGACCTGAAGAGACCGGACCTCCCCCGCATGGCCTGATGGATGGGGGTGTCATGGACCCCTGCCGAGCCCCCGCTCCACTCAAGGCCATGAGGGCCTGGACTCAAACTCCCATCCAATGGCTGCTGGCCCGAATATGCAGTGACCCTCCACATCCCTCGCCTCAGCTCGAATGCCCCTCCTCTTAGCGCGGCCCCTTCCAGTGAGGTGGCCGAAGCCATCAGCCGGAAGGGCCGTAAGGGGGTCGACAGCGGAAAACGGCCGTCCCAGGAGGACCAGCCCTCGCCATAACGCAGCCCATAGCCACCCTGTACCCGGAAATCACCCAACACCAGCATCCTCAATGTAGGTCCTGGCCGGAGGAGCAGGTAGGCACTCAGGCCTTCCGGCTGAATGCCCTTCCTTCGGACGAGGTATGGCTCCCCTTCCCCTTTGGCCGTCACCAGCCGGGCCTCCAGGTTTCGCCCCCGTTGCCATGTCATCCGGGTAACCGCACGGAGACTGCCTGCAGCCTCATCTGCAGGCAGGGAAGTCCTGTAGCGCAGCGAATGGTCGACCCGGATCTTGTTCCGCACGGGCCGTCCTCCCCGCGCTGAAGTAAAAACCAGAACAGGGCCCCACTCCTGCCTCCAGGAAACAGAAAACGACGGTAGGAGCACAAGTTCGTATTCGTGCAGCATCGGACCAAACCTTCGGATATAATCACCGATCTCCTTCAGTTGTATGGCATCCAACACTCCGTGCTGATGCATCAGCTCCCGGGTGATGCTGTCGTTGATGTGAAAAGGCACGAGTCCCTCAAGGTCATCCCGGAGTTGTTCCAGCATCTCGGCATCCAGGGTCTCATCGACCATCCAGTCCGGCATTGCCGGGCTCAGCTCCTGCGGGCATGCAGCCAGGGAGGATGACATGATCAGGCCCAGGGCCAGTCCACAGCGGAGGTTCCTACTCATGGGATTTTGGATAATAGGTAGCCCCTGCCCAGGGACTGCTACCCAGCAGTGGATGGTGCTCCGCCGCTACCCCCAGGCCATAGCGGCCGATCCGCATAACCCAGCCCAGGCAAAGCGTCCGGGTGCCTGCATCTGCAGAAAGGTAAAGCTGCGCCTTCTTTCCGACCCTGGCATCGATTCCTGCCCTGAACCTGGAGGGGCCGCTGGCATCACGCGACAACTCTGCCACAATGGCGAACTCCTTCGCCAGTTCATACCTCCCACCCAGGCCGATCAGCCACCAGGACTCCTGATGATATGCCTCCGCGATTCCTGCGCCATAGGAAACATTGGTCTGCAATCCCAGGCGTTCATAGGCCTGGTACCTCAGGCTGAGCGAGGCTTCGGGGCCCAGCAGGGGTCTTCCGCGGCACGGCAATACTATCCTGAGCAGGCGCAGCTGGCAGCCGGCCCTTAACGTTGTCCCCAGGTCGAGGGAGGCTCCCAGGCCCAGGCGGGAAAGGCTCTGCAACCTATCGCCGCTGTGGAAGGCAGCAGTACCAAGCGCAAAATGCCTGCTGCAGGCGCTAAAGCCGGCAGCAATGCTGGTGAGCCCCTCTACCCCGTATGGCTGCCCGATCAGGAGCGAATAATATGAACCGGGTTGGTCCAGGGAGCATGGGTCGCCCAGCCCCATCCAGGCAGCATCGCCATAACACTGCATTCCGGCCCGGCCCACGCCGGCCAGCCCACCTCCTCCCCTGGAGCCCGTTTCCTGGGCACCTGCCGAAAACGAAAGCAGCATCAGGAGGAGCAGGCCTCTGCCCTTCCTGTCAACCCTTCCGCCCACAAACCACCCCTGTGCTGCTTTCATGCCTAATTAGACGTTCTACCCCCCTCCGAACGGAAAAAAAATCTTAAGAAAAGTGACGCTTTCATGCTTCCCTGCCATTAGGAGGCGTTTCGTACTTTTGGAAAAAATCCATTGCTCATGGCCGATACCCGCCTCATCATGGGGTTCCTCAAGGAACTCAGCAGGAATAACGACCGCGATTGGTTCCACGCCAACAAGGAAAGGTTCCAGCAAGCCCAGGAGCATTTCCTGGAACTCATCGATGCCCTGATCCCCCGCCTGCGCGAAGTGGATCTATCCATTGGACCGGTCAGGGCAGCCGATTGTGCCTTTCGCATATACCGCGACACCCGCTTCGCGAACGACAAGACGCCCTATAAAACCCATTTCGGGGCCTATATCGCCCATGGCGGCCGCAAAAGCCTGCGTGCTGGCTATTATGTCCACCTTGATGCGGAGCACCCTATGGCCGCCGGAGGGCTCTGGCAGCCTTCGCCCCAGGTCCTTCAGGCAGTACGCCAGGAGATCATGTACAACCTGGGACCGTTCGAAGCCATACTGCACGACAAGGCCTTCAGTAAAACCTTCGGCGGGATGATGGACGAGGATCGGCTCAGCCGTCCACCCAAAGGTTACCCTGCCGATGCCCCTGGTATCGAATACATCAAGAACCGGAACTTCACCGTGGCTCGTATGCTGAGCATGGAGGAAGTCACAGGCCAGGGCCTGCCGGACCTGCTCTTCGGGACCTTCAGGCAGATGGCCCCCTTCAACGCCTTCCTTAACCAGGCCGTGGAAATGTCAGCCATTGCCTAATGCGCACCCCATGAAAAAGGAAATGATCGTTGTCACCGGTGCCGCGGGATTCATCGGCTCCTGCCTGGTTTCCGGACTTAACCATAGGGGCTTTCGTGAACTGGTCCTCGTGGATGACTTCAGCAAGCACCAGAAGGATGTCAATCTGCAAGGCAAAGCCGCGGTATTGAAGCAGGAACGTAGCGGCTTTCCTGCCTGGCTGAAGGAACACGCGGAAGACGTGGCCCTGGTCTTCCACTATGGCGCCCGCACCGACACTACCGAATTCGATGTCAGGGTGTTCGAGGAGCTCAACCTGGTATACAGCAAGGAGGTATGGAACCTTTGCGCCACCCATAGCATCCCCCTTATCTATGCCTCATCTGCCGCAACCTATGGCATGGGGGAGCATGGATACCAGGACGACCATAGCCTGGTGGAGCTACTGCAACCGCTGAACCCCTATGGCCGGTCCAAGAACGATTTCGACCGCTGGGCCTTGCAGCAGGCAGCGGCACCCCCTTTCTGGGCCGGGCTCAAGTTCTTCAATGTATATGGCCCAAACGAATACCACAAGGGAAGGATGGCCTCGGTCATTTTCCACGCCTACCGGCAGATCATGGAAAAAGGCAGGGTGAACCTCTTCCGTTCGCATCACCCGGACTACCATGACGGGGAACAGTTGAGGGATTTCGTTTATGTGAAGGACCTGGTAAAGGTGAGCCTCTGGCTGATGGAATACCAACCAGCATCCGGGCTCTACAACCTGGGTACGGGCCAGGCGCGCAGTTTCAACGACCTGGTGAAGGCCACCTTCAGTGCAGCAGGGGTACCCGCGTCGATAGATTACATCGATACTCCGGAAGATATTCGCGACAAATACCAGTATTTCACTGAGGCGCGCATGGAAAAACTCAGGGAAGCAGGCTACAACCAACCCTTCCATAGCCTGGAACAGGGCGTGGTGGATTATGTGCAGAACTACCTGTCGAAGGGGGTATACCTTTAAGGATCAAATCCTCTCCCGCAATTCCAGCAGCCAATCCTTCAACCGTAACAATCTCATGCGGAGCTCTTCCTTCGTCCCGGGCTTATCCCCTTCCTGTGCCAGGGCCTCGCGTGCCCCGGCCAGGGTATATCCCTTCTCTTTCACCAGACGGTGTATGCTCAGGATGCGCTGCACCTGGACAGGTGTGTAGATCCGGTTTCCTTTGCTGTTGCGTCCTGGGCTGATGCCCCGGAACTGCTTCTCCCAGAAGCGCAGCAGGCTGGGGTTCTCCCCTATCATACGCGAAACCTCGCCTATGGTATAGTAAAGCTTACCCTGCCCCTGAAAGATATCCGATCCCTTCAGCTCCTCCATGCTATCCTCCCTCCTGATCAGTTCCTACCGGAATGGAAGGAATTGGCCCTGCTGATCACCTCCTGGTAATCCTGGGGGCTGAGGTCGCCGAAGAAATAATAGATCGGATTGACCTTGGTGCCATTCTTGATGACCTCGTAATGCAGGTGTGGCCCTGAGGAGAGCCCGGTATTTCCGATGGAACCAATGATCTGTCCGCGCTGCACCCTTTCCCCCTCCCTGACCGCAAAGCTGTTAAGGTGAGCATAGGTGGTCTGATAGCCATACCCATGGTTGATGGTGATGCGGTTTCCGTAACCGTAGCGCGCCCTCACCGCCTCCACTACCACGCCGTCACCAGTGGCGTATACCTTGGTGCCTACCGGAGCGGTGAAGTCCAGACCATCATGGAAAATACGCCGCTTGAAGATCGGATGGATCCGATATCCGAAGAATGACGATAACTTCTTGAGGTCCTTGTTGTTCACCGGTTGTATGGCCGGGATGCTGCGCAGCATCTTATCCTTGTTCCGCGCCAATTCGAACACCTCGTCGAAGCTGCGGGACTGCACCACGATGCGGTTGGCCAGCTCATCGAGCTTGACGGCCGATTCGGTCATAATCTTCGACGATTCAAAGCCGCTCAACTCGGTGTAACGATCGCTGCCCCCCATACCGGCCCGGCGCACGCTGGAAGGGATAGGCTCGCTCTCGAAGATCACACGGTAGATGTTGTCGTCCCTGTCCTGCAACTCATCCAATACCACGGCGATACGTTCCATACGGTCGTTCATGATGTTGTACTGAAGGCGCAATTGCTTGTTCTCCCGCTCCAGCATCTTTTCCCGGGGGGATTCAAAGAAATTATAAGCAAGAAAGATGACCACCGCGGCAAAAACCGATCCGGTGACCACTACCTTCAGCACGGATAGGAAACGATCACGGATGCTTGCGGTGACCTTCTCAAAGGTCAGGGACCGGGTGTTGAAATGGTATCTGGTCTTACGCATAGGACCTCTGTTCTCCAGGGGCGCGGGTGCCGCGAAAAGCCAGGCACCGAAACGCAAAATTAAGCAAATGCGCTAAATTTGCAATCCTTTTTACCTACAGAGCACAAGCAAACCATATACAATACGCCCAGTTGATGAAGTCAAGCGAGATCAGGGAAAAGTTCTTCGAGTTCTTCCGAACCAAGCAACATACCATAGTCCCCAGCGCCCCTATGGTGATCAAGGACGACCCCACCCTCATGTTTACCAATGCCGGGATGAACCAGTTCAAGGATATTTTCCTCGGACATGCCCCGGTAAGCAGCCCCCGCATTGCCGACTCCCAGAAATGCCTCAGGGTGAGTGGGAAGCATAACGACCTGGAAGAAGTGGGCCACGACACCTATCATCATACGATGTTCGAGATGCTGGGCAACTGGTCGTTTGGTGATTATTTCAAGAAGGAGGCGATCGACTGGGCCTGGGAGCTCCTTACCCAGGTATACGGCATCCCCAAGGATAAGCTTTTTGTAACCGTATTCGGTGGAGACGCTTCTGATGGCCTGGCATTGGACGAAGAAGCCCGTGGGTATTGGAAGGCACACCTGCCGGAAGACCGCATCCTGCTGGGTTCCAAGAAGGACAACTTCTGGGAGATGGGCGAAAGCGGTCCCTGCGGACCCTGTTCGGAGATCCACGTGGACCTGCGGACGGAAAGTGAACGGCGGCAGGTGCCAGGACAGTCCCTGGTGAACCACGACCATCCCCAGGTGGTGGAAGTATGGAACCTGGTGTTCATCGAGTTCAACCGCCGTGCCGATGGCAGCCTGGAAAAGCTGCCCGCCAGCCACGTAGATACCGGGATGGGCTTTGAAAGGCTGTGCATGGCCCTGCAGGGCAAGACGAGCAACTACGATACCGATGTTTTCCAGCCCCTCATCCAGAAGATCAGCGAGATTGCCGGAATCCCTTACGGACAGGATAAACTGACCGACATCGCAATGCGCGTGGTGGCCGACCACCTCCGCGCTGTGGCCTTCGCCATTGCCGACGGGCAGCTGCCCTCCAACGTCAGGGCCGGTTATGTGATCCGCCGCATCCTGAGGCGCGCCATCCGTTATGCGTTTACCTTCCTCAAACTGGAAGAACCCTTTATTTACCAGGTCTTCCCTGTGCTGGCCGGGCAAATGGGGGACGTCTTCCCTGAACTCAGAGCACAGCGTGAGCTCGTATCCAGGGTGATCGCCGAAGAGGAGCATTCCTTCCTCAAGACCTTGTCGCTGGGGATACAGCGATTCCAGCACTACCTCCTGCAGCACCCCGGGGATGCGCCCATCGACGGGGCTTTTGCGTTTGAGTTGTTCGACACCTATGGATTTCCGGTGGACCTTACGCGCCTGATGGCCCGTGAGCAGGGACGGGAAGTGGATATGCAAGGCTTCGAAAAGGGCCTGAGCGCCCAGAAGGAGCGCTCGCGCGCCGATGCGGCCACCGAACTTGGCGACTGGACCCTGCTGATGCCCGAAGCAGAAGAAACCCGCTTCACCGGCTACGATGAGCTGAGCTGCGAGGCGAGGATAGTGAAGTACAGGCAGGTGACGGCAAGGAACAAGACCCTGTACCAGGTGGTGCTCGACCGCACCCCTTTCTATGCGGAATCCGGCGGACAGGTAGGTGACAGGGGCTGGCTTGAGCAGGACGGGAAAAGAGTCGCGGTGACGGATACCCGCAAGGAAAACAACCTCATTGTGCACCTCACGGATGAGCTGCCCTACTATCCGGAGCAGCCCGTGCTGGCCAGTGTGGATGGAGAGGCACGTACCCGTACGGAATGCAACCACAGCGCCACACACCTGCTGCATCACGCGCTGAGGGCGGTTCTTGGTAGCCACGTTGAGCAGAAAGGATCCCTGGTGGAGCCGGACCGCCTGAGGTTCGACTTCTCCCACTTCGCCCGTATGGAAGCTTCAGAGGTCGTTGCCGTGGAGCAGATGGTCAACCGCCTGGTGCGCAGCAATGCGGCCCGGGATGAACACCGTGCCATGCCAATGGCCCAGGCCCGCGAGATGGGTGCAATGGCCCTGTTTGGCGAGAAATACGGCGATGAGGTGCGGGTGATCCGCTTCGGTGATTCCGTAGAGTTGTGCGGGGGTACCCACGTGGAGAGCACCGGCCGGATCGGCTTGTTCAAGATCACCTCCGAAAGCGGCATCGCGGCCGGCGTAAGGCGTATTGAAGCCGTTACAGGGGAAGCCGCCCAGGCCTTCCTGGAAGATAAAGTGAACCAGCTCGAAGAGATCCACGCCTTGTTCAAAAACTCCAAGGATCCGGTGCGCAGTGTGAAGGAACTCATCGAAACCCAGAAGGAGACCGAACGCCGGCTGCGCGAGCTGGAGTCGGGCCAGGTGCAGGGGCTGCGTAACGAGCTGCTGGCCAGGGTGAAGGAGGTGGATGGAGTGCAGTTTCTTGCGGCACGCCTCGACCTCAACCCCAAACAGGTCAAGGACCTGGCCTTTGAGCTTTCACGTTCACTGCCCGCAATGTTCCTGGTCATAGGCTCGGTAAACGACAACAAGCCTATGCTGACGGTAATGGTTTCCGAGTCGCTCACTGCCTCACGCGGGCTGCACGCCGGCAACATCGTACGCGAGCTTGCGCGTCACATCCAGGGCGGAGGCGGCGGCCAGCCCCACTTCGCCACCGCCGGCGGCAAGGATCCCTCGGGTATCGAAAAGGCGCTGGAGGCCGCAGAAAGCTTTCTGCCATAACAGAAGATGTTCGCATAGGCGCATGGACGCATATACAGATGTCCAGCCCAGCTCGCGCGCGTCTGAGACGCGTGCGCAGGAGCCGCTCGTCTCTGACGAGCATAACTCTTTGGCAGGCGTCATAAACGCGTGCCAGCATATCATAGACGCGCGCCAGCATTGGATGCTAAGAAATCAAAATGAATCATAAACCTTCAACCATCAACCATCATAGGGACTTCATCATTCCTTGTTCCTTGTTCGATATTCAACATTCCTCCCCTCTCTTTGAACATCCGCGCCCCTTCGCTGTTTGAAGGTAGCTAATGGGAGATACCGCCACATACAGCATTCTGGACCTGGAGCGCCTCACCGGCGTGAAAGCCCACACCATACGTATATGGGAGAAGCGCTACGGCATCTGCGCCCCGGGCCGCTCCAACGGCGGGACACGTCACTACGGGGATGAGGATCTTCGGCATATGCTCAACGTCTCCATTCTCCGGCGCAAGGGGTATAAAATCTCTCAGATCGCCTCCATGTGCAGGGAAGAACTGGGACAGCGTGTGCTTGATCAGGTGCGCGACGGCAGCGGCGACCGCCGGGTGGAAGAGATGATCCTGACGATGATCGCCCTCGATGAGGAAGGCTTCCGCGATATCCTTCAGACCTCCATGGTGGAGCAGGGAGTGGAAGGGACCTTCACGCGGCTCATCCAGCCCTTCTTTGAACGTATTGGAGTCATGTGGCTGGCCGGGACCATCAACCCCGCACAGGAACATTTCGTTACCAATATTATCCGGCAGAAGCTCATCGTGGCCATCAACAGCCTGGAAACGCCCATGGGCCCCCAGGCACATCGCTTCGTCTTGTTTCTCCCGGAGAACGAGATGCATGAGATGGCGCTGCTGCTCTATTCCTACATCATCAAGCGCGCCGGCCACCGTGTGCTCTACCTCGGCCAGTCTACCCCCCTGGGATGCGTCCGCCATGCCCTACGTGACCAGGAAGGTGACGTATTGCTGACCAGCATCACCTCAGCCTATTCCGGGGAGGCCCTGACCGCCTACCTGAACCAGCTCAGCGGGGAATTCCCCACCCACCGCATCCTGGTCACCGGACTGCAGGTATGGCAAGATGAAGAACTCATTCCCCGTCAGGCCCACCTGATGCGCATCGCCGGCACCGAGTCCCTCAGGCAATTCCTCGGGACCATGCAGGAAATTCCCCAGCTGAACTAAGCATCGGGAACATTTCGCATCTTTGGCTGTTATTCTCTCAGGCACATCATGTCCAGCATCCGGTATTCCATACACGACCTCGAACAGCTCACCGGCATAAAGGCCCACACCCTGCGCATATGGGAGAAGCGTTACGGTATAGTGCGCCCGCAACGGACCTGCACCAACATCCGCTATTATACCGACTGCGACCTGAAGCAACTGCTCAATGTGAGCATCCTCAACAAGCACGGCTACCGCATCAGCGACATCGCCCGCCTGAGCGACCTTGAGCTGGCCGACCGTGTGCTCAACATCGCCATGAACCCCAACGATTACCTCACCCAGGTCGAAAGCCTGGTGGTGGCCATGATCGAGATGGATGAGCAGAAGTTCGACAAGATCCTTTCCTATGCCTCCATGAACCTGGGATTCGAGGAGACCATCATGGAGATCATCTACCCCTTCTTTATTAAGGTGGGCTTGTTGTGGCAGACCGGATCCATCGTCCCGGCCCAGGAGCACTTCATCAGCAACCTGATCCGCCAGAAGCTCATCGTGGCCATCGACGGCATCCCCCTTCCGGCCCGCAACGGGCAGAGAGTATTCATCCTTTACCTGCATGAGAAAGAGCTGCACGAGATCGGCTTGCTGGTGTATTATTATCTCCTGAAGAAACGGGGGCACAGGGTCATTTACCTCGGGCAACAGGTTCCCTATCAGGATCTGCTGAAAGTGGCCACCATCCACCCCCCCTATGCCCTGGTGAGTTGTTTCACTTCGGCCCTGGATGCCGGGGATCTGCAGGATTACCTGCACACGCTGCGCAACGGGCTACCCGGCGCCCAGCACTGGGTGTCAGGTCTGCAGTTACTCCAGGGCTTCCAGCCTCCCGAAGGGGTCACTTATATTGACACCCTTCACGCCTTCCGTCAGGCCATCGAACTGCTCCCGGCCTCCTGAGTCCAACCACCCCGACTGATCTTCGCTGAGTCTGTTTTGAGGTGCCCAGAGGGCCCCGGAGGTCCTCCATATACGGAAGTATCACTCGTAGTCGGGTTGCGACACCTCAACCACAAATGCCTAAGATCACATCGCCAGGTGAACAAAACCGGATATTTGTTTAACATTTATTTACATTACAGGAACAAATAGATCAAGTAGGCTAAGTATCTTACTATTGATTATCAGTACATTAAAAAATATTTGTTAATTTATTTAAAATAATTCCAAATAAACTTGTTTAACCTGTGTTCTTTGTTTAACTTTGCTTCATCAACATTAAACAACACCGCCATGACCGCCATAGAATTCAACACCGCCCTTACCGGATTGTACTCCAACCTGCAGTACTTTGCCCAGACCCTGACCAACAACCGCGAAGAGGCCGAGGACCTCGTACAGGACACCGTGCTGAAGGCGCTCACCCATCGCGACAAGTTTCAGGCGGATACCAATCTCAAGGCCTGGACCTTCACCATCATGAAGAACACTTTCATCAACAACTACCGTCGCGCGGTCAAGGCGAACACCATCCTGGACACCACCGACGACCTCTACTACCTGAACATCCCCAAGCCCACCAATTACAGCCTGCCCGACAGCGAGTATTCGATCAAGGAGATCCGCCGCACCATTGGGGGCCTGAGCGACGAGCACCGCATCCCCTTCGAGATGCACACCCAGGGGTATAAGTACAAGGAAATAGCCGACAAGCTCAACCTGAGCATAGGAACGGTGAAGAGCCGCATCTTCTTCGGACGCAAGAAGCTGATGGAGAGCCTGGGTGACTTTGTGAACTGAATTCCTGCCTGGGGCAGTCCATATATCCTCCGCCGGCCCAAAGCCGGCTTTTTTATTTTATGTGGAAGAAGGCGTTGAGGGCTTCACGGCGAAAGCTGAATATCGCCCCCACCTTGCGACGGACCAGGGCCCCGGCCACCCACCGACCCAGGCTTCCCATCGGAAGGGCATAGGTGACGACATCCGTCATCTCCGTACCCCCCTCCACATCCCGGAAATGGTGCTGATGGTGCCACAGGGCATAGGGCCCCGCACGCTGATCATCGATAAAGAACTCACCCTCTTTCACCTGCGTTATTTCCGTGACCCAATGCACTGGCAGGGGTCCCACGGGCGTCAAGGTGTACCTGATAATCATACCAGGATAAACCCGCTCCGGCAGTTCATCCAGGATGCGGAAGTTCATCCCCTCCGGCGTGATGCGGTTCAGGTTGCGGGGATCGGTAAAGAACGCCCAGGCCTGCTCCCGGGGAACCGGAAGGAATTGCTGCGTGACCAGCTGATAGGTTTTCATACCAAACTCAGGAATAGATATTTCTTCCAAAAAACCTCGAAAGAACGTAAAAGTTCAAGCCGACCCGATCCTTCATCGCATTCTGGATGAAAAGAATAACGCTATTGCTTACCATTGTTAGCAAAAATCTTAGCATCCCGCTCGCCATAGTAAGCAATAATTGATCCTCCGATCATTGACATTGCGCATTGAGCGATGAGCCCTGCGCAGTGAGCATTGCCCCCGATTCTTCCTACCTTTACCCCCAAACTCGGACTCTATGATCCACATCACCCGTCGCGAGCACTTCAACGCCGCCCACCGACTGTTCCGACCTGATTTCAGCGATGATAAGAACCTGGAGGTGTTCGGCAAGTGCTCCAATCCCAACTGGCACGGACATAATTATACGCTCTACGTCACCGTGAAAGGTGAGATCAATCCCGAGACAGGGTTCCTGGTTAATCTGAAAGACCTCAGCCGGATAATACGCGACAGGGTGATCGAGCCACTGGACCACCGCAACATCAATCTGGAAGTCGATTTTATGGCCGGCAAGCTGGCATCTACCGAAAATCTGGCCAAGGCGATATGGGAACAACTCGAATTTCCCGTGCAGTCCATCGGCGCAGAACTTCATTGTGTTAAACTGCTGGAAACGGAAAACAACATCGTGGAATATTTCGGCTAATAGGCCGATAATATTAGGAATATGGAAGACAAGGACAGATCTGCCCTGTTTAACGTCCTCGCCAGCGAGGACACTGCCGAGGGCTATGAGAAGATCGACAGTTACAATGACGAAAAGGTGAAAGAGCTGGCCTTTCATTATCAGGAGATACTGCGTCTGCTGGGCGAGGATCCAACGCGCGAGGGCCTGGTAAAAACCCCGGAACGCGTGGGCAAGGCCATGCAATTCCTTACGCATGGCTACCTGCTCGACCCCAAAGAAATACTGATGTCGGCCCGCTTCCGGGAAAACTATCGTCAGATGGTGATCGTGAAGGACATCGAGATCTATTCGATGTGCGAGCACCACATGATCCCATTCTTCGGGAAAGCCCATGTGGCCTACATCCCGGATGAGTACATCACCGGGCTGAGCAAGATCGCCCGCGTGGTGGACGCCTACGCCCGCAGGCTGCAGGTGCAGGAACGCCTCACCACCCAGATCAAGCAGGCCATTCAGGATACCCTCAAGCCCCTTGGCGTAGCCGTGGTGATCGAAGCCCAGCATATGTGCATGTCGATGCGCGGCATACAGAAACAGAACAGTGTGACCACCACTTCCGACTTCACCGGCGCCTTCCGCCAGGAGAAAACCCGGGAGGAGTTCATCCACCTGATCGGGGCGAGGTTGCACTAGCCTGCCTGCGGCAGACAGTGGCTAGTGGTTAGTGGCTAGTGGCTAGTGGCTAGTGGCTAGTGGCTAGTGTAAGTGAGAAGTGGAAAGTGAATAAGCGGCCCATTGAACACCGAACATGGAACCTGGAACACGGAACATAGAAATAGAACATAGAACACAGAACACAGAACACAGAACATGATGAAGTCATACGTTTTCCCCGGACAGGGCGCCCAGTTTACGGGCATGGGCAAGGATTTGTACGACCGTTTCCCGGAAGCCCGGGAAATGTTCCATGAGGCCAATGATGTCCTTGGTTTTGAGATTACAAGGTTGATGTTTGAAGGCACCGAAGAGGACCTGCGGCAAACGCGGGTGACCCAGCCGGCCATCTTCCTTCATTCTGTCATCCTGGCCCGCATGCTCGGGGACGCCTTTCAGCCCTCCATGGTCGCCGGGCACTCCCTGGGGGAGTTCAGCGCCCTGGTCGCCAACGGCACCCTGGAGTTCACCGATGGACTGAGACTGGTCTTCGCACGCGCCTTGGCCATGCAGAAAGCCTGTGAGGCCCGGCCTTCAACCATGGCGGCCATCCTGGGCCTTGACGATGCATTGGTGGAACAGACCCTTGCCGGCATCGATGGCATCGTGGTGCCTGCCAACTACAACTCCCCGGGCCAGCTGGTGATCTCCGGCACCTTCGAAGCCATCGACCTGGCCTGCGAGGCCCTCAAGGCCGCCGGCGCCAAGCGTGCCCTGCCCCTGAAGGTAGGTGGAGCCTTCCACAGCCCGCTTATGGAGCCGGCCCGGGAGGAACTGGCCGAAGCCATCGCCCGCACATCCTTCCAGGCCGGGCGCTGCCCCATTTATCAGAATGTGGATGGAAAACCCCATACCGACCCGGCGGAGATCCGGCGCAACCTCATCGACCAGCTCACCGCCCCGGTACGCTGGACCCAGATCATGGAAAACATGATTGCCGACGGCTGTTCGGAATTCATCGAGCTGGGACCGGGAACGGTCTTGCAGGGTCTGGTCAGGAAAGTGAACAAAGATATCCCGGCCGCTTCGGGCGTGGTATGATCATAGATGGCGGTTGGCCATGCGCGGAGCGTGCACAGTGACCGCCGCCGAAGCCAGGCCCCGGATGAGATCGGGGGCGCTAGCCACCGTATGCAGGTCTGAGCCCAGATAGCTCACCATGCCACGCTGCAGCAGGCTCTCTGCCTGCCTACGGACTTCCGGGCCATAGCGCCCGCCCAGCGACATGAGGTTAACCTGGAACAGCACCCCGGCATCGAGCAGGGAAAACAACCCCCGCGGGTCCGCCATCCAGTAAGGATAGCGCTCAGGATGGGCCAAAACCGGCACATACTCCCTGAGCTGCATTTCGAAGATCATTTCACGGTACCCGGGCCAGGGTTGCTGGAACGGACACTCCACCAGCACATGGCGACCCCCCAGGGTCAGGATATCCCCAGCCTCCAGGATGCGCATAAGGCCTTCATCCAGCATATACTCCCCTGCCGCAAACAACTGTAGCCCGGGGGGCAACTCCTCCAGTGACTGCCGTGCTTCACTTATGGTTTCCGGGCTGTTGGGGTAGGCCCCTTCCATCACATGGGGCGTGGTGATCACCCGCTCATAGCCCAGTGATGCCAATAGCGATAGCATTGCCAGGGAATCCGCGGTACTGCGGGCGCCGTCGTCGATGCCAGGGAGCACATGGCTGTGCAGGTCGGTGCCCAACAAGGCCCCGTTGGCCCTGGCCCTCTCCAGCAATCCGTTGTTAGGTCCCTGGGCCATGGAATGGGATCAGCGCTGCAGGTATTGCCGCTCGTAATAATGCTGATAGTCGCCGCTGGTCACCCCCTCGAGCCAGGCCTGATTGGCCAGGTACCAGTCCACGGTGAGGGCCAGTCCTTCCTCGAACTGAAGGCTGGGTGCCCAGCCCAGTTCCCGCTGAAGCTTGGAAGAGTCGATGGCATAGCGGAGGTCGTGCCCGGCCCTGTCCTTGACATAGGTGATCAACTTCTCGCTATCACCCGCCTTACGGCCCAGTCGGTCATCCATCAGCGCACAAAGTTTTAGGATCAGGGCGATATTCTGCCACTCGTTATTGCCTCCGATGTTATAGGTCTCCCCAATGCGCCCCTGATGAAAGATTAGGTCGATGGCCCGGGCATGGTCCTCCACGTACAGCCAGTCGCGTACATTCTCTCCCTTGCCATAAACCGGCAGAGGCTTATTGTTTCTTATATTATTGATGAACAAAGGGATAAGCTTTTCCGGAAATTGGTAAGGCCCGTAATTATTGGAACAATTACTGAGTACCGCCGGCAACCCGAAGGTATGGTGGTAGGCCCTGACCAGGTGATCGGAACTGGCCTTGGAAGCGGAATAGGGGCTACGGGGATCATAAGCTGTACGCTCTGTGAACAGGCCCTCCTCACCCAGCGATCCGTAGACCTCATCGGTACTGATGTGATAGAACCTCTTCCCTTCCCAATCATCCTTCCATATCTCCCTGGCTGCATTCAGGAGGTTTATAGTACCTACGATATTGGTGAATATGAATGCATTCGGATTGGAAATGGAGCGGTCTACATGGGATTCGGCTGCCAGATGGATCACTCCCTCGGGCCGGAGCTCCCGGAAGAGGCGGAACACCTCCGTTTCGTCCACAATGTCGGCCCTAAGGAAACGGTAATTGGTTGCCTGTTCGATGTCGCGCAGGTTCTCCAGGTTACCGGCATAGGTCAGTTTATCGAGATTGAGGATGAGGTAATCGGGGTAAAGGCGCACAAAGTGCCTTACCACATGTGATCCGATGAAACCGGCTCCCCCGGTGATCAGCAGGGTCTTGCTGTAGCTTTTCATATTATCGTTTGTTGCGTTCATACCATCCCGAGCCACGCAGGTGCTGTTCCCAGTCCCAGGCAGTGCGCATCATATCGTGCAGCCCGTATTCGGGGATCCATCCCAGGACCTCTCTGGCCCTTCGATTGTCGGCCCATACCTTTTCCACATCGCCCGCCCTGCGGGGGAAGAGCTGATAGGGGACCTTCAGGCCGGTGGCTTCTTCAAAGGCTTTCACCATGTCCAGCACCGAAAAACCGTGTCCCACACCCAAATTGTACACCTCCCACTCCCTGCCCTGTCCGCCGGCCATACGTTCCAGGGCCTGCACATGGGCCCGGGCCAGGTCCGTCACATGGATGTAATCGCGTACGGGAGTCCCGTCAAGGGTGTTGTAATCATAACCGAATATCCTTAGGTAATCGCGCTGGCCCGAAGCGGTCTGCACGATAAAGGGGACCAGGTGATGGGGTAGGCCGTAGGGCAGCTCCCCGATGAGGGCCGAGGGATGGGCACCGATCGGATTGAAATAGCGCAAGGCTATGGCCCTGACCCCACCGCTTGCGGTGCAGGAACGCAGTATGTCCTCCGACATCTGCTTGGTCTGTCCGTAAGGCGACCAGGCTGGCTGCAGCGGGGCGTCCTCGCTGATCGGCAGGGTGTCAGGCTGTCCATAGACCGTGCAGGACGAGGAGAATACCATATGCGGGATGCTGTGGGACTGCATGCCTTGCAGCACATGGACCAGGGAAAAGAGGTTGTTCCTGAAGTAGTGCAGGGGCACGCGTACCGACTCTTCCACGCTCAGGAAGGCGGCAAAGTGGATGATGGCGTCCAGGGGGCCGGCTGCACTGAAAAATTCCCGGGCCTGATCCGGGCAGGCCAGGTCGGCCTTCACGAAAACCGGCCTGCGCCCCGTGATCTGTTCCAGGGCATCCAGGACCCCGGGCTCCGAATTGGAGAAATTGTCGACGATTACCACCTCATGCCCTGCCGACATCAGCTCAACCACGGTATGGGAGCCGATGTAACCTGTGCCTCCGGTGACTCCTACCCTCATCTTCATTGTATTACAGGCTCCAATAGGTCATCTCCTTCACCTTATCCCTGAAAATGCCCTTGACATCGACCAGCACAGGACGGGGCCGGCAGCGTCGGATCAGGTCGGCTTCTGTGAGCTCATAGTATTCCTTATGGGCCACCGCGAGGACGATGGCGTCATAATCATGCCCCGATCCGTTGGTGAGCCGGATACCGTACTCCATCTCCACTTCCTCCGGGGAGGCATGGGGATCGCTGACATCCACGCTCACCCCATACGACAGCAGCTCGCTGTATATGTCGGGCACCCGGGAATTGCGGATATCGCTGACATCTTCCTTGAAGGTGACACCCATGATGAGCACCCGGGAATCCAGCACGTTCTTTCCTGCCGCGATGATTTTCTTCACCACCTGCTTGGCGGTATAATATCCCATGCTGTCGTTGACGAAACGCCCACTGGTGATCACCTGCGGATGGTACCTCAATTGCTTGGCCTTGTATGTAAGGTAATAGGGATCCACGCCTATGCAATGCCCGCCCACCAGTCCGGGATAGAAGCGCAGGAAGTTCCACTTGGTCCCGGCCGCTTCGAGCACCTCATAAGTATTGATACCCATACGGTTGAAGATGATCGAGAGTTCGTTCATCAGGGCGATATTGACATCCCGTTGGGTGTTCTCGATGATCTTGGCGGCCTCGGCCACCTTTATGGATGAGGCCCGGTGTACCCCGGCCTCCACAATCTTCTGGTAAAGAAGGGCTACGGCTTCAAGCGTTTCATCATCCATGCCCGAGACCACCTTGATGATGGTGCGCAGAACGTGCACTTTATCTCCCGGGTTGATACGCTCCGGGGAATACCCCACTTTGAACTGGGTTCCGGCCCTGAGCCCGGAGTGCTCTTCGAGCACCGGGATACAGTCTTCCTCGGTGGCGCCGGGGTATACGGTGGACTCATACACCACCAGGTCCCCTTCGCTCAGGGCTTCTCCTACGATGCGTGAAGCCCCCAGCAGGGCGCTGAGGTCCGGATTGTTGGTCTTGTCGATGGGTGTAGGCACTGCGATGATATAGACCCTTGCCGCCTTTAGTGTTGCCGGATCGCTGGTGAAGGTGATATTCTTCCCTGCAAAGGCCTCCGCAGGCATCTCCTGACTGGGGTCACGGCCCGTGCGCAGGAGGTCGATATTTTCTTCCCGTATATCAAAGCCGATCACCGGCATGCGTGCGGCAAACGCCAGTGCAATGGGCAACCCGACGTATCCCAGTCCGACCACCGCCAGGGGGGCCTCCCCACGGATCACTTCCTCATAAGCCCTGATGCTCATATTCTTATCTATATCATGGTAAGAAGAAAGGGATGGGGGTCCTCTGCCGTTGCGCTGACCTCCATGCCGCGCATCCCATGCACCATCTGTATGCTTTCCCTGGCGTCGGCCGGCCCGAAGCCTCGTCCGGCCAGAATGTGCCGGTAGCTTTCGGTATGCAGGTCGGCGAATCCCTCGGAAAAGGCGAAGCATTCCTCATCGAGGCGCAGTTCACGGAATGTCCGCATCCCAGACGCAAGGGCCTCGGCGGGCAGGTAGCGGGGATCCACGCTGAGGAACCAGCGTACCCTTGCCCCGGCCAGCAGGCTGACGCCGGCCATGGTGGAGGAGTCGCGGTAATGCAGGCTGGTCTCACGATGGCTGCCGAAGATCCATCCCAGCATATCGAAGAAATGGATGCCAATATTGGTAGCAATCCCCCCGGAACGGGTCTCATCGCCCTTCCAGGAACGATGGTACCATTTGCCCCGGCTGGCAATATAGGTCAGCTCGACTTCATGAAGTCCTTTGTGACCCTCCGCCCCTATTCTTTCCCTGAGTTCTTGTATGGCCGGATGCAGCCTGAGTTGCAGTATGACGTTAATCCGCCGTCCGGTCTCCTCTTCCAGGGCCTCCAGCGCGTCCACATTCCAGGGGTTGAGCACCAGCGGCTTTTCGCATATGGCGTCCGCTTCGTTCCTCAGGGCCATGCGGATATGCGCATCGTGGAGATAGTTGGGTGAACAGATGCTGACATAATCGATGCGCCGCTCCGGGTCCCGGCGCAACTTGTCCAGGTGACGATCGAAGCGCTCGGGCTCGGTAAAGAAGTCAGCCTCCGGAAAGAACTCATCGATCACCCCAATGCCGTCATAGGGATCGAGCACTGCGGTAAGCTGATGCCCGGTGTCGCGTATGGCCCGCATATGGCGGGGGGCGACGTAGCCTGCGGCGCCTATGAGCGCAAATCGTTTCATATCATTCCTCCTTGCTGACCTTACCGTCTTTCAGTATGTAACGCTCACCTGAGCCCTGGCATACGGCTTTTCCCGATACATCGAAATGCAGGCGATGTCCATGGGCGCTCATCCATCCGGCCTGGCGGGCAGGGCTGCCCATGACCAGGGCGAAGTCAGGCACCGGATGGGTTACCACCGATCCAGCCGCCACAAAAGCCCACTCCCCAATTTCATTGCCGCAGAGGATAGTGGCGTTTGCGCCAATAGTTGCCCCGCGGCGCACCCTGGTGGAGGCGTATTCTTCCCTTCGCACCACCGCGCTGCGCGGATTGATGACATTGGTGAATACCATAGAGGGCCCCAGGAAGACATCATCCTCGCATATCACCCCGGTGTAGAGGGAAACGTTGTTCTGCACCTTCACGTTGTTCCCGAGCTCCACGCCCCCGGCCACGAAGACGTTCTGTCCCAGGGAGCAGCGCTCACCGATGACACAGCCCGGCATGAGGTGACAAAAGTGCCAGATGCGCGTTCCCTGACCTACACGGCAGCCTTCATCCAGGACGGCCGTTGGGTGGGCATAAAATCCATTCTCCCTGGTATCCATGGCTACGTTGTTAAGCAAGGAAGGCCTTGATCTCCCCGGCGATATACTCCTGTTGTTCGGCATCCAGCTCTGTATGCATGGGCAGGGAAAGGCATTCTGCCGCCACGGCCTCGGCCACGGGAAAATCGCCCTGCCCGTACCGCGGGTCCAGGTAGGCCTTCTGCAGGTGGAGGGGCACGGGGTAATAAATGGCGCAGGGGATGCCTTTCGATTGCAGGTGTTCCAGCAGGCCGTCGCGGTAGCCGTCATGGACCAGCAGGGTGTACTGGTGAAAGGTATGCGAGGTATTGGGGGACCGGAAGGGCACGCTGACCTTCGGATGCCTACCCAGTAGGGCGTCGTAGCGATCTGCTGCATCGCGACGGGCGGCATTGTATCCGTCAAGGTGGGGCAGCTTGATCCTGAGGATAGCGGCCTGGATGCTGTCGAGGCGGGAGTTGACCCCCACCAGGTCGTGATAGTACCTGCGCGTCATGCCGTGGTTCACGATCACGCGCAGGGTGGCCGCCAGGGCATCGTCGTTGGTGAAGACGGCACCCCCATCCCCGTAACATCCAAGGTTTTTGGATGGGAAGAAGGAGGTGCAGCCCACATGCCCCATGGTTCCCGCCTTATGGCTTCCCTCCGCATCATAGTATGTGGAACCTATGGCCTGGGCCGCGTCTTCCACCACATACAGCCCGTGCTCCCGCGCCAGACGCAGGATACCATCCATATCGGCGCATTGTCCGAACAGATGGACCGGGATGATGGCCCGGGTACGGGGGGTGATGGACCGGCGGACCGCCTCCAGGTCGATATTGAAGCTCCGGGGATCGATATCCACCAGCACCGGAGTGAGGCCCAGCAGGGCGATCACCTCAGCTGTTGCGATGAAGGTAAAAGTCGTGGTGATTACCTCATCCCCCGGTTTCAGGCCCAGGGCCATCAGCGAAACCTGCAGGGCGTCGGTACCGTTGGCGCAGGGGATCACATGCCTAACCCCGAGATAGGCCTCGAGATCCTCCTGGAAGGCCTTGACAGCAGGGCCGTTGATGAAGGCGGTGGATTCGATGACATTGAGCACTTCCCGATCGATCTCATCCTTGATCCTGAGGTACTGTCCGTGAAGATCGACCATGTGGAGCTTTTTCATCCTTCAGCAATTGGGTTGGGGGTTACAGGACAAAGGTAGGTATTTGCGGCCTTGGCGGGCCAGGGGACCGGAGCGGATATTGGTGTACTTTTGACCTCTGGCTTTCCGCAATACAGGGGAACGCCCGGCGTTATGCCTTATTATTCTCTTCGGGATGAAAAGGACCCTTACTCTCACCTGTTTCCTTGTGCTCACGCTGGCCCTGCGGGCGCAATCCACGGAAAAGGACTCCGCCTCCAGCCTGTTCATGCTGCATGCCAACCTGGGCTTCCATCTGCCGGGGGCCGATATGGCTGACCGCTTTGGCGCCAACCTCATCGCCGGAGGGGGAGTGCTGTACAAGACCGAAAGGAACTGGCTGTGGGGACTGGAGGGCGACTTCCTCTTCGGCACGGTGGTGAAGGAAGACGACCTCTTCCGTGCGCTGGAGACAGAAACAGGTTTCATGATCGATGCCAGCGGATTGTACGCCGATGTCTTCCTTTCGGAACGCGGCTTCCGGCTGGCCCCCCGCCTCGGCAAGCTGATCCCCCTGGGCAAACGCAACGCTGATGCCGGCCTTATGATCACCCTGGCCCCTGGGCTGCTGCAGCATAAGATCCGCATCGACGACCGCAACAACGCCACTCCACAGGTGGATGATGAGTATCTGCCGGGTTATGACCGACTGAGTAATGGCTTTGCCCTCAGCGGTTTTGTGGGATATTTTCATACCGGGATGTACCGGCTCACCAGCTTCTTCGCTGGCGTGGAGTTCAACCAGGCCTGGACAAAATCCCGCAGGGACTGGGACTTCGACCGCATGGGCAAGGACGGGGACGGGCGCATCGACCGCCTCCTCGGCCTGAAGGTGGGCTGGGTCATCCAGCTCTCGGGCGGTCGTCCGCAGGAGTACTATTATTATTGATCCCCATGCTGGCCCGCAGCCTATACTCCCTGGGGGTTGCCGGATATGGCCTTATGGTCCGGCTGGCCTCCCTTTTTCATCCCAAAGCCCGACAATGGGTGCAGGGCCGGAGGCACTTTCCTGTTGCTAATGCTACTACCCGTGCAGGGTGGCCGAGGATATGGGTGCATTGTGCCTCTCTGGGTGAGTTCGAGCAGGGGCGGCCCGTGATCGAGGCCATTATGGATTCCCAACCCGGCGCCGCGGTCATCCTTACCTTCTTTTCCCCTTCCGGCTATCTCATCCGCAAGGACTATCCCATGGCCAGCCAGGTGGAGTACCTTCCCCTCGACAGTCCCCTTCATGCCCGGCGCTTCGTGGAGGAATTCGCGCCCCAACTGGCGTTGTTTATAAAATATGAGTTCTGGTACCATTACCTTGATGCGCTAAGGCGCCGGGGCATCCCCTATGTTTTCATTTCTGCCGTCTTCCGGCCCTCCCAGGTCTTTTTCCGTTCCTGGGGCGGGTGGTTCAGGAATCGCCTGGCCTCGGCTTCCGGCATATTTGTGCAGGACCAGGCCTCACTCGACCTGCTCCATGCCTGGGGCATCGATCGGGCGGTGCTCAGCGGCGACACCCGCTACGACCGGGTGAGCCAGGTCAGCGCCCAGGCCCGGGAACTGGAGGGCATCTCCGGCTTCATCCGTGAGCGGGCATGCCTGGTCGCGGGGAGCACCTGGCCCGAGGATGAGAAAGCCTTGCGCGCAGTGCTTGGGGCAGCCGATGAAGGTCTTTGCCTGATCATCGCCCCCCATGAAGTGGACGAGTCCCGCATCCGCAGCCTGATGGCCAGCCTTTCCCCTTCGGCAGTAAGGTATTCCAGCCTGAATGAATCCAGGGGCGATGCGCGTGTGCTGGTGATCGACAATGTGGGTATGCTGGCCTCGCTGTACCGATACGCCGACCTATGCTGGGTGGGCGGAGGGTTCGGCAGCGGACTGCACAACATTCTCGAGCCCGCCGCCCATGGAAAGCCCGTACTGTTCGGTCCGGTGCATCAGAAGTTCCCGGAGGCCGCGGCCCTTATCGCCGCCGGCGGGGGTTTCAGCATCAGCGGGGGCCCGGCCGCTGTGCAGGTGATCCTCGGCATGCTGGCCCGTCCATCCGAAGTCCGCAAGGCCGGGGAGATAAGCAGGGAATTCGTCCAGAAAAGGCGCGGCGCCTGCGATATCATCATGGAAGGCATCCACGCGTTAAAGATAGGCAAGGACAACCCCCTCCCAAATCTCTGACTGTGAGAGCAGGGAAGCAGGTGCTTACCGGATTCCACCGGGTACCCGCACCCATCCACTTCTACCGTCCTTTGATCACGGTGCAGTGGTCCTGCATGGGCCTCCCCTGCTGCCTCCATTGCATGCGCACCAGGTAAGGACCACAGGGCAGGGAAAGCAGGTCCATGCGAATCGACCCGTCTTCGGGCAGGACGACACGGTGCAGTTCGCGGCCGCTCATGTCGTGCAGACTCATCCAGGCATCCTGGGCCTCCGGAGCGCTGAGGGAGAGGTTGAGCACATCGGTGAAGGGGCTGGGCCAGGCGCGCAGGGCGGGGGAGCGGTCCCCGCGCTCCGCGGCCAGTCTGGTCGCAGGCCCGGGGAGGGGCAGGGTGCTTTCCGGTTGCTGCTTGATGAGGATGGAGGCTGCGCTGGCATAACCATCGCCCGCTCCGCCGTAATAGCGGGCCAGGGAGAAGGAGTTATCGGGCGACAGGGCCCGGGCATAGCCGTCGTAGCCCCCTCCCCCGAAGCGGTTGGCCGAATAGGTGAAATTGGCTGACAAGGCCGTGGAAAAACCGTCGCCTGGCCCTCCCTGGTAGTAGCCGGTGGGTGGCAGCTGGGCCGGTGCCGCCGAGAGGGCACTTCCATAGCCATCGCCCGGCCCGCCCCCAAAGCCCTGGGCGTTAAGCCCGGAAGCCCTGAGGATTAGGGCTGAAAGCAAAATGGCTATGAAGATCTTACCCCGCATTGCTGCTTCTCCTTAGTTGGCGCTGCGGGCGGCACGGAAGCCGTAGGACGAGTTGCGGTTGTTGTCGGTACTGGTGGCATAGTATCGCGAGGATACCAGCAGGGATTCCCGGAAGTAGTTCCAGGCGCCCCCGCGGAAGCCCGCTCCGGAGGCCGTGGTGACGGCTCCGTTGAGGTAGCCCGGCCAGCCTGCCACATCGGCATTCCCATCGCTGTTAAGGGCTCCGTCGCCATGGGCGCCGTTGAAATTACGGCCCCCAGCGTTCCCCAGGGTCACGCAATGCTCGAACACATTGCCACTCAGCTCCATTACCCCATAGTAGCTGGCCCCCGTCTCTACCCGGTTGGCCGTGACGGCGCTGGAGGCGAAGATGCCGCAGCGCAGGGGGGCATTGAAGCCGGTGGTGGTCAGGTTATAGGCGGCATTGCCCACGCCACTGCCCGGATTGCTCACGCCCTCGTTGCTCTGGCCGGCGTTCTGCAGGGCATAGGGGCTGGCATGGATGGTCGTGTTGCCCCAGGCGTATTCCCCGGAGATGGCCATCAACGGCCCCCGGGCACTTTTCTCGTATTCCAGCTCGGTCATGGGGCGCAGCCCGGCCCAATCGGCATAGGCCAGTGCGTCGGACCAGCTCAGGAAATACATGGCCCGCTCCGGCTGCGCCGCGGTGAGGCTGGGGTGCACCCCGCTGATGGGATAGGCAGGGCCCATGGAAGGATAGCGGCTATAGGCATGGAAGGGCGTAATGGTGACCAGGAAATCCTTGTACTGCTCCTGGCTCATCTCGTACTTCATCACATAGAAGGGCGTGTAGCCCGTAGGGAAGCCGGTATTGTCCACGGCGGTGATGCCGTCCTTGTCGATGCCCTGGGCTCCGTGGACCAGTATGCCGTACTGCTTGATCTGGGCATCGTCGCCGCTGGCGCTGGCGCGCACCACTACGTTCTGGTTGCTGATCCTGACCGCTTTCGACACCCCCTGCTGGATGAAGGTTCCCGTAGACTGCCCATCGCCCAGGAAGAAATCGCTCTGGGGAATGTAGACCATTTCGATCCCGATCACCTTCACCTGGATGTTGGCCGTATTCTGTATTCCATTGGCTACATGGTTCCAGGAGAGGCTGATGCCTGTGAAGCTATTGGTCCCCGACCCGTTGCCCGCCCTGGCGATGAAGGCGCCCTTATAATCCGAAGGCAGATCGAGGACAGCCCCCGATGGGATGCTGTGGCCGGTGGCGTTGAGGGTGGCATGCAGCCAGTCGCCATTGGGTTGGCGGAATTTGATGAAAACCCAGATCGCGTCGTAGTTCACCCCGTCGCGCCAGGAGTTGTCCCAGCTGAGGTCGAAAGTGATATCGTCCGCATTGATGGCCACATTGCTGATGGCCACATTGTTCCCCCGGGCTGCCCACAGGGAGCACAGGAGGAAGAGCACGGCAAGGGTCAGTGTTCGCATTTTCCGCAAGGTTTGATCATCCGCTTCCGCAAGCCCCGGAACCTCAGGACAGGGGGAAGGTTCATTTTCAAGTATTTATACTTCAACACCCAGTTGATCTCAAGCTTATACGCAGCCGGGGCGATTGCGTTTCCTTCTGTTGATGCCTTATTGTCCGGTCAAGGTAACCCCCGTCCGGTAAAGCGGAAGAATGCATAAACAATCATTACCTCCCCAGATTGCTCATAAGCACATCCATTTCAACCACTTAGCAAAACAAGTCATGCACCAGCTCCCCGCATGGCGGGAGCAGTTTTTCTCAGTAAAGGCAAAGATAATCAAAAACTTGGGAAATGCTACAGGCTTTGTTCGGAAGGAAGGAGAAAAGGGAGAGGAGGAGGAAGAGGAAGAGGAAGAGGAAGAGGAAGAGGAAGAGGAAGAGGAAAAAACAAATTGGAGTTTGGAGCTATCACAAGGACTTTTCATCCACACTCTTCCTCCAAACTCCAAACTGTTTTGTACCCGGAGTGGGACTCGAACCCACACAGCCGCGAGGCCAAGGGATTTTAAGTCCCTCGTGTCTACCATTCCACCATCCGGGCAGGTGGCCTTAGCTGCTGCAAAGATAAGCGGCAGGGGGGATAAATTATATCTGATGTTTGATATCTGATATCTGATATCTGATATCTGATATCTGATATGGGATGTGGGATGTGGGATGTGGGATATTGATTACTGGTTGAGGGTTGAGGTCGTTGCTCAGGGATGAGAGTAAAATTTCAATTCTTCAGTGTCCCAGGCACATCGCAGAATGCTTTATACGGAAATAAAAAGCCCGGCACGCTGTGCGACCGGGCCTTGGAGCGGAAAACGGGACTCGAACCCGCGACCCTAACCTTGGCAAGGTTATGCTCTACCAACTGAGCTATTTCCGCATTGGGAGTGCAAATATAAAAGCTTTCAGATTATCAGCAAAAAAGTTTTTCCGGTTGGTATAGTAAATGGTGATGGGCGAAGGGCTATTCACATTGACGATCAACCCTCAAGCATGAACCATCTTCACTTTTTCTTCAGCAGCTTCCGGATGGCGTTGAGCTTCATCAGGGCTTCCACCGGGGTGAGGGTGTCGATGTCGGTGTTCAGGATGTCGTCGCGGATCTGCTCGAGCAGGGGATCGTTGAGCTGGATGAAGCTGAGCTGGTACTGGTCGGCAGCTGGCCGGGCCTCCGCCCGGGTCCTGGGGCCCCTCCCCCCCAGGTTCTCCCCGCTGTGACTGGACTCCAGGCGCTCCAGCAGCTCCTCGGCCCGGTCGATGACGCTGCGTGGCATGCCGGCCATGCGGGCCACATGGATACCGAAGCTGTGGGCGCTGCCGCCGGGCACCAGCTTGCGGATAAATAGCACCCGGTTGCCCGACTCCTTCACGGCCACATTGAAGTTCTTCACCCGTGGCAGGGTGGCGGCCAGTTCGTTGAGTTCGTGATAATGAGTGGCAAACAGCACCTTTGGGCGGTACAAGGGGTGCTGGTGCAGGTACTCGGTGATGGCCCAGGCGATGGAAATGCCGTCGTAGGTGCTGGTGCCCCTCCCGATCTCGTCGAGGAGGATGAGGGAACGACTGCTGATGTTGTTCAGGATGCTGGCCGTTTCGTTCATCTCCACCATGAAGGTTGATTCTCCGGAACTGATGTTGTCCGAGGCCCCCACCCGGGTGAAGATCTTGTCCACCAGCCCTATGCCGGCCTGTTCGGCCGGGACATAGCTCCCCATCTGGGCCATGAGCACGATGAGGGCCGTTTGCCGCAGCAGGGCCGATTTTCCGGACATATTGGGCCCGGTGATGATGATGACCTGCTGGTCGGCATCGTCGAGGTAGAGGTCGTTGGCCACATACTCCTCGCCTACCGGAAGTTGGCATTCGATGACCGGGTGGCGACCCTGGCGGATGTCGAGGACGTAGTCCTCCCTCAGTGCGGGCCTCACATAGCGTTGCTCCCGGGCCAGCAGGGCAAACGACAGCAGCACGTCGAGCCGGGCCATGGTGGCGGCGTTGGTTTGCACCGGCCCGATCTCTTCGGCGACGCGGTCGAGCAAACGTCCGTAGATCTCATCTTCCAGTTGCAGTATCTTCTCCTCGGCACCCAGGATGCGGGTTTCGTACTCCTTGAGCTCTTCGGTGATGTATCGCTCCGAACCCACCAGTGTCTGCTTGCGGTGCCAGGCCTCGGGCACCTTGTCCTTGTGGGCGTTGGTGACCTCGAGGTAGTATCCGAACACATTATTATAACCGATCTTGAGGGAGGAGATGCCGGTACGTTCGGCCTCTTCGCGTTGTATGGCGGCCAGGCGGTCCTTCCCGGAGAACGCCAGTTCCCGCAGCTCGTCCAGGCTGGGGTCCACGCCCTTGCGGACGACACCTCCCTTGGCCAGGGTGGCCGGAGGATCGTCGTTCAGATCGCCTTCGATGCGTTCGCACAGCGCCAGGCAGGGATCCAGGGATTCGCCCATGCGATGCAGTTCTGGGTTCTCGCGGGCCAGGCAGGCTTCCCTCAGCTGCCCGGCCAGCCGGAGGCTGCGGGCGAGCTGCACTACTTCGCGGGGCCCCGCCTTGCGCACGGCTACGCGGGAGATGAGGCGTTCCATGTCGCCGACCTGCTGCAGGGTCTGGCCGAGGGTACCCGCCAGGTCTTCATCGCCCAGGAGGGCGCCCACCGCTTCCTGCCGTCGGGTGATGGCTTCCCCGGAACGCAGGGGGAGCAATATCCAGCGCTTCAGCAGTCGCGCCCCCATGGGGCTGTGGGTACGGTCCATCACATCGAAGAGGGTCCGCGCCCCTTCGTGGGGGGAATGGATCAGTTCAAGGTTGCGGATGGTGAACCGGTCAAGCCAGACATAGCGCTCCTCGTCGATGCGGGCAATACGGGTGATGTGCGCTACCTTGTCGTGCTGGGTGTCGGCCAGATAGTGCAGGGCCGCCCCGGCCGCCACAATGCCGCGGCCGAGTTCCTCCACGCCGAAGCCTTTGAGGGAGGTGGTGGCGAAATGCCGCAGCAGGAGGTCCCGGGCATAGTCCTCGGTGAACACCCAGTCGTCGAAGGTGGCGGTATAATAACGCCCCCCGAAGCGATCGTGGAAGAGGCGTAACTTGTTCTTCTGCACCAGGACCTCGCGGGGCCTGAAGGTCTGCATCAGCTTGTCGATATACTCGTTTTCCCCCTGGGCCAGGAGGAATTCCCCTGTGCTTACGTCGAGGAAGGCCACGCCGCTTTCCCCTTCGAGTAGGTGGAGGCTGGCCAGGAAGTTGTTCTCCTTGTTTTCCAACACCTTATCGCTGAACGCGATCCCAGGGGTCACCAGTTCGGTCACCCCCCGCTTTACGATGGTCTTGGTCAGCTTGGGGTCTTCGAGCTGATCGCAAATCGCTACCCTCAGGCCGGCCTTGACCAGCCTGGGGAGATAGGTTTCCAGCGAATGGTGTGGAAATCCGGCCAGGTCCACAAAGGCGGCGGCCCCGTTGGCCCGTTTGGTCAGCACGATGCCCAGAATACCCGCGGCCCTTACGGCATCCTCGCCAAATGTTTCATAGAAGTCCCCCACCCGGAACAGCAGCAGGGCATCCGGGTAGCGTGCCTTAATGGCGTTGTATTGTTTCATCAGGGGGGTCTCGGCGATCCCTTCCACGGTCTTCTTCACCATAACGCGCTGCTATCCCACAAAAATAGCACGATTGCTTAATTTCGCGGAAAATCCTCAGGAAATGCGCAAGCTGGAGATGCATGAGCTGGGGAGGCCAGACCCTGAGTCCTACCGCCTCCTCCCAAAGCTGCCGGTAGTGTTGGTGCTCGACAACATCCGCAGCCAGCAGAATGTGGGTTCCTTGTTCCGCACCGCCGATGCCTTCCTGATGGAGCGACTGCTGTTGTGCGGCATTACAGCCACCCCTCCGCACCGCGAGATCCACCGCGCCGCGCTGGGCGCCACCGATTCGGTGGCCTGGGAATACCATGCCACTGCTGAAGAAGCGGTGCTTCAGCTCAAGCAGGACGGCTATCTCATCGCGGGAGTTGAGCAGGTGGAAGGGAGCACCCCGCTGGAGTCCTTCGAACCGCCCGCAGGCAAGCCCCTGGCTGTCATCCTGGGCAATGAGGTGAACGGGATGTCGGACAATTTGCTGCCATTATGCGATATCTTCCTGGAGATCAGGCAATACGGCACCAAGCATTCCCTGAATGTGAGCGTTTGCGGCGGAATTGTGATGTGGGAGGTCTTCCGGAAAATGTACCGGGCCATACGCTAAGGCCCCTTCCTCACTGATCCTCACCTCTTCCGCAGGCAAAATGCAAGCCGGGAGGCATTGCAGTCGCAAATTCATATATTTGCACAAAATTTCAGCCTCAGTATCCTCGACTGAAACTCATACCAAACCGTTCATACCATGATCAGAGCACTCAAATTATTCCCGGCATTTGCCCTCATTGCTGTCTTCCTGAGCAGCTGCGGACTGGGCAAGATGGTCAAGAACTATCCCCAGGTGAAGTACCAGGCCCAGCCTGAAGTACTGGAAACCCATGGCGGCCAGATCGCTGTGAAGGTCGACGGGACCATCCCGGAGAAATATTTCCACAAGAAGGCCGTGGTAGAAATCACCCCTTATCTCGAGTTTGAAGGCGGGACCAAGGAATTGGGCAAAACCGTGCTGAAGGGCGAGAAGGCCGCCGGCGACGGCAAGGTGATCAGCAAGAAGACCGGGGGAAGTTTCTCCTGGAGCGAGACCTTCGCCTACGATCCCAAATACAATGCTTCCGACCTCAAGCTGAAGGCTACGGCTACCCTGGGCAAGGAGCCCCTGACCCTCGGCATCCTGAAGATCGGGGACGGGGTGATCTACACCTCTACCCGTACAGTGAACGATGAAGACCTGCTGGTCGCTGACCGCTCCACCGCGCAGAAACTGGGCATGGACCTGGGCGAATACTACGAAAAGGAGACCATCGTAAAGGAATCCGGGGACATCTATTTCGTGGTGAACAAGGACGACCTGAACTTCCGCTATGAGCTCAACAGGACCGATGCGGCCAAGGCCGGGCTGGAAGAGTTGAAGGCCTTCATGGACAAGGAGTGGAAGCTGAAGGACATCACCGTCAACGCATGGGCTTCGCCCGAAGGGGAAGAAAGCCTGAACCAGGGCTTGTCGGAGCGCCGCTCGCAGTCGGCCCGCAAGTATGTGGAAGAATACTACAAGGCATGGCAGAAGACCAAAGCCCGCGCCCTGAAAGTGCGCCCCAATAAGGTGGAGATGCCTGAAGTGAACTATGTACTGAATGCCCGCGGCGAGGACTGGGACGGTTTCCTTGGCAGCGTGGAGAAATCAGGGATTAAGGACAAGAACGTGATACTGAACGTGGTACGTTCACAGAAAGACCTTAAGCAGCGTGAGCAGGAGATCCGCAACATGACCGTGATCTACAAGGAGATTGAGGATGCCATCCTGCCTCCCCTCCGCCGTGCCGAGATTACCGTGAGCTGCTATGAGCCCAAGCGCACCGATCAGGAGATCGCCATGCTGAGCACTTCGGCTCCGGACAGCCTTGACCTGAAAGAATTGATTTATGCTGCCACCCTGACCCAGGACATGGGCACCAAACTGGCCATCTACAAGGCTGCCGCCAGGCTCTACCCCAGCGACTGGAAGCCTTACGCCAACATCGGGTATGTGGAACTGGCCAATGGCAACCTTGACGAGGCCGGGAACAACCTTGACAAGGCCAACACCCTTTCACCCAACAACCCCATCGTGCTTAACAACCTCGGCGCACTGGCTGCCAAGAAGGGCGACGATGCTGCAGCCAAAAGCTTCTACTCCCAGGCCAAGGGCAAGGGCGTGGACGTAAGCTACAATAGCGGGATACTGCAGATCAAGGATGGTAATTACAGTGGAGCCCTCACCAGCTTCGGCAACAAGACCTGCAACTACAACGTGGCACTCGCCCAGGTACTCAGCAGCAAGCTGACCGAAGCCGCCAAGAACCTGGAGTGCGCCCCTCAGAATGCTGAGGTATTCTACCTGCTGGCCGTAGTGAGCGCCCGCCAGAACAACGCCGCCAAGGTGAACGAATACCTGCGCAAGGCTATCGCTGCCGATGGCGCCTACAAGGCCCAGGCCGCTGCTGACCGTGAGTTCCTCAAATACTTCAGCAGCGCCGATTTTCAGGCCGTGGTGAAGTAAGAGCGGTCGAAAAGACTTCAGAAGGGCGGCCTCTTGTGGGGACCGCCCTTCCTTTTTTGAAATAAGCTGTTATTAGTTTTTATTATCCGTTACTAACGGTTTATTGACTCAGCCCTGTGTTAATCACAATCAACCGATTTACAATAATATAAGTGCAACACAGCGGCCAATAACCGTTTCTGCCCGTTATCGGGTCCTTTTCACTTCACAGCATAAGACCCCTAAAGCCCCTCAGGGCGTAATCCGGTGTATCCCCGGGCTATACTCCTGCAACAGCAGGCCAAGTACCCTACGGTAGTCCTCCTCCCGCCCGACAAAGTCAAGGGATGAAGTGTCAAGGACCAGGATACGCGAGTCCTGGCGCTGGCGGATGTAATCGAAGTAGCCTTCCTGGATGCGTGAAAGGTAATCCAGGCTGATATCCGCCTCATAGTCGCGCCCTCGGGCAAGGATGTTCTGTTTCAGGCGGTCTACGTCGAGGTGGAGGTAGACGAGAAGCTCAGGGCCGGGAAGGATATCGGCCATAATGGTAAACAGGCGGGAATAAAGCCCCAGTTCGTCCCCTTTGAGTGTCTTACGGGCAAAGATCAGGGACTTCTGGATGAAGTAATCGGCGATGGTGAGCGGACGGAAGAGGTCGCCGGCGGAGAGCTGGTCCTTGAGTTGCTGAAAGCGGCTGGCCAGGAAGGACAGCTCGAGCGGAAAGGCATACTTGTCAGGTTCTTTATAGAACTTCGGCAGGAAGGGGTTGTCCTCGAACTGTTCCAGGATCAGTCGGGCGTTGAGGTCGTGCGCCAGGCGGGTTGCCAGGGAAGTCTTGCCTGCCCCGATCACGCCTTCGATACAGATGTAGCTGTATTTCATCGTCCGCCGCGTTGCCTGGGGGTGAGCCCATAACCTGCCCCAACCTGCACGGCCTCCACCTGGAGGGGATCGGGACAGAGGAGCAGCAGCTCTGTGATGCTCATCCCCAGCACGGGGTGCTCCAGGTCCGGGGCGATCTCGGCCATGGGGGCCAGCACGAAACGACGGGCATGCAGCAGGGGATGAGGGATGGTCAGGTGCTTATGACTGAGGATCAACTGATCATAAAAAAGGATATCGATGTCGATCACCCGGGATACATAACGGTCCGCCTGTCGGATGCGCCCAAGGACCAGTTCGATCTGCAGCAGGGCCGAAAGGAGTTCAGAAGGACTGAGCCGTGTTTTTACCCGTATGGCCTGGTTCAGGAAAGGCCGGTGGTCCTCGAAGCCCCAGGGCTCGGTCTGGTACACCGAGGAACGGCGGACAATGCGCCCCACCTTTTCCCGGATATGCTGCAGCGCCAGGCTGAGCATGCGCGCCCGGTCGCCCAGGTTGCTCCCCGTCAGCAGGTATACATCGTGCATCTGCTCCATACGCCTCAAAGGTAAAACTTTCCCGGACGAGCCGCCCTGCCCTTGTGTTCCCTCCCGGGCCAAAATCCGCAATCCCCTGCCCCTGACCTGATGGGGAATGGCCGTTGATGTCGTATACTTGCATAAGAATTAATTCTCTGAACCATGAAACAGTTTTTTAAATTCATGTTTGCCTCCCTGCTGGGGTTCTTCATCGGGATTTTCATCCTGTTCCTGATCTTCGCAGGCATCATTGCCGCTGCGGTTTCCTTTGGTGACGACAAGGCAGAGGTCAAGAACAAAACCATCCTCCACCTCACCCTGGACCAGCCCATCCCGGACCGTTCGCCCAAGGATCCTTTCGCCAATTTCTCCCCCACCAATTTTGAGCCCTCCACCCTCATCGGGCTCGACGAGATCCTGGAAAGCATAGAGAAGGCCGGCAAGGACGACCGCATTGAGGGCATCTACCTGGAGATGAGCACCATCCCCGCCTATATGGCGACCATCGAGGAGATACGCAATGCCCTGCTCGAATTCAAGGAGAGCGGTAAGTTCATTATCGCCTATGCCAACAACAGCGACCAGAAGGCTTATTACCTGGCTTCAGTGGCTGACCGGATCTATATGAACCCGGAAGGCATGTTCCTCTTCAACGGTCTGGCCGGACAAGTGATGTTCATCCGCGGCACCCTGGAAAAGCTCGGGATTGAGGCCCAGGTGATCCGGCACGGCAAATTCAAGAGCGCCATCGAGCCCCTAATCCAGGATGAGATGAGCCCCGCCAATGAGGAGCAGGTGCTGACCTATATCTCTGCCCTCTGGAACCATATGGTACAGGGCATATCCGTGAGCCGCAACCTGAGTGTGGAACAGCTCAATCTGATCGCCGACAGCCTGCAATCCACATTCCCCGAGGATGCTGTCAAGGCCGGAATGCTCGACGGACTGAGGTATGAGAACGAGATGCTCCAGGAACTGGCCGACAGTGTAGCCATTGAGAAGATCAAGGACCTGGAGTTGCTGAGCCTGGGGAAATATGTAAGTGCCGAGCTGGACGATGAGGACAAGAAGGAAGTGAGCAAGGACAAGATCGCCGTGATCTTTGCCGAAGGCGATATTGTGGACGGCAAGGAGGAGGAGGGATCAGTGGGAGGACAGGCATTTGCCAAGCTGATCCGCAAGGCCAGGGAAGACGAAAAGGTGAAGGCCGTGGTGCTGAGGGTGAACTCCCCCGGTGGCAGCAGCTTCGCCAGCGAGGAGATCCATCATGAAATAGAACTGACCAAAGCCGTGAAGCCGGTCGTCGCTTCCTATGGAGGGGTAGCCGCTTCCGGTGGATATTACATTTCCTGCGGGGCCGACAGCATCCTGGCCAGCCCCAACACCATCACCGGTTCCATTGGGGTATTCGGGGTGATCCCCAATATGCAGAAGCTCTTCAACGAGAAGCTCGGCATTACCTTCGATCAGGTGCTGACCAACGACCACGCCGATTTCATGTCGGTAAACCGGCCCATGAACGCCATGGAGCGCCAGGTGATCACACGCATGATCGAGGATGTCTATACCACCTTTATCACCCGGGTAGGAGATGGGCGCGGGATGAAACCCTCCGATGTTGACTCCATCGGTCAGGGCCGTGTATGGGCCGGAAGCGATGCTCTCCGCATCGGCCTTATCGATGGTTACGGCGGGCTGAAGGATGCCATCGCCATGGCCGCCCGCATGGCCGGGACCACTGAGTACCGGGTGAAGAAATACCCCGAAGCCAAGGATCCCTTCCAGCGCATCATGGAAAGCTTCAGCGGCAACGCCCGGGCATGGTTGCTCCAGCGCGAACTGGGCACGTTTTACCCCATTTACCGCCAGGTGGAGTCCCTGAAGAACATGCAGGGCATCCAGGCCAGGATGGAGTACGATGTGGTGATCGAATAGGACCGGGGTCAATTCCCTGCGCAATACTGGAAGGCGCGTGGCACGCAGGCAATAGTCCTGCAGGCTCCGCGCCTTCTTCATGCCTATGCCTGAATGCCGGCCCGGCTCAGTGTCCGTTCAGGCGTTCCGGGCCCACGAGCATATCCTGAAGGATGAGAAGGCGGGTGCGGTCGTCCAGGTCATCACGTCCTCGGTACAAGGCCGACTCCCAGTCGCCATACATAGCATTGGGCAGCACGATGAAGCGTGTTCCGAAGTTGGTGGCCTCTTCATCCACTGCCCTGGCGCGCGTTTCAGGATCGGTGTGATGGAAGGCGCTGCTGAAATCCCCCAGGTTGTCACCAATCAGGAGGGAGATATGAAAACGCTCGCGCAGGGCCTGCCGCCGCTCTTCCTTGTCAGAGCTTCCCGTGCGCATGACCAGGTGCTCATCATCGGCGTCGGGGAAGCCCAGGGACTGGAGGTTCTTCAAGGTGGGCGCACGGAGATGGTCCTTGCGGTTGGTCACATAAAAGATATCGAGCCCGTAGCCGCTGGCCAGTTTCAGGAATTCCAGGGCGCCCGGCACGGGACGTGCTGAGGCCAGGGTACACCATTCATCCCAACCCACCGGATAGTCGGTATTATTCAGGATGCAGGCGGCCTGGAAGGGGCTGTTGTCGAGGACGGACTCATCAATATCGGTGATGAGGGCACGGGGCTTATTCACGGAACGATCGGCCAGGTCACGCAGCAGGGCTTCCCTGGCCATCCGGAACGACTGCAGGCAAAGGGCCCGGTACTCTGCACTCTGCTGGGTGTATAGGGTAGCCATCAGCAAATAGGTGTTGTCCGGCTGGGCATCCGTCAGTACGCTGTCGGCTGGGGCCAGGGTATCGACCACCGGAGGGGAGGAAGAAGCGGGTTGCTCCCGACGGCAGGAGGGCCCAACAAGGAGCGCAGTGCCTAGGGCAAAAAGAACATATAATGTTGATCTCATTATATTTAAGTTATTTCTATCAAGCTGTTGATTGCGGGAGTAAATCTAATAAAAAGGCCCCGGTCAACTGGTTCCCGGGGCCTTAACTTTCAAATACCGTTTTTAGCCTGAATAATCCATCGCGGCCATGCGCCGGTAGGTGTTGTACCGCCAGCGGGCGTTGTCTTCGGCCGCAACGAACAATTCCTCGGCGATCTCCGGGAAGGCCTTTTTGAGGGAGGTATACCTGACCTCTCCGTTCAGGAAGCCCTGGAACTTACTCCAGTCGGGCTCCTTGCTGTCGAGCTGGAAGGGATTCTTACCCTCCTCGCCCAGCTGAGGATCGTAACGGTATAGGGTCCAGTAGCCTGCTTCCACGGCGCGCTTCTCTTCTTCCTGCGTCTGGGCCATGGTGGCGCGCAGCCCGTGGTTGATGCAGGGCGCGTAGGCGATGATCATGGAAGGTCCGGGATAAGCCTCGGCTTCGCGCACAGCCTTGAGGAACTGACTCTGGTTGGCGCCCATGGCCACCTGGGCCACATACACATAGCCATACGTCATGGCCATGGCGCCGAGGTCCTTCTTGCGGATACGCTTGCCGCTGGCGGCAAACTTGGCCACGGCCCCGGTGGGGGTTGATTTGGAGGCCTGGCCCCCGGTATTGGAATACACCTCGGTATCCAGCACCAGGATGTTCACGTTCTCGCCGGAGGCGATCACATGGTCGAGCCCGCCGTAGCCGATATCGTAGGCCCATCCATCCCCGCCGAAGATCCACACACTCTTCTTCACGAAATACTGCTTCAGGTCGAGGAGGGCAGCGGCCACTGCAGCCTTTTCCTTCTCCAGCATGGGGATGAGGCGTGCGCTCACCGCTTCGGAGGCACTGGCGTCTTCCTTGGCGGCGATCCACTCCTGGAAGAGGGACTGGCAGGGGGCGCTTACTTCCTGCATCCCTTCCTGCATGAGGCGGGCGATGCGGTTGCGCAGTTTGTTGACCCCGGTGGCGATGCCGTAGCCGTACTCGGCATTGTCCTCGAACAGGGAGTTGGCCCAGGCCGGACCATGCCCGTTCTTCTTTGAGGCACAATAGGGCGTAGAAGGGGCGGAACCCCCGTAAATGGACGAACAGCCGGTGGCGTTGGCCACGATCATACGTTCCCCATAGAGCTGGGTCACCAGCTTGATGTAGGGCGTCTCACCGCAACCGGCACAGGCTCCGGAGAACTCGAAGAGCGGCTGAGCGAACTGACTGTTTTTTACCGACTTGTCCTTCTCGGCCACAGTGTCCTTATACGTCACCTTGCCAGCAAAATGCAGCCAGCGGTCTGCTTCTTCCATCTGGGTGCCCAGGGGTTTCATCACCAGGGATTTCTCCTTGGAAGGACAGACTTCTACGCAGTTGCCGCAGCCCGTGCAATCGAGCGGGCTCACCTGGATGCGGTACTGCAGCTCTCCAAAGGCTTTGGCGGGAATGGCCTGGAGTGTTACCGTGCCGGCGGGCAGGGCTTTCATCTCTTCGGCATCGATGAGCCAGGGACGGATGCAGGCGTGGGGACACACATAGGCACACTGGTTGCACTGGATGCAATGCTCGGGGACCCATTCGGGCACATCCACGGCGATGCCGCGTTTTTCGTACTCGGTGGTGCCTGAGGGGAAGGTCCCGTCCTCACGGCCCAGGAAAGCCGAGACTGGCAGGTCGTCGCCCTTGAGGGCGTTGATAGGGTCGAAAACGTTGCGGATAAAGTCGGGTACATCACGTGTATCATCCTCTGCCTTCACCTTGATGGAGGCCCATTCTGCAGGGATATTCACCTTTTCTACCTCGGCACCCTTATCTACCGCGGCATTGTTCATGTTCACAATCATCTCGCCTTTCATCCCGTAGGACTTCTTGATGGCATTCTTCATCTCGTTGATGGCGAGTTCATACGAGATCACGTTGGAGACCTTGAAGAAAGCGGCCTGCATAATGGTATTGGTCCGGTTGCCCAGGCCAATCTCGGCTGCAATCTTCGTGGCATTGATGATATAGAATCCAATGTTGTGCTCCGCCATATACTTCTTCATATGGTCGGGCAGCCGGTCTTTGGTCTCCTCAGCGTCCCAGATGGAGTTGAGCAGGAAGGAACCTCCGTCCTTCAACCCCTTGAGCATGTCATACTTCTCCAGGTAGGCCGGAACGTGACAGGCCACGAAATCGGGCGTGTTCACGAGATAGGGCGAACGGATGGGATGGTCGCCGAAACGCAGGTGGGAAGTGGTGATACCGCCTGATTTCTTGGAATCGTAGGCGAAGTAGGCCTGGCAGTATTTGTCAGTGGTATCGCCGATGATCTTGATGGAGTTTTTATTGGCTCCCACGGTACCGTCGGCACCCAGGCCATAGAACTTGGCTTCGAAGGTGCCGGCCGGCACGACGCTGATTTCGGGCAGCAGGGGCAGGGAGGTGAATTTCACGTCATCCACGATACCAACCGTGAAATGGTTCCTGGGCTCGGGCAGGGCCAGGTTCTGGAAGACGCCGAGCATGTGGGCCGGGGTGGTGTCCTTGGAGCTGAGTCCGTAGCGTCCGCCCACGATCATGGGGGCATCGGGTTGACCGAAGTACAGGTCGCGCACATCAAGGTACAGGGGCTCTCCGTTGGCGCCGATCTCTTTGGTGCGGTCGAGCACGGCAATGCGCTTGACGGTGGAAGGCATGGCCTTCATAAAATACTTCGCGGAGAAGGGGCGGTAGAGGTGCACGGCGATGAGGCCCACCTTGCGGCCCTGGGCCCTCAGGTGGTCGATCACCTCGCGCAGGGTGTCGGTAATGGAGCCCATGGCCACCACTACATGCTCGGCCTGGGGATCCCCGTAGTAGTCGAAGGGGTGGTATTCGCGGCCGGTGAGTTCCTTCATCTGCCGCATATAGTCGTCGACGATGTCGGCGATATCATCATAGAAGCGGCTGGCGGCCTCACGCGACTGGAAGTAGATGTCCGGGTTCTGGGCAGTGCCACGGGTCACGGGATGCTCAGGGTTGAGGGCATTTTCGCGGAAGCGCTGGATGGCCTGCCAGTCGACCAGCTGCTGCATCTGCTCCAGGCTTGGGGCTTCTACCTTCTGGATCTCGTGGGAGGTACGGAAGCCATCGAAGAAGTGCAGGAAGGGCACCCGGGTCTTGATGGCCGTCAGGTGGGCCACCGCGGCCAGGTCCATGATCTCCTGTACGCTTCCGGTGGCCAGCATGGCGAAACCGGTCTGGCGCGTCGACATCACGTCGCTGTGGTCGCCGAAAATCGAAAGAGCCTGGGCGGCCAGGGAGCGGGCGCTGACATGGAACACGGCCGGCAGCAGCTCTCCGGATATCTTGTACATATTGGGGATCATGAGCAACAAGCCCTGGGAGGCCGTGTAGGTGCTGGTGAGGGCACCCGACTGCAGGGCCCCGTGCACGGCACCGGCGGCGCCGGCTTCCGACTGCATTTCCCTTACCTCGACGGTTTCCCCGAAGATGTTCTTGCGACCGTTGGCGGCCCACTCATCCACGTATTCCGCCATATTGGAGGAAGGGGTGATGGGGTAAATGCAGGCCACTTCACTGAACATATAGGCCACATGGGCTGCTGCGTAGTTGCCTTCACAGGTCACGAATTTCTTTTTCTTTTCCATGATATCTTGTTTTTTGTGTCTCTCCTCTGTCCGTCCCCTCGAAAACTGGTGCAAAATTACAGGAATAGAAGTTGAAAACGAATCTAAATTGACCCCTTTCCCCTTCAGTCTCAATTATTTAAATTGATTATAAATTATTCCGGAAGCGCTTGTCTTCCTGCATGATGCCCCTACCCTCCTACTGGTTCCGGGCGAGGGCATCAGGAGGATTTCCTATCTTTGTCAGGCTCGCTCACCTGCCCCTGCGCAGCCTGCGGACATTCAATCCAATAACCTATAGCCAAGCCAGTTATGCTGAACCTGAAAACCCCTTACCTGGGACTCGAACTGAAGAACCCGATCATTGCCGGTGCCTCCAACCTCTGTGTGGATGTGCAGAACCTGAAAAAGATGGAGGAAGCGGGCGCCGCGGCCATAGTTTACAAGTCGCTGTTCGAGGAGCAGATCCAGATGGAGAGCCTCCAGATGGACCTGGACATGCAGGACTACAACGACCGCAATGCTGAGATGACGTCACTCTTCCCCGACCTGGAACATGCCGGGCCAAGGGAATTCCTGCACAACCTGAAAAAGGCGCGCCAGGCGGTAAGCATTCCCCTGATCGCCAGCATCAATGCGGTCAGCGAGGGCTCGTGGACCGACTATGCGCGCCAGGTGCAAGAAACAGGGGTTGACGCTATCGAGCTCAACTTCTACCAGGGCCTTGCCGATGCCTCCCGCGACGGACATTCCATCATCGAGGCCCAGGTGCGCATCCTGGAGCAGGTCAAGCAGAAGGTGAACATTCCGGTGAGCGTCAAGCTCAGCCCCTTCTACACCAACATCATCCGGGTAGTCGACATGATGGACCAGGCCGGGGCCGATGGATTCGTGTTGTTCAACCGCCTCTTCCAGCCCGACATCAACATCGACCTGGAGAAGCACCACTTCCCATACAACCTCAGCTGTCCTGAAGATATGCGCCTTCCCTTGCGCTATACGGGCGCACTCTATGGCGAGGTCAACGCATCCCTTTGCCCCAATGGCGGTATTTTCAGCGGGCGCGACGTGATCGCCCTGCTGCTGGCCGGCGCCGATGCCGTGCAGGTGGTGAGCACCCTGTACAAACACCAGATCGGCCACATCGCCGTGATGCTGCGCGAGATGGAGGACTGGATGGAGAGCAAGGGTTATGCTGACCTTGAATCTTTCCGGGGTAAGCTCAGCCGCCGCCATATCGGCGATCCCTTTGCCTACACCCGCGCCCAGTACATCGACATCCTGATGAAGTCGGAAGCGATCTTCAACAAGTATCCGATGAGATGACAGGTTAGATATCTGATATCTGATATCTGATATCTGATATCTGATATCTGATAGGTTATCCCATATTCCTTAAGGATTTATTCGGGGCTCAGGTTTGGGTCCCGTTTTTCGTAGTATAACTCAGTGTGCTCAGTGTCGTCGGGGTAAATGCATCGAGGGCGTGACCGCGATCTCTCAGATTACCTCCTCGTATCCCGCATTCCGGGCCGATTCCGATCGCGCAACAGGCCGACAGTATAACCACCAAGACACCAGGAACACTAAGAGGCACCTGGAAGCAGAGTATCCCCGGATCAACGGGCAAACCTCACCCCGCCCACATCAAATATCACCAATCAGATATTTATGCTGAGCTTGTCGAAGCATCAGATATCCAATAGCTTTGCACAAAACACTGACGATTGACCTATCCCGGGAACTTCGAGCAGAAGACAGGCTTCGACCGTATCCGTATCCTGCTGAAAGAGAAATGCCTGAGCGAACTCGGGCGATCCCTGGTGGATGAGGTGCGCTTCAGCGTTTCCCTCGGTTTCATTGAGCAGGAGCTGGGCCTGGTGGAGGAGATGCGTGGGATCGTACTCTTCGGCCAGGGCTTTCCGGCCCAGGACTACTTCGACCTGCGCGGGGAGCTGCAGCAGATGAGGGCCGTGGGGCGCTGGATGGATGAGGAACAACTGGCGGAGCTCCGCAGCGTGCTCCGGACCATCCACGGCATCCTGGAGTTCCTGCTGCCGGGCGGGGACACCCCCTATCCTGGCCTCAGCCGCGAGGCGGCACAGATCAGCTTCCCTGAGAACATCCTGCCCGCCATCGACCGGGTGCTGGATGAGCATGGCCTGATACGGGACGACGCCTCTCCCCGACTGAAGGAGATCCGCGTGCAGCGCACCCGCCTGCAAGCAAGAGTGGAAGGGGAGGTCGGGCGCATGATGCAGCTGGCCCGGCGCTCCGGCTGGGTGCCTGAGGATACCGACATCACCGTGCGCAATGGCCGACTGGTGATCCCGGTATACGCCACGGCGAAACGTAAGCTCGAAGGCCTGGTACACGACCGCAGTGCGACCGGACAGACCCTATACATTGAACCCCGGGAGATCTTCGAAGCCAACAACGAGCTCCAGGAACTGGAAATGGAAGAAAAGGACGAGATACGGCGCATCCTCCTCGCCCTGGCTGACCTCCTCCGCCCCGACATCCCCTCCCTCCTTGAGGCTTTCGCTTTCCTGGCCCGTATTGATTTCCTGCGCGCCAAGGCCCGCCTGGCCCTCGACCTCAACGCCCACAAACCCCTGCTGCGCGAAGGCCCGCATCTGGAGTGGTTCGACGCCCTCCACCCCCTGCTCTACCTCTCCCACAAAGCCCAGGGAAAGACCGTAGTGCCCCTGAAGGTCAGGCTCGATGCTGCCCAGCGCATCCTCCTCATCAGCGGGCCCAATGCCGGGGGCAAATCCGTGGCGCTGAAGACCATCGGCCTGCTGCAATACATGCTGCAATGCGGGCTGTGCGTTCCCCTCAGGCCTACTTCGGAAGCCGGGGTGTTCCGGCAGCTGCTGCTCGACATAGGGGATGAACAGTCCATCGAAAACGACCTGAGCACCTACAGCTCCCATCTGATGCACATGAAGCACTTCCTGGAGGTGAGTGACAGGGACACCCTCTTTCTCATCGACGAGTTCGGCAGCGGTACAGAGCCCCGTTTCGGGGGCGCCCTGGCCGAAGCCATCCTGGAAGGATTATACGAGCGGGGGGCGTACGGCGTGGTCACCACCCACTATGCCAACCTCAAGACCCTGCCAGAACGGTGTCTTGGCATGGTGAACGCCGCCATGCAGTTCGACCTGGCCAATATGGAACCCCTATTCCTGCTTGAGACCGGAAGGCCCGGCAGTTCCTTTGCCTACGAGATCGCCTCACGCATCGGTCTCCCGGCGGATATCCTCCAACAGGCCGGGAAGAAGGCCGGGGAGGACCTGCTGGCCCTGGACCGCCAACTTCAGCAGCTGGCCAACGACCAGCGCGCCCTGGAACAGCAGCAGGTCCGCTTCCGGGTGGCCGATGACTTCCTTTCAGAAATGATTGAGAAGTACGAGCGCATGCAGAAGGAGCTTGAAGCGCGCCGGACCAGCGTACTGGCCTCGGCCCGCGAGGAGGCCCGCACCATCCTTTCCAGATCTAACCAGCTTATAGAGAATACCATACGCGAGATTCGCGAAGGCCAGGCGGAAAAAGAGCGTACCCGCAGCGCCCGGGAGAACCTGGAAAAGGAGAAGGCCAGGATGCTGCAGGAAAGCGCTCCCCCGGCCACTGACACGGGAGCGTCGAAGGCCATTATCGCAGGACACGGTGAACGTCCTGCAGAACACCTTGATAAGTCACGACGGAAAGGCCCGCCGCAGCAGGGGAATGCTGCGGGGACGGCAAAGCCGCGCAAGGAAGGCTTCAGCGCTGGGGATACCGTGCAGATGCAGGGCCAGGATGCCCTGGGCGAGGTGACCGCCGTCAAGGGCAACGTGGCCGAGGTGGTATTCGGCAGCATGAAACTCCGGCTGCCAGTCGACAAGCTTCAGCACGCCCGCGAGAACCCTAAGCGGGGAAACGTCCGTCGGCACGACCTGCGCCATATCCTGAACGAGCTGAATGACAAAATGGCAAAATTCTCCCCCCAGCTCGACCTGAGGGGGAAGCGCGCCGAGGAAGCCCTGCACGAACTGCAGCAATACATTGACGACGCCCTGCTGCTGAGTGTCCCTGATGTGCGCATCCTGCATGGCAAGGGCGACGGCATCCTGCGCCAGGTGGTAAGGGACTACCTGGGTACGGTGAAGGAGGTCCGGCGGTTCGCCGATGAAATCGTGGAGCTGGGAGGTCATGGGGTGACCACCGTAAGCTTCCGCAGCCGGCCTGACAGCGAATGAGCCCGGCCTGGCCTGGCACAGTGTTTGACTCCGCAGCAAGTAACAACGGAATTCCACACACCTAAGCGATCCTGCCATGAGCGAAACCGCCAAAAAAAAGACTGATCCCTTCAAATGGGTCCTCCTTGCCCTTATCCTGCTCTTTGCCGGCATCCTGCTGGTGCAGCGCGGGGGTATGTTTGCCCCGAAAAAGTCCGCCGCAGCCGCCGGGCCTACCGTGGAGCTCACCTCCGGCAACTTCAGCGAACAGATCGCCCAGGGCGTGATCCTGGTGGACGTCTGGGCCGAATGGTGCAAACCCTGCAAAGCCATGGAACCCACCCTCGAAGCCCTGGCCACCGCCATGGAAGGCCGGGCCCGGGTAGGTAAGCTGGATGCCGACGCTAACCGTGAGCTGGCCGAAAGCCTTGGCGTGCAAGCCATCCCAACGATGATTCTGTACAAGGACGGGCAAGAAGTAGAGCGCTTCATAGGGATGAAAAGCGAGGAATCGCTGAAGGAGGCGATGGAGAAGGCGCTCAATGATATCTGATATCTGATATCTGATATCTGATATCTGATATCTGATGTTTCGGCAAGCTTGGCATAAATATCTGATTGTTAATATAAAAATGGAATAGCACATGGAAGGGGATTTGAACCAACCGGGGGGAATGAAGCGGCCGTTTTACCTGCGGTACGAGGTGATTGGCGCCGTACTCGGGGCGATTGGCGGATATATTTACTATTGGAAGATCGGTTGTGTGAGCGGGACGTGTCCCCTCACCAGTAATCCCTGGTTCACCATGGCCTGGGGCGCAACCCTGGGGTACCTGCTTGGGGATTTTTTCTCCACCAAACCCCTTCGAAAGAAAAGCCCCGGACCTGAGGATCCCTCCGGGTTGTAATCTGTCCCTCCCCCTCGCACTAACACTCGCACTCCCTCTTCCTCTTCCTATCTTTGCTCTCTGCTATCCCGCAGTTAAGCATGGGCCTTTTCGTCACGTATTTCAGTCCGATCCAGCTGGGCCTGCTGATCGCAGCCGGCCTGGGCCTTGCAGCCAGCGTAACGGCCGAGCTGCGCCAGCGCCCCGGCCTGTCCACCCTCCTGCTGGTGCTGACCGCCCTGTTGCTTTACAGCTTCGCCGCCTTGCTCGATCCCTTCCTGAACATCTGGGACGAGCGCTTCCATGCCCTGGTGGCTAAAAACCTCCTGGCCCATCCCCTGAAACCAACACTGTACGATGATCCGGTGCTGGACATGGCTTACGACAACTGGACCATTTATCATGTCTGGCTGCACAAGCCCCCCCTGTTCCTGTGGCAGATCGCTTTGAGCTTCAAGCTCTTCGGTATCTCAGAGTTCAGCCTGAGGATCCCCAATATCCTCATGGGCGCACTGCTGGTGCCGGTGAGCATGCGCACCGCCCAACGGCTGACCGACCGCATGACGGCTTATCTGAGCGGGCTGATGGTGCTCACGACCGTGTACTTCCTGGAAATGGTGGGGGGGCGTCAGGACATGGATCACAACGATGTGGCCTTCCTCTTCTACATTTCATTGAGCATTTGGTCGTGGACAGAATACCACCACAGCGGCAAGCGGCGCTGGGCGCTCGCCGCCGGGGCCTTCGCCGGGCTGGCCATACTGTGCAAATGGCTCCCCGGCCTGCTGGTTTACCTGGGATGGGGAGCTTTCCTGTTGATGTCCCGCCGCTTCAGCCTAAAGGAGAACGCGGACCTGCTGCGGGCCCTGGGGCTTACCGTATTGGTGGCCCTGCCCTGGCAGGTCTTCAGCTTCTGGGCCTACCCGGAAGAGTCCGTGGCTGCACTGCAGGCCAACGCCCGGCATTTCACCGAGCCCATGGACGGGCAGTCGGGGCCCTGGTGGTTCCATTTCGCCCGCTTTCCGCTGATATACGGGAAGTGGTCGGTGTATTTCATCGGCCCTGCCCTGTTTCTCCTGTGGTACCGGGCCAGCGACCGCCGGCTGGCTTTGGCCTGGCTGGTGATGATCGCGGGGGTTTACCTCTTCTTCAGTCTGGCCGTCACTAAAATGGGATCCTTCACCGTGATCCTGCTCCTTCCGGTGAGCATCGCTCTGGCGGCCCTTTTCAGGGAAGGCCTCACCCAGGTGGAGCGGTGGGGGGGCCGACGTTTAAGAGCCCTGGTGCTCCCCCTCGGTGTGATCGCCCTGGTGGCCCTGCGCGTGGACGTGGAGGCGCTGCAGGCACGGCATACCCTTTGGCAGCCAGACAACCAGTATACCCGCATGCTGATGCACAACCGGGAGGTTTTCCGTTCGCTGGATCTCCCTCCGGATGCAGTGCTCTGCAATGTGAAGGGAAGGCACTACATCGAGGCGATGTTCTATACCGGCCTGCCTGCCTACGGCCTGATTCCGGATGAGGCCCAGCTGCGCGACCTGGAGGCCAAAGGACGCCGGGTGGCGTTGTTTGCGGTGCAGGGAGAGGAGCTCCCCTTATGGATTAGCCGGGATACCACCGTGATCATGATCCAGGAGCAATTGCAGGGGTATGAATAGGGCCAGGTGAACTGAGTTACCGGCGGGCTGAGCAAAGGACCTCAGGTCTCGTTCACAGGAGCAGTCCATATCTTATCGAATAAACACTATATTTAACTACCAAAACCCTTTCCCCATGAGAACCTCTCATACTTTGCTTCCGTTGGCGTTGTTGATGATCCTTGCCCTTTTCCCAAGGCATAGCATCTCCGCCCAGCCCGAGAACGCCCTGCATTTCGACGGCACCGACGACTATGCCAGCGTGAGCGCCGCCTCCTCCCTGGTAAGTGGCAACACCCTGTCGATGACCTGCTGGGTATACCTGCAGAACACCGCCCCTTCCTACCCCAACTTCGACGGCATCATTGGTTTCCGCAACGAGTCCAATTGCGATTTCTACCTCCTGCAGCTCAGCACCACCAATTTCGAAGGCCGGCTGCGCAACAGCTCCGGCCTGGCCTACACTGTGACCGCTCCGGGAGTGCAGACCAATACATGGCTCCATCTGGGCATGACCTACGATGGCACCACCCTTAAAGTGTATGTGAACGGCAGCCTGTCGGCCTCCACTCCTGCCAGCGGCTCCATCACCAATACTACCGGCAATTTCATGCTGGGCCGCCTCGATTACCAGACCACCCAGTTCCTGCTCCAGGGCCGCCTGGACGAAGTGAGCCTGTGGAGCAAGGCCCTCAGTGCCTCCGAGATGCAGTGCATCGCCCTGTCGGGCATCGATCCCAATTCCCCCGGTCTGGAAGTGTACCTGGAGATGAACCAGGGCGTTGCCGGGGGCAACAATGCCGGGAACACCACTTTAACCGGCAGCGCCAACAGCGTGAATGCCTATATGTACAACTTCGGCCTCAGCGGGAACACCTCCAACTATGTGGCCGGGATAGTGGATTATGACCTCACCACCGCCACCATCTGCCAGGGGGAGGACTTCCCCTGGAACGGGCAGAACTACAGCGCTCCCGGCACCTATACCGACACCCTCAGCGGCAGCCAGGGCTGCGACTCGGTGCTGCGGCTGGACCTGGAGGTGATAAGCATCGACACCTCGCTGAGCCTCAACGGAATGGTGCTGTCCTCCAACGACCCCACCGCCACCTGGCAGTGGGTGGACTGCTGGAACAACTACGCCCCCATCCCCAACGAAACCAATCAGTTCCTCGGGATCACCGGGACCGGGAGCTATGCCGTGGTGCTTACCAAGGGGATATGCAAAGACACCTCGTATTGCCGTACCTTCCTGTTCACCGGGGTACAGGACACGCCTTCAAGCCTCTCAGCGCGGGTGAGCATGGGTCAGAACCAATTGCTGTTCGATCATGAAAGCCTGGGCCGTGGTCATCTCAGCCTTTGCGACCTCTCCGGAAGGGAGTGGTTATGCCGGCGGCTGGATCAGGAGGAGCGGGTCAGCCTGCCCCTGGAGGGACTGCGTTCCGGGCTCTATATCCTGACCTGGAGGCCCGGCTCAGGCCCAGCCCAAAGCCTGAAGGTGGTGGTTCCCTAAGCCACCCGGTACCCCAGGTAAAAGGCCCTATCCGGGATCATTTAACATTCTCTTAACGAAACTGTTAAATATTTCCCTACCTTTGCACGCTCAAATTCAGCCCCCTCCCGCTGCAGTAGCCGGAACGCCGGATTGAGTACATAGTGTTCATTTTCAATAAACTGCAATGCCCCTTAGTAAACTTCGCAACATTGGCATCGCCGCACACATCGATGCAGGTAAGACCACAGTGACCGAGCGTATGCTCTTCTATACCGGGATCACCCGCAAGCTCGGGGAGGTCCACGACGGCCAGGCGACCATGGATTTCATGAAACAGGAGCAGGAAAGGGGCATCACCATTGCCTCGGCCGCCATCAGCGCAACCTGGGCCGGACATCAGGTCAACATCATCGACACCCCCGGCCACGTGGACTTCACCGTGGAGGTGGAGCGTTCCCTCCGCGTGATCGACGGCATGATCGCCGTGTTCTGCGCCGTGAGCGGGGTGGAGCCCCAGAGCGAGACCGTATGGAACCAGGCCGATCGTTACAAGGTGCCCCGTATCGCTTTCATCAACAAGATGGACCGCACCGGGGCCGACTACGACGAGGCTATCCGGATGATGAACGAATACCTGGATGCCAATGCCGTGCCCTTCCACCTGCCCATCGGCCATGAGGAGAATTTCAGCGGCATCATCGATGTGATCCACCAGAAGGCCTACCAATTCCCTAACGGTGAGGTGCAGGAAATGCCCATCCCGGCCGAATATGCTGAAGCGACCACCCGAGCACGGGCCCGCCTGAGTGAAGTGGTGGCTGAGTTCGACGACAAGGTGATGGAGCTCTTCCTGGAAGACCAGGAGATCCCCTCCGACCTGCTTCAGTTGGCTGCCCGCCGCGCCACCCTGAAAATGTTCATTACCCCGGTTTTCTGCGGGGCCGCATACAAGAATAAGGGCATCCAGCTTCTGCTGAACGCCGTGGTGGACTTCCTGCCCTCCCCCTCCGACGTGGGCGCCACTGTGGGTACCGATGTGGATGACCCGGAAAAGACGCATTCCCGCTGCCCCTCGGCTAAGTCGCCCTTCGCTGCCCTGGCCTTCAAACTCATCCATGACCCCTACGTGGGACAACAGACCTTCATCCGCCTCTATTCCGGTTCCCTGACCAGCGGTATGCAGGTGTTCAATTCCACCAAAGGAAAATATGAGCGCATCGGTCGCATCCTGCGCATCCATGCCAAAGATCGCGAAGAGATCAGCGAGGCCGGCCCGGGCGATATCGTAGCCCTGATCGGTATGAAGTATACCAAGACCGGGGACACCCTCTGCGATCCGGAGCACCCCCTGTTCCTGGAGTCCATCAACATCCCCCCCTCTGTAATTGAGCTGAAGATCGTGCCTAAAAGCCGCAAGGAACAGGGCAAGCTGGGCGAGGCCCTGGCCAAGCTTAGCAGCGAGGACCCGAGCTTCAACGTGCGCTATGATGATGAGACCGAGGAAACCATCATCGCCGGAATGGGAGAGCTGCACCTTGAGATCATCGTCGACCGCCTGCAGGACGAGTTCAAGGTAGAGGTGGAGGTCGGCGAGCCTTCCGTGGCCTATCGCGAGACCATCACCCGCGAAGGCAGCGCCGACTACCGTCATTCCAAGCAGACCGGCGGCAAGGGACAGTTCGCCCAGACCTATATCCGCATTGAGCCCAACGGCGACAACGGTTACGAGTTCATCGACCAGATCAAGGGCGGAGCCATCCCGGCCGAGTTCATCCCCTCCGTGGACAAGGGGATTAAAAAGACCCTGGCCGACGGGGTACTGGCCGGATATCCGGTGGAGAATGTTAAGGTGGTGCTGCTCGACGGCAAGTTCCACCCGGTGGACTCCAGCGACTTCGCCTTCCAGACCTGCGGTTCGATCGCCTTCAAGGAAGCCTTCATGAAGGCCGAGCCCGTACTGCTGGAACCCGTGATGAAAGTGGAAATCAACACACCCGACGACTATCTCGGAGACATCGTGGGCAACCTCAACCGCCGCCGTGGCAAGGTGGAGTCGATGCGCCGTCACCGCAAGGGATCCCAGAAGATCGTGGCCTTCGTGCCCCTGATGGAAATGTTCGGCTACGCCACCACCTTGCGAAACCTTTCCAGCGGGCGTGCCAACTACTCCATGGACTTCTTCAAATATCTGCCGGTGAGCAAGTCGACCCAGGAAGAGGTGCTGAAGAAAGTGGCGGAGGAGAAGAGGCAGAGAAAGTGATATCTGATATCTGATATCTGATATTTGATATCTGATATTTGATATTCAACAAATTAAGTTAGGTTTTTAGGCCTGACGAGGGAACGGGGCTCGGGTTAGGGTCCCGTTTTTCATTGTCTAAGATCAAGGGAGTCTCCTTTGAGAGGGGGGATTTGAATATCGAATATCGGCCAGCATCCGACAGGGCTTTTTCAGGATTTCGTCAGGGGTTCGTCAGTGGTTCAGCAGGTTCACCAACCAGTTCACGGACCGAGGAAGAGGGGTGGCTACTCTGTAAGCTCAGCCTGGATCATTTCGATGATCTTGCGTGACTGGGCCTGCATTTCCTCGAATGCCGGGATAAAGGAACTGGACATGATGGTAAGGATAAACAGACCGTTTTTGTATTCTCTGGATCCCAGAATCTGCCGGAAGTCTGTAACGCTTATCCCTTGCGCTGCCGCTGTGCTTTGACCGGTATAAACAGGTAAGATGCGGTCAAGGTTGACATGAAGGAACAATTGCTTTGAGATGTATTCGCGATAGTCATGGGCTTCATGGTCGGCCGCGAACTGGTTGGCCTTGTGCAATTCGTTCAATGCCAGCAGCAAGACCTTGATCGAATCGTTGCTTATCAGGCTGAGGTTCCCAGAGCTCGCCAGTTCGGTGAACGTACTGTTGTTTGGAGTGAACCTGTGCTCCATGAGCGAGTTGACAATGTTTTTCGATAGTTGATCCAGGTCGGTCACCGGCTCCCCATTCATGTGATCTATACTCAGCCCGTCACCATGCATGCGTTCTTTCCTGAACTGGATCAGGAAATCCAGTCTCGCGATGTCTTTCTCCATGTCGAGCATGATGTTCCTGAGGTATTTGACCTCCCGCTTTCTCTCCGCTCGTTCGAAATTCCAATTGTTTACCTGCAGGGCGATCAGTATCCCGATCCTGATCAATATGCTTTTAAAACCAGTGGGATGTTCTTAGTTCCTGAAGCCTGTTGCTGATATCTCAAAGGCAGAAAACGGCTTCTGCATCCGTCTGAGAAAGGTAAGGATGGCGCTGCCCAGGCAAGACGAGAAGCTCAGGAGCAGGAGTTCGAGTGAGGTATAGCCCAGGTTGTCGCCCAGGGGAGGGATGTAATCGATAGAAATGGGGCTATGCCCTTCCACCCCGCCTTCGAAATGCAAACGATCATTGATGAGCCTGATCCTGGCTGTGAGCTCCCTGGACTTGTCCGGCATAGTGAAGATTTGTAGACTTCAATAATATGAAAAATCAACGCTCAACCATGAACCATCACTTCCTTGTGCCGGGCCTGCAGAGGACCCGGCCCCTTCTACCTTCCCTTGAGTTTCTCCTTCTCCTTGCGGGGCAGGGAAGCCACGATCAGGGCGTAGGAATGGTCGATCCACTCCCTCAGCAGTTCATCGGTGATTCCCGGGCCCTGACGGACCGTGTTCCAGTGCACCTTGTTCATATGCCAGGCGCCGCTGACCGTGGGGAAGTGTTCCCGCAACTCCAGTGCCCGGCCCGGGTCACACTTCAGGCTGATGCTGAGCTCCAGCTCATCGGTGGGGATGAGGGCGAACATCTTGCCCCCGACCTTGAAGACCAGGGTCACCTCGTCGAAGGGAAGGTGTTCGGTTGTGCCCGGCATGGACAGGCAATAGTCCCGGATTTCCTCAATGTTCATACTTACTGTTTCGGGCAAATTTAGCATATCGGACTGAAAAGCATACCCTTAGGCTGTTGATGCTTTGAAATGCCGAACCTTTGGCTAAATTTGTAATATTGCCGGGAATTTGTGCGGCAAGCGTGGTATAACCAAAACCAGAACTTATGTCACTGAAACAGAAGACCAGCGACCTCAAGAAGCGAATGCGCGGGGCGTTGCAGGGAGGTGGCCAGCAGGCCATCGAGAAGCAGAAAGCCGGCGGTAAGATGACGGCCCGCGAGCGGATCATCGCCCTCCTTGATCCGAAGTCCTTTCATGAGTATGACCTGTTTGTTGAGCATGCGGGCAAGGACTTTGACATGGACAAGAAGTACCTTCCCGGCGACGGGGTGATCACGGGTACCGGGACCATCAGCGGCTACCCGGTATGTATCTACGCCCAGGACTTCACGGTGGCCGGGGGATCCCTTGGCTGGATGCATTCCAAGAAGATCTGCAAGATCATGGACCACGCCATGAAGCTGAAGGTACCTCTGATCGGTATCAACGACAGTGGGGGGGCACGTATCCAGGAAGGGGTGAACTCCCTGGCCGGCTATGGGGAGATCTTCTACCGCAACACCCAGGCTTCCGGGGTGATCCCGCAGATCAGCGTGATCCTCGGCCCCTGCGCCGGAGGCGCGGTCTACTCCCCTGCCCTCACCGATTTCGTCTTCGTGGTGGACAAGATCTCCAAAATGTTCATCACCGGCCCTGAGGTGATCAAGACGGTGTTAGGTGAGGAGATCAGCATGGAAGACCTGGGTGGGGCCCGGGTGCATGCCGAAATCACGGGCAATGCGCACTTCTTCGCCGAAAGCGAAGACGAATGCTTCGCCCAGATCAAGGAACTGGTGAGTTACATCCCCTGGAACAACGAGAAGAAAGCCGAGCCTTTCCCCAAGAAACCGCCCCGCATCCGCACCTATAAGATAGAGAACATCATCCCGGAAGACCCCAAGCAGCCTTACGATGTGCGCGACGTGATCCGTTCGATCAGCGACGACTCGGAATTCCTGGAGGTGATGGAACTCTTTGCCCAGAACATCGTGATCGGCTTTGCCCGCATGGGCGGGGAGACCGTGGGCTTCGTGGCCAATCAGCCTTTGGTGCTGGCCGGGGTGCTCGACGTGGACAGTTCCGACAAGGCCGCGCGCTTCATCCGCTTCTGCAATGCTTTCAACATCCCCTTGGTTACCCTGGTAGACCTGCCGGGTTACCTGCCCGGGGTAGACCAGGAGCATGCCGGCGTGATCCGGCATGGGGCTAAAGTGCTCTATGCTTACTCTGAAGCCACTGTGCCCAAGATTACAGTGATCCTTCGCAAAGCCTATGGCGGGGGTTATATCGCTATGTGCTCTACTCACCTCAAGGCCGACTTCGTATTTGCCTGGCCGGTGGCCGAGATTGCCGTGATGGGCCCTGAAGGCGCCGCCAACATCATTTTCCGCGCCGAGATCAACAGCGCGGAGAACCCTGAAGCCATGCGCCGCCAGAAGATCAAGGAATACAAGAAGAAATTCGCCAATCCTTACGTTGCCGCAGCCTATGGCTATGTGGACGCAGTGATCGAACCCCCAGATACCCGGGCCTTCGTGATCCACGCCCTGGACATCAGCGCCGGCAAATCGGTGCAGCGCCCCAGCAAGAAGCACGGCATCCCGCCTTTCTGATGCACTGAACCCGGTGATCATATCCTATGAGCAGTACCATGGAAAACGAAAGCAGTGTAACCCGCTACAAGACGCTGGAGATCGACAGTGTGCGTTACCGCACCACCTTCAACAAGAAGTTCGACCAGCGCAAGCCCTACGAGCCCATTAATCCTGACCATATACTGGCCTTCATTCCCGGTACCATCCTGAAGATCTACGTGAAGAAGGGCATGAAGGTGAAGGAAGGGGAACGGCTGCTCGTACTGGAGGCCATGAAGATGAAGAACGACCTCATCGCGCACCGTTCGGGCACCATCAAGGATGTGCTGGTGGCCGAAGGAGAGAGGGTACCCAAGAAACAACTGCTGATCGAGCTGGAATAGGCCCTGGGATCATGGCCTGGTCCATTCGTCGTTCAGTTCCCCGATAAGGCTGAGGATCTCCTCCCGGCCCTGACGGGTGGTGGCGGAGCTGATGATAGCCGGGGGCAGTGAATCCCAGGTCTGCATCAGCTCTTCCTTATATGCGGTCACTTGTTCCTGCAGCCGGGTGCGGCCCAGTTTGTCGGATTTCGTGAAGATGAGCACGAAGGGAATGCCGTTGCGGGCCATCCACTCCATGAAGCGGAGGTCGCTGTCCTGTGGCTCCAGCCGCGCATCCAGCAGCAGAAATACCTGTACCAGTGAGGTCCGCCCGGTAAGGTAAGTCCTCACCATGCGCTCCCAGCTGCCCCGTTCCGAGCGGGAACGGCGTGCGTACCCATACCCCGGAAGGTCCACCAGGTACCACTCCTCGTTAATGATGAAATGACTGATCAGCTGGGTCTTGCCCGGGGTCCCGCTGGTCTTGGCCAGGCCCTTCTTTCCGGTGATCATATTGATGAGGGTGGACTTCCCCACATTGGAGCGTCCGATAAAGGCATATTCGGGGAGGAGGGGCTCGGGACACTGATCGAGTCGCGCCGAGCTTTTCACGTAGTCCGCTTTCTTTATTTCCATCACATCCCTTTCCGGTAGGTGTTCACATGGCGGTCTTTCTTGGCCTCGTAGATGTCGTTGATGGTCACCATGATGCCGGTCTCTTCCACATCGCCGAACACTTCATTGATGGCGGTGCCGAAGGTGCGCATGGTGGAGCTGAGGTTCATATAGGCATTCACCAGGGGCGGGATGCCCTCACCCAGGCTGCGGACCTGCTGCACCAGGAGCTTGTAGTCGGCCTCATAGTTCCCTCCGCTGAACACGGCCTCCAGCTCCCCTGAGGGGGTGGTGAGGGCCATGGGTACGAAGGGCCTGACCAGTTCATCGGGATCGGGGAAGTATTTCCGGAGAAAATGCTGGATGAGGTCGCGGGCCCGGGTATTGAAGTGGGGGTACATGGTGATCTTGCCAAAGAACCAGCGGATGTCGGGATGATCGACCACCAGGGCGCCCAGACCATCCCAGAGGTTATCGAGGGAATACATCCCTTTACGGATGTTCATGGCCGGCTGGTAGGCCGGTTGGACGAAGGAGCGGCCCAGTTCGATGGTATAGGGCATATAGTGCCCTATGAAGCGTTCGCTCAGGCGGAACAGCCGGGAGGTGGGGCTCTGCGGGGCACCCTCATGGATTTCCAGGTCGCGGCAGTGGATGAAGCGATAGCCCCCCACGATCTCCTGTTCTTCGGGGTTCCATACGATGAGTTGCTGGAACGGCAGGGGCATGGTATCGTAGCGGTCGATGTCGGCCGATTTGCCCGTGCCCCCTCCGGCTTCACGGAAGCTGAGCTCGCGCAGGCGACCGATCTCCTGCATCACCTGTGGGGCCGAGTGGGCATCCACAATATATATTTCATTGTTCCCATTGTTGGTCTGGCGCACGAAATGCCCTTCGCCCAACTCAGCGAGCAGCAGTCTGCGGTCTATGGGAGGGATGAGTTCCTGCATGGGTAGTTCAGGGGTTAGGTAGGTTAGGGTCGAAGAGGGCCCCGGGCTCCCGCTCCAGCCGGTAGGTGTGGGCCTTCAGCCGTCCGGCCCAGTCCGCATCCTTGCGGCTGCGGTCGAAAATATCATAGGGTATGGGGCGGCCGAAGGTGATGCGGACCTCCTGGTCCTTCTGTTTCACCATCTCATCAACGAGGTAAAGCATTTCTACGTTGGTTCGAAGCCCGACTGCCGTGCGGAAATTGGCGAGGTTGTAGAAGAAATTGGAATTACGCCCCGAGATGTGGACCGGAATGACATCGCGTTCATAGCGCCGGGCCCTGGTCACGATACCCTTTTTCCATTCCAGGTCGAGGATCCGCCCATGCTGCTTACGGGAACACAAGCCTGCAGGGAAGTAGAGGACCAGCTTGTCGGAGGCGAAGGTATCGTCGAACACCTTCACATTGGACGCATTGCTGCCGTGCTTGTTGATGGGGATGAAGAGTCCGCGCAGGTTGGGGATGTGCATCAGGAGGTCGTTCACGGGGAAAACGATGTCTTTTCTGACACTTCCTACCACCTTCATCAGGGCCAGGCCGTCGAGCCCCCCCAGAGGGTGGTTGGCCACGATGAGGCCACGGCCTGTGGGCGGTATATTGGCCAGGCCTTCCACCATGATCCTGACCCCGAAATCCTTCAGCACTTCATCAATAAACTCCAGTCCCTGAGTCCCTTGCAGCCTACCCAGTGTAGCGTTGATCCGGTCCTGGTGAATAATGCGTTTGAGATAGCGTAGTACGAAGCCGGGGAGGATACGGAGCAGGCGGGGGCTCTTGCCGGAGATCACCCGCTCGAGGTCCACGAACGCCGGCTGTGCTTCCGGAATGCCCGTCATTTCTGCATCTGCGCTCATACAGCCTTTTTCAGGTGAGGATCAAAGATAGGGATTTTTCGCCTTTCGGGGCACTATTAACATATTTCGCTGAATATCAACACCTTTCGGCTTTGTTAATAACTGGGCTGTAATCCCACCTTTTCCCACCGTTATAATTCAAACTTTTTCAATGACTTACTGTAACCATTTTTTCAGAATGGCGTTATACAAGGTACTATTTATCAACATTGTGGTAGCATGTGGTAAATAGTGGTAGAAGGTGCAGTATATTTACGCCTTGAAGCCTGAACGGATGATCAACTTCATCGGAGAATACGAATGCAGGATGGATGCGAAGGGTCGCATCGTACTGCCCTCCGGCCTGAAAAAGCAGGTCCCGGTGGAAGCCGATGATCGTTTTGTGATCAACCGGGGTTTCGAAAAGTGCCTGATCATCTATCCACTCAATGTGTGGAACCGGATCAGTGAGGAGATCAACCGCCTGAACCCCTACGTAAGGAAGAACCGCGAATTTGTGCGCTATTTCTACCGCGGGGCCACGGAGATCCGCCTGGATGCCACCAACCGTCTGCTGTTCCCCAAGGCTTTGATGGAATATGCCGACATCGATAAGGACGTGGTCCTTTTCGCCCATGGTGACCGTATCGAGGTTTGGAACAAGCTGCTTTACGATGCGCAGCTGAACGTGGAATCAGAGGACTTCTCCTCCCTGGCCGAAGATGTCATGGGCAGTTTCGGAAAACCAGAAGGTTCAAGGGGAGATGTATCATAAGCCTGCACTACTGAACGAGACCCTCGGGTTACTCTCGGTCCGGCCGGGAGGCACCTACGTGGACCTAACCCTGGGGGGTGGCGGCCACAGCCGAGGCATCCTGGAGCAGCTGGGCGAAGGGCGGCTCCTCGCCTTCGATCAGGATGAAGAGGCCCGTGCCAATGTTCCCGGGGATCCCCGGGTGACCTTCATCCCTGAGAACTTCCGCTTCTTCTCCAACTTCCTCAAGTATCACAAAGCCTATCCGGTTGACGGCATCCTGGCCGACCTGGGGGTGAGCAGCCACCAGATCGATGCCCCCGAGCGTGGGTTTTCCACCCGTTTCGACGGCCCCCTGGACATGCGCATGAACGCCCGGTGGGGGCAGACCGCCGCCGAATTCATCGCCGGTGCTACCCACCCCGAACTCGCCCGTGTGTTCCGCGAATACGGGGAGATCCCCAATGCCGGCCGCTTGGCCAGCGCCATAGTGCATGCCAGGACAGAACAGGCCGTGGACACCACCACCCGGCTGCGCGGCATTGCCCAGCCCCTGGCGCCCAGAGGGAAAGAAAACCAATACTACGCCAGGGTATTCCAGTCGCTGAGGATACATGTAAACGCTGAACTGGAAGCCCTGGAGGCCATGTTGCACCAACTACCCCAGGCCTTGCGCAGCGGGGGCCGCGTGGCGATCATCAGCTGGCATTCCCTGGAAGACCGCATGGTCAAGAACTTCTTCCGGAGCGGAAGCCCGGACGGAACGCTGCAGAAAGATTTCTACGGCCACGTCCTCACCCCTTTCCAGCCCGTAACCCGCAAGGCCGTTGAGGCAGGAAGCGCGGAAGTGGACGACAACCCCCGCTCCCGCAGTGCCCGCCTGCGTGTGGCCGAACGCAACGAAATGCAATACCATGGCTAAGGAGAACGGAAATATGCCCCAGCCTCCGCAGCCTGCGCCACAGGGCAAATCACTGGGCATGGTGGCCCGCATCCTGGCCGGAATCCTGGGAGGGAGCATCCTCACCAGGGAGAATGTGGTGCGCTCCCTGCCCTTTATGTTCTACCTCGCCATGCTGGCCCTGGTATATATCAGCAACAGCTATTACGCCGAGCGTACCATCATCCGCAGTTACCACCTGCGCAAGGAGATCAAGGAACTGCGGTATGCCTTCATTACCGGACGCTCGGAGCTGATGTTCGAAAGCAAGCAGACCGAGGTGGCCCGCAGACTGGAACCCACAGGGGTCAGGGAATCGCGCATCCCCCCGCAAAAGATCTCATTGGATACCCCGTGACCACGATGGCAGCACAAGGATACATACCATCGCGCATCTACCTGGTGTACCTGCTGATTGCCCTCGGGGCGATCGGGGTGGTCGGGCGCATTGCCTACATCCAGTTCGCGCTCAGGGACCACTACGAACAGCTTTCGCGGGAGCGCACCCTGCGTTATTTCAGCATTGAAGAGAACCGGGGCAGCATCTATGCCGCCGACGGCAGCCTCCTCTCTGCCTCGGTACCCTCTTTCGATGTCCGCCTCGACCTGCATCCCAGTGTCATCCCCGACGAGTACTTCCTCAGCCGTGTCGACAGCCTGGCCCGGTCCCTCTCCCTGCTGTTCAAGGATAAGTCGCCGCGAGCCTACCGCTCGGCCCTGATGCAGGCCCGTTCGGAGGGAGACCGTTACTTCCTTCTCAGACGGGGCGTAAGCTATCCCCAGCTGAAGCAACTGCGCACCTTCCCAATCCTCGACCGTGGGCGATATGGCGGTGGGCTGATCGCAGAGCAGCGCAATGTGCGTGTCAAGCCCTTCCGCATGCTGGCAGAGCGTACCATAGGCTTCGACCGCAGCGATTTCCATGTCGGACTGGAAGGGGCCTACCGTGAGGAACTGGAAGGCATCAGCGGACGCCGCCTCATGCGCAGGATCACAAATAATATGTGGGTGCCGGTGAACGACGAGAACGAGATCGAGCCCCAGGACGGCAACGACATCATCACCAATATCGACGTCAACATCCAGGATGTGGCCGAGCACAGCCTGATGGAGCACCTGGCCCGCCACGACGCCGACCACGGCTGTGCCGTGCTGATGGAGGTATCCACGGGCTATGTGGTGGCCATCGCCAACCTCCGCAAGAAGGGGGATGGCCGGTATGAAGAGGACTACAACTTTGCCGTTGGCGAGAGTGCCGAACCCGGCTCAACCTTCAAGCTGGCCTCCCTGATGGTAGCATTGGAGGACGGGAGGCTGCGGCTGGACCAGACTGTCGACACCCGCGAAGGCGTGGTCAGTTTTTACGGCCGCCAGATGAAGGATTCCCATCACGGGGGCTATGGCCGGATCACGCTGCAGAAGGCTTTCGAGCTCTCCTCCAATGTGGGCATCTCGGTAGCCATTCAGGAAGCCTACGCCCAGGATCCTTCGCGTTTCGTGGAGGGCCTCAGGCGCATGTCACTGGGAAGTCCATTGGGCCTTGAGATCCCGGGCGAAGGCAAACCCCTGATCAAAGGCCCCGGGGAAAAGGGCTGGTCCGGCCTGAGCCTCCCCTGGATGTCGATCGGCTACGAAGTGGCAATCACCCCCCTCCAGACCCTGGCCTTCTATAATGCGGTGGCCAATGATGGGAAGATGGTGAAGCCGCTCTTCGTCAGGGAAGTCCGCCGGGGAGGTCAGCTCATCCGCGAACACAAGCCCCAGGTGATCAATCCCTCCATCTGTTCCCGTGAGACCCTGGCCCAGGTTCGCGGTATGCTCGAAGGGGTGGTAGAACGCGGTACCGCCAAACAGCTCAGCAACACGGTATACCGCATTGCCGGCAAGACGGGAACTGCACAAATCGCCAGCGCCAGGTCCGGCTACAACAAAAAAGACTACCGGGCTTCCTTTGTCGGATATTTCCCGGCCGGAAACCCCAAATACTCGTGCATCGTGGTGATCGACGGGCCACGGGAGGGCCACATCTACGGCGCAGCCGTGGCAGCCCCCGTATTCCGCGACATTGCCGACAAGGTATATGCCACGCATCTCGAGATCCAGGATATCCAAGATTCCCTCCCTCCAATCTCAGGCTCCGCTCCGATAACGCCCGGGGGGCACACCGATGACCTTCACGCCCTGTGCAGCTCTCTCGGCTCTACCCCCCGGGTTTCGGAGCACTCTTCCCCATGGGTGGTCCCCATGACCGGGGAAAAGGGTGTGGAATATGTCCCCCGCAACGTACTTCCGGGGGTAGTACCGAATGTCACCGGCATGAACGTCCGCGATGCGGTCTACATCCTCGAAACCCTCGGCATGAGCGTACAGCTCAGGGGCAAGGGGGTGGTTCATGCCCAGAGCGTTGCACCCGGCAGCCCTGCTCAACGGGGACAGGCCATAACCCTGGAACTGTCATGAGGGAAAAAGGGCTGCAGCATATCCTATACCGTGCCGGCATCATCGCTACGGAAGGTCCCCTGGATCGCCGGGTGGACCACCTCAGCATTGACTCGCGTCAGTTGGGGCCTTCCAGCCTGTTTGCCGCCCTGCCGGGCACGCGCACCGATGGCCACGCCTTCATCCCTGCCGCCATCGCGGGAGGGGCAGGGGTAATCCTCTGTGAGCGCATGCCCGAGACCCGCCCTGCGGGTATCACCTTTATTCAGGTGAATGATGCCAGGAAGGCCCTGGGCAGCATCGCCTCCAACTTCTACGACCATCCCAGCGCTTCCCTGCAGCTGGTCGGAGTTACGGGTACCAACGGCAAGACCACCACGGCCAGCCTGCTTTATCAGGTGTTCCGTTCCCTGGGCTATGCCAGTGGGTTGCTGTCGACCATCAGCAATCGCATCGATACCCGTGAGGTGGCCGCAACGCATACCACACCGGATGTGATCTCCATCAACCGCTGGCTGGCGGAAATGGCTGAAGCCCGCTGCGCCTATGCCTTCATGGAGGTGAGCTCACATGCCGTAGACCAGGAGCGCATCGCCGGCCTGCGCTTTGCCGGGGCCATCTTCAGTAACCTCACCCACGACCACCTGGATTACCACCATACGTTCGAAGCCTACCGGGATGCCAAGAAGGCCTTCTTCGACGGGCTCGGCAAGGAGGCGTTCGCCCTGAGCAATACCGACGACCGCAACGGGAGTGTGATGCTGCAGAACACCTCCGCCCGCTGCCGCAGCTACGGCCTGCTGCGCCCTGCCGATTACAAAGGCCAGGTGATGGAGAGCGATTTCAGCGGGATGCAGCTGCGGGTGAACGGACAGGAGCTCTGGACCCCCCTGGTCGGCCGCTTCAATGCATACAACCTGCTTGCGGTCTATGGCGCAGCCAGCGAACTGGGCGTCAGCCCGGAGGAACTGCTCCCGGTGCTGAGCACAGTGCGCCCGGCCGAAGGACGTTTTGAATATGTACGCGATGAGGCCGGACGGACGGCCATTGTGGACTACGCCCATACACCCGACGCCCTGAAAAACGTGCTGGAGACCATCAACGACATCCGTGGGGTACAGGGGACGCTGATCACTGTGGTTGGTGCCGGTGGGGACCGCGACGCCACCAAGCGCCCGGTCATGGCGGCTACCGCTGCTCAGCTGAGCGACCGCCTCATCCTGACCTCCGACAACCCCCGTTCCGAGGACCCTGAACAGATCATCCGCGAGATGCAGGCCGGACTGGATGCGCTGACCCGCCGCAAGACCATCGCCATCACCGACCGCCGCGAGGCCATACGCACCGCCGTGGCACTGGCCGGAAACGGGGACATCATCCTCATCGCCGGAAAAGGCCATGAGAAATACCAGGAGATCCAGGGGGTAAAGCACCCCTTCGACGATAAGCAAGTCGTGGCCGAAGCCTTAAAGGAAACCTCACAAGGATAGGGATATGCTGTATTATCTGTTCAATTATCTGGACCAGCACTTTGACTTCCCCGGGGCAGGGATGTTCCAGTACATCTCCTTCCGCACCGCGCTGGCCATCATCGTTTCCCTGCTCATCACCATGGTGTTCGGCCATCGGCTCATCGACTACCTGAGGCGTCGCCAGGTGGGGGAAACCGTGCGCGACCTGGGCCTGGAAGGACAGAAAGAAAAGGAAGGCACCCCCACCATGGGAGGGCTGATCATCCTGGGGGGGATTCTGCTTCCTACCCTGCTGTTTGCGCGCCTCGACAACATCTATATCATCCTCATCCTGTTCACCACGGTTTGGCTGGGCCTTATCGGTTTCATCGACGACTATATCAAGGTTTTCCGCAAGGACAAGAAGGGACTGGCCGGAAGGTTCAAGATCCTCGGGCAGGTGATCCTCGGACTGGTTGTTGGGGGCACGCTGTATTTCAGCGACCAGGTGGTGATCCGTGAGAAAGTGGCCCCCCAGACCATCGAACTGACCGGGGACGGTCCCATACAGGACCCCGGTGCGGTGTTCTCCCGCGAATCGGTGAAGTCAACCAAGACCACCATCCCCTTCGTCAAGAACAACGAACTCGACTATGCCCTCATGCTGCGCTGGCTGGGCGAGGGTTTCCGTGACTGGGCCTGGCTGATCTACATCCCCATAGTGATCCTGATCATTACCGCGGTATCCAACGGGGCCAACCTCACCGACGGCATGGACGGGCTGGCGACCGGGACCTCGGCCATCATCGGGGTTACCCTCGGTATCCTGGCCTACGTCTCGGGCAACACCATTTTTGCCAACTACCTGAACATCATGTATATCCCCAATACCGGGGAGCTCGCCATATACATAGGCGCCTTCGTTGGGGCCTGCATTGGATTTCTCTGGTACAATTCCCATCCGGCCCAGGTCTTCATGGGAGATACAGGCAGCCTGGCCCTGGGGGGCATCATCGCCGTATTCGCCATCATCATCCGCAAGGAGCTGCTCATCCCCATCCTCTGCGGCATTTTCGTGGCCGAGAGCCTCTCGGTAGTGCTGCAGGTGGCCTGGTTCAAATATACCCGGCAGAGGTTCGGCGAAGGGCGCCGCATCTTCCGCATGTCGCCCCTGCACCATCATTATCATCTGAAAGGCTACAAGGAGCCCAAGATTGTGATGCGCTTCCTCATCCTGGGCATCATGCTGGCGGTATTCACAGTGATCACCCTCAAGATCAGATAAATGAGCGGAAGAACGGTCATATTGGGCGCAGGCGAGAGCGGCACCGGGGCAGCCATCCTGGCACACAAGCTGGGCATGGAGGTCATGGTATCCGATGCCGGTCTGGTGCGCGAGCCCTACCGTTCCACGCTCACGGCCCTGCAGGTGCCCTTCGAGGAGTCGGGCCATAAGCCCAGCCTGCTTCAGGGTGCTTCTGAAGTGGTGAAGAGCCCCGGCATCCCCGAAGAGGCCCCGGTGGTAACAAAGGCCCGTTCCCTGGGCCTGCCGGTGATCTCCGAGATTGAGTTCGCATCACGGCACACCCGCGGCAAAAGGATCTGCATCACGGGCAGCAACGGGAAGACCACTACCAGCCACCTGGTTTACCACATCCTGCGCCGGGCCGGGATGCAGACCGTGCTTTGCGGTAATGTGGGCGACAGCTTCGCCCGGCGGGCAGCGGAGACGAAGGCCGACTACTGGGTGCTTGAGATCAGCAGCTTCCAGTTGGACGGGATGTTCGACTTCAGGGCCGACATCGCCATACTGCTGAACATCACCCCTGACCATCTCGATCGCTACCAGGGTTCCTTTGAACGCTACGCCGCAAGCAAGTTCCGCATCCTGAGAAACCAGACGGCATCGGACGCCTTCATATACAATGCCGATGATCCCGTGATCCGGCAATATCTCGCCCTTCATCCTCCGGATGCGCGATCCTATGCTTTCGGCCTTGAGGATGCTCCCCAGTTGAACGCCGCCTGGGTCGGCCCTTCAGACCGTCCCTGGACAAGCCGCGAAATGAACATCAACATTGCACCAGAACCTCTCGCCATGACCCTCGAAAACCTGGCCCTTCAGGGGCGTCACAACATCTACAACTCCATGGCCGCAGGCATAGCCACAAGGCTACTTGACATCCGCAAGGAGACCATCAAGGAGTGCCTCTCGGATTTCGAGCACATCGAGCACCGGCTGGAGGTGGTGGGGAATGTCCACGGGATAGAGTTCATCAACGATTCCAAGGCCACCAACGTGAATGCGGCCTGGTTCGCCCTGGAGAGCCAGAACAAGCCGGTGGTGTGGATCGCCGGGGGGACGGATAAGGGCAACGATTACAGCATGCTGAAGGACCTGGTGAAGCACAAGGTGAAGGCCATTGTATGCCTGGGCAAGGATAACAGCCGGATCAAGGCGGCCTTTGCCGATGTGGTGGAAACCATACTGGAGACGGGATCTGCCGAAGAGGCGGTTAACGAAGCCTACTACCTGGGACGCAAGGGCGATGTGGTTCTGCTTTCGCCGGCCTGCGCCAGTTTCGATCTGTTCACCAATTATGAAGAAAGGGGACGCGCCTTCAAGCAGGCCGTTGCCAAGCTCTGATTCCATGCTCTCGCGCCTGCAAAATATCAAAGGAGACAAAGTGGTCTGGATGGTGGTGATCCTGCTGTCTGGCCTCAGCCTTCTGGCAGTATATTCCTCCAGCAGTTCGCTGGCTTACCGCACCCAGGCAGGCAATACCGGTCATTACCTCATCAAGCATGCCATGATCCTGGTGTTCGGGCTCTTCCTGATGCATGCCACCCACCGCATCCCCTATCAGGTTTTCTCCAGGGCCTCGGTGATCGGTATGTTCCTCACCCTACCCCTGCTTGCCATAACCCTGTTCATGGGTACCAGCGTCAACGAGGCCAGCCGCTGGCTGATGGTGCCCTTCATCAACATTAGTTTCCAGACTTCCGACCTGGCCAAGCTGGTGCTCATCGTATTCACCGCCAGGGCCCTGGCCAAGCGTCAGGACAGCATACGCGACCTACGCAGCGGCTTCTTCCCAGTATTCCTTCCGGTACTCGCCGTATCCTTCCTGATCCTTCCCGCCAACTTCTCTACTGCTGCCCTGCTCATGCTCACCTGCGTAGTCCTGATGTATATCGGCAAGGTGAGGGTGAAGCACCTCCTCGCCCTGGGAGGCATCGTGTTGGCCAGTCTCAGCCTTTTCGTGCTTATCCTGCTCAATTCCAGCGACAAGGGCCGTCTGGGCACCTGGAAATCCCGGGTAGAAAGCTTTGCCGGAGGAGATGAACAGGAAGCCTTCCAGGTGGAACAGGGCAAGATCGCCATCGCCACCGGGGGAGTACTCGGCAAGGCTCCGGGCAACAGCAGCCAGCGCAACTTCCTGCCCCACCCCTACTCGGACTTCATCTTCGCCATCATTGTGGAAGAGTATGGACTGTTGGGCGGCATCGCCGTGGTGCTGCTCTACCTCATCCTGCTGTACCGGGGCATACGCATCACCCTGAAAAGCCCTACCCTCTTTGGAGGGTTCATGGCCTTCGGACTAACGTTCAGCATTGTATTCCAGGCCTTTGTAAATATGGCTGTGGCAGTCGACCTCCTCCCCGTGACCGGGCAGCCCCTGCCATTGGTCAGCATGGGAGGTACCAGCATATTGTTCACCAGCATCGCCCTGGGCGCGATCCTCAGTGTATCGCGGCAGGAAGAGATAAAAACAAGCCCGGCCCATGCAGCAGCAGCTTAACATAATGATCAGCGGAGGCGGTACCGGGGGGCATATCTTCCCTGCACTGGCCATCGCAGAGGCTATCCGGACGCTGCGGCCTGAGGCGGACTTCCTGTTTGTGGGAGCCCGTGGGAGGATGGAGATGGAAAGGGTACCCGCCGCGGGCTACCGTATCGAAGGACTCTGGATCAGCGGCCTACAGCGCAGCCTGAGCCTCAGCAACCTCAGCTTTCCTTTCAAGGTGATGAGCAGTCTGTGGCAGGCCCGCCGCATCATCCGTCGCTTCCGGCCAGCACTGGCTGTAGGGGTGGGCGGATATGCCAGCGCTCCGGCCCTGTGGATGGCCTCACGCATGGGCATCCCCACCCTGATCCAGGAGCAGAACGCCTTCCCCGGGATCGCCAACCGCATTCTGGCCGGCAGGGCCGACCTCATCTGCGTGGCCTATCCGGGCATGGAACGCTATTTCCCGGCATCACGCATCCGGACTACGGGCAACCCTGTAAGGCGTACCATCATGCCGGACCCTGCCCGCCGCCAGGAAGCGTTGAAGCATTTTGGATTGACTGAAGGCCAACCCGTGGCCTTCATTACCGGGGGCAGCCTGGGTGCCCGCACCCTCAACCAAAGCATCGCTGGCGGGCTGGATTCGCTTACTGCGGCCGGACTTCAGCTGATATGGCAGACAGGGAAGGCGTTCGAGCCCAGGGCCAGGGAACTGGCAGCAGCCCAAAAGCACGGCAGCGTGCATGCCACGGCCTTCGTGGAACGTATGGACCTGGCCTATACCCTGGCCGATGTGGTGGTGTCACGTGCCGGCGCCATGGCCATCGCCGAGCTCAGTTCGGCCGGTAAGGCCTGCATCCTGGTGCCTTCGCCCAACGTCACCGAAGACCATCAGACGCGCAATGCCCTCGCCCTTTCGGAGCGGGGAGCCGCACAGCTGGTAAGGGATGCCGACGCCCCTGCACAACTGGTGCCCGCCATGATCGCCCTGACGCAGGATACCCGGACCAGGGAATCCCTGGAACGCCAGATCCTGACCATGGCCTTGCCCGGAGCGGACCTTGAGATCGCCCGGCTTGCCCTGGAACTCATAGACAGCAAAACCTCAAAGAGATAAGCAAAAGCTCACGATAGCCACACCCTGACCATGAAAAGGCTCCACGACATACATTCGGTTTACTTCCTCGGCATAGGAGGTATCGGGATGAGTGCCCTGGCCCGTTGGTTCAGGGCCAGGGGTGCCCAGGTGTCGGGCTATGACCGTACCCCGGGGGCCATCACGCGTCAGTTACAGGAAGAAGGCATTGCCGTGCATTTCGAAGACGATGCCACCCGGGTACCCGTTCAACCCGACCTGGTGGTCTACACCCCCGCCATTCCCCGGGACCTGCACGAGCTGGTACATGTGCGTTCCATGGGATACTGGCTGCTGAAACGCTCGGAGGTGCTGGGCATGATCTCTTCCGATATGTTCACCATCGCCGTGGCCGGCACTCACGGTAAAACTTCAGTAACCTCTATGATCGCCTGGCTGCTGCATGCCACCGGAAAACCGGTCACTGCTTTTATCGGGGGCATCAGCCGCAACTTCGGTTCCAACCTGCTGCTGCATCCCTCAGCCGAGGTTCTGGTGGCCGAGGCCGACGAATTCGACCGTTCCTTCCTCCGCCTCAAGCCCGATATCGCTGTGGTTACCAGCGTGGATGCCGACCACCTCGACATCTACGGCAGCCGGCAGGAACTCCTGGATACCTACCGCACCTTTGCCCGTGGCGTACCGTCCACAGGACTGCTGGTCCACAGCGCCAGGGTGAGCGGGTTGCAGCCATCCGCAACGGAAGTGAGCTACGGTGAAGGCGAAGGGTGCGAGTGCCAATACACCGGACTGGTATACGAAGGGGACCGCATGCGCTTTGACCTGCATTTCAGGGAACACCACATGAAGGGGCTTATCCTGAGTGTGCCGGGCCGTCACAACCTGGAGAATGCCCTGGCCGCCCTGGCCGTTTGTCTTCAGCTGGGCGTTGACCCCGAAGCCCTTCGCCTTGCCCTGGCCAGCTATCGCGGGGTGGAACGCCGCTTCGATTACCGTATCCGCAGGGATGACCTCATTTATATCGATGATTACGCCCATCACCCCGAAGAGCTCCTTGCCTTTATCCAGGCGGTAAAGGAATTATATCCAGGCCGCAGGCTCACCGGTATCTTCCAACCCCACCTCTACAGCCGGACCCGTGACTTTGCCGATGGCTTTGCCCGCAGCCTCGACCTGCTGGACGAACCCATCCTGATGGACATTTATCCGGCCCGCGAGCAGCCGATCCCCGGGGTAGACTCCGGCATGATCCTCAGGCGCATGCGCAATCCGAACAAGAGCGTGATGACCCGCACCGGGATCCTTGACCGCCTCAGCCATGCCCCCCTGGAGGTAGTGCTCACCATGGGCGCCGGAGACATCGACCGCCTGGTGCCGGAGATCGAGAACATATTGAATTCAGTGTCCAATCTTTTCCCCGGGTCATGAAAAAGGCGCTCCACATACTGGTATGGGTGCTCCTCGCCGGAGCCGTGGTGCTCCTTCCGGCCTTCGCAGCCAGGGAACGTGCCCAGCTGCCGTGCCAGGGCCAGGTCTTCAGCCTCGATGCCGGCGGACAGGCTGCCCTCTTGAGCACCCGGGACCTCGAAGACTTTCTGCTGCACCGCTTCGATACCCTTCAGGGACGTGCAGCGACCGATATCGACCCCGGCGCCATGGAGGATTGGCTGAAGAAACACCCCTATGTGCTGAAGGCCGAGGCCTATATGGACATGGACCGTACCCTTCGTCTGCAGGTCATCCAGGAACAGCCCCTGCTGAGGATATTCAGGGCCTCAGGCGCTTCGGTATACCTGAGCCGCAGTGGCAGGATCATGCCGCTGAGGGAAGGCCTGGCCCTGCGCATCCCCATCCTGAGCGGATACCTGGGCGAACTGCCGGTAGAAGGTCACAGCATAGATCCTCAGCGCCACGCACGGCTGGCCTCCGCCCACCGTCTGGGACTGCTCCTGGAAAAGGACGATTTTCTGCGCCTGCTGGTCAGCCAGATCTATATCGAACCCCATGGGGACCTCCGCATGGAGCCCCGCATCGGCAAACACTCCATCATCGTGGGTGACTCCACCGGGCTGGAGTCGAAGCTGGAGAACCTCGAGGCCTTCTACCGCCAGGGACTGGTGCGGGGGCCCTGGGATCGCTACGAGCTTATCAATCTGAAGTATAAGGACCAGGTCGTGTGTACTAAACGTAAAACTTATGAAATCATCTGAAATCATCGTCGGGCTCGATATCGGGACCACCAAGATCGCCGCGATCGTCGGACGCCGCAATGAGTTCGGCAAGATCGAGATCCTGGGTTCGGGCAAAAGCCCCTCGCTGGGCGTCAGGAGGGGCGTAGTATCGAACATCGAAAATACGGTCAAGTCCATCCGTGCCGCGGTGGAAGAGGCCAGCGAGCGTTCCGGGGTGGACATCCGCTACGTGAACGTGGGCATTGCAGGACAGCACATCAAGAGCCTGCAGCATCGCGGGGGGATCATCCGCAATTCCCGCGAAGAGGAGATCAACCAGGCGGATATCGACCGTCTGCATTCCTCCATGTTCAACCTGGCCATGAGTCCCGGGGAAGAGATCATCGATGTGATCCCCCAGGAGTTCATTATCGATGGGGAGCCCGGGCTGAAGGAGCCTATCGGGATGCTGGGCAACAGCCTCGAAGCCAATTTCCACATCATCACAGGCCAGACCACGGCAGCCAAGAATATTTATAAATGTGTGAAGAAGGCCGGCCTGGAAGTAGTGGAGCTCATCCTTGAGCCCCTGGCCTCTTCGGCAGCCTGCCTGAGCGAGGAAGAGAAGGAAGCCGGGGTGGTGCTCGTGGACATCGGCGGGGGAACCACCGACATCGCCATCTTCCAGGACGGCATCATACGGCATACCGCCGTGATCCCCTTCGGAGGGGAGATCATCACCGAAGACATCAAGGAAGGCTGCAGTATCATCCGCAAGCATGCCGAAGAGCTCAAGGTGAGGTTCGGCAGCGCCCTGGCCAGCGAGAACCGCGATGAGGAGATCGTGTCCATCCCCGGCCTCAGGGGAAGGCCCGCCCGCGAGATCACCCTGAAGAACCTGGCCAGCATCATCCAGGCCCGCATGGAAGAGATCATCGAATACGTGTATTTCGAAATAAAGAATAGCGGGTACGAGCGTAAGCTCATCGCCGGCATCGTACTCACCGGCGGCGGCGCCCAGCTCAAACATATCAGCCAGCTCACCCAGTTCATCACCGGCATGGATACCCGCATCGGGTATCCCAACGAACACCTTGCCAAGGAGGTGGGACGCGAAATGGCCAGCCCCATGTACGCCACCGGCATCGGCCTGGTGATCACCGGCATGGAACGCTTCGAACGCGAACTGGTGAAGGAGAACATGTTAACACGAAACGACCGCAAGGCCCCGCGTCGGGAAAAAAGCGGCTTCTTCGAGAAAATCAAGAACTGGTTCGAAGAAGAACAGATCTGAACCAAGCTGAATTCATAACCCAAAACACCTATAAAAATGCCAGCAAACCTGAAATTCGACCTTCCGAAGAACCAGAGCAACATCATCAAGGTCATCGGAATCGGCGGCGGCGGATCCAACGCGGTCAACCACATGTACAAAGAAGGGATCACCGGGGTAGACTTCATCGTCTGCAATACCGATGCCCAGGCACTCGACTTCAGCCCGGTGCCGTCCAAGATCCAGCTCGGCGCCAGCCTCACTGAGGGCCGGGGCGCAGGGTCCATCCCGGAGAAAGGCAAGAACGCCGCCCTGGAGAACCTTGACGAGCTGAGGGCCATCCTGGACCACAACACCAAAATGGTGTTCATCACCGCGGGCATGGGCGGAGGTACCGGTACCGGCGGTGCGCCTGTGGTTGCCTCCCTGGCCAGGGAAATGGGCATCCTTACGGTGGGCATCGTCACCATCCCCTTCCTGTTCGAGGGCCGTAAACGTAAGCAACAGGCCGACAATGGCATCGAAGAACTGCGCCGCAATGTGGATACCCTGCTGGTGATCTGCAACGACAAGCTGCGCGAACTCTACGGCGACCTTACCCTGTCCCGCGCCTTCGGAAAGGCCGATGACATCCTCACCGTGGCCGCCAAGGGCATAGCCGAGATCATCACGGTACCAGGCTACATCAACGTGGACTTCGAAGACATCAACACCGTGATGCGCGACAGCGGTGTGGCCATCATGGGATCGGGCAGCGCCGAAGGTCCTGACAGGGCCACCAAGGCCATCAAGGAAGCCCTGGAATCCCCCCTGCTGAACGATAACGACATCTACGGGGCCGAGAACATCCTGCTGTACATCACCTCCGGGGAGGAAGAAGTCTCCATGGACGAGGTGAGCGAGATCACCGATTACATCCAGAAGGAAGCCGGTATGGAAGCCGACATCATCTGGGGCAACGGCACCGATGAAAACCTCGGGATGCGCCTGAACATCACCCTGGTGGCCACCGGTTTCGACAAGAAGGAACGCAAGCGCAAGCAGGCCGAGCCGGAGAAGGTAGTGGTAGGCGCCCTGGGCGAAACCCCCGCCCCGGCCCCCTACGTGGAACCGGAGCCCGCCACCCAGACCATGGAAGTGGCCGAAGAAGAAGTACGCATGGTGCTCCCCCAGGCCCCGGCGGTGACGATGCACACCCTCACCGAGGAAGAACCGCCGGTGTTCCAGGACATCACCTCCCAGCCCGACTATATGCCGCTGATCCCCGAGGAGCAGGAATCGGAGATCGAGCTCCTGCTGCGCGACACCAGCCGGCCGGCCGTAGAGCGCCAGGAGAGCTGGGCACGCCAGGAAGTCACAGGGGTTTCCGAAGTGGAAAAGGTTCATGAAGAAATTCGTCGCGTGGTCACGCCGGAAGCCCGCACCTCCCGCGAAGAGCAGGCCGCGGAACCCGGCCGCAACGGGAACGAGGGCAGGGCCATGGACCGCGTGAAGCGCCTGAAGGAGATGAGCCTTAAACTGCGCTCCTTCAACGACATCAACGAACTGGAACGCCAGCCCGCCTATGTGCGCCGCAACGTCGACCTTACAGATCCCCCCCACAGCTCCGAATCGCAGATCAGCCGTTTCTCCCTGTCCGAAAACGGCGGTGACCGCAACGGCAGCGAGCTGAGGCAGAACAACTCCTTCCTTCACGACAACGTAGATTAACGCACCATGAGCCTGGCAGAGATCATCAACGAGGACATGAAGTCCGCCATGCGGGAGCGCAACCAGCGCAAACTGGAAGCCCTGCGTGCTATCAAGGCCGGCCTGCTCCTGCTCAAGACGGGCAAGGATGTGAGCAGCGGCGAGATCCCTGCGGAGTTGGAAGTGCAACTGATCCAGAAACTGGTGAAGCAGCGCGAGGAGAGCGCGGTGATCTACCGCCAGCAAGGGCGCGCCGACCTGGCGGAGGAGGAAGAGTTCCAGGCCGGGGTCATCAAGGCCTACCTCCCGCAGCAGATGAGCGAAGCAGAGATCCGGACCTATCTGGTGGAGCTTATGGCCAGGCTGGGCGTCAACGACGCCAAGGGCATGGGCAAGGTAATGGGCAACGCCGCGAAGGAACTCGCCGGCAAGGCCGACAACCGCCTCATATCCCACTTGCTGAAAGACCTGCTGGGCTAGCCCGGCATCTCTTTATACACACGACCCACCCCGGAGTTATGGCATTCTCCGGGGTTTTTTATTGGTGGGCCTGCCTGCATCAGACAGTGGCTAATGTGAAGATACCTCAATAAGGACAGACCTTGTTGGATTTCCGTAGAAAACAAGCCTGAGGATGATTGGAGTATAGTACAAGGTCTTGGGAATGGAGCGATCCGCGAGCTCAAGCCCGGTAGTTCCAGGCGAACAGTTCCGCAGCGGCTCGGATCGCGACTCCCATCCGAAGGCGTAGTCTTCAAGGAAATCCAACGCAGTCTTGATTTATTACTCGCAAAAAGTTGATTAATAAGGTGCTCATGAGCTCGGGAAGCGCAAGCGCTTCCCTCGGTTGCAGCGCTTTTGTATCAAGACAAAAGCGCGAAAAAAGATTTGATTGACACTGAAGGCCTTTTCCCAGTGGGCTCAGATATCAGATATCAGATATCAGATATCAGATACCCCTGCTGAGCAATATCCTGAGCTGGTTGGTGAGCTGGTTGGTGAGCTTGTCGAACCACTGTCGAAGGGCCTGTCGGAGCATCATCCATCCCCCCTCCTTCGCTTGAAATCCTTCTTGTAGTAATCCTTGATCACCTTCCCCATGAGTTTTTCCCGCCTCTTCTTCTCGCCGGCCTCGGTCTCGAAGTGGGCACGCTCCCTTTCCAGCCGGAGGTAGTTGTCCCAGGCGTCCGCGTCGATCTCCCCCTGCTCCAGGGCGTGCAGCACGGCACAGCCGTTCTCCCGGGTGTGGGTGCAATCGGCATAACGGCATTGCCGGGCCAGGTCGAGGATGCGGTCGAAGGTGGCTTCCAGCCCCCCGCCCCCATCGGTAATGCCTACCTCCCGCATGCCGGGGTTATCAATGATCAGCCCGCCCCCCTTCAGCAGCACAAGCTCCCGGTGGGTGGTGGTATGTCTCCCCTTGTTCGTGCTTTCGCTCAGGGTCCGTGTGTGCATGTACTCTCCCCCAGCCAGATGGTTGAGCAGGGTTGACTTCCCTGCACCGGAAGAGCCCAGCAGGCAATAGGTCTTGCCGGCCTCTATCCTCTGCCTCAGCTCCTCCAAACCTTCTCCGCTCACCGCGCTCATCACCAGGAAGGGCACCTCCGGATGGCGCTGCTGCAGCCGCTCCCGCACCTCATGGCAGTGGTTCTCCCCGCACAGGTCAGCTTTGGTGAGCACTATCACCGGGCTCACCCGGGCGGCATAGCACAGGGTGAGGTAGCGATCCAGACGGTTCAGGTTGAAATCGCGGTCCAGGGCCTGCACCAGGAAGGCATAATCGATGTTGGCCGCGATGAGTTGTACTTCCCCGTGCTGTCCCACGGCCTGGCGGGTAAGCGCAGCGGTCCGCGGAAGGACCTTATGGATCAGGGCCTGCTCCTCCCCCGCAGCGATCAAGGCCACCCAATCGCCCACGGCAGGAAAATCCTCCCGGTTGCGGGCACTGAACCTCAGGTTCCCCGTTACCTCCGCCTGCACCTCCCCCCCATCGGTCATCACGATATAGCGTTCCTTGTGCTCGGCAGTCACCCTCCCCACACCAAAACCCATCAACCCCTGCTCCCGCCGGTAGTGCTCCAGGTCTTCAGTATAACCCCATTCGATGATATTCATGACATTAAAATATAATGTCCCCCAGGCAGCGCCTGACCGGCATCAGGCCTCTCCCCAAATCAACCAGCAGAAATCAGTTGTCCTCCCCCTTCCCATGGCACTGCTTGTATTTCTTCCCGCTGCCGCAGGGGCAGGGGTCATTGCGCCCCACCTTTTTCTCCACCGTCACGGGCTGGGTGCGGGTCTGCTGCTGGGTGCGGCTATGGGCCTGGCTCAGCAGGTCGGTGCGCTCGGCTTTCAGCCGGCTCATGTCGAGGCCGCGGGTGGCAACGCGCGACTGCTGCACCTGGGTCTGCATCTGGGAGGGCAGGTTGCCGTGCTGGAGGAAGGCCGTGATGTCGCGGTTCACCTTCTGCACCATGGTCTTGAACAGTTCGAAGCTCTCGAACTTGTATATCAGCAGGGGGTCCTTCTGCTCGTAGGTGGCGTTCTGCACGCTCTGCTTCAGGTCGTCCATCTCGCGCAGGTGTTCCTTCCAGGCATTGTCGATATGCGCCAGGGTGACGCTCTTTTCGATCGCCAGGGGGATCTCCCGCTCAGGGAACTCGCAGGCCCGCTTGATGTTGGCCACGATCTGCATGGTCCGCCGCCCGTCGGTGATGGGGATGGCGATATGCTCGTACTGCGGCTGGTTTTCTGCCACGTCACAAACTACCGGATGGGCATTCTCCACCAAAAGCCGGTTCTTGGCCCGGTAAGCCTGATAGGCCAGGGAGAACACATCTGCGGTCAGCTTTTCAGCATTGACCACCAAAAACTCCTTATGGTCCACCGGGGAGGATATGGAGAAGGTCGACAACAGGTCGTGCTGGAAGCCTTCGAAATCGCGGTTTTCCTGGTGCTGGGCCACCATGGCCTCGCATACGTCGTACATCATATTGGAAACATCCAGGGCCAGGCGCTCCCCGAAGAGGGCGTGGCGGCGTTTCTTGTAGATCACTTCGCGCTGGGCGTTCATCACGTCGTCGTATTCCAGCAGCCGTTTGCGGACCCCGAAGTTGTTCTCCTCCACCTTGCGCTGGGCGCGCTCTATGGAACGGGTGATCATGGAATGCTGGATCACTTCGCCCTCCTTGATGCCCAGGCGGTCCATGATGCGGGCGATGCGTTCCGAGCCGAACATGCGCATGAGGTCGTCTTCCAGGGATACGAAGAACTGGGAAGAACCGGGGTCGCCCTGGCGGCCCGACCGGCCACGCAGCTGACGGTCCACACGTCGGCTCTCGTGCCGTTCGGTACCAATGATGGCCAATCCCCCCGCTTCCTTCACCCCCGGGCCCAGCTTGATGTCGGTGCCACGACCGGCCATGTTGGTGGCTATGGTCACGGTGCCGGGCTGACCGGCCTGGGCCACGATGTCGGCCTCCCTGGCATGCAGCTTGGCGTTGAGCACGTTATGCGGAATATGCTGACGGGTGAGCATGCGGCTCAGCAGCTCGGAGGTTTCCACCGAAGTCGTCCCCACCAGCACCGGGCGCCGGGCTTTCACCAGGGCCTCGATCTCCTCGATCACCGCGTTGAACTTCTCGCGCTTGGTCTTGTACACCAGGTCCTCCATGTCCTTGCGGATCACCGGCCGGTTGGTGGGGACCACCACCACATCCAGCTTGTAGATGTTCCAGAGCTCCCCGGCTTCCGTCTCGGCCGTCCCGGTCATACCGGCCAGCTTCTTGTACATGCGGAAGTAGTTCTGCAGGGTGATGGTGGCATAGGTCTGGGTGGCAGCCTCCACCTTCACGTTCTCCTTGGCCTCCAGGGCCTGGTGCAGTCCGTCGGAGTAACGTCGCCCTTCCATGATGCGGCCCGTCTGCTCGTCTACGATCTTGATCTTGTTCTCGATGATGACGTACTCCACGTCCTTCTCGAAGAGGGCATAGGCCTTGAGCAGCTGGTTGACGGTATGCACCCGGTCCGACTTCACGGAATAATCCTGCAGCAGCTCGTTCTTGCGCTGCAGGCGCTCCTTCTCGTCGGCCACGCTGCGCTCGATCTCGGCGATGACGGCCCCGATGTCGGGAATGATATAGAAGTTCGGATCCTCGACGTTGGACGTCATCAGGTCCATCCCCCGCTCAGTGAGCTGGATGCTGTTGTTCTTCTCGTCTATGGTGAAGAAGAGCTCATCGTCGATGATGTGCATATTCTTCGACTGCTCCTGCATGTAGAAGTTCTCTGTCTTCTGGAGCAGCGTGCGCATGCCGGGTTCGCTGAGGAACTTGATCAGGGCCTTGTTCTTCGGCAGGCCGCGGAAGGCGCGCAGCAGCTGCTCCCCCCCTTTCTTTTCGTTCTCCGTGGAGGGGTTCTCATCCGACAAAAGGTGCTTGGCTTCGGCCAGCAGCTTGGTCACCAGGTTCTTCTGGGCGTTGTAGACCCTTTCGACCAGGGGCTTGTATTCGGAAAATTCCTGTTTGTCGCCCCGGGGGGTGGGGCCGCTGATGATGAGGGGCGTACGGGCATCGTCGATAAGCACCGAGTCCACCTCGTCCACAATGGCATAGTTGTGCTCCCGCTGCACCAGCTCATCGGGGTTGCCCGTCATATTGTCGCGCAGGTAGTCGAAGCCGAACTCGTTGTTGGTGCCATAGGTGACATCCGCCAGGTAGGCGTTGCGCCGGGCGGCGGTATTGGGCTCGTGCTTGTCGATGCAGTCCACCTTCAGGCCGTGGAACTCGTACAGCATGCCCATCCATTCGGCGTCACGCTTGGCCAGGTAGTCGTTCACCGTAACCACATGCACCCCTTTGCCCGGCAGGGCGTTCAGGTATACAGGAAGCGTTGCCACCAGCGTTTTTCCTTCCCCGGTGGCCATCTCGGAGATCTTGCCCTGGTGGAGCACCGTACCCCCGATGAGCTGCACATCGTAGTGCACCATATTCCAGGTGATGCGGTTGCCGCCCGCCATCCAGCTGTTCTGGTAGAGGGCCTTGTTCGCCTGGATGTTTATGCTGTCGCGCCGGGCGGCCAGGTCGCGGTCGAAGTCGGTGGCGGTGACCTCCACGATCTCGTTCTCCGTGAAGCGGCGGGCCGTCTCCTTCATCACGCTGAAAGCCTCGGGCAGCAGCGCTTCGAGGGTTTGCTGGGTGGTATCATAGATGGCCTTCTCCAGCTTGTCGATGCGCACATAGAGCTCCTCCTTTTCTTCCACGTCCATGTCGGGTTCCTCTTCGATGCGCGTTTTCAGCTCTGCAATGGTTGCCTCATCGGCAGCCACGTCTTCGCGCAACCGGTCCCTGAACTCCTGGGTCTTGGCCCGGAGCCCGTCGTTGCTCAGCTCGCGTATGGCCGGATAGGCGGCCAGGATGCGGTCGAGCATGGGGTTGAGCTCCTTCATATCGCGGTCGGCCTTGCTGCCGAGCAGTCTCTTCAGAAAATTCACCATGGGTCTGTTATTTTCTTGCCCGGCTTGGTTCCGGGTGCCGGGGATACCTGCAATAATCGTTCTATTTCTTCCCCCTGCCATAATGGCAAGAAGGAGTGCAAAGGTACGAATACTAAAAAGAGCGGTTTTTACCGCTCTTTTTAGTATTCGTCCTCGTGGAAGAAGAAGTCTTCCCGGGTTGGGTAATCGGGCCAGAGGTCTTCTATGCTTTCATAGACCTCTCCTTCGTCCTCGATCTCCCTCAGGTTTTCAATGACCTCCATCGGAGCTCCTGACCGGATCGCGAAATCGATCAGCTCTTCCTTAGTGGCCGGCCAGGGTGCATCTTCAAGCTTGGATGCCAACTCCAGTGTCCAGTACATATCCTTATGAGACCTTAGGTTTTAAGCCCGCAAAAATATATTATTTAAGATTAAAGTCAAGAGCTATTCACGCTAATTTTACATCCTGCTGTATCGCTTGTATACCATGCCTTTGCCGAAGGACTCCCTGCTCCCCCCCCGCCTCAGCCGGGCCGCACTGGCCGCCATCCTGGTACTTTGCCTGCTGCTGTATGTCCGGGTGGCCGGTTTTGGGCTGCTCAACTGGGACGATCAGGTGTACATCACCCATAACCCCCATGTCAATGGCAACGCGCCAGCCGGCGAGGCCCTGGTCACCAGCTTCGAGGGGCATTACCATCCCCTGGTGCTGTGGTCCCTGCGCTTCGACCACTTCCTTGGCGGGGGCTCGCCCGTGGTCTTCCACCTGCACAACCTCTTGCTCCACCTGCTGAATGTGCTGCTGGTATTTCTGCTGTTCCGGCGGCTGGAAGGCGGGGAGCGGGCCGCCTTATGGGTCAGCCTGGTGTTCGCCGTCCACCCCCTGCAGGTGGAGGCGGTAGCCTGGGCCACGGCCCGCAAGGACGTGCTGTACGCCCTGTGGTTCCTGCTGGCGCTGGGGTGCTGGCTGCGGTATGCGGAGGATGGGAGGCGACGGTGGTACGCCCTGAGCCTGGCGGCCTTCCTGCTGGCCCTGCTCTCCAAGGGACAGGCCCTGGTGCTGGCGGCTTTGTTGCCGGTCCTCGACCATTTCCTCGGGGGGAAGGCCCTGCTGAGGGCGCACCGCCGGGCTTACCTGCCCTTCCTGGGGCTGGCCCTGGGGTTTGCCTATCTTGCCGTATGGGCCCAGCAGCAGAGCGGGTACACCAGCGCCGAGAGTTTCTCCACGCCCTGGCACTGGCTGTTGGGCAATGCCGGCTACGCCCTGCTAAGTTATATGCTGCGCATCCTCGTCCCCCTGGGCCTCTCCGCCTACTATCCTTACCCTGTGCCCGGCCACGACCTCCCGGTCTGGCTGTTCTGGGCTGCGCTTCCCCTGGCCGTGGGGATCGCAGGGGGCAGTACCCGGTTATGGTGGAAGCGCCGGGCGGTAGGGCTGGGACTGCTCCTTTTCCTTATCTGTCTGGCGCCCATGCTGCGCCTGCTGCCGGTGTCCAACTTCATCACCGCCGACCGTTACACCTATGTCGCCCTCCCCGGGGCCATCTGGGCGCTTTACCACGTCCTGCGGCGGCTGGGCCAGGCCCGGAGGGAGGGCCTGCTGGCTGCCCTGGCGCTATTTTTTATAGTGCTGACGGCCCTGCGCCTGCCGGTCTGGGGGGATAGCCTCGCCCTGCTGAACGACACCCTGCGGAAGCACCCTGAAGTGGTGCCGGCCTTGAATGCCCGGGGCGATGTGTTGCTGGAGCAGGGGGACCTTGTGCCGGCCGTGGCGGACTTCAGCGCGGCCATCCGGTTGCGGCCCGGGGAGGCGCGGGCCTATGCCAACCGCGGCCGTGCCCTGGCGATGGCCGGGGAGATGGACAAGGCCCTCCAGGACCTCGACACGGCCATCCTGCTGGACCCAGGACACCCGGGTATCCGCCTGAACCGCGCCCTGGCCCTGGCGCGCCTGGGACGCACCCGCGAAGCCCTCCAGGAACTCGACCTCATCCTCTCCCTGGACCCTGGCCACCGCCCCGCCCAATTGCTGCGGCAGGAGGTGCAGCAGGCGATGCGTCCGGCGAATTAAAGTGACTAATTTTGAACGGGTTAGAAGCACATCAATGGCCTGGTCTTAAACTGCCGTTGTTCCTTGTCCCTTGCACAATATCCCCATCCTTCTGAAATCTGAGATCGTAAATTCCGCCAGCAGGCGGACAATCCTTTTTCGATATTCCATAATTCACCACAGATTACACAGATTTTCACAGAGGTACCAGTGCCTGAAGTTGATAGTACTTGGAGTTAGGAGTTAAGAGTACCTGGAGTGCTGTACGCTGTCCGCTTCGCGTTTTTCCGCTATTCGCCTATTTTCATTATCATAAAATATACGCCAAAATCGTGGCGGCTATTTCCAGATAATGCAAATAGCCGCCAAAAATTCCAGCCACACCCAGCAGAGGGCACGTTGCTCAGTTACTCGCCGGACAGCCAGCCCTTGGCCGGGATTGCGCAAGTGTCTGATTATGTGAAACAAGGAATTTCCCTTGCATATCACAGCGACCATGTGACTAAAAATCTAACCCAAGGTACCCATAGTCCAAATATTCTCAATATCTTTAGGTCTGTGACTTAGGCTCTTGATTATCAGACAATGAACACCGTCCGCTAAATGCGAAATATCCGCCATAGGTTCTGATAGCGAAATGTTATGCCCAATGCTGAAAAACAACCTAACGACAACATAAAATGAAGAAATTTGACCTAAACATTGAGAAAATTCTTGAAAACTGGGAAACATTTCATGCTATCCGAGAACTAATTGCAAATGCACTTGATGAACAACTTATTACTAATACAAAGGAGGTTGAAATATTCAAAGTAGGTAATACTTGGAAAATCAGAGACTTTGGACGGGGATTAAAATATACTCATTTGACACAAAATGAAAACCAAGAAAAACTTTCAAATCCTCATGTTATAGGGAAATTTGGAATTGGACTAAAAGATGCTTTAGCAACTTTCGACAGAAAAGGTATAAAAGTAATTGCAAAATCAAAACACAGTAAAATAACAATCGCAAAATCTGAAAAAGAAGGGTTCAAAGATTTATTGACTCTTCATGCAATTATTGAAGCCCCACAAGACCCAAACTTTATTGGGACCGAGTTTGAACTTGTTGGGATAAATGATAATGACATTAACGAGGCAAAAAAATTATTTCTAAAGTTTTCAGGTGAGAGAACAATGGAAATTACAAAACAAGGTCAAGTAGTTAGAAAAAACAGCACGTTTGGCAACATTTATATCAATGGAGTAAAAGTTGCGGAAGAAGAAAATTTTCTCTTCAGCTACAATATTACTGTATTAAATGCTTCAATAAAAAAAGCTCTTAACAGAGAAAGAACAAATGTCGGGAGAAGTGCATATTCAGAATCAGTAAAAAAAATATTATTGTCTTGCCAATCTAAGGAGGTTGCTGAAACATTGGCTAAAGATTTGACAAATATAAATAGAGGAACTGCACACGACGAGTTAACCTGGCTTGATGTTCAGGAACACTCTGTTAAAATATTAAATCAACAGGGCAAATTTCTTTTTATAACTTCGTTTGAAGCAATGCAACATCCAGACATGATAGACCAAGCTAGAAATAGTGGTCATGAAATCATAACAATCCCTGAAAATTTAAAGTATAAAATTCAAGGCTCAACCGACTTTAACGGTAGCCCTATTGTGGATATTGGGCAATTCGTTGAAAACTACAATAACAGTTTCAATTTTAACTTTATAGACCCAAATAAATTAAGTCAAAAGGAAAAAGCCATTTATGACCAAACTCCAAAAATCATTGAACTATTTGGTGGTAAACCATATAAAGTAAAGTCAATAAAAATTTCATCTACAATGAGAAAAGACTTTTTTGGTGAAGTTGAAACACTTGGTTGCTGGGATGATAATACAAACTCAATAGTTATTTCACGTAAAGTATTAAATAACATTACAGACTTTTCAGGAACTTTGATACATGAGCTCGTTCATGCTGATACTGGACATGATGATGTAACTAGGGATTTTGAAACATCACTGACAACAATAATTGGACGACTATCTTCAACAATTCTTGGACAAAAAGTTTCCTTAATTAGCAATTCAAATTCTAAAAAGAATTCTTCTTGGCTTCAAAAATTTTTTGGAGAGTAATGACAAGTGACAATAAGAAAAATGAATAAAAGCACAGGGCATAACAATGTACATATTGCAGGGCGGGGTTTGGAGGTATGCCAACTGCGGATTCTCGCATCGCAGTTCCGTGTCCTTCGGACAGGAACGCTCTCCGAAATCCGCCCCGACAACATGTACCAACCGTTACCGCCAAGTGTAAGAGACAGACAACGACATAGAAAAACTGAAAAGTAAACCATTGTGAAAGGACAGAAAAAAGAAATATTGACTAGACCAGAGACCCGACACTCGAGCCGACCCGATGTTTTTTATTTTTTGCCCACCGCACATTTTTTAAAACAATTGCCGACCCACATTGCACACATTGCCAAAGCCCCACAAGCCAACGCTACAACCAAAGCTTTGTCAAAGAGTGCAATTTTGCCGACACACTAAAAAAGAATATCACTATGCTTTATATAAAAGACCTTTCCTTTTTCAGACAGTATTATAAATCGCAAGAAGCTTTAAATTTTGATAGGTCGATAGATACTTCATTTATTAACACTTTTCACCCTGAAAAACCAACGAATAAAACTAAAGGTTTTTCTTATTTGGTATATGGTGCAAGAGGTAATATCGGAGGATTTTTAAGGAGTGCTTCATTAAATGTCGCTGCTGACCAACAAGCGATTTATGAACTTATTCAAAATGCTGACGATTGCGAGGCAAATCTTTTCAGTGTTTTCTACAACAGGGAATATCTATTGTGTATCAACAATGGTACTCCATTCTCAAAAAGGAATATGTCAGCAATATTAAATGTTGGCGATTCAGACAAAGATGCAGAAGATATTGGAACATTTGGGATAGGTTTTAAAATTATTCACCGACTCTTGGGTGAGGATGATGGATTGAAAGCGATATTGAATGATTATGCCGGGCCAATTATATACAGTTGGAATCAGTACAATCATTTAAAAAGATTACTAAGTGATGATGAAATTGTAATTAATAAAAACGGTTCAAGAGATGATGATTGTCCCTGGTTATTGAAAATAATTTATACCTGTTTTCCAACGCATTTAGGTGAAAGTATAAAAAATGAAAAATATTCTGATGAAACATTATTTACAATTGAGGAATTCAATGAATTCAAACTTTTTCTTAAAAATTCATTAGCAAAACTTAATACGTTTACGGAAAACAATCTTCGACAAGGTTCAATATTTTTCCTAAGAATTGGTGCAGATAAGTTCAAATACATTGATGAGAATATAGATAACATTTTTAATGGAATTGGTTATTCATTCAATTTCCTAAATCATTTGAAGCGAATTTATATTAATGAAAAAGAGATAAATAAAGAGAAAATCACCTTAGAAAAATTTGAATATCCTATTGGTAGCGATCAATACAACTTAATTAGACCAAGAAATGAAGAACGGAATATTGACTTTTCTTTTTCATATTATAAAAACTACAAAACCGCATTAAAACTAAAGGATGTACCAAATATTTATAACTTCTTCTCAATGGAGGAAGAAAAAAATGGTTGGTGTTTCTTATTGCATTGCAATTCTTTTGATATGCATAATGATAGAAGAAAACTTCAACCAAATTCAAATATAAATGAACGACTTTTACCCAGTATTGCTAACGAAATCAAACAATTTTTAGTAGACCTTTCCGACACAAATACTGATTCATTTATCAATATTTATCCATCGTTATTAATAAGTGATATTCCAGAAAGTAAACAACATCTTAAAGATTATTTTTTCGATATTTTGACTACCATTTTATCGGAGAGAATACCGACAGATAATGGGTTTTCTGATAATTCACAGGATGTGGTAATTAAAAAAACAAAACTACCAATATCACCAAGAGATTGGGGAGTAGAAAAAGATTGGTTTTATTGGACGGATTTTAAAGAGGATGAGGTAATAATCAAAGAAGCCCAAAAAGAAGAAAAAATTGGCCTAGAAAAAGTGTCAATTTCATCATTGATTGAAAATGGAGACATTGATACAATCAATGAATGGATTTTTAATGCGAATGAAAAGGATTTTACTCTCTTTCTAAATGAGTTAGAAAAGGATATTCCTGATGAAAATTTCCTTGATTTGCAATTTTTAAAATGCTCCGATACTTATTACTATTCAATCAATGAAATTGCTTCAAATTCTAATGTTTTGTGCCTTTTTGAAAAGATTCACGAAATAAAGGATATTCTAAACGAATTAGAGTTAATTACAACGGAAATAAATATTTCTGATTTCAAGAACATCGCAGAAAAAGCTAGTAAAAAACTTCCGTATCTTAAAACTATTGGTGAAAAAAAGGTTTTTGATGATTTTATCAAAGATGCAACAACTGAAAATAATTTAACTCCAAAAAGTAAAAAAAGATTATTCGTTGCAATAAAAGAACTTTATAATGTTGGGGACAAATCATTAAAGGAATGGGAATTGTTTTCCAATAATGAAATGGAAATATGCTCCTTAAACACATTAATAAGCCCTTCAATCAAGGTTGAGAAATGGCTTATCAAATATCAAATCATTAAAAGTGAATTCTTTGAAGAACTTGAGGAGTATTTGTTGCAAGCAGATGACATTTACCCATCAATTATTTATCCACTTTGGGACGAGTTAATAGAAGTCGATGAAATTGATGAAATAACCATAGGTGAATTTTATTCTTCTGTAAAAAACTATTTTGATGAAGAAGCGCATAAATCACTAACATTAAATAAGAAGGCGTACATTTTTACTTCTGAAGGGTTCTTTCCAACATCTGAGGTTTTCTATAATGAAGTTTTTAACTCCATTATGGATTACCCATCCTTAAAAAGCTCAATAGAAAAAGTTACTGGATTTAAGACACCATCAAAAAAAGTTTTAAAGTACTTAACTGAAAGTCCTTTTAAAACAGATAATGACAAATTATTGGACCATCTTTCTGATTGTTCCATAGAGCAGTCAGAAGCTTATGAATTGCTGAGATATTGTCAAAAAGCAGATGTTAAACTTTTTTCGAAAGGAGTTTTTTGTGAATCTGGTAATGATATTGACTGGGAATGCAATGATTCAAAAATACAGTACTTTTCAGAAGATTCAAGATTAATTGAATTTATCAATGAATATTTAGAAGATACTTTTTATCTTCTACCATCAGCTTTACAGGACTTCAAATTTTTTGAAGGTATCAGACGAAATCAAGAACTTTATGAAGAAATAATTGAGCAACTTGATAATATAAATGATTTGGCGGCTGAGTTCTTGCCATTATTGAAACATAAAGAAGTTATTAAATCATATATATCAAATTTACCTGATATAAGGATTGAAAACAGAATTTCATTTGATAAAAGTAGTTTTGAACATATTGTGGTTTCAAATATCATCTCACATTTTGAAGACGAAGAACTTGAAGAAATAAAGGAGAGAATTATAATTTGCGATGATGATACTGAATTTAAATTAGAAGAAATAGTTACTGGTAACGAGGTTCAATTTGACATCGATAATAAGTTATACAATATCAAAGTTTCGGAAATATTGCCTGACTCTGACAATTTTTCCAAAGCTGAAATACTTGACGTTATTATTGCAAATTTCAAAAAACTTGAACTGTCCAAAACCAAAATTGATAAATTACTCTCTGTCGAGATTGAAGAGGACGACCTTGCTGAAAAACTTGCCGAGGAATTACTTGGGTCACTTGAAGATAATATCCTTGAAACTGCTGAACAGATTGCTTTTTGTCTTTTATATGAATTACAGGCAGGGTGGTCTAAATTTGATGATTTTCAGATTTACGCTTCGAACAATGAAACATATAAACTAAATGAGGTATGGTATGCCAAACCATTTTCATTTCTAAGTGAAACAGGTGCAATTGGGGAACAATATAAAGGGCTTTCAAAGTTGCTCAAGATTAAAGATGAAAACCCAATTTTTAAAGTCAGTGATAGTTGTATTTTTCTTTATAAACCTGCTTTTGATGAAGATGGTAGATTTGTTTGCAATTATATTGATGAGAAATTAGACGATGACAATAGTATTGCGTTACTCGATTTTTTGTTTGAAGAATATAATAAACGAGGAAAGGAAAGCAGACGTGACTTTGAGGAAATTGATGATTGGTCAAAACTTGGAGACACTGAAACAGAAAAAATAATAGGCATCAATCCGCATAATACAATCTTTATCGAAAACGATAAATTTATGTTGTCTGATGAAGTCGTACCGGAGTGGATTCAGGATTGGGCAAAAGATGAAGCAAAAATTTCATTCTTAAAAGTATTGGGAATTCATTTCAATGATTCGGATATTGTTAAGCTAAGGGAATCTCTTTATGATGAAGATGGCTCTATAACAAAGAATGACATAAATGGAAGTAACTCCTTAAATGCATTTTTATTGGAGAACACTTTAAAATGGCTTGTAGAATCAGAGATATGGGAAGATAAGGTAATTGATGAACCTGTAAAAGTTGAACTTCTTGATGCGATTATTGAAAAATTAGGTTGGGATTTAGAGGATTATTGGTCTGTTGACATTGAAGAACTAAATGAAAACAGCGAGGAATGGGTAGATGAGGGTTATTCAAATTGGCGTGAAGAAGAGGATTCATTTGAAATAAGAATGTATAATGATCAAATGCCTTATATCTTACAATATGAAAATAATATTCTTGCTGAGAAAAATCAAGATGAATACTGGTATGATGATGAAAATCAAATATTTTATACAAACAAAAATAAATCCACCCATTTATTGCTTCAAAATGCTGCTGAAGAAGAGTTGTTTGATTTAGACACAATAAAACCACTAATCCAACAAGGTCTGGTAAAAGTTAAAGATTATGTAGATCGCATAGAGCAACTTGAAGCAGAATTACAGCAATTTAGACAACCTAAAGGAGATATTACTAGAGGTACTGCTGATTCAGAAACAATGGGTGCAGTTCTTGATGAAACTCTAAATATGGTTAGAGAAGAACTAGAACAAGACGAGAATTATAATTGCACACATTGGGACAATTCACGATTTCCAAAGACTTTGGTTCAAGGGGTATTATATAAAGAGATTCCGATAAAGCTGATCGTTCGCAGTTGTCAAAGAGGTAGACTCCATCTAATCCCTAAAGAATGGCTATTACTATCAGAACCTAATACTTTTTTAGTGCTACGGTTATCAAAACACAAAATTGAAGTAATCCCAGAACCACTTAAGGAGCTTGCCGAATCAAACAACCTATTTAATATGAATTTTGATTTGGAAAGATTAACCACAAATGGGGTCACAGCTTTAAGCAAGGCAATTGAAAGTTCAAATATTAAATATGTTGGTGTTGGTTTCGTAATAGATGCACCAAGATATTCCAGAAGTATTGAACTTAATGAAATCGGATTATACGTTACAAATCAGGGTGATATTTCATCTGCAAATGACAATGAGTTTTAAATGCAATTAGACCGAACTGAACATATTAAACTGTTAGACCTTGAGTTAAAAACTCAATCAGACAATTATTTAAAACTGGTTTTACAGAAAGCAACTGCCCTTATTGAACAAGAGGAGGTCTTCACAAGTCAGTTTGTGAAATTTGAAGATGGAATACTTGTATTAAAATTAAAAACAGAAAAAGCACTTCCTCGCAAAGGTCAATACTTATCAGCAGTTTTACTAAATGATGAAAAAAGAAGTTATAAAAACTGGGGTGATTTGTCTTGGGCTGAATTGAGAAACAAATATCAAAATAGTTTTTCTGAATGTGTTTGTGTTTGGCATAAGTCATATGATGAGAAAAGATTTCAGCTAGCAGGCTTTAAAGGTATTTCACTTGATTTTGCTGGGAAATTGGTTGACAAGTGTTTAGTTACCCTTGGTCCGCACGAACCACCTTTGAAATATTTGCAAAATTTAATCGAGATAGTTACAAATACTCCAAAAGATCTACCCTCTGCAAGATTCCTTGATATTCATTTAGCTAATAATGAGTGGATTCCTACGATACTTGATGAGAAACGTAACTTATCTGATTTTATTCAAACGCAACTTTCTATTTCTGATGAAATTATTATTCAAGGACCTCCAGGAACAGGGAAGACTTATCAAATGGCAAAATTAATTGCTGACTTATTAGATAAAAACAAAAGTGTCCTTGCTACTTCATTAACCAATCGTTCGTTAATAGAATTGGCTTCAAAGAAGTTTTTGGAAAATCATCGTAAAAGTGAAAAGATTTACAAAACAAATCTTACTAAAGACGAACAAGAAGAATTGCCAGGGTTATTAAACTCAAAGGATATTCAGGTAATATCAGGTACAGTATTGCTTTCAACATTTTATATCTCAAGTGGCTTTGCAAAAGAAATACAAGATGAACCACCGTTTGATTTTGTTATTGTTGATGAAGCAAGTCAGGCTTTATTATCAATGTTTTGTGCTGCAAAGAAACTAGGGAAGAAAGTTGTTTTTATTGGAGACCCGTATCAATTACCACCGGTTGTTGAAGTCAATAAGGATATAATTGAAAAGAAAAATGCTATAAGTTTTGTTGAAGGATTCAATACTATCTGTAGAAATTTATCAATTCCATCATTTCAACTAACAGAAACCTACAGGCTGCCAACAAGAGCTACCCAATATACTGGTCTATTTTACCGTAACACATTAGTTTCAAAGGCAAATAAAAAACTGAGATTCCAATTTCCTGAATGCGGTCTTGAATTTAATAAATATCTAAACCCTGATGGTGGACCTGTATTGATTAAATCAAGTTTTCCAATTGGTAATGACAACCCTGATTTTGGTCTTTTTTTAATCATAGACTTTTTAAAACAGTTGATGTTTGTTTTGGAAAAGGATTTCAAGATAGCTTTAATTGCAAAAACTAAAAAGGCAGTAAGAGCAATTCAAAAAGCAATGACAGCAACTTTTGGCAGTGATGATAGGATTTTAATTGAAACTGTTGAAAGAATTCAAGGTCTTACTTGTGACTTAACCATTTTTTTCATCCCAAATTCAAGTATGAATTATTCTTTGAAAAAGCCGCTATTTAATGTCGCAACAAGTAGAGCAACGAGACACACAATAATTATTGCAGACAAAGCAATTACTACATATCCTATTGCTGACAAACTTGTTAGAGATTTTATTCATAAATTGAACGATGAATATAGTTTTGAAATTGAACCAAAAATAAATATGAAAAAACTTACAGAAGGTTAACCCGATTTGCAAGCACATTGCCAAAGCCCCACGAGCCAACACTACAACCAAAGCTTTGTCAAAGAGCTTGCAAAGCCAACGCACCGAGAAAAATTGTTTTAAAAAATTTGCCGACACTTAAAAAAATAAAAAACGCTGACACACAAGCCGACAGAAAAAAGTAAAATGACAATGACACGAAAACTGAATATTAACAATGGTATACAAGACTGGAAGACAGAACACCAGGCGGTAACAGGCGGTATATTTTATTGCCGAGACAGTGGGTATTTCAGCGTTTCTGCATCTAATAAACTTTCGTGTAACTTGACAGTGAAGTGCTTCGAAATCGGCAACAAAAACATACCGCCAATCCGTTAGCAGCCATATCAAAATAGCAGGACTAAACTATGAGAATCTTTTTAATTATTTTATTCTTTTTAGCTTTCACTTTAGTTAATGCCCAATACAAAATGTTTTCAGGTATTCATGATACAATCAACTTAGATTTGTCGACTTTACTGGAGAATACTGGCTTTGGGAAAGCAACATACTATTATGATGATATTGAGAAGAAAGATGGTGTTTGGAACTTCTATCCAATGATTAATTTGTCAAAATCATTAACCGCAGTATGGGTCAGCACAATTCCAGGCCGAAATAATGGCTATACATTTCTTTTAATTTTTGATATTAATACTCATAAAATCTCGGATACCTTGGGACCATATTATGATTCTAGTATTGATGCTATTAAGGGCAGAATAAAGAAGAATAATTTAAATTATTTAAAGGTTCGACTATCAAATCCACCGGAAGTAGAGAATTCAAAATATACTATCAGGGAATATAAACGTATTGAGGGTAACCTTAAAGAATATAGAAGTCGTGATAATTATTGATACGGCTGCTAATAAGTAAGGCTTCGTGCGGCGATAGCCCAGTCCGCCATCTGGCGGATTGCACGAAATCCCGCGCCTTATGGGGTTTAAGTATCGAAAGCAGTGATCAGGGAAGAGCGAACGACAAGGTTCTTGGATAAGCTAAAGCAGGCAGGCTGGTTGAAAGGCCAGTAACCGGGTCTTTTGAAAGGATTTAGGGGCGAAATATCTTTCGGGGACTAATCCCGCGCATCAGCGCGTAAACATTACCGGACCCGGCAGGCGGCAGGATTTGTCAGGCCTCGCTCAACCTAAGCATTGATTTGGGCAGATGCACCCCGGCCCCTCCCCTCAATACTCCGGCGCCCAGGGGCTTTCCCCGGCATTGGTCTCCTGCCCCAGGAAACGGGCCAGCACGAAGAAGTAGTCGGAAAGACGGTTGAGGTAACGCAGGATCACGGGATCCACCGGGTGCTCCCGCCCCAGGGTAATGGTAGTGCGCTCGGCCCGGCGGCATACGGTGCGCGCCACATGGGCCAGCGACACCACGGCATGGCCCCCGGGGAGCAAAAAACGGGTGAGCGGGGGCAAACGGTCGTTCATCCGGTCGATGGCCTGTTCCAGCACCACCACCTCCTCCTCGCGCAGCTGGGGCAGGGCCCGCGGCTTGCCCCCCGGGTCCACGGCCAGCCACGACTCGGCCGTGAAGATCTGCTCCTGGATCCGGACCAGCTCGGCCCTCACCCCCGCCGCCTCGGGCTGGTCGCGCAACAACCCGATGAAGGAGTTCAGCTCGTCCAGGGTGCCGTAAGCCTCAATGCGCAGGTGGTCCTTGGGCACCCGGGTGCCCCCGATCAGGGAGGTCTGGCCTGCATCGCCCCCCTTGGTGTAAATCTTGAATGGTTCGCTCATGCCCGTCTATTTTGGCCAGGCGTCCAGGTCGTAGTCCGCTATCGTCATGATGCGCGGATTCGGGGTGTCGGACTCCACATAGCCGTCCCTTAAACGTATGATGCGGTGCGTATGTTTAGCGATGTCCTCTTCATGGGTGACCACGATCACGGTATTGCCCGCCTGATGGATGCGCTCAAAGACGCCCATGATCTCCAGGGAGGTGCGGGTGTCGAGGTTGCCGGTGGGCTCGTCGGCGAGGATGATGGAGGGGTCGTTGACCAGGGCGCGGGCAATGGCCACGCGCTGCCGCTGCCCCCCCGACAGCTCGTTGGGGCGGTGGTGGCCCCGGTCGGTGAGCTGCACCATCTCCAGGGCCTGGCTGGCCAGCTCATGCCGGCGGGCCTTGTTGAAGCCGGCATACACCAAGGGGAGCATGGTGTTCTCCAGGGCCGTGGACCGGGGCAGCAGGTTGAAGGTCTGGAACACGAAGCCGATCTCCTTGTTGCGCACCTCGGCCAGGGCGTTGTCGTTCATGGTACTCACATCCAGTCCGTTAAGCACGTACTTCCCCGCCGTGGCGGTGTCGAGGCAGCCCAGGATGTTCATCAGGGTGGACTTCCCCGAACCGGAAGGCCCCATGAGGGCGACGTATTCGTTGCGGTGGATCACCAGGTCGATCCCCCGCAGCGCGTGCACGGTCTGGGTCCCGACGTAATAGTCCTTGGTGATCTGATTGAGGCGGATAATCTTCTGGTTCATTCCATAAGGCTTGAACTACAAATGTAAGGGTTCTGTCCATGCTTTCGCTACAAGCAACCCACACCGGAACACCGATGCGAGCAGGAAAGATCCGCCTGGAATCAGAACACCAGCAGGTCGAGGATGGCGGCCAGGCCGAACAGTATGCTGGCAACGCCATTGGTGGAGAAGAAGGCCAGATTGACCCGGCTCAGGTCGTCGGGCTTCACGATCCAGTGCTGGTAGACCAGCAGGGCGATGAAGGTCAGCGCCCCTCCCCAGTAGATCCAGTTGAAGCTCCCCAGGGTACCGATAAGGAGCAGCAGCGCCCCGGTGACGGCATGCATGCCCACGGAGACCAGCAGCGCCCTGCGGGCTCCCAGGCGGGAGGGCAGGGAAAAGAGGCCGTGGTCCTTGTCAAAGCCTTCGTCCTGAAGGGCATAGATGATGTCGAACCCGGCCACCCAGAAGATTACCGCCACCGACAGCAGCACCGGGATGAGGCTGATCTCCCCGGAAACGGCGATATAGGCCCCCGAGGGGGCCAGGCCCAGCCCCAGGCCCAGCAGCAGGTGCGACCAGGAGGTGAAGCGCTTGGCATAGCTGTAGCCCATGATCACCGCCAGGGCAAGCGGAGAAAGCCAGAAGCAGAGGGGGTTGATGAGCCAGGCCACGCCGATGAATCCCGCCGCGTTGAGCAGGGTGAAGGCCAGGGCCGCCGGGGGGCTCACGATGCGAGCGGGGATCTCCCGCAGGCGGGTCCGGGGGTTCAGGGCGTCGATGTAGCGGTCGGTCCAGCGGTTGAAGGCCATGGCCGTGTTGCGGGCCAGCACCACGGCGGCCACCACCAGCACCAGGAGGCGGAAGGAGAAGGCATGGCCGGTGTCGGCCAGGGCCATGAAAAAGGCCACCAGGGCAAAGGGCAGGGAGAAGACGCTGTGTGCGAACTTCACCAGGGAAAGGAAATGCTGTATGCTGGTCCTTGCCATCCGTATCCGTTTACCCGGCAAAGGTAGGAAGAAGATACAGGATATCGTCATATATCGATGCTTGGGCATTTTGACCGGCCACACGGAAATGCCTAACTTTATCCCATGTCCGTCCCCTGGAAGCTCCGGCAATACCTTAGCCACCTGCGCAAGGCCAGGGGTCCTTTCCGTCTGCATTCCCCCTTCGTCTTCACCTTTCATCAACGGGTGCTCAGGGGGCGCGGCCTGCCCTCTCCTCCTCCGCTGCTGCAGGGGCTGAGGCGGGAATGGCTTCAGGACAAGGCGCTCATCACCCATCACCCCCTGGGTTGCGCCGAGGGCAGGGAGTTGAGCGAGCCGGTGGCCCAACTGGCACGCAGGACGGCCATCAGCGGGGGCGACACCCGCCGGCTGTTCCACCTGGCCGCCTTCCTCAAGCCCCGCACCGTCCTCGACCTGGGCAGCGGGCTGGGCTTCTCGGCCCTGGCCCTGGCCCTGGGCGCCCCCCAGGCCCGCGTGCTCTCCCTCGAAGGCGATGCCGCAGTGCACGCCCTGGCCGTGGAACGCCTCAGCCCCCTGGCGCCGCCAGGGCTGCGTTTCCTGCAGGGCGCCTTCCGTGAGCTGCTCCCTGAACTGCTGGAAGGACCGGGGAGGCCCGACCTGGTCTTCCTCGATGGCGACCACCGCCAGGAGGAGACCATTTACCTCGGCCAGCTCATCCTCCCCCGCCTGAGCCGTCACGGAGTGCTTGCCATCCACGACATCCATGCTTCGGAAGGGATGCTCGGGGCCTGGGAACGGCTGCGGGAGATGCCCGAGGTCACCGTATCCCTCACCACCTGGAGCACCGGCTTCCTCTTCGTCAACGAAAGCCTCAGCACCCAGCACTTCCGGCTGAGGTCGTGGTAAGCGGGCCGGGGATCCACCTCACCCCAAATCGAACATCCGCCCATGCGCCCTTGCGTGCATCGAACATCCTACAGGCCGACATTCTTGCTACCTTAGTGGGCTGAATCCCTCCACGGAGGGGAAAAAGGGAAAGATGTTCATCCAGGAGCGACTGCGGGTCAACCATCCGCATGCAGTGCACGACACCATTGACGGGGAGACCATCATCGTCAATCTGAAGAATGGCCACTATTACAGTTTCGACAAGACCGGTGTGGCGGTATGGGAAGTGATCGCCCGGGGCGGTGACCTGGGCCTGCTGCTTTCCTGCCTGCAGGAGCAGGGCGGGGATAATGCCGTCGGTCTGGGCGATGCCTTGTCGGACTTCGTGGCCGCCCTGCTGAGGGAGGAGCTGGTGATTGCCGATGCCTCGCCTTCACCCCCGGAAGGGGCCATGGCCGATGCCGAGGTGAGCGCCCTGGCCGCAAGGCTGGGCGGCACACCCGAGCCCCCGGTGCTCCATCGCTATGCCGACATGCAGGACATGCTGCTGCTCGACCCCATCCACGACACCGATGAGCGGGGCTGGCCCCGCGCCCGGATCGAATAGGGCATTCTTCCTTGATCATGCATTTCCAGGCTAAAGACCAGGGCTACGGCCACCCTTTTCCGGATCCCGCGCAGTTGCTGCTGCTGAAAGCAGCCTTGTGCGAGGGGGAAGAGGCCATCCTCGCCTGGCAGGCCTGGCAACAGGCTTTCGACCTGAAAGACCCCCTGGATGCCGGTTCATACCGCACCCTCCCACTGCTGTACCGCAACCTCAGCCGGGTGCTCCCCCAGGAGCCCCTGCTCCCCAAGTTGAAAGCGGCCTACCGCCAGTCGTGGTACCGCAACCAGCAGGTACTGCACCGCGGACTGCCGGCGCTGCGCCTGTTGCGTGGGGCGGGTATCGAGGTGATGCTGCTGAAAGGCGCGGCCCTGGGGCCGCTCTGGTACGGTGATGCCGGGGTCAGGCCCATGGCTGACCTGGACGTGATGGTTTGCCCGGCGGACGCCTGCAGGGCCCTGGACCTGCTGAAGGAGGCCGGCTGGACCCCTGAAGAACCGGGAGCGGTGGAATATAACCTGAGGTACGGCCGCGCCATGGGACTGCGCGATGCGGAAGGCTGGGAGCTCGACCTGCACTGGCATGCGCTGTTCGAGGGGCTGCGCCACGAAGGAGTGGACCTGTGGCGGAATGCGGCGCCGATGGAACTGCAGGACCTTACGGTCAAAGTGCCCGAACACGCCATGATGCTGGTGCACGTCATGGTGCATGGGCTCCGCTGGAACCCCGAGCCCCCCATCCGCTGGATCCCCGACAGCCTGCAGGTGATGCGGGCCATGGGGGCCGGGGACTGGGAGCGCGTCACGGAGCTGGTGAGGGCATACCGCATCCAACTGCCCATGCTGCAGGCGCTGGGGTACCTGAAACAGCACTTTGGAGCGGAGGTGCCCGAGCACATCCACCTTGCGCTATCCAACATGAGTACCGGCTATGCGGAGCGTGCGCTCTGGAAGGCGCAGCTGCGTCCAGGGGCGGAGCGGCTGCCGGAAGCCTTCTTCCCCCGGCTGCACTACCTCTTCGGAGTGTATATGCGGCAGAGCGGGCGTTCGGGATTGCTCCCCAACCTGGCTGGTTTCCCGGCCTTCCTGGCTTACCGGACCCGCGGAAAATCACGGCTGCAACTGCTGGCCTATTATGCAGGACGGGCCTGGAGGGGCCGGAGGAAAGACACCGCTCACCCCCACCCCAACACCCCATGAAGCCATGCCCGAGCTGAAAACAACCCGCCCTTTGTTCGCCCGCCCGGCCTGGAGGTATTTCCTGAGGGCCTACCAGGGCATGCACCGGCGCCTGGCCTTCACGGCACTGGGCTCCTCGGCCCAGGTGCTGCTGCTGGTGCCCATGCTGCTGCTGGTGAAGTACGCTTTCGACACCGTCATCCCGCAGGGCGGGGTCAGGACCCTGATCGTCATCGGTCTGGGCATATTACTCCTGCGCATCCTGCACAGCCTGCTGGCCCTATGGATGCGGCACATCAGCATAGGGATCATCAACACGGCCATCCTTCGCATAAGGCAGGACCTGCTGGACCGCCTCTACGCCCTGCCCCGGTCCTTTCACACGCGGGAGGACCCCCGGCTGCTGCATGCACGCATCGTGCAGGACAGTGAACGCCTCACCCAGTTAAGCAATTCTCTCATCTCCAAAATACTGCCATCGGGCATCATCAGCCTGGCGCTGATCGTACTCTTGCTCGTGCTCAACCCCTGGCTCACGGGCTGCATCCTGGCCCTGGGGCCGCTCATCTATTGGAGCAACCGTCGCATGGGCCACCGCATCCAGGGCAAGGTGTTCTCCTTCCAGCGCAGCTTTGAGCGATTCAGCCAGGGCATGCTGTTCGTGCTGCGTTACCTCGACCTGACCCGCAGCCAGTCGGCGGAAGCATTGGAGGTGGAAAGGCAGCGGGCCACCCTCGACCGGCTGAGGCAGGAGACCGGCGATATGGCCTATAGTTTCGCCCTCAATGCCCAGCTCCAGGAGCTCCTGAGTTCACTGAGCGGGATCCTGATCATCATCCTGGGCGGGGCGGCCGTTGCCCTGGAATGGATGAGCCTGGGGGATTTCGTGGCCTTCTATCTCGCTGCCGGCTTCCTCAACCGTCATGTCGGCTTCATCACCTCCTCCCTGCCCGAGGTGGTCGCCGGCAACGAGTCACTGATCACCTTGCACCGCCTGATGGACCTTCCGGACGAGCTCCCTTATCAGGGCCGCAGTTTCCCGGGCTTTGACGGGAGCATCCGCATGGAAGGCGTGGTTTTCGGGTATGGTGAAGAAGCGGTGCTGCGTGGGGTGGACCTGGCGCTCAGACCAGGCGCCCGGGTAGCCGTGATCGGCCCCAATGGCGCGGGGAAGACCACCCTGATCCAGCTCCTCCTGGGATATTACCGGCCGTGGGGCGGCATCCTGAAGGCCGGGGGGCACCCCTACGAGGGCCTGGACATGGTCCGGCTGAGGCGGGGCATCGGGCTGGTGGCCCAGAATCCTTCCCTGTTCTCCGGCACCGTAAAAGAGAACATCCTCTACGGTAATGAGGCCTTCGAAGCAGAGGGCCTGGGCGGTGCCCTGGAGATGGCCGGGCTGAACGAATGCCTGGGGCGCCTGCCCCATGGATTGGATACGGAGATAGGGGAAGACGGGGTGAGGCTGAGCGGGGGGGAGCGCCAGCGCATCGCCATGGCCCGGGCACTGGTCCGCCGTCCTCCCCTCCTCATCCTGGATGAGCCGACCAACCACCTCGACCTTACGTCGGTGGACCGCATCATGGAAACCCTGAACCACCTGCCCTGGAACCCCGCCATCCTGCTGATCAGCCATGATATGCGCCTGGTGCGGCATGCCACGGAGGTGTATACCCTGCAGGGCGGCCTGCTCATCCCCACCGGTAAACCCTGACCCACACGATACGACAGCCATCATGGATGCCCCACGCAAGACCGAATTCGAACAGCAGCATTTTTTCCGGCAGAGCCTGAGCGGCTATGCACAAGCCTCGGAAGCCCGGGGGGAGCGTAAGTTCTATTACCAGCTCGCCGGTACCGTGGTGTGCATCGCCTTTGCCGGGGATGCCATGGTCCCCCTGCTGAGCCCGGCCCTGGAACACCTGCGCATCCCCGATCCCGGCCGCTATAACGCGCTGTTCTGTGTATGGGACAGCGAGAGCACCGGCGTGAGCATGCCTCCCCCACCCTGTGCCTGGTCGGCCTTCACCGACCGGGGCGACATCTGGGGCTTCGGCAGCCCGCGCATCCGCACCGCATGGCACTGGGGCGAGTTTTCGGTGAACGTGATGGACCTGGAGACCGGCACCGCGGTGTACTGGGTGGAGACCGCCCGGGCCCTGCCTTACTGGGCCGTCGCCTCCCCCTTCCGCACCCTGTTCCATTGGTGGATGGAGAAGAACGGGGGGCAACTATTGCATGCCGCAGCGGTTGGCACCGCTGAGGGGGCCGTGCTGATCACCGGCAAGGGCGGAGTGGGGAAATCATCGACCGCCTTGAGTTGCCTTAACGAGGGAATGTACTATATAGCAGATGATTACCTCTTCGTTACCGAATACCCTGAACCCAGGGTACACAGCCTGTACGCTACCGCCAAGCTGAACTGGGATGACCTGGAGCGTTACCCCCGCCTGGCTCCCTGGATCGCTCCCCCTATGAAGGAAGGCCAGGAAAAGGCCAACCTGTTCCTGTATCCCGGACTGAAGGACAGCATCATGCCGCACCTCCCCTTGCGCGCCATCCTCACCCCGGTATTCGCCCCGGGCCCCGATACCAGCCTGGCCAGCGTACCCTTCTGGACCCTCCGCGGCAATATGGCGTTCACTACCATGTCGCAGCTCCCTTATGCCGGGAGGCAGACCCATGAATACATCGGGCGCCTCTGCCGCAGCCTGTCCATCTATGAGCTCAGGCTCGGGCAGGAGCGCGACCGGGTTCCCGGGGTACTGCGTCAGTTGCTGGGTTCGCCCCCCGGGGAACTGCCGGCCCAGCCCGACATCCGCCAGGCCGGGGGACAGCGCCCGCTGATCAGCGTGATCATGCCGGTATACAACGGCGAGGTTTTCATAAAAGAAGCCATCGCCAACATCCTCTCCCAGGGATACCCCGCCCTGGAGATCATCATCGTCAATGATGGCTCCACCGACCGCAGCGAGGAGATCATCCTGGGATTGGACTGCGATGTGCGCTATTTCCGACAGGAGAATGCCGGGCCGGCCGCTGCACGCAACCGGGGCATACGGGATGCCTCGGGAGAGTTCATCGCTTTTTTGGACGTGGACGACCTCTGGCCCGAGGACAACCTGCATTACCTGGTGAGCGAGATACAACAGGATCCTGGCTGCCTGGTGGTACATGGGTACGCCCAGTTGCTGCAGCAAGACCCGGAGAGCGGGGCCTACGGCTATGCCGGCAACCCCGGGGAATCCTTCCCGGGCTACATCGGAGCCGGGCTGTACCGCAGGGAAGCCTTCCAGCGGGTAGGGCTGTTCGACACCATGATGCGCTTCGGGGAGGATGCCGATTGGTTCAAACGCGCTTCGGAACTGGAGATCCCGCTGAAAAAGCTGGAGGAGGTGACGCTGTATGTGCGGCGCCACGGGGGCAATATGACCCAGGGCAAGGACCTGGTGGAGCTCAACGCCCTCAAGGTGTTCAAGAAATCGCTGGACCGCAGGCGGGGCAAGCTGACCATTCCCGGGCTGGAGGACAAGCAAGTGCTGCCCCTGAGCGTGGTGCTGCCGTGCTACAATGCCGAAGCCTATCTGGGCGAGGCCCTCGACAGCATCCTCAGCAGGGAGGCCATCCCGCAGGAGATCATCGTGATCGACGACGGGAGCATCGACGATTCCCTGGCCATTGCCCAAAGCTATCCACCCCCGGTGAAGGCGGTGAAACAGGCGAACCGCGGTGCCGCGGCGGCACGCAACCATGGCATACTGCTGGCCTCCCAGGAGTTCCTTAGTTTTTTGGATGCCGATGATATCTGGGTCAATGCCATGCCGGGGACCCTTTTCAAGGCCCTGCAGGAAGATCCGGGGCTGGACATGGTGTTCGGGATGGTGGAGCAGTTCATCAGTCCTGAGCTGCCGGAAAGCCAGCATACCCACCTCAGGGAGGAGCTGAAGACCATGCCCGGCCTGCTGATGGGTGCCATGATGGTCCGCAGGGCCTCCTTCGACAGGGTAGGCCCGCTGGACGAGCAGCTGAACCTGGCCGAGTTCATCGACTGGATGAGCCGGGCGGCCCAGCTTGGGTTGAAATACCAGGTGATCCCCGATCTGGTGATGCGGCGCAGGATACACACCAGCAACCAGGGACTGCTGAAGAAGGACAAGATGCAGGACTATACTGCCGTGGCCAGGGCCGCCCTACAGCGCCGAAGAGACCCGAAGCCATGACCCCAATATCTGATATCAGATATCTGATATCTGATATCAGATATCTGAAATCTGATTTCCTACTTCGTCGTCTCCCCGCCCATCGCGGTGAACACGCTATCAACCGGCTCCCAGAGCTCGATCTTGTTCCCTTCAGGGTCCATAATGTGGATGAACTTCCCGTAGGAGTATTCCTCTATGGAATCCAGGATGGTGACCCCGCTCTCCCGGAGCTTGCGGACCAGTCCTTCCAGGTTCTGGACACGGTAATTGATCATGAACTCCTTGGTGGATGGGTCCATATAATCCGTGCCTTCATGGAAGGGGCTCCATTGAAGGTAATTGATCTCTTCGGGCCGGTGGGCGTTCCTGAACTCGAAGGGGGAACCGTAGTCATTGATGGCGAGGCCCAGGTGCTTCCCATACCAGGATTTGATCGAGGAAGGGTCCTTGGCGCGGAAAAAGATCCCGCCTATCCCGGTAACCTTAGGGGTGGTATCATCCATAATTATTTGGTTTTCTGATGTTTCAATCATATCTTTCGTTGTATCCCGGTCACACCCTGCACCTGGGCTGCATGAACTGAGCGCGAGGGACAGGCCGAGCCAGAGGGAGGCAGGCAACAGTTTATTCATGATCTGGTCAGGTTATCTCCGGTCAAAACTAATCAATCCGGGCCGAATACCTCACCGAAACGGGGATCACCTGCGAGGTGGGCCTGGGAGGCTTTATCGAAAAGATAGTCCCCGATCACCAGGAAGTCCATTTCGGTGCGCATGAAACAGCGGAAGGCGTCGTCGGGGGTACAGACGATGGGCTCCCCCCTCACATTGAAACTGGTGTTGACGATCACGGAGGTCCCCGTGAGGCGTTCCATTTCCTTCATTACCTGCCAGTAGCGGGGATTGTCGCGGCGGTTCACGCTCTGCAGCCGGGCGGAGTAATCGATGTGGGTGACCGCAGGGATATCGGAACGCCCGAAGTACAGGCGTTCGTAGAGCTCCTTGCGGTCGTAGCCTTCGGGCAGGGGGATGCAGCGCTGACGGTCCACGGGCACTACAAGGAGCATATAGGGAGAAGGGGTACTCAGCTCGAAGTACCGGGCAACGTCCTCTTCCGGCACCGAAGGGGCGAAGGGGCGGAAGCCTTCCCTGTACTTGATCTTGAGGTTCATTTTCTTCTGCATGCCCGGGTTACGGGCATCACCCAGGATGCTGCGGTTGCCCAGGGCCCGGGGGCCGAACTCCATGCGTCCCTGGAACCATCCCACCACTGCCCCATCCGCGATCTTCTGCGCCACGGTACGGGCCAGCTCGTTGAATTCCTCGAATTTCTTGGCCTGGGCGCCATAGCGACGAAGGAGGCTTTCGGTTTCCTCCGGAGGAAAGGACGGGCCCAGCAGGGCAGCATTCATGGCATCGGGCTGTTGCGGGCGGCGGTCTCTCCCTTCCCAGAGGTGCCCACCGAGCAGGGCGGCGCCCAGGGCACCCCCGGCATCTCCGGCTGCGGGTTGAATCCAGAACCCATCGAAGATACCGGACTGCAGCAGCTTGCCATTGGCCACGCTGTTCAGGGCCACACCCCCGGCCATCACCAGGTTGGATGACCCCGTAAGTCTCCTGGCTGTGGCCGCCAACAGGAGCACGATCTCCTCGGTGACCTGCTGGATGGCCAGGGCCAGGTTCATATGGTCCTGGCGCAGGGGATCGGATTCTTTGCGGGGGGGCATCCCGAAGAGGTCGGTCCAGCGGCGGTCATCGCACATCCTGAGCCCGGTGGCAAAACGGAAATAGCGCATGTTCAGCAGCAGGGAGCCGTCCTCGCGGATATCGCACAGCTCCCGGCGGATGATGTCAGCAAACGCTTTCGTCTGTGGATCCTGGGCCAGGCCGTAGGGTGCCAGCCCCATCAGCTTGTACTCCCCGCTATTGACCCTGAACCCGAGGTACCAGGTAAAGGCTGAATACAGCAAACCCACGGAATGTGGGAAGTGCAGCTCACGGAGGATGCGGATGTCGCGCCCCTGACCATGACCGATGGTGGTGGTGGCCCATTCGCCCACCCCGTCGATGGTGAGGATTGCCGCCTCCTGGAATGGGGAAGGATAGAAGGCGCTGGCGGCATGGGAGAGATGGTGCTCCGGAAAGAGCAGGGGTACTTTTCCGGTGCCGAACTGAGCCAATTCTTCCCTCAGCATGCGTTTCATGAACATCTTCTCCTTTATCCATACCGGGATGGAGGTAAGGAAGCTGCGATAACCTTTGGGTGCGAAGGCATGGTAGGTCTCCAGCAGGCGCTCGAACTTCAGGAAGGGTTTGTCATAGAACACTACCGCGCTCAGTTCGTCGTAGGGGATGCCCCCTTCCCGCAGCACATAGCTGACGGCATGGCGGGGGAAGCCGGGGTCGTGCTTGCGGCGCGTGAAGCGCTCCTCCTGGGCGGCCGCTATGATGCGGCCATCGACGACCAGGGCGGCGGCACTGTCGTGATAAAATGCGGAGATCCCGAGTATGGCGTCCGGCATGGCAGGATCAGAACAGGGTATAGATGAAGGGGGCCACTGCTGACCCGGCCGTCAGCACGATGAGGAGGCCGAAAAGCAGCAGCACAAGGATGAGCGGCAACAGCCAGAACTTCTTTCTGACGCGCAAAAAACCCCAAAGGTCCTTGAGAAATTCCATCATGGGTTCAATACAGTTGTTCCAGGTCGGAAGAGGTGAAGGTATGATCGCGGGTGTGGAAGACCGAGCTCCGGGCCTTGCGGAAACTCCGCAGCTGCAGGGGATCGCGGCCCAGGGCCCTGCGGGCCAGTCCCAGGGGGATGACGAATACCCCATAGATGAGGGTGAGCAACACCAGGGACGCCCCCTGCCCAAGGAGATCAGTCAATGGGTACCAGGCCCTGGCGAAGGGGTAATAAGCCGAAGGCCAGGCCATCAGCAGCAGCATGGCCCCGATAATCCAGGGTACCAGGGTGATATTGTCGGTGAAGTGCGCGACGATCAGCAGGATCAGCACGAGGGCCATTCCGGCATCGCGGCATTCCTTGCGTCCATACTGCCTGGCAGGCTTATGCATACAGCAAAGCTATGGTTTTTCCCTCTCCCCCTGCGCCTCTTCGGCCCCGTGTTTCTGCGCCTCATCGCTACGCACCCGCGGGAGCATGGCCGATACGAGGGCCCTGGCGAAGCGCTCCTGCCCATAATCGGTGAGGTGGATGAAATCCCAGTACAGGAACCCGCTATCCTCAAACGCAGGCAGAATGCGGTGCATATCCACCAGGGGTACCCGGGCAGAGCTTGCCGTAACGCGCATGATATTGAGGTTGTCGAGGTGAAAGGAGCGGATCTCGTTCACCGGTTCAGCAAGCAGGAAGGGCGTCCCTCCCCTTTCCCTTGCCAGCCGGACCATGGCGTTCAGGTTATGCCCGAAGCGCGGGTTGCCTGAATCGTTGAAGCCCAGGTTGATGACCACATACCGCGGTCTTAGTCCGGCCCAGTCATCCCGGTACATCTCCAGCAGCACATCGGAGTTCATGCCCGAGATTCCGGCATTGATGGCCTCTACCGCCCTGCCTCCCAGGGAATCCGAGAGCATACGGGCAAAGCGGCTGGCCAGGGTCAGGCTATCCGCGGAGGCCCCTGCGCCCCAGGTCTGGGAGGAGCCGATGAACAATACCCGGAGTGTGCTGTCCCCGTCGGCAGGAGCGTATTGCTGCCGGATGCGCTGGCTGACCTCCCTGCCTTCCTCGATGGTGGAGACCCGCTGGCCCCATTTGACCATCCAGCGCGGGGGATAGCGCTCGATCCCGACCGTCAGGAAGAAGAGGGAAAGGGCGGCAGTGAGTACGGTGATGTTCACGGACAGCGGCAGCAGCCATCGCCGCTGACCGTAAAGCAGCAGAAAGGCTGCATTGGAGAGGACGAGGAAAGCCAGGTAGATCAGGTAATGGTGGTATTTTTTACTGAAATCCTCCCCAAATACTTGTTGGTCGGTCCCCTGGAACAGGCGGACATCGTCCACCTCAGTGCGGCGTCCGCTGCCCCTGAGCCCCAGCAGGGGTACTGCCGGGCCATTCTCGCGGTGTACGGCGAGCAGCGTGCCATCGAGAAAGGCGCGTGTTTCCCGGGCCTCCCTTTCCAGGCGGAGCTCATGCCATACCTCCGGGACCTGCCAATGTCTTATAAGATCCTTATCCGTGAACTCCATGGACCGCAGTCCGAGCCAGGCCGGAGCATGGGCCGGATGGGCAGAAAGGCGCAGCGCATAGAGCTCATCGTCCAGCCCTGCATAGTATACCACCAGGAAGGCCGAGTCTTCCAGCCGGAAGCGGAGCGTGAGGCGGTCGTAGGCGAGCGTATCCTTGAGGAAAACTTCCTGGTAGCCATGCCAGGTGCCCAGGTCCAGGCGATGGTGGGCCAGGGCACGGTAGGTCAGCACGAAGGACCAGGCCCCCATCAGGCCTTTCTCCAGTTTCACCTTGCTGCTTTCCCAGCGGGCATTTCTCCAGATCGTATTGGTATAGGCAGTATACAGCCCATGGAACGAAAGCAGGAAAGCCAGTAATATGACATTAAATATCAGAATATTACGTACAGTAAACTTGCGATTGCCCTGAGGGTCCATGGTCGGGTGGTTTAGGCCGGGATGGGGCGGGCCTTGATGAGGTTGTGAAGGAAAAGGGTCCAGAGGATCCAGGAATATCCCAGGACGGGATAGAAGAAGCGGGAGAACTCCACCGAGGATCCGGCCGCCATCAGTACAAAGGCCAGCACGGTACCCCCTGCGGCAAAAAGCAGGGCCCGACGGACGAGCTTGCTGTTCTGGCTCCTGAAACGGAGCCACGGGACGGAGAAGGCCGGAAAAAGGAACAACAGCACCGGGAGGCGGAAGGGCTCCAGCCCGGCGATGTTCATGCGGGTGAACGCATAGAAGGTGGCGGCCGGGTGGAGCAGGGCATGGATGGTATTTCGCAGGGTCCCCTGAAGGAACCCGCTGAGATAGGCCCAGGGGTCATGCCTTCGGAGGGCAGTATTGAAGGCATACAGTTCCTTGCGGGAATGATGGGTGAGCAGGGCATTGAAGGCCTGCCAGAAATCCCGGCCCTGCTGCCGGGCCATGGCCATCTCCCTGGAAATCTCCTGTTCCGGCATCGCCTGGAACAGGGCATAGTCGTACACCTTCTGCAGCTGCAGCACGCGGGTGGTTTCGCTCAGGCCCGGGATCCCGTGTTGACGGTTGTTGAGCATACTGAATCCCGTCACCGCAATGAACACAATGAAGGCGCCGGCCAGCAGGGTGCGTATCGTTCCACGGCTGATCTGCTTCAACTGGCTGAGGAACAATACTGCCATGCCCAGTGCGAGCCAGAAAAAATACAGTTTCAGGAAGATGCCCAGCAGGGTAAGGACGATCAGGCCGGCTGCCCAGGGCGGTCTTCCGCCTTCCATTACCCTGAGGAAAAGATAGAGCATGGCCAGCGCCACCAGCAGGGCCAGGCTTTCGGTCATCATGCAGTGCTCCCAACTGATGAGGTAAGGGTCGATGGCAAACAGCAGGGCCGCGACCAGTGCCCAGCTTTCATCGCGGAGCAGGCGCTTCAGGATCAGGAAGATCAGGACTGCAGAACCCAGTCCGAAGCCTGACTGGACCCACAGCAGCGCGGACTCCAGGGGTGCCAGCGGGGCGAACCACCCGCAGCACAGCAGAAGGACCGGATAGGTGAGCAACCTGGAGCTGTGCAATGTACCGGTGCGCAGCATATCTGCAGCCAGGAGATAATCGCCGGAGTCGTAGTGCGTGGAATTGAACCCAAAGACATAATGTCCCAGCAGCAGCCTGGCCAGGATACCGGCCACAGCCACAAGCAGGATTTTCATACCTTTATCCGACATTCCGGGGAGCCGCATTGGAAGGGATGAAATTACCACATTATCTGCATATCCGTAACCACTGGAAACATGCCCTGTGGTTCAACCTGGGGGCCATCCTGCTTATCCTGCTGGGGGCTGAAGGGATCTGCCGATGGCTGGAGGCCAAGGCATCGTCGGCCCAGGAGCGCATCCGTACCGAGCGGGTATACGAGGTCATCCCTGATGATCTCGTGGGAGGAAGGCTGGCACCCGACACCCGGCGGCTGACGCGGAAGTATGCGGATGGCCGGCTGATCTATGAGGCTGTGGTGACCACTGATCCCCATGGCCTGCGTATTGCCCCGCCCTGCGGAGCGTGTGACTCCGCAGTCCTTTTTTTTGGCGACAGTTTCACCTACGGCGAAGGAGTAGATGATACCGCCACCATGCCCTGGCGTGTGGGCCTGAGGGCCCGTGACCGCTACAGGACCTATAATTTCGCCGTCCATGGCTACGGACCCCACCAAATGCTATCGCTCGTCGAGCACGGGCGGGTAGACCCCATCGTGGAAGAGCCTGTGGCCTGCGTTATTTATCAGGCCATTTATCCGGAACATGTGCACCGCCTCATGGGCCATTATTCCTGGAATGCCCACGGGCCACGTTATGCTTTGAAGGAAGACGGAACCCTGCGATTCATGGGGCCCTTCGACCAACAGCCCAGGCCCTCCTGGCACCAGGCCATGGAGAAAAGTGCCCTGGGGCGCCGCATCCTGAGTTATGCCCCGCGGGCAGGGGAACGGGACAAGGCACTCTTCGTGGCCGTGGTGTGTCGCACCTCTGAACTGCTCCGCCAGCGCTGGCCGGGCGCGCGCTTCCACCTGATCGTCTGGGATTGGACCGATGGGGCCGACAGCCTCTGGTTCAGGCAGATCAGCGGTGCCGGTATCCAGGTACATGATATCCGCGATATCCTTCCGGATGGAAACAAATCCAACCTGGCCTACAAGATCAGTCCGGACGACAAGCACCCCAATCCTCAGACCCATCAGCTCATCGCGGACTATGTAACGAGGAATGTCCTGGGGCTGGACGTGCCCTGAGCCTGGGGGATGTACGATGTTCCCATGGGCGCATGGGCGCATTTTCGATTTATCGCCCTAATGAGTCCCTGATCATGTTTGATAAGCAATGTTAACCCGCCTCCGCAAAGAGCGGAAATGTTCATATTGAGCATACCACAGCCGCCAGGCTATTAAGGGGCGGGTGTTTCCAGTGGCGGGCCGCCCGGATCGCCCGGCTGGGGGCCGAACAGCTTCACCTTGATCTCGTGGATGAGGGCATTCAGGCGGGGATCCTCCTTATCCGTAAGGCATTGATAGAGGCAGTCGAGGGCTTCCTGGTACCTGCCCAGGTTGTAGTTGGCCAGGCCCATATTGTACAGCACCAGCCGGTCGCTGGGCAGGATTTCATGGGCTTCCTGCAGGTATTCCAGCGCCCGGGCATGCTCCCCCATCCTTCCGTGCAGTACCCCAAGCTCAGAGAGGACGGTGAGGTACCGGGGCATCTGCTGCAGGGCCAGTTCCAGGTCGTGCCGGGCCTGTTCCACATGGTTGAGGTTCATATGGGCCTTGCCCCGGAACCAGAGCAAAGGGTTGTTGCTGGGGTCGATCTGGGTGAGCCGGGTGTACCCCCGGTCGATCGCCTTCACCGCCTCGGTCCATCGGCCTGCTGAATTGTGGGCATAGGCCTCATTGGCCGCCACTTCCCCCCTGACCCAGATGCGTCCCAGGGGCAGACTGGCCAGAAGAAAGGCCATCATGCCGTACAGCACCCAGGGCCTGCCGTGCTCCGGGCTGCCTTTGTGTGCGGGAACCGGCTGCTTTTCGATGCCGAGGATGAGCCCGGTATACAGCATCGCCATCATGCCCATATCCAGTCGCTCATAGGGGAAAGAAAACATGGAATCCAGGCTGTAGCCGGCCAGGCCGCCCAGTGCCAGAAGAACCAGCAGCAGCCCCTGGCGGTCCGAGGAACGGCCCAGGTATCTCAGTCCTTTCCATGCGAGCAGCATAAAGAAGGCGAGGTATACTCCCAGGGCCGGCACCCCTTTTTCGGCAGCAATCAGAAGAAAATCGTTGTGCGGCCGCCTCCAGTTGTGGTATTGGGTTGTCATATACCCCTTCTCGTAATAGCCCGGGGCCTTGATCTTCCAGTTGCCGGCGCCCACTCCAAGCCAGGGCCGGTCCTGGATCATCTGCCAGGTGTAGCCCCAGATCACAAGCCGGGTTTGCCTGTTCTGTGTTTTATTATCTACGATGGAAGCTGCCCGCTCACCCAATCCGGTGATCGCATCCCCCTTGGCGGGAGCGTCAAGTCTGCCCTGCCTGGCCGCACTCAGGGAGGCCTGAGTGAGCAGGCTGGCGGAAAGGACAGCGATCCCGAGGCACAAGCCGATCATTCCGGCAGATTTCCTGCCCTTACCGCCCCATAGGGCCTGGCGGACAGCTGGAAGGAAAATGGCCAGTATTGCAGGGATCAGGATCAGGGCAAGTACGGCCAGCCATTGGGCGCGGGTTTGCATGAGCATCAGCATCAGGAGCTCCAGGGTAAAGGCCCCGGCCGCGGTAAAGCGCTCGGGCCTGCTTCCCGAATATATGCTGTACACCAGCATGGGCAGGGTGAGGAACATCATCCCGCTGAATACATTCTTATGCGACATCAGGCCATAGATACGGTAGAGTTGCTGCAGGTCGGCTTCGCCGAAAACGAAGGCGCCGTATTGGTACAGCCCGATGAGGGCCTGGGCCCAGGCCAGGAGGATGACGGTCCAGCGCAGGGCCAGGAGGGCCTTGTCCATCATCATGAACAGCATGAACGCTATCAGGAAACACAACAGCATTCCCAGGCGGAAGAGGTCGAACACCCCTTCCCAGGGATTATAGGCTACGCTGAGGCTGAGCGCCGAGAGCAGGAGGAACCCCAGCCAAAGGCGGACGGGCCAGGGCTTAAATAAGGCCTTGAGGGAAAGTTTTTTATGGACCTGAAAATGCAGCAGGGGAAGGAATGCCAGCAGGAGTACCGCCAGGAGGACGAATTTCGGTGTCAGGGTGACATCGATGGCCGGCCGGTAAAAGAAGAGCGGCACGACCAGGAACATCAACAGGGAAAAGGCCCAGGCGGTCCGGCTGGACAGGGCGGATGGTTGTGGAGGGGCAGGCTTCCGGCTCATGGGTGGGGATTATGCTCAAAAACGCTACATTCGCAGGGTACAGGTTGTCCAATACCCGGAACGAAGGTAAGAAATACTCCATCCACCCTCCCTGATGAACCTGCCTTCCCTTAGCATAATGATGCCGGTGTTCAACGGTGAGCGCTACCTCAGGGAGAGCATCGCTTCGCTGCTTGAACAGACGTACCGGGATTTTGAGTTGATCATTGTGAACGACGGTTCCACAGACGGCACGCTCCAGGTCACCAGGGAGTTCGCAGACCCCCGCATCCGGCTGCTGGACCGCAGCCTGAACCGGGGCGTGGTGTATAGCCGCAATGAAGCCCTGGACGCAGCCCAAGGGGAATTTCTGGCCTTTTTCGATGCCGATGATGTGGCCCATCCAGACAAGTTCAGGATACAGCTGCAGTATCTCCGACACCATCCTGAGCTCGGATTGGTGGGCTCCACGGCCCGCAGGATCGGCCCCCGGGGCGAGCACCTTGGTCACTGGAAACTGCACGGAGGGCCGGACGAACTCATTGCCAACATGCTGTTCCATAATGCCTTCGTTAACTCCAGCGTGGTCTTCCGTAAGGAAGCCCTGGACGGTCTGCGCTTCGTAGAAGGCCTGGCCCCTTGCGAAGATTATCTGTTCTGGTGGATGATGATGCAGCATAACCGCGCCAGCATCCTCGGTCCTCCCCTGCTCAGCTACCGGGTGCATGGGCAAAGCCTGACGGGTTCCCAGCCTGAGCGACTGCAGCACTGTGACCGTGAAGTGGCCCGTAACATCCTGACCGGGGCTGGCATGGAACCTACTGAAAATGAACTTGATGGGCATCTTGGACTGAAATACGGCCGCAGGCTGAAGCATGCGGGTGAGCTGAGCGCCCTGAGGTCATGGTTTTTGAAACTGGCCAGGGAACAGCGTTCCGCACCCCGGCAAGTCATGCGCCGGGTGCTGATAAACCGTTGGCTGAAAGTGATCTACCTCTGCCGTCCCCGGCTACTGCTGATGCTGAGTGCCGGGGCTGACCTGCGTTTCTGGGCTGAACTTCTCCGGTCATATCCCCTGCATCGATGAAGGAAACCGCCGATATCACGGTACTTGCGGCCAATTACAACAATGGCCCCTACCTGCAGGAGTTCATCCGGAGCATCCTCGCATCGGAGGTGCTGCCCCGCTGCATCCTCATCGTGGACGACGGGTCTACCGATGCGAGCCGGGCTATCCTGGAGGGGTATCGTAAGGACCCGCGCTTCGATATTGTGCTCCTTGAACACAACGAAGGCTTCGCCCGTGCGCTCAACCATGGCCTCGACAGGGTGAGTACCTCCTATATCCTGCGTGCCGATCCCGACGACATCCTGTTGCCGGGGCGCATCGGGACGCAATGGCGCTTTCTGGAAGCCCATCCTGAGCTGAGTGGCGTGGGCTGTAATGTGGAATATGTAGAATCGGGGTCGGGGCGGCGCATCCTGGGATCCAACTTCCCTTCCGGGCCCGGGGCCGTGGACCGGGCCTACCGCAAGGGGCAGCATGGCATGCAGCACCCCACGGTGATGCTGCGCAGCGCTGCCCTGGGGGGGGTCCGCTACCACCAGGAGACTGTACCTGCCGAGGACTACGACCTGTTCGCCCGCCTGGTGGCGGCAGGGTGCCGTTTCGACAACATCCGCGGGATATTGTACCGTATGCGTATCCACGAACGCAGTGCGAGCAGCAATCTGAAATTCACCACGATACACAAGACCTTCCGTCTACGGAAGGAGATCTTCGGGAAGGACACCCCCTGGCTGAAGCAGTTCATATACTTCCTGCACATGCGGGCATACCGGAACGGCCTGCTGGCGGGAAATCGACCCGGGAGGTACGCCTGGTTCCTGGTTTCGGCCCTGCTGCGCCCGGCGTCGTTGCTGGAACGGCTCATGAAACAGCGAAAGGACCATCCGGCATGAGCCTATCCGGCCACATCGGCGCATCCGCTCCAGGGGCGGAGCCACCCCAGGGGAGGCGCAGGCTGAGGATAGGTATCCTGGGCAGCCGGGGGATCCCCAACCGCTATGGGGGATTTGAGCAATTGGCTGAACGGCTTTCGGCCGCACTGGCCGCGCTGGGAGAAGAAGTAATCGTATACAGTCCGCATCACCATCCCTGGCGCGAAAGAGAATGGCAAGGAGTGAAGATCGTACGGTGTGTGGATCCTTATCGTCTGCTGGGCCCCGCAAGCCAGTTCCTGTATGACCTGCTTTGCATCCTCGACAGTCGCCGCAGGGGTTTCGACCTCATCCTGCAGCTTGGGTACACCAGCAGCGCCCCCTGGTACCGGCTGCACCCCGCTCACGCCAGGGTGATCACCCATACCGATGGGGTTGAATGGACACGCTCGAAATACCGGGGTCTGGTGAAAACCTACCTGCGATGGGCCGAAAGCAGCTCGGTGAGGCATAGCCATGCCCTGATCGCCGATGCCCTGGCGATCCGGGACCACCTGCGGCTTCGCTACGGGCAGGAGGCAGAATATATTGCCTACGGAGCTGAACCGGATGCCCCGAAAAGCGAAGGTATGCCGGAAAGGTTCGGGCTGGAGCCGGGGGCCTATTTCCTGGCCGTGGGTCGTTTTCAGTCCGACAACCACCAGGAGCTGATGATACGCGCCTGGGAGGAGGCCGGAAGGCCCTGGCCGCTGGTGTTGGTGGGGAATGCCGGCAACCGTTTCGGACAGGGGCTTCAGGACCGGCACGCCCACCCCATGCTGATGTTTCCCGGTCCAGTATATGACCAGGGGGCCCTGCGGGGCTTGAGGGCCGGCTGCGGCCTCTACCTGCACGGGCATTCCGGGGGGGGGACCAATCCTTCCCTGCTCGAAGCCATGGCCGATGGAGCCCTGATCGCGGCTCACGACAATGTTTTCAACCGGGAAGTGCTCCAGGGGCGTGGTTTCTTCTTCAAAACACCGGAAGAATTGGCCGGCCAGCTTACCGAAACGGTCAATACCCCCTACCGTGGTTCCTGGCCAGAGGAAAACCGGCAGCATATCGTGGAGCGCTACAACTGGGAAGGGGTAATCAGGACGTATCATGCACTCTTTCAACGCATGCTGAAATTATGAGCCCGGACAGCAACAACAGACGATGGTCCCCACGACTGCACCAGGCCCTGACGCTGGCCTCGGTGCTGGGTGACCTGCTCATTATCAACCTGCTCATCGCGCGATTCTGGCTGGCGGATGCGAGGCTGGTCCTGGGGGGTGTATGGCCTTGGGCGCTGATCCTGTCCTGCCTGACCTGGCTGGCCCTGGCATGGGGCTTCCACCTCAACCCGGCGTCCCGGCGCATGGGCCGCAAGGTTCTGAGCGCCCGCATCAGCGCCGCCACCGCTATCCTGCTGTTCATCATCCTGCTGGGGCATATCGCCCTGAACCGTAATATCACCCTTTCTCCCGACTTCCTCTATTTCAGTATCGCACTCCTGATCCTGCTCGTGCTCTGGAACCTGTTCATACACAGCCTTGCCCGTTTTTTGCGCAGCAAAGGCTTTGATCAGCGCCGGGTGGTCATTGCCGGGGCAGGCCCGTGCCTTCCTGCCCTGGAGCATTATTTCCAGCACGAGCGCGGCTCAGGGTATGCCTTTGCCGGATACCTGAGCGACACGCCGGGTGGCAAGGGATGGCTTGGTGGTACGGGGAACCTCCGGCAGATATGCAGCGCCATGGGGGTCGACGAGCTCTTCCTTGATCTTTCAGCCCTTGATGCCAGTAAGCGTCAATGTCTCATGGAAACGGCACAGGATATGCACCTTCAGATCACACTCATCCCCGATATCGCAGGTTTCATTTCGTTTCGACACATCTACCTCCGCCTGGATCAGACACCCCTGATGGCACTGGGATTCAGTCCATTGCAACTCCTGCCCAACCGCTTCATCAAACGCACACTGGACCTCCTGGTCTCCTTTTCAGGCATAATGCTGGTGCTTTCCTGGCTGGGACCCCTGATCATGCTGGGAATACGGCTCAGTTCCCCCGGCCCGGTCCTATTCCGGCAGAAACGGACCGGCTACTACAACCGGACCTTCACCATGCTCAAGTTCAGGACCATGGTCGACAATACGGAAGCTGACACCCATCCGGCCGGAAAAAACGATCCCCGGACTACGTCCATTGGCCGACTGCTCCGGAGGACCAGCATGGATGAACTGCCTCAGCTGATCAATGTGCTGGCCGGGCAGATGTCGATCATTGGCCCCCGCCCCCACATGCTTTCGCATACCCAGGCCTTCGACGGAGCCATCCCCCACTATCTTTATCGCCATCATGTCAAACCCGGGATGACCGGACTGGCCCAGGTTCGCGGCCTCAGGGGGGAAGTGAATGGGGAAGAAGAGATGCAGGCAAGGATCGCACAGGACATTTTTTATATAGAGCACTGGAGCCCCTTCCTCGACCTGAGGATTGCCCTGCTCACCTTATGGCAGATCCTTCGGGGAGATGAAAAAGCTTACTGATCCCTTGGGGACCGTCAATCATCTACTGTACCGGCAGGACTAACGAAGCAGCGTCACGGAACCCTGACGTGTATGGTTCAGGTCTTCTTCCAGAAAGAAGGAATAATCCACGGTATAGAAATAAGTACCTTCGGGGCAGTCCCTTCCCTCGCAGCGCCCGTCCCAGCCCAGGCGGGTGTCGTCGGTCTGGAAAACCAGCCCGCCCCAGCGGTTGAATATCAGCATACGGAACAGCACCACATTGCGGGTCTCCGGAAGGAATACATCGTTGATGCCATCCCCATTGGGTGTGAACACATTGCCGAGATGGATTTCCGGAGGGCAGGATGCAATGGAAAGGGTATCGCTGGCAAAGCAGGTCGCCGACTTCACCTGTACCCAATACATTCCCTGCCATTCAACATTCAGCACAGGCGCCGTAGATCCGTCCTGCCAGAGGTAGGATTCGAAGCTTCCCGGATCGAGCCGCAGGCTCCCATCGTAGGTGATGCAGGTATCGGTCCCCAGTCCTGGTTGGGGCAGAGGGTCCTCCCGGACAAAGGCGTTGAACCTGATGCTGACGCAACCGTTGCTGTCGGTGACCACCAGCCAGATGCTGTCGCCCTGGTCCAGGGTGACCCAGGGGGTTGTGGCGCCTGTCGACCAGGCATATTCCATAAACCCGGGTTTAGCCACTATGGTGAGCGTGGTATCCTCACAGAAAGCCGTATCGGAAAGCTGCGCATCAGGGACCGGGGGTTCAATGACTTCCACCGAGTCGATGCCCCAGCAGATGCTGTCGGTCACAGTCACCGTGTACCACCCGGCGCTCAGGCTGTTGACATCCTCAGTGGTATCTCCAGTAGACCATTGAAACGCGTACTGTCCGGGATCACCCTGAACGCTGAGGTCGACCGCTCCATCGGAATAGGCATTGCAGGTAGTGGGGGTGGGGGTGAAATCCAAACCCAGGCGGCAGTACACCTGGATGGAATCACTGACCATACAGTTGGAATCGTAGCTTACGCTCACATAATAGACCCCCGGGGTGCTGACGGTCAGGGTGCTGCCGGTACTGCCATCGCCCCAGAGATAGGTGGTACCAGGCCCTCCGTTGAAGTTCAGGGTGTTCAGTACCAGGGGGGTTCCCTTGATGAGGAAGGTATCTTCGGGAAAGCCGTATACATAGGATGGGGCATTGTTGAAGACCCAGCCACTGTTGTTCTTGATGTCGGAGCTGTTCACCCCGGCATAGAAGGAAGCCCCGCCGCTGGCCAGGATGTCGCGCATGTGGATGAAATCGCCTGTGATGACCCCTGTGTCCTTGATCACTTCTGCCTGGTCGCCGTAGGTGGTGGATTCGAGGCGGACAGGGAAGCAGTTGTTCCCCCGTATCCACCAGTATTCGCCTATGGTCTGCGGCAGGCTGGCATCCAGCTGGTAGGTATGGTCGGGAAAGAAGGTCAGGGAATCGAAGGTGTTCTTGCCGAAGATCCTGGCTCCGTTATGCAGGATCACATGATTGAAGCGGCACTCTATCTGGTTGGAACGGATGAGCGAACTGCCGCTGGAATTGGCGAACACCACGTTATGGTATTCCAGGTTGCTGCCGGTTTTATTCTCCATTCCGGTAGCCTGGGAAAAGATGATGGTAGATGTCCCCGGCAGTATGCTCATATTGGTACCATCTACCACCCAGGAAATCATCTGAGCCGAATTTAACTGGAGGGTGGACGACCCCAGGTCAAGCACCCGTGGATTCTCAAAGTCAGAACGATAGGCCGATGCCGAGACAAAATGTCCCTGGGTGTTCAGCCTTCCTTTGGCATGATAGATCTCGGCATAGCAGTGAAAATCGTCCGTCAGGTCCCAGGAACCGTTGCCCTGGAAGAAGACCGGACGTAGAAAGGGCTGACTTGCGGTATGGATGGTGTTTCCCGGTGCATCCGAGGCGAAATACCAATAGGCGTTCAGCATGTTCAGCATGCTGTCGGTGAGGTTCAGGCTGCCAAACAAGGAAAGAGACCAGGTCCCCATCAGGAGGGGGTTCCCTTTGGCGCCCGACCAGTCCATGCTCCTGCATTCAGCCAGCAGGTCTATGGTTACCGTGTCCTGTCCGGGAAGGAAGGAACTCGCATCGAAATAGACGTCGTCCCTGCGGGTAGGAATACAGGCACCCCCCGGGCCTCCGCTGCTGTATGACCAATGGCTGGAATCGCTCCAGTTCCCGGACCCTCCTACCCAATAATGATCGGTAGATGGGGGGTTGATGATGGTCCAGTTGAGGTTATCTCCATCGTCCAGGGAGTTGAGCGCCTCGAAGACAGCGCCACCGCCGGCCTTGATGCCCCTGAGGCGCACAAAATCCAGGCGCAGGGTGTCACTGGTCTTCGAAAAGGCTGTTTGCTTGTTGTTGTCGATACAAAGGATGCGGATATAATTGAAGCAGTCGCCTGCTGCATCCAGGTGCTGAAAATGCTGGGTCTGGTCCTCCTCGATGTAATAGTTCTTTCCTGAAGAAAAATACAGGGTGTCATAAATATTCTCCCCCGCGATGGACGCAGAAGAGAGGAAACGGACCTCGTTGAACACCGCGATGCACTGCTCGGTGATCAAGAGGGGGAAGGCGTTCTGAGAGGTGAAGCTCAGGTTGTGGTATATCACGGTATCCCCATCGAAATTGAGCATTACCCCGCTGGTATCGAAAATGATGTGCGAGGAGTCGGCCCACAGGCTCAGAGAGTCGGTGCACATGGTCCAGCCCAGCAATCCGATATGGCAGACCGAGGCGCGCATGTCGAGCGCACGGGTGAGGTTGCGTGTGGACCGCAGACCGGGAAGTTCGAGGTAACGGTTCCGGGTCACCAACCTGCCCTGCCTCAGGTCGAGGGCGCAGTCTTCACACTTCATGAACAGGGAATCCATCAGTGTCCAACCCCCCTGCGGATGCTGGAAAAGAAGGGTATTGAGCAGTACCCTGCCCCGGGTAGTCAGTGTTTTTCCAGTCGTATCGGCCAGAAAGGAGATGACCCCCCGGTAATTGTATTGCATGGAATCGCTCAGCAGCATGGATCCATAGATGCGCCAGGTGGCGCTGTCCTCACCGGTGAAGAAGGGCTGGCTGTTGGAATGGATCCAGCTCACATCCCGGCATTGGATCAACCTGCCCCCGGCATCCACCGTATCTTTCGGGCTGAGGAAGGAGTTGTTATCGAAGAATACATCATCCACCGGGGAGGGCAGGCAACCGGCAGGCAGTCCTCCCGAAACGTTGGACCAGTGCAGGGTGTCATCCCAGCGCCCGGTCCCGCCGATCCAGTAGTAATCTGTCCCTATCCTGCGCTGCATAGCCCAGCCAGTGGTTTTGCCCAGGTCCAGGCTGTTGAATCCCCGGATGAGCGAATCCGGAACGCAGGAGATGTCGGTGACCTGAACATCGTACACCGTACTGGTGTCAGGGCCCATGCTGAAAGTCGTCAGCGCCCCGATGGAATCGCTCTCGATAAGTATGGGCTCGATGCAGGTTCCGGGAGCCACCAGGGTACCGATCAGCTGTCCGGTGAGGGCCTGGAAGGTGTAGTTCCTTCCCTTGCTCAGCACCAGGCTGTCCATTTCAGTGTTCCCAATGACTGTTCCATGGGAATGAAAACGTACCGTATGGAAGGCTGTGCCTGGCTTTTCGAAGGTGGCCCTCCCGGAATCGCAGGAAAAAGTAAGGTCATAAAAGTCAAGGGAGGTGGCGTTCTGTGCGAAGAAGGTAGGGCTGCGTCCGGCGAGCACGATCTCCGAAGTGCCGGCATTCAGGGTGAAAAAAGAGGCATTGAGGTGAAAAGCCTCAATGATATCAGCACGCAGGATCATACGGGTAGCGCCCAGCGTGAGCTCCCGTATGTTGGGATCGTGGGAGTAATAGCGGTAGCAGTCCACCTTATGTCCGGCGGTGTTGAGGTGCCCCCGAATATGCTGCAGGTTCTGGTCGATGATGATGAGGCTGTCGAGCAGGGTCCAGCCTCCCCCATTTCCTTTGAAATCGACCATTCCATAGAATGCATTGCCCGCAGGATCGACGGTATGCCCAGTGCTGGTGGCCTCAAACAGCACTGTTCCCAGCATGGCCCAATGCATGTCCGGCTGGAGGGTCAAAGAACCATAGACATGCAGTTGATTGGTCGCATTACTAAAGAAGCAAGGCGCGAAGGCCGTGGCCGTCCAGGTCATGTCGTTGCAGTACATGTGCAGGGGGATGCCTTGCACCGTATCGTTCGCAGAACTGAAAGAGTTGTTGTCGAAAATCACATGGTCAACGGAAGTGGGAGGACATTGCCCCCCGGCGCCTCCGCTGCTGGCGGACCAACGGGCCGTATCCCCCCACTCGCCCTGGCCCCCGACCCAAAAGAGGGTGCGGGGTGCGGGAGGGCTGAACAGCCATCCGCTATTGTTCCCGAGATCGTAGCAAGCGATGGCCTGAAAGCTGGCACCGCCCGTTGCGGTGATGCCTTTCATCTCGGCATAATGAGCCTCAAGGGTACCTGAACTCTTGACGAAATTTGTGGTACCCAGGTTGCACTGCATAACCAGAGGCGAAAGGCAGTGCCCAACGGCCACCAGAGAATCCAGAAAGGTATGGGTGGAATAGGCCACAAAATAGTAATACTGGCTGTAGCCAAGCACCAGATCCCCATAGGTCACATTTCCGCCCAGGCCCCCATCGCAATTGAATTCCACCCGGTTGAATACCGCGGTTCCAGGACTGAGCGAGGCAAAGCCCGTGGTGGAGGGGAAATATAGGTTGTAATAGGTTAGGCTCCCGGGGCCGCTGCCCTGGAAAGATGAGCCGGGCGAGGTCAAAATGATATGGGACGTTCCGGCATAGAGGGTTAGCCCGATGGTACTCGAGTTCCAGCTGGAGGTCACGTAGAGGTGGGAGTTGCTCAGGTTCAGGGTACGGGTAAAGGCATAATTGGTGTTGAATTGCTCGCAGATCACTGTCTGTCCTGCAGTGTTCAGCGAGCCTTCGGCAAGATGGATCTGCTTTCCAAAGGCATCCAAGGTATCGGCGAGGGTCCAGCCACCCCCCGGGCCGCTGAACAGGACGTTCCCTGGGATGGGATGGCCGGCAGTACGCACCAGGTGCCCGGGACTGGCGGCAAGGAAATGCAGTTCCGAATTCCACAGCATGATAAGGTCGGGCCGCAGTAGCAAGGACCCGTAAATTTCTATCCTGGTGGTGGAGGCGCTGATGAAAGCCGGCTGATAGGGCGCGTTGACCGCATCAAAGTCACGACAGGTAATGATGTTCAGGTTGAGTGTGACCATCTGTCCTGGCCCACTGAACGAATTCGCATCAAAATGGACATTGTCCCCTGGCGTAGGCACCGTGAAATGGGTCACGCTCCCGCCTGAGGTGGTAGCCCAGTGGTTGATATCCGACCAGTCGCCGGTCCCCCCAACCCAGTAATACTCCGCGCCAAGTGCATTGCTTACCGGCAGGAACAGCAGGGTCGGCAGGATAAGGCTCACCAAAAACAGGCGTGGGTAGGGGTTCATGCGATCTCAAAGGTAAAAGAAAGACCGGACAGTAGCTGCGGCCACGTCCTTTCCGCCAAAGACACCTGAGGCCCATAAAAGCATGCCTGAGGGCGACGTTCAAATATCCCTGCAACCAAAGGGTCACGCCTCCCCTTAGGCCATTTATCGGCTCCATTGAATGCAGAGTGTTCCTTATCAGAACACTATGAGCCATGAATGTATATCAGGCGCAACCGCGGGCGGGGCCGGGGCATCCTCAGAAAAATTACGCTTATGAAGACTTCACGTTTGTTCAACTTGCTTCAGTGGCCCATGATGGTCCTGGTATTGGTGGTCCTGTGTTCGCAGGGATGTTCAAAGAGTTCTGCAGATGAAGAGGAACCCCTCCCTCCGGGCCCGGATTCCGGCAGCTTCCAGGTGGTCACAGCCTATGACACCATCCGCAGCTATCCCGGGGGCGGGGGCATCTTTACTTTTGGCATAGATCCGGGCTCTGGGTTCTCCGGGGATGTTCAATTGCAGATCTTTGCCCACGAGTGGCTGAGGGCGGAACTGAGCCGTACTGCGCTCACCGCAACGGATTCGGTCGCCGAAGTGGTCATAGCCCCTCTCACGGGATACGCTCCTGGGCTTTACACCCTGGCGGTGCAGCTGTCCCATGGCAGTGAGATCCGTACGCTCACCTTCTGGGTCTGGGTGTATGACTGGCCCGGGCAGATCAGTCCGGAATCGGGCCCGAAACTATGGCAGTTCGCATCCTGGGTGCACGAATTCCATCCCGAATACTTCGCTGCCTTCGGCGGAACCCTGATGCACTACCTCACCTATCCGGAAGTACTCATCGTGGAACATCACACCTACATCAATACAGCTTATGAGGTCAGGCTGTGCTACCACGTTATGGTGCCCCCCTACGACTGGTCCATGATCCGTATCCGCAGGCTCAACTCCCTGGAACCGTCATTTGCCGCCCGCCGGGAGACCGACGGCAGCATCCACGCCATTCCCATAGAGCAATACCCCCTGCTGTTCGGGTATTGACCCCGGAGAAGCCCCTGATGCGGCCAGGTCTGCTTATAATGCCCTGATGAGCCGCAGGGTGTGGTGCCTGATCTCCTGACCCGCCCGGAACTCCAGGCGGCAGAGATAGACACCGGGAGCTGTTCCGGGAAGCAGGGACAAACTATGCGGCCCTGCGCTCATGCGCGCTTCATCGAGGATTACTATGGACTCACCCAGGGCGTTCACGAGGATCATACTGACCTGCCCCTCTTCCGGAAGGCTGAAATTCAGACGGGTCTCCTCACGGAATGGATTGGGCCAGGCCACCAGTTCCAAGCCTGCATCAGCCTTGGTGGACAAGCGGGGAAGGCGGAGCTTCAGTTCAGTATCAATCCTTCCCATGGGATCGGATAGTTCCAGGAACTCCCCGGCCTGGATGACCCCTTCAGCAATACTGCCTTGAACCTGCACCCTCATCTCCAGGATGGGCTGACCAGCCTGGAAGAA
>JAKLHK010000050.1 GCA_022710185.1 Bacteroidota bacterium
ACCTCAGCCAGACGGTGAACACCACCGATGCCCAGCAGATCGCCCAGCGCTTTGTGGGCAACACCAGCAGTTTTGCTGCGGGCGACTGGCATTTTGAGGTGCCGGTGGTCGCGGCATTGGGGGATAACCCCTATGCCCCCTGGGCAGAGATCTTCTCGCTGAACTACGGGGATGTGAACGGGTCGAACGTGCCTTCCGCAAAGGCTACTCCAAGGGTATGGATGGAGCAGGAAGGCATAATGAGTTTGGAGGAAGAGGGAGAGGATGAAGTTGAACTTCCGGTGAGGGTGGCGGACGCTCTGGAGATAGGTTCGGTCTCGCTGGTAATCCGGAGTTCGCAGGCAGGGCTTGTGCGTGAGGTGAAGATGGCTGAAGGCCTGGGTGGTGTGCTGAGCTGGAGTGTCAGGGAGGGGGAGCTGCGCATCGGTTGGTACAGCCTGGAGGCGGTAAGCCTCAACCCGGGCGAAGACCTGCTGTACATCGCCCTGGCCAGGGGAGAGCTTGATGACCTGCGTTTCGAGGTGCTCGACAACTCCGAACTGAGCAATGGGGCAGGGGAGGTGTACGCTTACCAGAAGCTGAGCTATCCTGAGCTGCAGATCCCGGCCGGAGAGAACGGCATTTCATTGAGTATGTGGCCCAATCCGGCCCAGGCCACCGTGAACCTGCAGCTCAGCACCGGGCATTCGGGGCAGGCAGGTATCGTATTGCTGGATGCTGTCGGGCGCCGGGTGAAGCTGATCCATACGGGCTTCCTTGAGCAGGGTGATCATAGCTGGACGCTGGATGTCTCCTTGCTGCCTGCAGGAACCTATATGCTGCATACCCATGGCGTGAGCGGAGTTTCAGCGCATAAGCTTGTGGTAGTCAGGTAGCGAAGCGAAAGGCGAATTCCGGTCCTGAATTACACGCTTGATTTTCGAGGGCGGTTTCCGAAAAGGGGGCCGCCCTTTTTGGGTAATAGGTTCGCGCGGAGACGCAAAGAGCGTAGATCGTTGATTCCGCCAGTGGGCGGACAGGCTTTATTCGATATTCATTATTCCCCTGATTCCCTGAACATTGACATTGAGCACTGAGCCCTGAGAAATCATTCCGGCTCAGTTCAAGCCCGGAAACTCTGATCCTCCCTCCTTGTCCAGATGCTCCAGGATGGCCTCTCCTTCCTTTCCAAGGTGATCCAGCGTATCACGGATAATATCCCCGATCAGCTCAGGCTCGATCATACCGGGATCCTCATAATGGTATTCGGCGAAGGAGGAATGCTCCCAGAGGTGCATCTTCTTTACCAGTTTACTTTCCACCGGCAGGGCATGGACCCGGGAGATCGTGGTGCGTACGCTGGCCTTGTCGTTCAGTTCAATAACCTCCCAGCGCGTTTCGGCCAGGATGTCGCGCTTCTCGGCTACTTCACCGAAGAATTCGTCATAGATGCAGATAATGTTCCGAAGGTTTTCCCCCATGCGGTCGATGGCGAGCGGCTTTGCAGAACGTATGACCATCTCCAGCCGGTCGGGGAGAGCGCACCAGGCCATGGGTTTAACGTCTTTCAGGAGGAAATCATGCATTACCATAAGGAAGGTTCCCAGTTCCATATCCTTCCAGAAGATAATCTTTTCTTCGGGGTGAATAAGCCTGACATGGTAGGCAATGAAGTCGGTTGTCGTTTTCATGGATTCGGAAGTTGTTCACAGAATTAGACGTTCTGCCCCCTTCCGAACGGACAAAAAAAGCAAAAAAAAGTCTGATACCTGATGGAAGATCAGTATTAAGTGCTTGATAAACAAGTAAATATATTACAATTTAAAGGAGAGTCCTTGCAGTTGTCTTCCTACGTCTTCAAGCGTGGGATCAAGGTCGAAGATGAGGGAAGGTTTCAGGAAATGGAGGTGGTGTTCTTGCTGAAATCGTTCTTCTCCTCCTCCGGTGACATTGAGCATCACGCTGGCTCCTGCGGGGAGCTTTCCATCCCGGGCATCGGCGATGAGGGTGGCGGTAGCCACGGCGGCGGCAGGGTGGATGTCGATGCCTTCCAGCCGTTCGAACAATTCTGCGGCACGCATGGCTTCTTCGTTGTTGGCGTACAGTACATTGCCCCCCGTATCCTCCAGGGCGTCGTACAATCCACCGAGTATAGGGTAGGGTGGCTTACGGTTGGACAAGACCTTGGCACGGATGATTTCCACCTTCCGGCGGGCCTCATCATCATCCATGGGGAGCATTTGCCTGGATCGGGCCTTCCATGCGTCGTGGATGGGGATGAAGGGCCAGTTCTGACTGACGCGCAGTATCATTTTTTTGGAACCGAACCTGCCGTCAGCGAGGAGCCTGAGGTTGGCTTCCCAGGCTGCGATGGCGCCGGTACCGCTCCCGATGGCCTGGTAGTAATAGTCGGGGATACGGCCGATGGTGGTGGCGGCGCTGAGGACTGTAGTGCCCATGCCATCGCGCCGGGCCACATTCTTAGCACCGCCTTCAGCAAAGTAGCCGGGCAACTGGCAGGCCAGGTTGGAGAGGTGGATGGCATCGTAATAATCCCCGCCCTTGCGGGAGGCGATGAGTTTTACGCAGGGGCGTATGGGCTGGTCGAACCAAAGGGCGTCGAGGTTGTCTTCGGGCACACTGAGCAGCAGTGGGATGCCGTTTTCTGAACACACCCGCGCGAAAGCCCGGGCTGTATTTCCGGCCGAGGCGACTACCAGGACCCTGTTCTCTTCCGCGGATAATCTTCCGCAGACCGCATAGGCCTCGGTTTCCTTGAACGACCCCGACTTCATCCTTGCGCCGCGTTCAGGCCACCATCCGCTGAAGGTAATCCACAGCGACTCCAAACCCAATTCTGCAGCCAGGGCTTCGCTGCGATAAGTGACCGGAAAACCTGAACCCTGAAGCATCCGCTGGACCGGGAGCCAATCTGCATACCGGAAAATGCCCCAGGATTCGTCTTTCAGCTCCAGCTGAGTTTTTGCATATACCGCCCTGACCAGGGCAGGCTGCTGCTCGCCGGGGGCATCCAGGGTCCAGCCGGCATCAGGAAAGAGGGCCCCGGTAGCCAGCGATTGAAGGGCATATTCCGTAGGAGCGAAGCGTTCTACCATCACAGGATCGTTTATTCGGCACGAAGGGGCAAAAATACGCATTCCGGTATAGGAATGTTCATAGCGCCGCATTACCCAGCTCTTCCTGGAACCTGGGGATCTACCGGACGCGAAGGCGATCATTCGGTCCCTGGGTGGGTGTCAGGAGATATGACCCAGTACCTGGCATACCTTTTCGGCCATGGCATCATCCACATCCAGGTGGGTGACGAAACGTATGGCCCTGGGCCCGAAGCCTACAGCCAGTATGCCTTGCTTTCTGAGCGCTTCGAGGAATGACTCAGGGCTCGTTGTTTCCCTGAGATTGAATATAAGGATGTTCGTCTGCGGCGGCAGAACAGAGTCGACGCAGGGGTGGGCCTCCAATGCCCGGGCCAGCTTCATGGCCCGGCGATGGTCATCGTCCAGTCGCTCGACATGATGGTCCAGGGCATAGGTGCCGGCAGCTGCCAGAATCCCGGCCTGGCGCATCCCGCCTCCGAGGACCTTTCTTACCCGGCGGGCGGCGCGGATATGCTCGCGGCTGCCCAGCAGCACCGAACCAACGGGGGCACCCAGTCCCTTGCTCAGGCAAAGGGAAATCGTATGAAAGGGACGTCCGAGGTCACGTGCCATAAGGCCAGTGGCCCTCATGGCATTGAAGACCCGGGCCCCGTCAAGGTGCAGGGCAAGGCCATGTTTGGAACATATCCCTTCAATGGCCTTGATCTCCTGAAGATCCCAGCAACTTCCACCTCCTTTGTTCGAGGTGTTCTCAATGACCACCAGACGGCTCAGTGGATAGTGTATGTCGTCGGGATTGAGTGTAGTCCGGACCTGTTCAGCGTTAAAACGCCCGCGATCACCGGCAATCAGCCGTACCGAGCAACCCGAATTGAAAGCGACACCGCCCCCTTCATAATTATAAATGTGTGCCGTCTGGTCGCAGATTACTTCGTTGCCAGGTTGGGTATGGACCTTGATGGCGATCTGGTTGGCCATGGTGCCGCTTGGACAAAAGAGACCGGCTTCCTTGCCGAAGAGGTCTGCAGCCTTCTCCTCAAGGTGCTGAACACTGGGGTCATCTCCGAAGACATCGTCTCCCAGAGGTGCTCTCATCATGGCTTCCAGCATAGCAGGGGTGGGTCGGGTAACCGTGTCGGATCTCAGGTCGATCATCATGATGATGAATTTTCGGTGAAGTTAAAAAAGGTGTGAATAGCTTGGATGTTGTCATGCTCGTGCCGAACACAGCGCAGAATATGGGTTAGAATAGTTCAGGACCTGAAAATCCGTGCATTCCGAAGGCATGGAGCATATCATCTGTTAAATAAATGTTATTCTCAAGGGATTCAGGACTTTTTTCCTTGCGAATTCTTTAAAATTTCCCTAATCTTGTACTAAGTGATCAGGATCGGTTCGGGGACTTGGCTGTTTTAATGCAGTGCAGGGCCCGGTAATTTGAAGACAACGCTGCCCTTGAACGCACCTCTACTGCATTACACTCTCCTTTTAACTGCCTGCGCAGCATAGTATTGGATTGCCTGCCAGCCAAGGCTGTCCTTGCCGGCATTACCGTTCCTGATCGCAACTGAAGAGCCTGTGATAGCGATATCACCTTGATTGAGCAGTTTTATTCTGAGATATACCCGACTTCAGGATGCTGATCCGGGAAGTAGTGGTATATCAATATTTGTATATGAAAGAATACCATTGATATTCAATACACAGCTGATGAAATCAATAATCTACACCGTGATGAATGCGAATGCAGAACGCGCAACGGTCAGGACTGGCCAGGGACCGGCAACGCGTGGAATGCAACGGAAGGTTTCTGCCTTACTGTTGCTGATGGCCATGGGATACATTTTTACCACTGGTAGCCTTCAGGCCGCTATATACACTTCCACCGGAAGCGGCAGCTGGAACGCCGCGGCTACCTGGGGAGGTTCAGGCTTCCCGGTGGCAGGGGATTCCGCCTTGATTGCCGGCGGCCATACCATTACCGTCTCCGGCAGCCAGGCCTGCGAATACATCGAATTTACCGGGAACGGATCGGTGATCACCATCAATGGAGGGGCTGACCTGGTCGTTTCCAACCAGGTGAGGTTCCCCGGTTTGAATACCCAATCCCGTACCGCTACCATCACCGGTGCGGGCTGGATGCGCACCGCGTCGGTGTATATCGGCAAACCCACCGGATTCCTTTCGGGGATAAGGACGACCACCCTGGTCTCCACCATCGACAGCATGTCAGTAACGGGTGATGTTACGGTGGAAGGCGTTGGTGTGGTGGGAACCCTCAACAGCGGCTACTTCAGTATTGATCAGGGTACCGTCCGGGTGGCAGGAACAGTGGTCCTCCGCACCCCGGCAGGGAACGGGCTCACCCGCCCGCTCGCCTTCGTTACCATGAACAACGGTGCCCATACCGGCACCCTGATGCTTGGGGGAAGCCCGGCATTCAACCTTATCGGCAACACCTTTTCCGATTTCTTCGCCGACAGCACCGGGAACACCGTGGAATATTACGGGGCAGCCCAGACCGTATGGCCTACACCTTATTATAATCTAATCCTTTCCGGCAGTGGTGTAAAGACCATGACAAACGTATCTCTCATCCAGGGAGACCTCACCATTGAAGGCACTGCCAGCGCCACTGCCGCCCTGGCTATGACTATTGGCGGAGACTTTATACTGGAAACAGGAGCTACCTTCAACGCCCAAACCTTCAAGCACCGGATCGCCGGCGACTGGTTCCACAACGGGGGTACCTTCACCAGCGGTACCAGCCGTTTCCGCTTCAACGGCACAGCAACCCAGAACATCGGGGGAACGGTACCCACCGCCTTCAACCGCCTGATGGTCGACAACGCTGCCGGGCTCACCCTCTCACAGAATATCAGCATCAGCGATTCCCTCCGCTTTGCCACCGGGGTCATTACTACCGGGACAGACACGGTCAAAATGGGCGTCAATGCAAAGCACCTGGGCGAAGGGGCGACGGGATACGTGAACGGCTACCTGTTGTGGAACATCCCCACTGGTGCCAGTGTGCAAAAGACCTTCTTCATCGGGAATGCCTCCGCTTATGCTCCGGTGATGCTCGATTTCAGCGGAATCTCCACCGGTGGGACACTTACCGGAAGCACCACAGGCTCCGATCACCCCTCCATTGCCACCTCGGGCATCAACGCCGGCCAAAGTGTCAACCGATACTGGACCCTGACCAATGCCGGGCTGGTATTCACGGACTATGATGCCGTATTCCATTTCGTGGCCGGCGATCTCGATGGCGGAGCCGATGCCCTGGCCTTCCAGGCCAACAAGTTGAACGGCACAGTATGGTCAGGCCTCACCACGGGTACCCTGGCCGCCCTGTCTACCCAGGTCACCGGAGTAACCTCCTTCAGTGACTTCCAGCTCGGCGAATGCGCCATTCCTGCTGTATACAACGTCACCGGCGGAGGAACCTACTGCCCCGGCGGGGCAGGCTTCAGCCTGGGCGTGGACAACTCCGATACCCTGGTCAGCTATCAACTTTACCTGAATGATACTACGGCCGTGGGCGCTCCGGTTCCCGGCGATGCGGGCAACCCCATCAGCTTCGGGGCACAGACCGACTCGGGTACCTATACCGTTGTGGCCACCCACGATATCAGCGGCTGCTCGGATACCATGAGCGGAACGGCTGTCATCGCGCTCTACCCGGCCACCACGGCCTCCGTACTGAGCGGTGACACCTGCATCTGCGACGGGGGCACCGCCAGTCTCTTTGTGGCCATTACCGGAGGGACCTCACCCTTCACCCTGGTGCTGGACACCGGGGCGGGAGATACCACCATCGTTAACTACATCAGCGGATCGGCTATCCTGCTGAATCCTGATGCCAGTACCACCTATGGCCTCACCAGCGTTACCGACGCCAATGGCTGCTCTTCCACTGGTTTAAGTGGCACACCGGTAGTAACCATCGATCTTTTTGATCCGGTGTTTACCTTCTGTCCGGCAGATACCATTGTTAACTGTACGGAAGATACGACAACGGCCAATCTGGGATTTCCACTGGCACAAGATAGTTGTACGGGTGTTGTCTCCATAACATATGCTGACGTAGTTACCGCAGGGAGCTGCCCAAAAACCTACACATTCGTTCGTACATTCACAGCAACGGATGTATGTGGTAATACCGAGACCTGCATACAGAATGTGACTGTTCAGGACACCACCGACCCGGTGTTCACCTTCTGTCCGGCTGATACCACGATTGACTGCACCTCGGACACAACAACGGCAGTATTAGGCTTTGCTTCAGCCACCGACAACTGCAATCCGGTGGTCAGCATCACCTATAGCGATGCAGTGACCTCAGGAAGCTGCCCGGATGCATACAGTGTCATTCGTACCTGGGTTGCCGTGGATTCCTGCGGGAACTCAACCACCTGTATACAGAATGTGACGGTTCAGGACACCACCGATCCGGTAATCACTTTCTGTCCGGCTGATACCACGATTGACTGCAGCTCGGATACAACCACGGCGGTATTGGGCTTTGCCACGGCCACTGACAACTGCACTTCGGTGGTCAGCATCACATACAGCGATGCAGTGACCCCAGGAAGTTGCCCGGATGCCTACAGCTTTGTTCGAACCTGGGTTGCCGCGGATTCCTGCGGGAACTCCACCACCTGTGTACAGAATGTGACGGTCCAGGACACCACCGATCCAACCTTCACGGTTCCGGCTGATACAACCCTTTACCGCGATGCAACCTGCAGTATCGACACCACTACTGCCGATATCGGTGATGTGACGGATGAAGCTGACAACTGTTCCACTGGTCTGGAGGCCACCTATGTGGATGACGTGAGCGGAATGACGGGCTGCAACAATACCGGCTCCTTCACCCGCACCTGGACCCTGGAGGACGATTGCGGGAATACCACCGTGCAGGTGCAGACCGTCACCGTGCTGGACACCCTGGATCCGACCTTCACCGTACCGGCCGATACGACGCTCTACCGTGATGCCAACTGCAGCATCGACACCACTACCGCCGATATCGGCGATGTGACCGACGAGGCTGACAATTGCTCCACCGGACTGGAAGCCACCTATGTGGACGATGTCACCGGACTGAGCGGTTGCAACAATACCGGCACCTTCACCCGTACCTGGACCCTGGAGGACGATTGCGGCAATACCAGCGTGCAGGTGCAGACTGTCACCGTGCTGGATACCCTGGATCCAACCTTCACGGTTCCGGC
>JAKLHK010000051.1 GCA_022710185.1 Bacteroidota bacterium
GGGGCAGTCGAGGACCACATCCTGGGGGCAGGTGATCACCGGAGGGGTGGTATCCTGCACCGTGAGCACCTGCATACATTCCGAGTAGTTGCCGCAGTCGTCGGTGGCACGCCAGGTACGTTCCACCGTATAGCTTCCCCCGCAATCAGCATAGACCTGGTCGGTATAGGAAATGGAGAAAGCGGAACATACGTCGGTGGCCGTTGCGATACCATTGGCCCCGGGGCTGGTGTCGGCCGGGCAGATGAGCGCAACATCTCCAGGACAGAAGATTTCCGGCGGTTCGGTGTCCTCCATGAGTATGATCTGGATGCAGGAATCCAGGTTCCCGGTGCTGTCGGAGGCATACCACACCCTCTGGATGGTATAGGACTGAGGGCAGTTTCCTGGGAGAAGGCGGTCCAGGTGGCTGATCACGGGGAGGCTGTCGCAGTTGTCCACGCAGTTGGCTTCACCCAGCGCTGCAACAGAGGTGTCCTCATCGCATTCCAACAACGCATCCGGTGGACAGGAGATGAGTGGGGGCTCCTTGTCACCGAAATGCACCTTCATGGGCGCGCTCCCGTCGCAACCATAAATGGAATTGTAGTGCAGGGTAAGTGTAGTATCCTTGCTTCCAACATAATAATCATTGATCACCAGGTCAGAAGGTTCCCAATAGTACCACCCAACCACCGGATCGACAATGAGGGGCAGCTTACGATCGGAGGCTGGGCCGCAGTCGAGTACGAGCTCATTCAGTGTCAGGCTGACATCCGGATACTCGACCAGGATCACTTCATTTGAAACCTGGCACCTGCGGTAGTCAGTTTGTGGATCATCCTTGAGCTCCACGCTGAGCGTGAGGAAGGTCAGTGGGTCCTTAGGCAGTGCCTGGGTATTGAGCGAAGTGGGATTGGTAACCGCAGAAGCCGGTTGCCATTTTGCTTCATAGGCTGTACCATAGGGCAGGTTGTACAAGTATCCGTACAATTGGACCGATTGTCCTTCGCACACTTCGGCATAATCGGGACTCACGTAAAGCGAAGGGGAATACCGGATGGTGATATCGATATCATCATAGCCTTCAGAACAGTCCCCCTGGCTGTTGAGGTCGGTAACATACAGGGAATAGCTGAAGTGGTCGTCGTAATTATGATAGAACCAGGGATTGGAAGAATAGGGATCAGACAGGTTACCGTGCGGGTACCACTCATAGGCATATCCCGGCACGGGCGGGATCCCGATCCGGAGACTGTCCGCTTCTCCCCAGGCAGTGCAGATCACCAGGTCAGGGCCCAGGTCAACCTGGGGTGCTGGGGTCTGATCCACTTGGACAAGGGTGGTGGCACTATCGGCACAGCCCGACACGATATCCGTTACTGTAACGGAGAAGGTAGTGGTTGACAAGGGGCTTGCCTGCGTATATCCCGAGCCCGGGTCCTGGACCAGGGCGGCCGGGGCCCATTCATAGGCATACACTGAACTGGCTCCTCCATAAGCATAGGCCTCGAGGTCCGTGGTGCTCCCGTAACAGATCGTCCCATAGCTGCTTGCGTATGCTTCGATCAGGTACACCTCTACCTCGATCTCATCCGATGAGGAGCAGGAGGTGGAAGGATCGGTTACAGTGATTGAGTAGGTCATACTATAGGCCGGTACGGCCTGGGGTTGGGGCAGGTAAGGATCGTTGAGGAAGAGAGGAGGGTACCACTGGTAGAAATAGCCCGATTGGCCGGGCGTTCCCAGCGTAAGGTCATCCCCGTAGCAGAGGATGGTGTCGTTTCCTGCAAACGCCTGGGGAACAGGGTTAGTACTGACCAGAACCTGAATGGTGTCGTAGGCATTGCAACCTGAGGCAAGGTCATAGGCTCTTACGGTGACAGCGGAAGAAGCGCTAAGACATAGTACAGGGTTGGTGATGTTCTGTGCACTGATGGATGCTGCCGGGGTCCACTGGAAGGTGTTGAAATTGCCTCCCGAAATGCTCAGTTCCAGTTCTACGCATTCATTCATACAAAGCAGGGGAACTTCACTGATTTCCAATGTTCCCGGTTGTTTTACCGTGATGCTGACTTCGTCAGTCACCGTACAACTGCCATCCGAAACGCTGAGGGTATATACTGTGCTGGTTGTCGGACTGGCAATGGGCATGGGGGAGAGTGGATCGCTCAGCCCGGATGCCGGTGACCAGGAGTAGTCTACTCCGGAACGGCCCGGGCTGCCAAGCAGTGTGGCTTCGCCAAGGCAAAGGGAGCGGTCTGCTCCCGCTTCGGCTACAGGAACAGGATAGACCAGCACGGTGTCCCTGTTTTTGCAACCATAAGCGATGTTCGTTACCGTGAGGATATAATGGGTAGTGTCGGATGGATTAGCTGCTGTGCTGGAAGATAATGGATTCTGGAGTCCTGTGCCCGGTGTCCAGGAATAGGCAAACCCTGGTAGTGCCGTGCTGCCGATGATGGCCGGACTCCCGCAACTGGTGATGTCGGATCCGGCATCTGCTTCCGGAGGGGGAACCACATGGACCTGGAACTCGAATTCCTCATAGCACCCGAACATTTCCACTTCCAGGTAGAACAGGGTGGACTCGTCCGGTTTCGCATAGGTCTGTGGGAGGGTGTCATTCGCGAGGGCAGGATCGGGGTACCAATTATAAGAAGCACCGGGGATGGGGGCCATACCGATCATCACCGAGTCCCCTTCGCATATCGTATGACTGGTCTGGCCCGGACTTCCCAGCTCATACCATTCCACGGTCACCGTAGCTTCGCCCTGCCGGCAACCCTCAACATCAGTGACCGTAAGGGTATACTGCGCCATGGCTGACCCGGGCTCGGCATAGGTTTGGGCGCTCCAGGGATCGCTGAGGTCGTCTTCGGGGCTCCAGGCATAGTCGTAGCCGCTCACGGGTGCCGGGCCGATGAGCACATCGTCCCATTTGCAAATGGTAAACTGTGAATCCAGGCTCAGGCTGAGCGCATCCGGGGGGTTGACATATACGGTCACCTGATCCTCCGCATCACAGCCCTGGGATCCATAATGAGAGACGATAAGGGTATAGGTAGTGGTTTGGGAAGGGTGGGCTGCCGTGTAACCGGAGGAGGGATCGTCCAGCCCTTCGGTAGGAAACCACACATAAGAAAGGGCAGGATCGAAATTGGGATCGCCGATCATGGCCTCCCCTTCCAGCCGGCAAATGGTGGTATCTTCTCCTGCATAGGCGTCTACCGGGTCCAGTTCCTCAAAAAAGACGATGGCATCGTCATCGCAGCCAGTGATGGTATCCAGCACGTACAGGCTTACCTGTTCTATTCCCGGATAGATGGTGACCATGGGTTGGGAACTGGTGGAATCGGTGACCACCTGCGTGGGTTCCCATTGATAGATCATGTGAGGCTTTGGCGGGCCTCCCAGCTGGAAGTACCCGATTCCACAATAGCTGCGGTCAGGGCCTACATAGGCAACCGCTTCCCTCACCTCTACTGTGACCTTTGCGGTATCGGTACATCCGTTGGAAATGTCTTCCACAACCAGGGTGTAGGTTACCGCACCCACCTGATCAGGATATACCGATGGATTGGCAACGTTATGGGCACTCAGCCCAGTGCTTGGGGACCAGGTGTACTTATACCCGGGGATGGGGGCCGCACCCAGAAAGACCGTGCTGGCATTATCGGGGCAAACCGCCACGTCCTCCGAAACCAGCGCGATGGGGGGAGAAGCCGTGAGAATATCTACAGCAATAATCCCGTAGCATACCATGGTGGTATCAAGCTTGTGGGTGGCCTTCAGGGTGAATACCGTGCTGCCTGAAAGTGGATGAATGATAGAAGGCGTAGGGGAGAACCGGTCATTGAGGGCACTCAGGTCTCCGCTGATCCATTCATAGTCATAGAGGTTGGGGTTGATATTCGAAGGGGACAGTTTAAAGGGCAGGACCTGGGTACCCGTATGACAATCCACAGGGATACTGAAGGCTCCTCCGGGTTGCAGGCATCCGCAAACCGGGACATAGACTTCAGCGCTGCATGAGGCCCCGTTGATGGTCACCGTCAGCCGGTACTGGGTCTCTTCCTGTGGATTTACTAAGATCTCTGCCTGGGTCTCCTGTCCTGCAATGCTGGAACTGTCGCCATCCAGGACTTCCCACAGGAATTGGGCGTTCCCACCGGTGATGTCCGGTTGCCCGATCTTGCGGGGGCCGCAACCATCGATCCCTGCATTGGCGAAGCTGACGAAGACATCCACGGTGTCGCTGGCAGCCATGCAGAGCGCATTCTCACGGAATACGGTCAGGATATAGGTCATCTTGTTACCGGGTTCATTGACTGGGAAATAGCCGTCGTACACCGGCTGATCGCCTATGGCTGGGGAGATGTGGTTTCCCGGGGTCCAGACATAAAGCAGATCCGGATCGCCGGGGGTTCCCAACGGTACATTTTCCCCTTCGCAAATGCGTTGGTCGGGCCCGGCATCGGCCTCCGGTGGTGAAACCACAGTAATCTCCACATCGTCCGTTGGGCAGTTCCCTCCGCTGCTGCGGCCGTCATCCACGAGCACCTGGTAGGTGGTGCTTACGGTTGGGCTCACCAGGGTCAATACGCTATCGGGGAAGTGGATGCTGGATGGCCCGCTCCCGCCCAGGGCGGTCCAGTGATAGCCTACATTGGGGTCATTGTAGCCGTCGACCTCAACCAGCACATCGAACCCGGGACAGATCGTGGCATCTTCCGAGGCCCGGGCTTCAAGCTCCGCTATCTTTCCAGCCCTGATCTGTGAACAGCCCGCAGCGTCTTCCACCTTCAGCTTGTATATGGCCAATCCCCCATCAAAGCTGAGGGTAGGGTTCGCCAGAGTGGTATCGTCCAGGCCTTCGGCCGGAGACCATGAATAGGTGTAAGGTGGCTGGCCCCCGCTGGCAGTTGGGCTCCCTCCCAATTCGATCTCTCCATCGGGGCAGAGATACACCAGGGGCTCTATATGGATTTGGGGGGCATGGTCGGTACGGATGAACAACTTGGCCACGTTTGAATAGGATAGCCCTAATTCACAGGACCTTGTGGTACGCCGGAACCAGGTTGTTTGAGTGGTAGCCTGGGGTTGGATGAAATAATTCCTGGCATCCGGGAGGTCGTACCATGTGATAGAGTCGGTACTGAACTGCCACTGATAGTTCGGGATGAGGTTCACATAATCCGGCACGCCATTCCGCAGGTACATCGTGGTCATCCCCGGCTCGCCCTGGATGCTTTTGAGGTTATTGCTGTTCTTGCAGGCTTCCTGATAAGCAGGGAAAATGGAATCCGTGCCCAAGGACATCCGGGTATCGAGCCGTACGACCACGATATCGGAGTATGTGCCGTTGATGCTGGGCTGCGGCGCTCCCGGGGTGATCGGAAACGACTCCATTTGGGGGCCGGCAAGGACCACCATGCTGTCGTTGGCAAAAAAGACCCCCATCTCCCAGTCATTGTAGTCACTTCCCAGCAGGGTGGAGAAGTCCACTTCATTGGACTCAGGGCAAAACTTGGTAATGAACAGGTCTCCTGATCGGTCTTCTTTCTGTATCGCATTGGAAGTGATCGGAAAGTCGTCAACCCATTGCCCGGTATGCCCCAGGATGTGCATGGACTCATCTTCGGAAACATACATACCGTAAAGCCAATCCCCCTTACCCCCACCCAGGTAGGTAGAGTATATCAGGGTATCCATATCCGCGGAGAACCTGGAATAGAACACTTCCTTGTTATAGTAATAATTGATGCCGGTATTGGTCGGATCAAAGGCCCCCGGGCTTATCGGAAAATCTACCGATTCGGTTTCCCCTACGATACCTACCGTTCCGTCTTCGAAGAGATGAACGAATTCCTCATTCCGCAGGTCTTCCCAGTTGCTGCCTCCGAAATAGGTTGACGTCAGCAGATTACCTGAGGAGTCAATCTTGCAGAAAAACAGGTCATGGTATCCTCCAAAATAGGACTGCAGGGCATTAGGGGTGGTGGGAAGGTCATCAGAATTGGTCATCCCTGCCACCAGCATGCTTTTCCCGTCCATCGGTATGGGCAGGATCATCGATTCCCCAAAGCTCCCTCCAAGGTAGGAGGCCCATTTTAGCGAGCCATCCCGCCCGAACCGGACTACCATGCCTTCATTGGTCTGCAGGTAGGGGCCATCCTTGGTGGGGCCATAATACTCTTCGTTCGGGTTGATGCTGTCGAAGGCGTTGGGCGTCACCGGGAGGTCGATGGACCCGGTATACCCGGCCAGCATCACTGACCCGTCATCCAGGAGGACGCCTCCGCTGAAGTGGTCCGAGGCAGTCCCCCCGAAATATGTGGAGACCAGTACGCTGTCATTTTTGTCGAACCATACCAGGATGGCTTCCATCGATGAACTGTTGTAAGGGTCACTGCTGTTGACGTTCTTTTGCTGCTGAAAGGCATTCGCCGTAACCGGCCAGTCATCGGAATATGTTGATCCTGTGACAATCAGGCTGCTGTCGGGCAGTAAGGTCAGCCTTTCGTATTCAGTGCTTTCATATTCGCTTCCCCCGAGATAGGTAGAGTATGCCAGTGTTCCGTCAGACAGGATGCGGGAGTAGGTCATATCCATGTACTGGTTCAGCGCCGGCTGGAAGGCATTGGAAGTGACTGCGAACACCGGGGATTCCGTATGGGCGAGCAGGACGAACTCCCCGGAAGGATAAAAGACATGGTCCAGTCGCTGATAATAGCTGGACAAGGGCCCAATAGCCGAAGAATAAATCAGGTTGCCCTGGGGGT
>JAKLHK010000052.1 GCA_022710185.1 Bacteroidota bacterium
AGGAATGCTTGTCTACCGGCGGCATCCCTTCCTGTTCAGCAGCAGAACATCAAGGAAGTGACCCGATGTCATAGCATGCCCCTTGTCCCTGATACCAAGTAACTGCCATGTATCATTATAAGATCTTTCCCGAGCTCCGGCTGATCATGGTGAACCTGAAGGAAGCCACATTCGAGGAGGTGATGGACTTTTTCCACACCGCTTCCCTCGACAAGGAATTCTCCCGAGACTACCAGGGGGTGGTGGACCTGCGCAACGCCAACATGAACATGAGGGCCAGCGAAGCCCGCCGGCTGGCACGCTATATCATTGATCACCAGTGGAGCACGGCCCGTTGGGCGCTCATTGCCTCCACTCCCAAGGACACCGCCCTTTCTTCAATATATCAGCAGGAAGTGGAGGCACAGCATCCCCTGGGATATTTCTCCACGGTAGCTGCCGCATCGGCCTACCTGGGCCTTGATCTTTCAGCACTATTGGATTGATCCCCCGAACAGCCGGTGGACCGGCATGGCCGGCGGCGGAGTAGGCCAGAAGGGATAGTTGACCTGCCAAAGGTGCAGGCCCTGGGCCGGGGCCGAAACTATGCGGGGCAGCCGTTCCTCGTTCTTCAGGGCTGCCAACACCACCTCCGCTGCGAGTTGACCTGTGCCCACCTGCAGCAAGAGCCCAGCGGCCTTCAGCGCCATCCCATTCAGGAAGCGATGGGCTTCCAATTCAAAGAAAAATCCCAAACCATCTTCTGCAAAGACCAGTGCTGACCTTTGGATCTGGCCTGTGCCCCGTTTCGGCAGCACCTGGGGCGCAAGGGGATGGAGGCAGCTGATCCGGCCAAGTGCCCCGGCCACTTCCTGCATGGCCTTGCGCTCGCTGAGGCTCCTGGTGAGGAAAAAGCTGAAGGGATCGAGGAAAGGATTGGGAACGGTATGGACAAAATAACGGTAGGTCAGGCTCAGGGTACTGATGCGGGCATGGGCCCCTGGGGGAAGGCCGCGGTAAAGGGCGATCGCCCGGATATCCCTGGGTAGCAGAGCATTCAGTCGAAAGGGAAGGTCATCCTTCACATCGCCCGGATCATTAAAATGCAGGAAGAAGAGGGGGGCATGTGCCCCGGCTTCGGTACGGCAGCATCCCTGAATGCCCGGCTTCGCCGGCAACAGGGTGGTCAGGGCGCGGTCCACCTCACCCATTATGGTAGGTTTGCCCCGCTGCACCTGCCAACCGGCATAGGCGGTGCCGCGAAAGGCTAACTGGAGGAAGAGGCGTTCGGGCATGGAACAAAGATAATATGGAGCCTCACTTGGGTGAGCTGGGGAGTTGAAAAAGGAATTCCTACATTTAAGGCATAGAACCACAGTGATGAAAAAACCTACCCCCCAGACACCCCACGATCCTTCGCGCCGCCGTTTCTTTCGCATGACCGCTCTGGCCGGACTGGGCGCGGCGGTGCTGCCATCGTGGATGGGCCGGTCACAAGAGCAGAAACCCGATGATAAGCCGGCAACCAACCGGCAGGATGCACTCAACCACCCCCGTACGGGGGCATCCATGCCCGGACGCTACCCGGGCAAGGTGGTTAAGGTGTTCCATCCGGGGGCAGTCAAGGACGGCAGCCCGGTGCAGGAAGCAGCCGATGAGATGGTTGCCCGGGCCATGCTTAGCCTTACCGGTGCGGCGAGCCTGTCCGAAGCCTGGCTGCAGTTCGTGGGTCCAGGGGACCTCATCGGGCTTAAAGTGAACCCTGTAGCCGGAAGGCTGCTCTCGACCAGCCATGAGGTTACCCGTGCCATCATCAAACAGCTGGAACAGGCCGGCATCCCTAGGGGTAACCTCATGATCTGGGACCGCCGGGAGATGCAACTGCATGAGGTAGGGTATACCGGGGAAAACTATCCCGGCATCCGCATCCGCGGGACCGAATGCCAGGATGCCGAGGGTTCGCTGTACAATAAGGAAGGCATCCTATACGGGGAAGAGCGCATCGATAAAGATTGGTACTACTGGGCCGATGTGGAAGGGGAATACGATGCCTACACCCTACCCTACATGGTAAACGGCGGCAAATACTCCTACTTCAGCCGCATAGTGACCAGGGAAGTGGACAAGATCATCAATATCCCCATCCTCAAGAATGCCGGAGGATCGGTAACCCTGTGCATGAAAAACCTTGCCTACGGAGCCATCACCAATACCGGACGGCTGCATAAACAGCTGTGGTCCGAGACCTCGGCCGAGGTCTGTGCCTTCCCTCCCCTGCGCGACAAGGTGGTGCTTAATATCGTGGATGGGCTCAGAGGATGCTACGAAGGAGGTCCGGGCGCCAATCCCCAGTATATCACCGATTACAATGTATTGCTGGCAGGCACCGACCCTGTGGCCGTGGATCAGGTAGGCTTTGAGATTGTGAGCGCCAAGCGTTTGGAGACAGGGGTGCAGACGGAGGTCCAAGCCCGCTACCGGAAGTTCCTTGAATTGGGACAGGAGCTGGGCCTGGGAGTAGCCGATCCGGATAAGATAGAGCGCATGACCATCAATCTCGGATAAGATGCGAGTTCCCCTGGTTCTTCTCCTGCTGACCCTATGTTTGCCCGCCGGCCTTATCAGCCAGCAGAGGCGCATTTCAGGACTGGAGCACTCGAGCAGGGTCATCCTCATGAATGACAGGTACTTTGATGGAAATTCCCTCTGGGGGTACATGAACGGTGGAGCTGATCTATACCTTGAATATGGGTTCAGGGCGCTGCGTGTCCAGGATCTGGTACTTGACAGCCAGGAGATCAGGCTGGAGATCTTCAGTATGGAAGACCTCTACGCCTCCCGGGCATTGTATTCCGTCCTGACCGATGGCATTACTGATTCCTCCTGGAACAACCCCTGGAGCTTCAACCCTTACCAGGTGCAGATCGTACTCAATGAATGTTACATCAATGTCATAAACTACACCGGTTCCGGGCGTGGCCTGAAGGCTTGCATCGAAGTCAGCGAACTGGTTGGACATCGGTTCTCCCGGCTGAAGATCGATACCCCCCCCCCGCTGCAGGGCACCAAAGGCCAGTGGCAGGCCTTCTTCGGGCCCCTGGGATGCCGCAGCATCGCCCCGGAGCTTGACCCTATACTGGAAGGAGTAGGACCCATAGAGGCCTGGGTAAGCAAGGATGTCTCCCCAAAAGCGGTCACCGGCCATATCAGTATACCCCCGGAACAATATGCAACGGTAGAATCCAGGCTGCCCCGGAATGGGGACAAATTTGGGTGGAGCTATTCGGAAGGGATGCTTCGCCTGCGATGGAGCGCCACTGGCGAACAAAAGCGGGGTGAACCGGGTTGGTAGCATCCCCTGCCTGCGCCTGAACTGACCGCATTTCCTTTCCCCTATCCCATTGATCTCCTTGCTGCTGAAGGGGGCCTTCCTGCCTTTGCGGTCATTTCAGCCGGCCAGGGTCCACTCAGCCGGCAGCCCATTTTTGGCTAATTTTACCCCCGGGCATATAGATTCCTTTAAAAATGAGAAGAATTATCCTTCTGCAACTGGCCTTGCTTTCAGTCAGCCTGAGCGCTCAGAACCTCCAGCTTCACTACGACTTCGGCAAGGACCGTAAGTTCCTCACTTCAACCATAGAGATGTTCATGCCTGACTCCATGGGCTCAACATTCTTCTTCACTGATTTCGATTACGGAGCGGAAAAGAATGCGATGGGACTTGCCTACTTCGAGATCGCACGATATATCACGCTGCCGGTGCTTGACCGCAAGCTCGACCTCAGCCTGCAGTTCAACGATGGGCTCGGGCGGGCCGCTGACCTGGGTTTCCCCATCGGCCAGGTGTGGCTGGCCGGGCTCAGCTATCCCATGGATCTGAAAGTGATGGAAGTCAAGGTCGACCTGTTGTACCGACGAGCCGACTACTCCGAGGGGGGCGACTGGCAATTTACCGCAGCCTGGTTCCGGCCATTCGGAGAGGAGCGGTTCCTGTTTTCCGGGTTTGTCGACCTGTGGAGCGAAACCCGTGATGGAAACCACCAGATCGTGTTCCAGGCCGAACCCCAACTTTGGGCCAATGTGTATCAGAAGCTTTTCCTGGGCACTGAACTTGAGATCAGCCACAACTTCATCCCCGGCAGCAAAGGGCTGCAGGCACTCCCTACCGCCGGGCTGATGTGGTACCCTTGACAGTGCCCATTGCTCAGTGCGCAGTGTTCAATGCTAATGTTCTATGTTCACTGTTCACTGTTCTATGTTCTATGTTCTATGTAGTATATCCCTTGAAGTTGAGCATTGAGCGTTGAGCCTTGATTTCTGGCATCGTTTTTGGAAAGGAAGCCTTATTCCAATTAACCCCAAACATCCCCCGCCATGTTGCGTTCCCTGCTCCTGTTCGTTCTGATTACCGTCCTGTTGCCGCTGGCCGCGCAGACGGAAAAAAAGGTCGACTCCCAGATCAAGGCCGTCACCCTTTACCAGCAGGGGGCCACGGTAGAGCGCCAGGCCGGGCTCAGCCTGTCGCCCGGCACGACCCGGCTGGTGTTCAGCGGCATCACCGACCGCATTGATACGCGGAGCATACAGGTGGAAGCCACGGGCGACCTCACCATCATCGCGGTGAGCAGCCGTTTCGACTTCCTGCGATCCAGGGAACGTGAAGCGGAAGTGCTGAAACTGGAAGGACGGCTGAAGGAGATCCGCCGGGAGATCCGCATGTTGGAAGCCCGCATGCAGGTCCTGGTGCACGAAAAGGATATGATCCTGGCCAACCGGCAGATCGGGGGCCAGCAAGAAGGACTGGACATCGATGAACTGAAATATGCCGCGCGTTTCTTCAGGGAGCGCCTCACCAATATCGACACCAATTATGTGGATGCCGAGCGCAAGGTAGAGGTGCTGAACGGGGAGATCGGGCGCCTGAACCAGCAGCTGGGCAGTCTGGGTGGAGAGAAAGAGGGTTCGGTATGCGAAGTCGTGGTTGACGTCACCTCCGGGGTGCAGACCCGGGCTGATTTTCGTATCCGCTATATGGTGCCCGAAGCGGGCTGGACCCCGGTATACGACCTGAGGGTCATCAGTACGGATGAGCCTATCCGCGTGGATTTCCGTTCCCGCATCCGTCAGAACAGCGGGGAGGATTGGAAGCAGGCGCGCATTATTCTTTCCACCGGGGATCCCAGCCGAAGCCATACCAAGCCTGAGCTCAACTCCTGGGACCTGAGTGCCCTGGCGGGCTTTCGTGAGCCCCTGGGCGCTGGCTACGCTATGGATGACCAGGGGGCACCCGGCCAGTGGTTCCCCGTGGTGAGCGGCACGGTATTGGATGCCTCCACCGGGCAGCCCCTGCCCTATGCCTCCGTGGTGCTGGAGCACCCTTCCCAGGCCGGCACGGTTACGGATGCGTCCGGGAACTTCCGCATCGCCTCCGTGCCCCAGGATGTGAGCTACCTTAGGGTTTCCTTCGTGGGCTACCAGCAGGTGCTGGTGCCCATCACTTCGGCCTACCTCCAGATAAGGATGCAGCCTTCGGCCATGCAGCTGGAAGCTGTGGAGATCGCAGGTGCCGCCTCCAGGCCCCGCTACGCATTGCTCAACCGGGGCAAGGCCGAGGCACCGCCGGCACCGGCGCGTACGATGGGATCTACACAGAAGCGCCAGCTCACCACCATGACCTTTGAGCTGGACGAGCCGTTCAGCGTGCCCTCCGACGGCAAGGAGTACACCTTGCCGGTTTCCACCTTCAGCATGCCTGCCAACTATGAGCTGGCAGCCGTACCCCGCCTCGACAAGGATGCCTTCCTGATGGCCAGGGTGAGCGGCTGGGAAGAGTACTCCCTGCTCAGCGGTACGGTAAACCTGTATTACCAGGGCAATTATGTAGGACGGTCGCAGTTCAGTACCGAGGAGACGGGCGATGAGCTGAACCTCTCGCTGGGGCGGGATGCCGGGATAGTGGTGAGCCGGGAAAAGCTCAAGGAATACAGCTCGCGTCAGCTCATCGGTAGCCAGAAGAAGACCGAGATGGCCTGGAAAATCAGCCTGCGCAACACCAAAGACCACAAGGTGAAGGTGAAGCTGGAGGACCAGGTGCCGGTTTCACGGGATGAACGGATCACCGTGGAACTGCTGGACATCTCCGGGGCGGAGCATGACGAGGCCCGTGGCTTCCTCCGCTGGGATCTCGAGCTGGCCCCGGGCGAAGTGAAGGAGGTGATGGTCCGCTACGCGGTGAAGTACCCCAAGTCGTCCTCCGTGAGTGTGTTCTGAGAGTCAAGGACCAAAGGAATATCGAATATCGATTAACGATCTATGAATTGGGAAGGAGGAGGAGGAAGAGGAAGAGGAAGAGGGAGAGGGAGAGGAAGAGGGAGAGGGAGAGGGAGAGAATATCCGACAACACTATGTCCGCAATCATCAAATAAATAAGCCCCTACGGGGCATATAGCCATATGTTCACTAAAATTAGTATGAGTTAAGTAAATGATATTATAGACAGTATATCAGCTAGTTAAATGATAAATGCTTAATAACATCAATAATTGAAATAAACTGAAAATAAGTAAAAACTGTATGTATATTTGTATGTAAATCAATTACCTTGAAGTACTCCGTCCGGTTCTACCCTTTGCCACGAAAAGACAAAACCACAGGCATCATTCCCCAACGCGATGTATTGGTGCATATGTCGGTCAC
>JAKLHK010000053.1 GCA_022710185.1 Bacteroidota bacterium
ATCCAGAATCAAAAATTACCCTTCCCTCGCCATCCCCCCGCCCCCCCCCCCCCCCCCCCACAACCCTCCCCCCCACCCCCCCCCTCCCCCTCCCCCTCACCCTCACACTCCCCCTCACCCTCACCCTCCCCCTCCCCCTCACCCTCATCCTCACACTCCCCCTCACCCTCACACTTCACCCTCCTCCTTCCTCTTTTCTTTTCACATTTCTTTACCGTCCCGGGGGGGGCAGAACGTATATTTAGGGGAGGCCTGGCCGGGGGCTGGGTGTTGCGGGCATTTTCCCGCCCGGGGAGGGGCGCCCTGGGCGGTGCTCCGGTGTCTTGGATGGGGGGGGCTTGGGCCTGGAGGATGTCCTGGCCTGCGCCCGCGCGCGAGCCCTGCATTTTATACCTTTGTATGATCGAAAACTACAGCCTGTTGTACCGTATGAGCCCTGCACGATCACATTTCACGGGATGCCTGCTCTTCCTGGCCCTGCTCCTGCCCGGCCTGCGGGCGGCGGGACAGGATACGCTGGGGTTCTGGGCGTTCGAGGACAGCCCCAATGCCTCCCCGGGCTTCCCCATCGCTACAGCGCTTACCCTTCCCGCGGGCTCGGTATACAACCCGGCGGGTTATGCCGGAAAATCCGTTTCGCCCGTCAATACCGCCACCAACATCAGCCTGACCGCACCTACCGCCTTCTTCGACTCCATAGGTGTATCCTTTTATTACCGGAATATCGGGGCCTCGGCCAAGACTATGCAGGTGTTTTACAACACCGGTTCGGGGGATGTCCTGGCCGGATCCGTCAGCCTGCCCATCACCGGCACCTATACACTCAAAAGCCTGAGCCTGCCGGCTGCGGTCTGGAATGCCCCCCAGGTCACCTTCCGCTGCTATATGCAGACTACAGGCAGCTGGAGCCTGGTCTATTTCGATAATTTCCTCATCAGCGGAAAGTATACAGAATTCGTTGTCAGTGCGATACAGCCTTCCGTAGCCCCTCCCGGAACCCTCATCACCCTCACGGGCAGCGGTTTCTCCGGCCTAACCGGGGTGAAATACGGCAGCCTGAGCGCCTCCTTCCAGCTGCTGTCGCCTACCCAGCTGCTGGTCACCCTTCCGCTGGGGGCCAGCGCCTCCCTGCCCATTACCCTGCTGGGCACGGGCAAGTATCATAGCCCACAGATAGTGCAACTGCTACAAAATCAGGGAAGTTGTTATGGTGGAACAAACCTCATCCTCTCGGAACTATGCGATCCAAACTACTCAACATATCAAAGTGATCGGTTTATTGAGATCTTTAACCCTACCGCATATCCTGTCAATCTCACAGGATGGCAGGTGATCGCGCTCTCCAATCGTGGACTGTCATCCCACAAGGAGCATACATGGAACCTGTCAGGATATATATACCCCGGCCAGGCGATGACATGTGGATCAAAAACGCCGTTTGCGGGTGGTCCACATAACTTCTGGAGCCTTGAATGGGTCGCTACGGATGTGCCCACAAGCAATGCGGCCTGGGATTGGAATGGGCAAGAGAGAGATGGGGCTATCCTGGTCTACCAGGGAGTAACCATCGACTCGATTCTTCCTGATCCAAATTCGGGCAATTCCTTCTTTGAAAACAACACCCGGTATAGAAATCCGAACCGGTGTTCTCCGGATACTTCAGTGGTTTCTGGATGGACCTTGGGGTCTACCCTACCATTGTCATTCAGGGCAGATGAGCCTCCTGCCACCCCCCGCTCCCATACCGTGACCTGTGTGTCCAACCCCTTCAACTGGACGGCCCACCCCCAGGGCGACACCGCCTGTGCCGGCGGGAGCCTGGGCTTCAGCCTGGGGATAACCCTGGGAGGATATGGCGCGGCCTGGCAATGGTATGCCCTGCGCCCGGGACAGTCCGGCTGGGATACCCTGGTGAACGGCGCGGGCATCAGCGGGGCCACGGATTCGGTGCTGCTGATCTCCCCGGCCACGGCCGCCTGGGACGGCGCCCAGTTCTACTGCGAGGTGACGGCCGCAGGCAGCGGCTGCTCGGTGGCCTCACGGGCGGTGCAGGCCAGGGTATATCGCCTCCCCTTCCTCGATTCCATGGATGTGGTTGCCGTAAGTTGTGCCGGGGCATCCGACGGTTCCGTCACGCTCTGGCCGGATGCCCAGTTCACGGCAGGCGCAGGCTATCAATGGTCCCACGGCCCCCTCACCCAGAACATAGCCGGGCTCAGTGGAGGGGCCTACACCCTCACCTTCACTTCCTCCGAAGGCTGCAGCCAGGTGTTCCGGACCTTCGTTAGGGAACCCGGGGGCCTCAATACAGGAGCCGATTCTCTAACGTTTCCCTGGCTGAGCAGTTTCGCGAATGCCTTTTCCACCGACAATATCCTCGGGACCACCGTGGATGCCGGAGGGAACATCCTGATGACCGGCAGCTTCAGTGGATCCCTGACCCTGGGCACCACCACCCTGGTCAGCAGTGGAGGTACAGATATGTTCCTGCTGCGCTTCAGTCCCACAGGCAGCCTGCTCTGGGCCCGGAGGGCAGGGGGGGGCAGCAGCGATGCCGGGACCAGCGTGGCCACCGACCTGAGCGGCAACATTTATGTCAGCGGTTCCTACCGGGGCAATGCCAGCTTTGGTACCACCAGCCTGGACCCGGTCTATGCCAACGATGCCGATTTTTTCCTGGCCTGCTACGATGCCGGGGGCAACCTCAGGTGGGTGAACAAGGGCGGCAGCTACAGCTTCGACCTGGTCCCTGCGGTCAGGGTTTCCGGTCTGGATCCCTCCACCCTCCTTCTGGGGGGGAGTTGTTTTTCGCAGACTCAATATCCGTTCTATTACGACGGCAACGTCATTGCGTCAGGGAACACCCAGAGAGATCCTTTCCTGCTGAGGGTCTCCGCGCTGGATGGTCGGCTGGTATGGGGCCAGGTGATGACAGGCAGCGGCAGCGGCTATGGCATGGCGGTGGAAGAACGCCTCGACGGCCGGATATTCATGGCCGGCGACATCGACGGGGTCATCAGCATTCCGGGCCAATCCTATACGAGCACGGGTAACGACGTGTTCTGTACGGGTTTCCTGGCGGACGGCACAGCGGTGTCCCTGGCAGCCTACGGCAGCGATGGGGGAGGGGACCAATTCAGTGCCCTGGTGCTGCAGCCGGATGGTAGCCCGGTGCTGGGGATGACCATTGACGGGACCATACACCTGAATGGGAACCCCTTGTCATCCGATGCTTACGACGGACTGGTGCTCGGGCTCGATGCAGCCGGAGCGGTCTCCTGGTACCATCATCTTACCGGGGCCGACCTGCAGTTCATCCGCGATATGGTGGCCACTACGGATGGGCGGATATGGATAGGGGGGAGCCATGAGTCGCAATTGCTCCTGGATACCTTCCAGTTCAACACCTTCAGTGAGGACATCTTCCTGATCGGGCTCACTTCCCTGGGCGGGATTGAGGAAGTGCTGGCCCTGGGCGGGAGTGGCAGCGACCGCCTGCAGCACCTGGATGCCTTGCCTGGAGGGGAATTGTTATTCACCGGGGATTTCAGTTCATCCGCGATCCAGTTTGGGCCGCATCAGCTCTCCAATCCTTCCAGTCCCAACCTGTACAAGCCATTCTTCGGAAGCGCGCAGGTCCTAAGCGTCGCCGGAACGGCCCAGGTCGTAGACGAAAGTTGTGCAGGCAGCCTGGATGCGGCCATCACGGTGGAGGTGACCGGGGGAAGCCCGCCCTACCAGTACCAGTGGAGCAACGGGGCGCAAACTCCTTCGCTGACGGGCCTCGCAGGTAATCAGACCTACGGTCTGACGATCACGGATGCCAGCGGCTGCAGCCTGGTGCGTTCGTTTACTCCCGGACAGGGCGCCCTGCCTTCCGTCAGCATTACCCCCACTGCCAATCCGGTATGCTCCGGCTCGGCGGTCAGCCTCAGTGGCCCCCCCAATATGACCTATGCCTGGAGTACTGGCAGCACCCAGTCCGTGCTGAACCTGAACCCCACCCAGACCATCACATATGGGCTGACCGCAACCGACCAGTATGGGTGCAGCAATACCGCCTCCCTGCAGTTGACCGTGAACCCCCTGCCGACCGTGGATGCGGGCGCCGACCGCTCCATCTGTTTTGGAGAAAGCACTACACTGAACGCTACGGGTAATGCTAACAGCTATACCTGGACGAGCCTCACAGGCAACCCGTTGATTGTTAGTCCCTTGGTAAACACTACCTATACCGTAGTGGCTTCCTCAGCGCTCGGGTGCACTGCGACGGACCAGGTTACGGTAACGGTGAAGCTCCTGCCCGGGGTAAACGCTGGCCAGGACCAATCCATCTGTTATGGGGGAAGCGCCGTCTTGACGGCAGTCGGCAATGCGGCAAGCTATGCCTGGAGTGGGTATGCTGGCAACCCGATCACCGTCAGCCCGGGCAATACCACCACGTATACTGTAACGGCAATCAGTTCAGGGAGTTGTACCGCAACCGACCAGGTGGTGGTCACAGTGAATCCCCTGCCGATCGTGAATGGGGGCCTGGATGTGGCGATCTGTTTTGGTGAGAGTACCGTGCTAACCGCAACGGGTAATGCCGCCGCTTATTCCTGGACAGGTTATTCGGGCAACCCATTAACGGTGAACCCCGCCAATACCACAACCTATACCGTAGTGGGCAACAGTGCGGCCAACTGTAGCGCGGCCGACCAGGTGACGGTCACGGTGAACCCCCTGCCGATCGTGAACGCGGGCCAGGATGTGGCGATCTGTTTTTCAGAGAGTGCTGTTTTGACCGCAACGGGTAATGCCGCTACCTATGCCTGGACGGGAT
>JAKLHK010000006.1 GCA_022710185.1 Bacteroidota bacterium
GCAGGTTGATCCCCGTGTCGGTGGCCAGGGACCAGTTGTTGTGCTTGCCGGAACCGTTGACCAGGGCAAAGGGCTTTTCGTGCAGCAGTACGGCGAAGTTGTGCCGACGACCCACGCGCTGCAACAGGTGCATGATCATCTGGTTGTGGTCCACGGCCAGGTTCACCTCCTCATACACGGGGGCGCATTCGAACTGGTTAGGTGCCACTTCGTTGTGCCTGGTCCGCACGGGTATGCCCAGACGATGGGCCTCGATCTCGAAATCTTTCATGAACTCCACGGCACGCTCCGGAATCACGCCGAAATAATGGTCAGAAAGCTGCTGGTCCTTGGCAGAGGCATGACCGAAGACGGTGCGACCGGTCAGCACAAGATCAGGACGGGCATTGTATAGGGCCGCATCAATCAGAAAATATTCCTGTTCCCATCCCAGGGTGGCAATAACCTTGTTGACATCCTTGTCGAAGAGCCGGCATACCGCCGTGGCCGCATCGTCGAGGGCGGCCAGTGACTTCAGCAGAGGGGTCTTGTAGTCCAGGGCCTCCCCGGTGTAGGAAACGAACACTGTGGGGATGCATAGGGTCTTGTCCAGGATGAAGGCATAGGAGGTCGGGTCCCAGGCCGTATATCCCCTGGCCTCGAAGGTATTGCGTATTCCCCCGCTTGGGAAGCTGGAAGCATCCGGTTCCTGCTGCACCAGGGCGCTCCCGTTGAATATTTCGATGGCTCTGCCATCAAAGGTGGGGAATACGAAGGCATCATGCTTCTCGGCCGTAGTGCCGGTCAAGGGATGGAACCAGTGGGTGTAATGGGTAACCCCCCTGGACATGGCCCAGGCCTTCATGGACGACGCGACCTGGTCGGCCAGCCCCCGGGTGATCCTCTCCCCTTTCTCACGGGCACGCATCACCGCAGCATAGGCCTCGGATGCAAGATATTCCTTCATGGTGACCAGACTGAAGGTGTTCTCGCCAAAGAAATCCGAGATCCTGGCAGCAGGATATTCCACACTGCGTTTCTCCCGCTCCGTAGCCATTGCAAGGGCCCTGAACCTGAAGTTCTCCATACGTATGTATCTGTTTATGAGTAGCTGATTAATCCATGTCAAAGATATGGATATAACTATATATGATATCCGGATCTCTTGACGGATTAACAAACAACAAGCTGATTCTTATCAACAATTACTTTTTACGTGAGATGGTCAACAGTAAAAGGAAAGTGATCAGTCCGTTAAGAATAAGAAGCTCAAATCCAAAGCGATAACCAATAAACCATGTTTGTGAATTTTGGCTAAGCACATAGCAGATGAGCGGGGAAACGAGGACCATCACTGGAACCAGGCGATCCCTGACAGGGAGGCGGGTAAGGATACCGAAGGCAAACATCCCGAGCAGCGGGCCATAGGTATAGCCAGCTATGGTGAAGATTTCCTGAATGATGGCCTTATTGTTGAGCTCTCCGAAGACCATGATGATGGTGAATACCATGAATGCCACGCCCAGGTGAATGAACCTCCGGGTGCGCTGCTGTTGCTCCGGACGCAGGGTGGTGTTCCGCCCCATACCGAGGAGATCCACACTGATGGAAGTCGTTAACGCGGTCATGGCGCCATCGGCGCTGGAGTATGCCGCACTGATGATCCCGATGATGAAGATGACCCCTGCAACCGGAGGCAGGTACTTGAATGCAAGCAGGGGAAAGAGTTCATCGCTCATGGCGGGAGCCTGAAGGGCGATGTGCTCGGCATAGACGTACAACAAGGCGCCCAGGCTGAGAAAAAGCAGGTTGACGAATACCAGGGAAACGCTGAGGGTCATCACATTCTTCTGAGCATCCGGTAGACTGCGGCAACTCAGGTTCTTCTGCATCATATCCTGATCCAGTCCAGTCATCACTATCGCGATGAAGGCACCAGAAAGAAACTGTTTAAGCCAATGCGTCCTGGCCTGCCAATCCGTGTCGATAACCCGGCTATAGTCGTGTTCCCTGACCAGCTCGGCCAGGGCCGGCAACGGCTGGCCCATCTGACCGGCAATAATAATGACCGTCAGAACCACCGCGCCGATCATGAACGTGGTCTGCAATATATCAGTCCACACTATGGTCTTGATGCCCCCCTGGAAGGTGTAGGCCAGGATGATTCCGATAAAAATCAGTACGGTGACCCAGAATGGAATTCCCCAGGCACTGAACACAAACACCTGCAGGATATTAATAACCAGGTACATGCGCAATGAGGCACCAATAAACCGGGAAAAGAGAAAGAAAAAGGACCCCATACGGTGGGACCAACGCCCGAACCTGTCGCCAAGATAGGTATAGATCGAGGTAAGGTTCATGCGGTAATAGAGGGGGAGCAGGACCCAGGCAATGGTGGCATATCCCAGGATATATCCGAGGACCACCATAAGGTAGGAGAACTGCGTGTCCCTGACCCAACCGGGGACAGAGATAAAGGTGACACCGGAAAGTGAGCTGCCGATCATGCCGTAGGCCACTACCAGCCAGGGGGAAGCCTTGTTTCCGATAAAAAACGCGCGGTTATCTGCTTTTTTTCCGGTAATCCCTGCGATAATGAAGATCAGGGAGGTATAGAGAAGAAAGATGAGGCCCAGGGTCTGTGGCGTCATAGAGGATCCGGGATTGGTGGGGACAAGATATCGGTGAACTCGTGCAGATCAGCCACCATCATTCGGGAGTGTGCGAAGAGTCCGGGGTTGGCACCCACACCCACGGCGCCCATGCCGCAGTTCAGGGCAAAGAGCATGTCAGAGGGTGAATCCCCCACCATGATAGATCGTTCAGCCCGGATGTCAGGGAACAGCTCCCTCGCACGTTCGAACATTCCGATAGCCGGTTTGCGGCAGGGGCAGCCCTCATCGGCCCGATGGGGGCAGTAAATCACGGCATCGACACGTCCCCCGGCCATGACGATGCCTTCGAGCATAACCTGGTGGACAGATCGCAGCATGTCTTCGTCCATCAGCCCTTTTCCGATCCCTTGCTGGTTGGTGACCACGATGATCCTTCCAAAAATCTGGGAAAGCCGGGATAAAGCCTGGGTTACCCCCGGCAGGAACCGAAAGGCGGAGGGCTCCTTGACATAGTCGTCCGGCAGGCGCTCGTTGATCACCCCATCCCTGTCGAGGAACAAGGTCCAATGCCTGTCGGGAGCAGGCCAGGCGGAAGGAGCATGACCGGAAGCCATCAGTATCTGGGAAAGAGGGTGCGTTCTATATCTTCACACAGGATATGTCCGATGAGAATATGGGCCTCCTGTATCCTGGGAGTATTGTGTGACGGGATATCGATGAGAATATCGGCTAAGCGGGCCAGCTGGCCGCCGCCTTCCCCGGTCCAGGCGGCCACAGTCATCCCCAACTCCCGTGCTGCTTCAGCCGCGCGCAAAACATTGGCAGAGTTGCCCGAGGTGGAGATGGCGACCAGCACATCCCCTGCCCTTCCCCTGGCCCTGACCATGCGGGCGTACACTTCGTCGTAGGAGTAGTCGTTGCCCACTGCCGTAAGATAGGAGGTGTTTACATGCAGGGCCTCAGCGTCCAGCGGAGGACGATCGTAATAAAAACGTCCGCTCAGCTCGGCCGCGATGTGCTGGGCATCGGCGGCACTGCCCCCGTTGCCGCAGAGCAGCAGCTTTCTGCCCTGGCGGTAGGCTGTAACACAGGCATCGGAGAGGGCCCCGATGCGGGACAGCAGCTCCGTATTGGTCATAACGGCCTGCTTTACGGCGATGGAATCGCGGATGATGCCGGCCATGTCCTGAATGCCCAGGGTATTGCTCATGGTCTGGATTTGAGAAACAAAGTTAGCGTTTTGAGCATGCTGCCCGGCCTGCTGTCAGCTCTTGGCCATTCCTGGCAGTAGGCTTATCCTCAGAAGCCGGCTTCTTCGTCAACCAGGTAATTGTTGCGGTCTGCGGAATTCCTTGAAACCAATTCTGCCAGAAAACCGGTAAGGAAGAGCTGTACCCCGATGATCATGGCCAGCAGGGCAAGATAGAACAAGGGCTGGTCGACCACATCGCGGTGATCGGGCCCACCCAGGCGGAAGAACTTCACGGCCAGGATCCAGAAGGAGATGATGCCTCCCACCAGGAAGGAGAGGCTACCCAGGCTGCCGAAAAAGTGCATGGGGCGACGTGAGAACTTGGTAACGAAGCTGATGGAGAGCAGGTCGAGGAAACCGTTGATGAAGCGCTCCAACCCAAATTTCGTGACCCCGTATTTGCGGGCCTGGTGCTGTACCACCTTCTCTCCTATCTTGCGGAAACCTGCGCGCCGCGCGATCACCGGGATGTAACGGTGCATTTCCCCATATACCTCCACCGACTTCACTACCTTGACGCGGTAGGCTTTCAGGCCGCAGTTGAAATCGTGCAGATGGATGCCCGACATCTTGCGGGTAGCCCAATTGTAAAACTTGGTAGGGATGGTCTTGGATAATGGGTCATGACGGCGCTTCTTCCAACCGCTCACCAGGTCGAAGCCTTCATCATGTATCATGCGGTACAGCCCCGGTATTTCGTCGGGACTGTCCTGAAGGTCGGCATCCATGGTGATCACCACCTCGCCTGAGACTTTTTCGAAGCCTTTGTTCAGCGCGGCCGACTTACCGTAGTTGCGGCTGAAACGGACCCCCTTGATATGGGGATCGTTTTGGCCGATCTCCCTGATCACCTTCCAGGAGTCATCTGTAGAGCCATCATCCACGAAAACGATTTCGTAGGTAAACCCATGCTCCTGCATCACCCGTCTGATCCATGCCGCCAGCTCAGGGAGGCTTTCCTCTTCATTGTAAAGAGGAATAACAATACTGATATCCATCAGATCATTTCTTGTCGTGAGGGGTCTTCCCGCTTAAGGAAAATGGAGACCAGCAGGGCGAGGATGAGGCTGATCACCAGGTTGCCGGCGAAGGACCATACATAGCCTATGCCGGATTCCATCATACGCCGCTGGGTTTCGAGCTGTGTCTGCAGCTGTTCGTCGCTGATGTCGGGCATCATCTTCAGCACCCGCTCTTCCGCCTGATCCATCATAACCTCCACGAGGCCGGGATCAAAGAATCGCAGGAAAAGGAAGGTGAAGATGGTATAGGCCAACCCGGCCCAGAATGCAATCATGAAGGTGGAGGCCAGGGCCTTGTTGTAGGCCATGAACCCGCCAAGGTGGCGGTCACGGTAGGTCTTGGTTCCGTAGTACATTCCCCCGGCAAGCAGGACGAAGTACACCAGCAGCTGCAGCACCGTTTTATCCAGCATATCCAGGGCGTATATCAGCAGATAGAAGAGGATCAGCAGACCAGCGGTAATGAGGCCATGCCGTAGGGCATTCATTCCGAAGGATGATGTTCGGGGGCTTTCTTCCATTTCCATGGCGTATTCTGTTTGATGATGAACAAAGGTATGAAAAGCCTGCTGCCCTTCAAACATTAACATTTCGTGTCCGGCAACGTGGCATTATTTCCTACCTTTGCCGCGGGTAAGTCTTATACGACCAGCTCCCGTCAAACTCCCCCAGGTCTGGAAGGAAGCAAGGGTAGGCGGTTGTAGCGGTGCGATATAAGTAGCTTACCCACTTTTTTTTGCCCTTTTTCCTGCCCGGGCCATGAACCAAACCGGTATCTTTGCGTGAAACGGGCATAAACCCGTTGCCATTCACCCATGGCCTTACTGCTGAGAGTATACGAAGACAGCCCCAGCCCGAAGCACATCAAGCGGATCGCAGAGGTACTCCGGGATGGAGGGATCGTGATCTACCCCACAGATACCATTTATGCCATAGGATGCGACCTGCTTAACCTGAAGGCCATCGACCGGCTGGCACGGATCAAGGGTATCCGGAAAGAAGAGGCGAAGTTTTCGTTCATCTGTCATGACCTCAGTCAGTTGTCATCGTACACCAAACCCATTCGCAATGAAGTGTTCCGTTTGATGCGTAGCCTGCTTCCTGGGCCCTATACCTTTATCCTGGAGGCAAGCAACAACGTTCCCAAGATCGTCCAGCGCAAACGAAGCCAGGTAGGTATCCGCATCCCGGCCAACGCCATTGCACGGGCCATAGTTGAGGAGCTGGGGCACCCGGTGATGAGTACCTCGGTGCATGATCCCGATGAAGTTATTGAATATACCACCGATCCGGAGCTCATCTACGAGAAGTTCGGAGACCTGGTTGACATTGTGGTGGACGGGGGCTTTGGCGACAACCAACCCTCCACCATACTGGACTGTACCGCAGAAGAGGTCGTGGTCCTGCGTGAAGGCAAAGGACCGGTGGATGACCTCCTCCTGGATTAACGCATCATGACAGCCCATAAGCACGAACATTATCTCCGCCTGGCCCTCGACATGGCCAGGCTCAACCTTGGGGCACGCCACGGGGGCCCCTTCGGCGCCGTGGTGGTCAGGAATGGGGAAGTCATCGCCTCAGCCTCGAATGAGGTCCTGCTGACCAACGACCCTACAGCCCATGCTGAGGTGGTCGCTATCCGCCGGGCCTGCGAGCACCTGGGCTCTTTTCAGCTGGAAGGGTGCATACTGTATACCAGTTGCGAACCTTGCCCCATGTGCCTTGGCGCCATATACTGGGCCCGTCCCGATGCCGTGGTGTTTGCCGCCACACGGGAGGATGCAGCTGATGCCGGTTTCGACGACGAACACATCTACCAGCAGATCGCCCTGGCACCAGGCCAGCGCCAGATCCCCTCAGTGCAGCTGCTGGGCGAGGAAGCCCGGGATGTCTTTAAGGATTGGAAGAATCTGGACGACCGTATTCTTTACTGATCAGTCGAAGGGGTTCTCCCTGATGAAGTCCGGGCGATAGTGCTGCGGGCTATCCAGGGCCTGGATCCACCCCCTGTGAAATCCCAGCCGTTCCGCTTCGGCCACCACTTCTGCGTACTCCGCAGCGTACACCTGCCTTTCCAAACTGCCCTTCCCCTGCGTGGCCGATGTAGGATGGTATTGTGACATCAGGGATAGCGTGAGCGCGGGACCGAAATGGTCTTCCAGCAGGCGCAGTACACCCAGGGAGTTGTCCACTTCTCCCGGCAGCACCAGGTGTCGCACGATCAGGCCGGAGACGGCGATGTCCCCATCCATGCGCAGGGTGGTCCCCTTGTGAAAAAGCATACGCTCCAGGGCCTTCAGCGCCACCTCTGGATAATTCCCTGCCCGGGAGAGCCGCTTCGCCAGCACCTGATCGGAATATTTGAAATCCGGTAACCATACATCCACCACTTCCCCAAGACGGTCGATGACCCCGGGAAGGTCATAACCCCCGGTATTGTATACGATCACCGGATCGTACCCCCTGCTGCGTACCGCATGGATCAGGAGCAGCATCTGCGGGACCAGATGGGATGGGGTCACAAAGCCCAGGCTGCGGCAACCAGCTTCCAGGGCCAGGCATATCCGCTCAAGCGTGCGATCGAAACTTAAGGTCTCCTGAGCCGGTACCCGGCCGGTGAGACTGATCTGGTGGTTCTGGCAATAGACACACCCCAGGTTGCAGCCGGCAAAGAACACATTGCATATTCCCCGGGCTCCACTGATGGCCGGTTCCTCTCCATGGTGGGTGACCACGGCGGCGACATTTACTCCCGCATCCATGCCGCACACTCCCCTCTCCCCTTTGAATCGGTCTGCCCTGCAATCCCGTGGACAAAGAGAGCAGGAACCCAGTTCCAGAGCCCATTCCTCCAATCCATAAGAAGTGAATAGAGAGCGCATTAGATCGGATTGAAAAAAATATTGGGCAAGTGACCGGGCTGCATGGTAACAAAATACGGGCGAAAGGTATTAATAAACGGTGCTCCGGTCTCCGCCTCAAGGCCAGGGCCCTCGCAAAGGTAAGGAAAGGCAGGGCTTGTCTTGAATTGACAAGCCTTTGAGGAGGGCCATACGTTCAACCCTGTGGAAATGGGGATAAAAATGTCAACTGAATGCTGAAATCGTTGAAAGATCATGGATTAGCCGTTGATAACTCAACACCCGGCCCTTTGCTTTTTCAGGGATTTTACTATATTTTTGATCCCATATTCGCTACATGCATCCCTTTGAAATCAATATGTTCCAAATAAACAAAACTCCAGTTATGAAAAAACTGCTTACCACCTTGGCATTGCTGGGCACCATGTTGACCGGTGCATGGGCACAGAACACCGAAGCAGATTTTACCTATACCCCGGCCTGCCTGGGCGAAGCTACGGTGCTAACCAGCACCTCGACCGTCCACCCCCTGGACAGTATCGTGATCTTTGCCTGGGACCTTGACGGAGACCTGAGCTTTGACGATGCCATTGGCGAACAGATTACCTACACTTTTCCCGGCCCGGCACTGGATCATAACGTAGGTTTGAAGATCACCACCAAGTTCAACATCACCAAATCGGTGTACTACCAGGTTCAGATCAGCGACGTCATTACCAATTTCGACTGGGCCAACACCTGTTTTGGTGATGTAACCTCGTTCACCAGCCTGGCTCAGGTGACCAATGACATCATTGTGGACTGGACCTGGGATTTTGGTGATGGACTGGCCAGTAAGGAAGAGAACCCCGACTACACCTTCAAGGACTGGACCCTTTACATGGTTTCGCTCACCGTGGTCACGCAGAACGGTTGTTCTGACAACATAACGTTGCCGGTGCTGGTGAACCCCGTACCCTCTGTTTCGCTCAGCTTCAGCTTTGATCCCGTCGATCCAGGCGCAGCGGTGCCTGAATTCAGTTTCTACGAAGGTGAAGTACTGCAGGTCACGGCCAACATCCTGGGTACCTACGATAACGTGGTATGGTCCGACGGCCAGACCGGCCTCACCGCCAACTTCACCACCGCAGGAAATTACTCGGTCACAGTGACCGACAAGAACGGTTGCCTGGCCTCGGCCTTCTTCGTGATACATACTACCCTGCTGAATGACCTTGAGCCTACCACCGTCATCACCCCTAATAACGACGGGCAGAATGACGTATGGTATATCAAACCGGTAATCCTGCCGGGAGAAAGCTATGAAGTGGCCATTTACAACCGCTGGGGCGACGAAGTCTATTCCAACGCCAGCTACGCCAACGACTGGAACGGCACCTACGAAGGCAATGCCCTGCCCGAAGGCGCTTATTACTATGTGGTCAAGAACAACAACCGGAGCGAGGAAGTGAAAAAGGGCGCGATCAATATCGTCGTGCGCTAATCCCCTTCCCCCATCATTCTGATAACCAATAAAAACGATATAAGCATGAAAAGAATTTACCTGTTCCTGATCGCATGCCTAACCGGAGGGAGCATTCTTTTCGCACAGCAGGCACCCTTGAACTATCAGTATATGATCGATGCCTATTCGCTCAATCCCGCATTCGCCGGAATGAACGGAGGCTTCGAAACATATATCGGCGTGAAGAAGGACCGCCTTGATGCCGACTATAGCCCACGCACCATTTCTTTCGACCTGAATGCCCCCCTGGGAAAAACCGTCGCCATGGGCGGCTCCCTGGTGAACGACCAGGCCGGGATTTTCCGTAACACCTACGCCTCCCTCAGTTATTCCTTCTACGCGCGTTTCGGCGAGAACCACGGGCTGAGCCTCGCCCTGAGCGGCGGCATCAATGCCAAACTGGTCGACTTCGGCGGCATCAACGTTATGCACCCCGATGATCCCTTGTTGGCCAATGCCAAAGAACTGAAGGAGACTTCGCTGAATTACGGGGCAGGCATCCTTTATCATATCAAGGGACTGGAGATCGGCGGGTATGTTCCCGGCCTCTACTCGGACAACAACGACTTCTATCCCTACGTTCGCCACTACCTGGCCCATGCTTCCTATACCATCAACGTAGCTCCCAACTGGCAGGTGGAGCCCCTGGTGGTGATGCGCGGCGCCGAAAACTCCCCCTGGAGCTACGAGGGCACCGCCATCGTTAAATATATGGAGCGCTACTACGCCGCGGCAACCTACCGCAAGACCTCCATCGGGGCCTTCTCTATCGGCGGCTTCCTTACCGACAAGCTGCTGTTCCACTACGCCTACGACTTCACCCTGCCCTTTGATGATTATAAGGGCGTGATCGGCGACAATAAAGGGGGACATGAGATCGCTATCGGATACCGCCTGGGTGGAAAGACCAAGTCCAAGGCCGACCGCATCCTTGAAGAGCTGAGTACCAAATCGACCATGCAACAGGTGGACAGCCTGAGTGGGCTGACCAAGGATCTCCAGAACAAGCTGGACATGCTCAACGACAGCATCAGCCGCATGAACCGCGAACAGCCAGAGAATGTAAAGAAAGGCGTGGACCAGTCGGATCTGAAACAGCAGAGTGACCGCATTGACAAGCGCACCGAAAACATCGAGACCGACATCAACGCCCTGAACGAGAAGATCAGCACCCTGGAAGAGACCCTTGCCGACTATAAAAAGAAAACCGAGTCCAAGTTCCGCGTCATCAGCACCCGCGATGCCGTGAGAGACGACAACAAGCCGGTTGATGCAGGGTATTATGTGGTGATCGGGTCCTTCCGTTATGAGGCCAACGCCAAGAAGGCGGTGGAGATCTACAAGGACGTGAACCCCTTCATCATTCACAACACCCGTCGCGGATGGTATTATGTCTATTCCGACAAATACGATGCACTGGATCCGGCCCTGGAGCGCATGCGCAAACTGCGTACTGAGCCCAACCGCTTCCACGATGCCTGGGTACACATCTACAGGAACTATTGATCCTGTATTCACTTCTTAACTACTTGCATGAAACCCCGGGGCAACCCGGGGTTTCGCTTGTCCACCGATACTGCAGCCCATGATGAATCCTGAGCCCTCCTACCGGCGTACCGACCATAAGCTGATCATCTACCAGCTGTTGCCCCGCCTTTTTGGGAACCTGAGCCAAACCAACAGGCCCTATGGCTCCAGGGAAGAGAATGGATGCGGGACCCTGTCCGGCATTGACACTCCAGCCCTTCGTGCGATAAGAGAACTGGGGTGTACTCATGTATGGCTGACCGGGATCATTGATCATGCCACGTGCACCGATCATTCCTTCGACGGCAAACCCGCCTCTCCTTCGGAAACGGTCAAGGGCCGGGCAGGTTCCCCCTATGCCATCCGGGACTATTACAGCATCGCCCCCGACCTGAGCTCAGGGGCAGGGAATGGCATACTGGAGTTCCGCGATTTGATCGCGCGCTGCCATGACCAGGGATTACAGGTCATCATCGACCATGTGCCCAATCACGTGGCGCGCACTTATCGCTCCACCCAACGCCCTGCCGGAGCAATGGACCTCGGTGCCCAGGACAAACCAAACCTTGGCTTTCGACTCGAGAATGATTTCTATTACCTCGGCCCGGAAGCCCTGCAGCTCCCCGAGGCAGCGTACGGTCATGCCCGGCAGCAACGCCCGGAAGATTTCCAGCCTTCCTTCGTAGAGCAACCAGCCCGAGCCACCGGTAACGACATATTTCATATTAATCCTGGCCCGGACGACTGGTATGAAACCATCAAGCTCAATTACGGACGCAGCCCCCAGGGACAGTTCCTTGGCCATCCCGGCATGCCCCTCTGGCAAAAAATGAGGGACATCCTGATGTTCTGGGCCGACCAGGGCATTGCCGGTTTCCGCTGCGATATGGCCGCCATGGTTCCTCCACAGTACTGGGATTGGGTGATACGGGAAGTACGCGAAAGGCATCCCGCCCTCCTCTTCATCGCCGAACTTTACGCACCAGAAGAATACGAGACCTATCTCAAGGCAGGATTCGACTATCTCTACGACAAAGTAGGGTTCTACGATACCCTTCGCAACGTAATGACTGGCGTGGAAAGCGCCGGGGCCCTGAGCCGGACCTGGCAGCAGAGCGGAGGCTTTGACCACCGGATGTTGCGGTTTGTGGAGAACCACGATGAACAGCGCATCGCATCTGTTCATTTCTGCGGCGGTCCGGAACCCGGCATCCCCGGAATGGCGGCAGCCCTCTTCATGCACAAGGGTCCTGTATTGTTCTATTCCGGTCAGGAAAGCGGAGAAAGCGGGGATGAGTCCTGCGGGTTCAGTGGAGAGGATGGGCGAACCACGCTGTTCGACTATTGGGGACTGACCCGTCATCAGGCCTGGATGAACGGAGGTTCCTTCGACGGGGGCTCCCTTGACCCCAGCCAGCAGCGCATCCTTCACGAATATGGCTCCCTGATGAGGCTGGCCTCCACCGAAGACGTGGTGAGGTACGGGGAGTTTTTCGACCTGCAGTACGCCCAGGAACACGGCCCGCACTACGATACCAGCCGCTGCTACTCCTTTCTCAGGCATGGATCAGGAAGTACCCTGCTCTTCGTGCTCTGGTTTACGGAGGAGAGCAGCAGCCTCCATGTCCGCATCCCTGCACTTGCACTCAGTTTGAGTCCTTTAAAGGATGCGGATATGATCCGGATCAGCTCAGGCCCCACCCCTGGTGCTGGTGACAGGACAATGGCCGCAGCGGCCATAATGGAAACCGGCATTCCCTTCCAGGCAGAAGCCTGGTCCTGTACCATTTTCCGGCTTATTCCCTGCTGACAGGATAAGAAAATGGCTGCCCGGGAAACCAGGCAGCCATATGCGTTTGCTGTGCAGGGCCTATCGCGAAATCACGAACCGGGTGTTCATTTGGTAGGTATCCGATACAACCTGCAAAAAGTAAGCCCCGTCAGTAAGTTTCTGCTCTGTTAGGGGAAGCAGTTGCCGTCCTTGCTCCAGCATCATCAACTGCTCCGTCACCACCCGGCCCACAGCATCAGTCAGGCGCAACAGGGCCTTCCCTTCAGCGGGCACCTCTGCCCAGATCGAAGGGAGAGCTGAGGAAGGATTTGGGAAAGCAAAGAGTGCATCCGGCCCCGGTGCGAATACTAGCTGCGGGATTTCCAGCCATCCACCCCGCTTGCCATCAAGGCCAGTAATCTCCGAAGGGGCAAGCACCCTGAGCTGCTGTCCGTTCATTACTTCCCCTTCGATGCTGACGAGTATGGATGCTGCCGCATCGAACGTGCGCAGGGGATCGGGATTATACCATGCAATCCTTAGCTCGCGGTCTGCCTGCAACCAGTTCAGGGTACCGCCAAGTCCGGTGGAAACTTCAACATCGCGTACCGTCCAGTTGTCAGGAATCCCCAGCACAAGGGAGGCGGAACCTGGAACCTCCAGACCAGCCAGAGTGACAGGCAGATTTACCCTTTGTCCGCCGGAAAGCTGGACCTCTCCCCTGGTAAGGATCGCGGGCACATAGGCATCCTTGGTATCGAAGGCCGCGCTGCCGTTGACATCACCTGTAAACAGCGCCTGAACCGGCAGGAAAATCATATTCCCACCACTTAGGCTGAAACAGGTGTTGCTGAAGGTCCACTCCCCGGCGGGCAGTGTTTGGAGCAAGCCGGCAAAGCGCATGGCAATGAGCGCGGCATCCGTAGTATTCACCCCTCCGGCATGGTTCACGTCGGCCGCTTCAGCAAATATCCCGTTCAGGTTTTGCATATTGGCAAAGTGATATGCCGTGAGCAGGGCGTCGAGGGCATTCACTCCATTGAAAAGGAAAGCCTGGTCCGCATCAAAGGACAAACAATAGGCCCCATCCGGCAATAGGGTGAAAGCGAAAAAGCCCCCGGCATCCGTATAGGTGGTATCGATGATAGTCTTGTCCTGCGAATGCAGATAAACAGGCACACCACCCAAGGCCTCTTGCCTCCAGTTCTGATACTTCAAACTACCGCCTACCGAATTTCCGTAGGGGTCAACCACCACCACCACCTCATCGGTTCCCGTACACCCATGAATGTTGGTGACGGTTAAGGAATAGGTGATATCATAAAGAGCTGAGGTTACAGGCTCCCGCACGCCCGGGTCATCCAGGAAGGTATGAGGGTACCAGGTATAGGTACTGCCAGCCCCCCCTTTATTGGGAGTCCCAACGAAGATTTGCTGCGCATCTCCTAGGAGCAGATGGATGGTGTCCGCAAGGATATCGGGCACATACACCGGGTTTACTGTGAGGAGCACGTTATCAAGCGCTTCACAACCATTCCCATCGGTAACCTTAAGGTATGCCCGGGAATTGAACAAGGGGCACAAGGTTTGTTCTGCGGTAGCGCTCAACGTCTGCATTGCACCGGTGATCAGGTTTTCCATGGTCCAGGAATATTGAGCCATCCCCTGGGGTGCCGTGAGTGTGGCACATGTACCCATGCACAGCTCCAGATCGGGCCCAAGGTTGAGGGCCGGTAGGTCAAGCACATCCACGAATACCGCTTCGCTGGCTGTGCATCCATTGCTGCCGGTCACTGTGAGGGTATAGGTGATATCGGCCAGGGGAGCAGCCACAGGGTTGGGTACGGCAGCCAGTCCATGGCTCCATGCATAGGCCACTCCTCCTGAAGCATTCAGATCGATACTTATTCCCTGGCATACTTCGTAGGGTTCACCGGTCTGGATCGTCGGCAGCGGAAGGACATCAACCGTCACACTGACTGCATCGGTACATCCATGGAGGGTGGAGGCGGTTACGGTGTATGTGGTTGTCTGTAAAGGGGCCACAGTATTCGTGCTCCCGGTGGTTCCATCGCTCCAGAAATACTTGCCCATACCGCCAGCACCAGTTGCCGTCAGGGTTACTGAAGACCCAGAGCAGATCACCGGTGTCGCAGGCTGGATATCGGCTATCACGGCCGGTAGGACCGTGATGGTGACACTGTCTGCCCCCGGACAGCCGTTGGAGGCTGTTCCGGTAACATAATAGGTGGTACTCTGGGAAGGGCACATCGTAAGAAATGAAGTCTGCGCCCCGGTGGACCATACATAATTCTGGGCGCCCGTGGCGTGCATGGTCACGCAGCTGCCCAGGCAGAGGAGTCCATCCCCACTGGCATCCACCACAGGGTCCTCCAGCACGCTGAGCTGGCCCTGGGCTGTGGAATGACAACCGCTAACCCCATCGGCATAGGTATAGAGGAAGGGGTACTGGCCCGGACCTGGGAAGTTCAACACACCCTGCTGCACATATTGTCCGGAATAGGTTCCCCCGAGCGGCAGTCCACCGCTAAGCTGTGCCGGGCCCTGACCCTCGCATACAGGGGGCATGGGCACTACCGAGACCACCGGAAGGGGATGGACATGCAGCATAGCCGTATCGCCGCTGACGCAGCCATAGATGTTCTGATAGGAGTAGACTACGGGATAACTGCCGGGTCCTGCGCCCGCCACATCAAATATTCCCCCGCTGATCCATGGACCGGTATACAACCCACCTATAGGAGTACCTCCTGTAAGCACCAGGCTGGTCTGGTCGGTACAAACATGGAGATCGCTCAGGCTTACCGCATCGAAAGGATGTACGGTAACGAAGATGGATGCCGACTCGCTCAGTCCCCCGGGATAGGTGATAGTGTATGTCAGCTGATGGGTCCCCGGTCCTGCAAATGCCGGGAAGAAGGCACCTCCGGCCACCCCCGGACCGGAATGGACCCCACCTGCCGGTTGTCCGGCCGGGAGGAGTACCCCGGCATCCAGCGGGCAAAACTCATTGGGTACCAGGGGAGGGAAGTTGATGCCCTCCGTTGTCTCGTATGCCCCCATGTCAACGGTATCCTCATTCAGTCTGGGACGTCCGAAAAAGTCCAGCGCTAACAGTTGTAAACCGGTGGTGTCCAGAGTGCCACGGTTGCGGAGCGGGGAGACATAGACCAGGCTCCAGTTGGCTGACATGGCATCGGGAGCAGGGCCGTAGTATGCACTGGGCAGCAGGAATCCCGGCAAGGTGTCCAGGTTGTTCTCATACATCCCATTGAAGGCGACACATCCCCCGAAATCACTGCTATCCCCCTCAATATCACAATAATAGAAATTAAGCATCGCACTGGAATCCATTACCCCCCCTGAACCGTCGCCCAGGCTGACCTGGTCACCATCCACATTGGCCTCGTTGCCGTATAGTATGGTATTGATGATGGTTGAAGTGTCGGTATTGCCGAAGTCTGCGTAGTGAAGCCCACCACCCACTGAATCGCTGTAGTTGTTGGCGATGGTGGTATTTACAATGGCAAGGATATGATTCCCAGCACTGAGCCCGCCCCCGGCATGATCGGCATCATTGTTAGTGATCACGTTCTGAATAAGATTCACATACTTAGGCATGGAACCGCCGAGGAAGAGGCCACCGCCGTTCCATTCTGCCGAATTGTTCTTGAATGTGCAGTTGGAAAAGGTCAGGTCGGGTGTTGAGGAGGGCATGATCATGCTCCCTTTGCCCCACCCATGTCCGCTGAGCTCGACCCCGCCCCCGTTGGCTTCATAGTCATCGGGGGTAAGGTAGGCCGATGTTGCGGTATTGCTTTCGAACATCGTATGGTCCACCAACACCTGGTAGGGAGTGTTCAAGCTCATTCCTCCCCCTTTCCAGGACATATTGTTACGGAAGCGCGAATCATGAAGATCGAGCTCGCCAGATGGGCACATATGCAGGCCTCCCCCGTGCAGCATAGCAAAATTCTCATCGATCATCAGATTACTGCCTGTAAGGTTGGACTCTGCGCCCAGCTTGATACCGCCCCCATGCAGGGTTGCAGTATTGTTGCCAACGAAGCACAGCTGAAGGTGTACCTCAGCACCATAGCCGCAGAACAGGCCCCCTCCATGTCCTCCGGAAGAATTGAAGTTCAGGGAGGTGGTATCTATATGCAGGATGGCATACTCTCCCATGAAAACGCCTCCCCCATGGGCACTATCCCCTTCTGCCCTGTTCTGGGTGATGGTGGAATTGCGAATGGTCATTTCCGAATCATATCCTGCGAATATGCCCCCGCCCCTGGCAATGCTGTCGCGGGTGGAATTGTTGGCCACAACGCACTCACTGACCATAAGTTCTCCATATTCTCCCATAAACAATCCTCCTCCCTTGGATCCCCCGTCACAGTTGTCGGCGGCATCGAGTGCATTGTAAAGGAACTGGCATTGGGAAACCTCCCCTTCGAAATACTTTCCCAAAGCCAGGCCGCCCCCTTTCTCAGTGGAATAATTGCCTATGAACTGCGATTGGCTGACTTCACCATAGTTGCTCTCGCCCAGCATCATACCCCCACCTCCCCTTTGCGAGGTATTGGTATCGACGACACAGCGGGTAATAAAGACGGAGTCGCCATCACTGGATTTCAGGGCCCCACCCTTTTCCCCGGCCTCGTTCAGGCGGAACCAGCAATCCTCAAATCTGGCCCAGGCATCCTGGGCCACTTTCACTGCACCTCCATCCTTTCCGCACTCGTTATTCACGAAGGTAACGAAGGAGGCTGAGGCCCTGGCCCCATCGCCAATAACCAGTGCTCCCCCATCCTGCTCGGCAGTGCTGTATCCAACGTAGCAATCGGTCATATGACCTGTAGCACCCTCCCCCCACATCAGGGCCCCGGCACTGTGATTGCTGTTGTTGTCTGAGAACCGGTTATGCTCCATGACCAGGATACCGTCTTCTCCCATCTTTACCGCCCCGGCATGGCTTCCGGCCCCGTTCCCGGTAAAGTCGCTATGGTAGATATAGGCTTCCGAAGGGCGGGACGGCCAACCATCGCCGGGACAAAGGAAGATGGCCCCGCCCTGACCCCCACTGGTCGGAGGTTTATTATGCTGATAATTGGCGGTGTTGCCGGTGAAAATGCACTCGTTGACCGTCACGATGCAACTGTCGCTGCCCCGTATGGCGCCCCCGCTGTTGTATGCGATATTGTTCATGAACCGCGAGGAATCCACTACGATCACCGTACGGTGGTCGCCTCTGACCGCACCTCCGTGATTCCCCTCGTTCAATCCAAACATGCAATGATTGATGTGGATCTCCGATCCCCAAACCCCGCGTACCGCCCCGGCGTGACCGCATTGGCTGCTAGCCCCGGCGATATTCTGTATGAAGTTGCAATACTCCAGGCTGAGCAGGGTCTGCCGCACATGGACCGCCCCTCCATGGCCATCTTCGATCTTACTCTTAATATCTTCTCCTGCCAGGTTTCTATTGAATGAAGTATTGCTGATCTCGATGCGATGAGTTCCGGTCATTTCCTGCTCTGAAGTGCAGGCAAATATGGCCCCGCCATTAAATCCAGCCGAATTGTTCATGAACTCAGAATTCCGGATGGCAATACTGACCGGCCATTCTCCCTGGGATCCCAGGGACCCGACAATGGCACCCCCGTTCAGGTCGGAGCGGTTCTCTTCAAAAGTACTGGAGTCAACGTCCAGGCTGGAGCCGTCGACCAGCATGATGGCACCACCCGTCATCGGGCTGTAGTTCTCATGAAAATAGCACCCGCGCAGGACCAGTTCACACTTTCGCGCCATGTGGATAGCACCACCGGAATAATTATCATTGATATAGCCTGCCTGATTACTGAAGAACTCACAGTAATCCATCAACACACGGGAAGAGTCGAGCATCTTGACCGCCCCGCCCGACCAGGTGGCCTTGTTGTGTTCGAAAATGCATTGCGTAAACCTCATTTTCCTCCAGGTCTTGACAAAGATGGCCCCACCGGTGCCCTGGCAGTCGGAGGAATCCCATGCAGGCCCGTTGGCCCAGCCATCCAGGAACCGGCAATAGGTGAAGATGGAGCTGTCGTTGGCTGCTCCGGGGGATTTGAAACGTAGTCCAGACCAGCCGGCCACGTTGGGGTGGTGAGAGAACAATATGGTTCCCGCCTTCGTACCCAGGGCCTGTATTGCTCCATGGACATAAATCGGATAGTGCCCCTTGAACTCGACGATGGTGCCGGGGCAGATCGTCACCGTGACCCCATCGGCGATCACGGTGGTGTCCAACACCCTGACGGTGTCCGCGCACCAGGTGGTGGAAAGGGCGATAGTGTCCTGGACATCCAGTACTGATGGTCCGGGCTGCGCTACCAAGGGGATGGCCCATACCAGCAGGCTGAACAGCACACTGGTACATCTGAAGCATTTGCTTTTCATTTGTGGTGGATATTGGGTTAATAATGATGCAAGAATCCGCCGGGTGGTCATCAGCACCGGATCAGCAGATCATGAAACAAGGTGGTTAAGCGGCTCTTTTCAGCCGTAATTTAGCAAACTGAAGGGCTCAAATCAAGGGATTCCATATATATCACATATTTTATGATGTTCAATGCTACAAATCCACGTGAACATGTACTTCGCTTTCTGCTTGAACTCCGTATCCCCTGGAAGGAGATCCGGCACCCCCCGGTACCCACGGCTCCCGATGCTGCCAGGTACTGGGAAGGACACGACTGCACCTTCTGCAAAAACCTCTTCTTTCGCGACCACCGCGGGAAACAGCACTTTCTCGCCCTGGTGGAACACACCCGGGCGCTCAACATCCACGACCTGGAACAACGGCTGAAAAGGGGTAAAATGACCCTGGCTTCCGGATGGAGGTTGGAGAAATACCTCGGGGTACAGCCGGGTTCTGTCTCGCCCTTCGGACTGATCAACGATACTGAGAATCATGTTATACTATTAATAGACAAATCATTGCAGGAGGCACATTGCCTGGGCTTCCATCCCAACGACAATACATCCACCCTGATGATCTCCGGCCCCGACTTCCATCGTTTCCTGGTTGCCTGTGGAAACCCATGGGAATTCCTTGAGTTAAGCTGATCATCAGGTCTTGCCTCACATTAAGGAATATTATCTGGAACTATTCCAAATAAGATCTTCGGCTATCTTTGCCGAAAGTTCTGGCCTATGCGACCGCTTTTCTTTGCACGAACAGCAGTGCTGCTGTTTGTCATCCTACTTTTATCTCAGTGCCGTCATGATCCCTCCTTCGTGGCGGAGCCTGATCCTGGACCCAATCCCAATGAAAACCCCTGCGACCCGGACTCGGTATACTTTGATAACGAAGTACTTCCAATACTTCAGTCGAGCTGTGCCCTCTCCGGCTGCCACGATCCGGCTACGGCACAGGAGGGCATTGTGCTTACCTCATACGAAAGCCTGTTGAACTCGGATGTGATCGTTCCGGGGGACCCAGGGGACTCTGAACTGTATGAAAAGATTACGGAAGGTGATCCCGAGAAGGTGATGCCTCCGCCCCCATCCGCACCGCTAACGCCGGAACAGATCGAGGTTATCCGGAAATGGATAAGCCAGGGAGCCCGCAACAACGCTTGTGAGGGGGGAGCATGCGATTCAACCGCGGCCAGTTTCTCCCAAAACATCTTCCCACTCATCCAGGACCACTGTTACGGCTGTCACTCAGGGGCCTCCCCCCAGGCAGGCGTATCGCTCACCAGCCATGCCTCCATTGCGGCGGTTGCCGCCTCCGGCAGGCTGCTCGGGGCGATCACCCACAGCCCCGGATATGCCGCCATGCCCCAGAATGGAAACAAACTCAGCGACTGTCAGATCGCCCAGGTTAGAAAATGGATCACCGATGGTACACCGAACAATTAAAATGATCGTCCTGGCCCTGCTCACGGCCGGGCTTTTCCCCTCATGCTATTATGACAATGAGGAGGAGCTATACGGGGAACTGCCATGCGATACCCTGAACAACACCTATTCGGGGGCCATTGCCAAACTGATGGCCGACAACTGCAATGCCTGCCATGGGGGCAGCAACCCCGAGGCCGGGATACTTACCGACAACTACGCCGACCTTCAAGCCCTGGCCCAGAGCGGAAAACTGGCCGGGGCAGTCAACCACCAGGGCGGGTTCTCACCTATGCCCAAAGGGGCCCGCAAGCTCAGCGTTTGCGACCTGCAGCGCATCAACCTCTGGATTGACAACGGAACCCCGCAATAACGCCAATGGAAAGATCATCCGAGGTTCCATCAACACTTCTATCCTACCTCACTATGAAATATCTCACCCTTGCCCTGCTCACCACGCTGAGCCTCAGCCTCAGGGCCCAGGACGATCTGATGGCCCTGCTGGGCGACGATGCCCCGCAACAGGACCTGGCCTACGCCACCTTCAAAACTACAAGGGTAGTGAATGGACAATCCATAGAGAACCCGGCACCAGGTGTGCTGCTCTTCATCATCAGCCACCACTTCGGTACCCTGAACACCGGCCCCTACGAGCTTTTTGGCCTCGACCAATCCACCATCCGTTTCGGACTGGAGTATGGGTTAAACGACCATCTGGCGCTGGGTTTCGGGCGTAGTTCGTGGGAAAAGACCTACGATGGGTTTTTAAAGTTGAAACTACTGCGGCAGCAAACAGGAAAGCGCAACATCCCGCTCAGCCTCTCCTGGTTCAGCAGCGTGGCCCTCAATTCACTAAAGTGGCAGGATACAGAACGGGAAAACTACTTCAGCTCCAGACTTTCCTACGTGCACCAATTACTCATGGCCCGCAAGTTCAGCCCCGGACTCTCCCTGCAACTTAGCCCGAGCATCATCCACAAGAACCTGGTGCCCGCGGCCATCGACAAGAACACCGCCTTTGCCCTGGGTATTGGGGGAAGGGCCAAGCTTACCCAGCGTACCGCCTTCAATTTCGAGTATTTCTACCTGCTTCCTGACCAATACGTTAACTCGGTCAACAACTCCCTTTCCCTCGGGTTCGACATTGAAACAGGGGGGCACGTCTTCCAGCTCCACTTCTCCAATTCCAAGCCCATGTTCGAGCGCGGATTCATTACCGAAACCCAGGGAAAATGGAGCCGGGGCGATATCTTCTTCGGCTTCAACATCACCCGCGTGTTTACCATGCGGAAGCCGGAAGCCTTCAGATCAGCAGATTAATCTATTATTTTAAAGTGCTTTCAGATTTACATCAACGCTCACTTCGATCTCTTTGGCGATGTTGTTGGCCACTGCTGCCGGAATGCGGATGTTGTAATCGGCGGGCTTTACAATGAACTTCGCCTGACCGCTGACGTCTTCCCCTTTCCATTCGAGCGTGGCTGTTTCCTTCACTTTGCGTGTAACCCCATGTATCGTGAGGTCCCCTTCAAGAGTGACCTTTACCGGCCCTTTGCTTGCCTTGCTGAAGGCCAAAGGATCTGATAGCTTACCATTGAACGTAGCATTGGGAAACTGGTCCGATTCCATATAGTTCTCGTTGAAATGCTCCTGCATCAGGGCTTTCTCGAACTCAAAGGACTTGATGAGCACCTTGAATACCAACGCGCCGTTGGACAGGTCGAGGGCAGCGTTCACCTGGCGGTTGTGGGCTTCGATGTTCTCTGCCGGAGTTTCGGAAAAGAAGCGGATATGGCCGTTCTTGGCGACATACTTCTGGGCGCTGAGGGGAAGGACCGCAAACAGTGCCATGGAGGAAATGAGGAGGACGTTTTTCATGGTGATTGGTTATGTTGTATGTTCTGTGTTCTGTGTGCCCTGTGTTGTGTTCTATCTCGGAAACTGTCCCTTGTTACTTAACGACCACGCATTTTTCAAGGATGACGTCGGTGTCGTTGAACCCGGTGCAGTATCCTTTAATGCTGATGCTTAGGCCGTCGGTCAGGCCTGTGGCTTCTGCGGCGTGTTCCGGGTGGAGGGTGGCGCGCACTCCTTGTTCCCCGAACATACCTTCCTCCAGTGCGAAGACCAGCAACGAGGTCGTGTCCAGGGCCTCCACCCGGGTGAGGGTTCCGCTGAGTTGCACCACCTTGCCGGTATAAAGGGCATTGGCGGCCTGGGCATCGTTCATAAAGGCTTCGTATATGGACGAAACGCTCAAGGTATGCTCCGGCTCCATCATGGTATAATCCGGATGGGGCTTGTTGTACATCCGATAGGCGATCACTGCTCCGGCCAGCACGGCCACAAGGAGTAAAAGGAGCCAGGTACGATACTTTCTCAGCATAGGGTGCAGGTTAGAACCGGATAAACAGGCATTATCCCTTTTTGTTCAATAAAAAGGCCGCGGTCCATAGTCCCGCGGCCTTACAACCAAAAACCCAAACAAAGCTTACTTCTTCTTGCCGGGCTTGGCAATGGTAACATGGTCCCAGCCCCCGGGCAGGGCGGCCGTATGGGTACTCCCATCAGGCAGACTGTAGGTATAGGTGCCTTCGACCAGTACGGTCACCGTTCCGGTCCCGGCCAGGGCCACCACGGCGGGATGGGTGAAGACCGCCTGTTTGTTAAAGAAGACCAGGAAGTTCTGGTCGATCCAGCAATATTCGAGGTCCGAGGCATAAGCCACCACCGTACCAGCCACGGTCAGCGTGATGTTGTGCCCGGTGAACACGGCGCCCGAGGCCAGCGGGCCAGGGATTATGGCCTGAATGGTCAGGGCTGCCCCCTGGGCATTCAATACCCAGCTGGAAGGGGCCATCGTCATGGTCTGAGCCTGTCCCAGGCCCAGGAAAGCCACCAGAAGGACGGACATCAGCCATCCCTTTGTAGCTTTGCGGTGGAAAGTGTGCTGCGTGCTTTTCATTGTGGTGAGGATTGGTTGGTATTGATACATTGAACGTCAGTCAGGTAACCCCTCATCCCTCGAAAACAGATCCCTTTCTGATATCAAGACTCCATTAGTATGTAAGGTTGCCCGGAATGATGTCCATTTTCACCAAAATAATCACTGCGCTTATCCTCGCCTTTGTTATCCTGGGCAGCGCCTATGTTTCCATGATCCTCTCGGCGGCCTGGCTGCCCACTCCCACTGGCTTTGTGGCGTTTTCGGTAGCCTTCAGTCTGGCCCTGGGACTGCTTTTTGCCCGGATCCTCTTCGGGAGCTTCCGCAAGCCCAGGGTTCTGCGAAACGCGCTCATCGGATCGGCCTCCATCAGCCTGATGTGGGGACTACTGCTGATCGGCTGGATCTTCAGGCCCCTGCAAGGCACCAACCCATCCACTCCGCAGGAGCAAACGGAAGCACAGCATATTACGGTCCAGGGCCTCCACCTCGCCCTGCGGCATTACACCCCGGACAGCGTGGCCTTCCCCTTCACCGTGGTATACCTGCACCCTGGTCCCGGCAATTTCGGTACGGAGAACACCTCGGTGGACCGGCTGATGCGGGCCCTGGCAAGCTATGGGATGCAGGGGCTGGTCTACGACCGCCCGGGGGAGGGACTATCGCAACGCCTTGAGGATCCCTCAGGATATACCCCTGAGCTCCAGCTGCAGGTATTGGACGCCCTTCTCAGGGGACTACCCACCGGAAAGGCAGTATTGCTGGGTGATTCCTATGGGGCCCGGTTGGGTGTACGCTATGCTGCAGCCCATCCCGGGCGGGTGGCCGGACTGGTACTTCTTTCTCCCGGGCCGCTGTATACCAACCCCTGGGATCCCTTCAAGGTAAGCCTCTACACCCGGCTCAGCCAGGATCAGAAGAAAGAGGTCAACAAACTGCGCACCAACGCCCGTATTCTCACTGCCCACCTCCTTTCACAGCGCAACGCCCTGGCGGGCCGTCGCTTCCTTCCGGATGCCGAGGCCGACCCCTATTTCAGTTCGATGTTCAGGGAACTCAGTCCGGGCGGGCTGTGTGACCCCAACGACACCAACTATGCTTATGGCAACTGCGGGTTCTGGAGCAGTCTATGGACCGATCGTAGGGAATACGGGGATACCATTGCAGTACCTGTACTGCGCGACAGCATCCCTGCCCTGGCCTTGCGCGGTACCTGCGATTACCTCCCGGAACGGGTGATGCGTCCGTATTTCCGGGTCCTGCCCTTCCTCAAGGCGGAACTGCTGATGGATCGTGGACATCTGATGGTTCACGAAGACCCGGAAGGGCTGGCGGCAAGGATTGCCATTTTTCTCGGTGAAGGGAAATAAAAAAGGCAAGGCTTAAGTGCAGGGCAGTTATTCGTGGGCGCTTGAATAAGCTGCCCTGCAGCCTTGTCTGGAGGGGGTGGAAGGTTAAAAATGCTTTGTACTCTCAGGTTAAGATGGATAAATATAGGGAATTGAAGCCCTGACTGCAAGAGAAAACCGTCACGGGGATTATCTTTGACAGACTATGCCGCACTTTCGCCCTAAGGATCAGTACCCTATCCTGTCGTATGCTTTGTCTCTGCAAGGCTTGGGTAGCGCCATGCTCTTAAGGCAACCTCTCCATTTTCGAGGAAAGGGCCCGTCGAACGTATGGCTATTCCTTCTTGTTGCCTTGCTGGCCGCGGGGCCTGGCTCCTCCCTTGCCCTCCGGGCTCAGCAGTACGGAAGGCTTCCCGGCATCACCCTGGCATACGGGTACAACCTGTCCGGTGAGCGTTGGTACACCACCCCTGCTGGGGTGATCGCTGCCGTGGATGCCCTGGGCTATCCGGAAGCTGTGCAGTCCGACCTGCGCATCATGGCGGAGATGTGGAGGGACGATGTGCAGGGATTCACCCTGAATGTATCTTATGAGCATCCCCTCCCCTGGCCTTGCCTTTCCCTGACCGCTGGAGGGATGTTCCGTAAGGAGAGCGCCCGCCGCTATGCCGAGGTTACCTACGACCCCACCTATATCTTCTCTGGGACGGAGATGGACGGCAACGGATTCGGTCTGGATGCCGGGCTGAGGTACACCAGGGTTAAAGGGCCCTGGCTTGCCTTCGTCACCGTTCAGGCCGGGTACTATTTTTCAGCGCGCGCCTTCCTGCATTACTTCTATCTCGACCCTGTGGTCACCGGCCCACCTGTAGAGCGCCGGTGTCGTTTGACCGAAGTCTATGCCGGGCCAGGTATGCGCAATACCCTGGGTTTGGGTTACCAGTGGCATCGGTTGCGGCTGGAGGTCATGGTGGAGATGCTGACCCGGGGCAGAGGGGAGAAGAAAGCGGGAGGGGTCGGGGGGGGCGGTGGTCTGCGGTACGCCCTCGGGAGACTGGATGGCTGAAGCTCCCGTGGGATGCGAGGGCCCATTTCCAGCCATCTGTAAAAAAGCGTGAACTTTCCCCGGGTCAAACCCGGAACTTGTCCTACAATTCCTTACTTTTAAACAGATGCACATTACCATCACCCGTCACAGGAATTTCTGCCTGAAAAAAGGCGCAGCCGGCGAAGGCTACCTGCCGCAGTCCACTTCAGTATTCTCAGTTGCCGTAAGCATCCTCACAGCTGCCCTGGTTCTTCCAATGCTGACACTGAGCCAGGAGTCTCAGACCCCAGCCATCCGGATCGACAGCATCAGGGCCCTCCTGGGAAAGCCCTTACCAGACACAACCCGTCTGAACACCCTGATCGACCTGGCCGATCTCTACGCCGGGGAGCAGCCGAAGCTGGCCAGGCATTATTTCCAAAAGTCCCTGGAACTGGCGATCCGGATCAGGGACAGGGAAGCCGAGGTCACCAGCCGTTATGGTCTGGGACGTTATTATAAAGATATCCATCAGGCTGACAGCGCTTACACCATGATCACACAGGCCCTGGACATTGGCAAGAAATTCCGTGTGGATCCCGCAGTGCGCGTTCTGGGCCATATCCTGGCCGCTCAGAGCATTGACCACATTCAGCGCTTCGATCTGGCCATGGTCCATTTGAAACAGGCCTGGCTCCTGGCCACTCCTCTGCAGCGGAAAGACCTGGAGGCAGCCATACTCACCAGCAAGGCCGGGGTGTTTCAGGAGGCCTTCCGGTCTGATAGCGCATTGCTCTATTATCTGAAGGCCGAGGCCATGTATAGGCAGATGAAGGAAGTGCAACACCATTCTACGGTTCTGAGCAATATCGGGCTGCTCTACCTCGACCAGGAGAATTATCATCAGGCGATCCCCTACCTGAAGCAGGGGATACAGCTGGCCAAACAAACCGGTAAGACCTCAGAGCTGTGCCGTCAGTACAACACTCTGGGCATAGTCTATGAGAAACTGGAGTTCCTGGATAGTGCTCTGGATGCTCACCGGCGCTCGCTTCATTATGCCGGGGTAATGCGGCAACCCATGGACTCTGCCCGCTCATATCTGAACATGGGAACCGTGCTGAAACGGCAGGGGGCCTACTCCCAGGCAGAAAGATCATTCAGTGAAACACTGAGGATCAGCGGAAGGGAAAACAGTGATATGGGCCGCATGTATGCCTCCATCAACCTGGCCAACCTTGAACTGGATCAGCGGAAATACCCCCAGGCCTTACCCTGGGCACGGACAGGGTATCAGTTGTCTGTGCGCCTGCAGGAACCGGCGGTGATGATGGAGGCAGCCAGGACCTTATATGATATATTCAAGCATACAGGGCAATCAGACAGTGCCCTGGCCTATTTTGAAATACGTGATAGCCTGGAAGGTGAGATCCAGAACCAGGAAGTCGCAGTGGAAGTTGCCCGGATCCAGGCGGCCCATGCCTCGGAGATGCAGGAGATGGAGAATCAGCACCTTACAATCCAGAATCAGAATAAGGCCCGGGTGATTCATCGACAACGCCTTCTCGGAGTGGCGATCATCCTGCTGCTCCTGGCCACCTTGCTCTACAGTCTGGCCCTCCGAAGGCAGCGCGCACGGTTGCGTCAGCTCAATGCCAGGCTCAGCGCCAGCAATGCAGAAATCAAGGCTCAGGCTGAAGAGATCAAGTTGTTGAACGAAAGCAAGGACAAGATGTATGCGATCATTGCCCATGATCTGCGTAATCCTTTCACCGGTATCCTGGGTTACTCCGATCTGCTGGAACAGCAGGCCCTGACGGATGGAAACGCGGTGTATGCTGAACATGTGGGACGGATACGACAGAGTGCCCTGCGCTATTATTCACTGCTGCAGGACCTGCTGCACTGGGCAACCTCGCAGCAAGGTTTGCTTAGCGTTCAGGAATCCACCTTCAATGTTGCCACCCTGCTCCGGGAAGTGATCGCCAACCACGAGGATGCCGCCGGGATGCGCCACCTGGTGTTGCGACACAGCGTACCTGCCGAGGCGCAGCTGAAGGCTGACCGCCAGTTGATGCATACCGTCTTCAGCAACCTCATTTCCAATGCCATCATTCATTCGAGGAACGCAAAAGAGGTTATTGTAAGGACAAGCCAAACGGAGGGCTGGGTTGAATTTATTGTGGAGGATGACGGGCTGGGCATACAGGAAGAAACCCTGCGCGCCCTGCACACCCTTGATGGAATTCCTGAGGGACTAAGGGGTTACGGACTTGGCCTGGCGATTTGCAGAGAGTTCCTGTCGTTGCACCAGGGAGAACTGGTTCTAAAAACGAACGAAGGGAAAGGGACGACGGCTGTTGTTCGTCTACCTGTTTGCAGGAAGGGAATGAAAGAGTGAGAGTGGGAGAGGATGAGGGAGAGGATGAGGGAGAGAGGATTCCGGGCGGATCAGGAAATTATTGTCACAGAGCTTGTCCCTGGAGAAAACCTCCGTATATTTGCACTCCTGTAAATACTGGACCCGTAGCTTAATTGGATAGAGCATCTGACTACGGATCAGAAGGTTAGGGGTTCGAGTCCCTTCGGGTTCACTTGATGATCAAATCCCGGCAAGGTGGTTGCCGGGATTTTTTGTTGTAAGGCGTTGCGAGCTTGCTCGCATAAGCCTGGAAACAAAAAATACAGGATCCGAGCGCAGCGAGGATCCGGGATTTGATCCACTGCACGGAAAAGAAGGGTCCGCGAGCAGAGCGAGCAATCCCTACGGAAACAAAAAATACAGGATCCGAGCGCAGCGAGGAGCGGTGCTGTTGTCCGCAAGCACAGCCTACGGACAACAGAACAACAGAGCGCCAATATGCAAAGGTCAATCCACTGAACACCCTACCTTTGACGTAGGGGAACTGGCGATGCCATAGGGCAGCCACCTAGCCCCCATCTGATCCTTCTGGAAACTAATCCACGATGAACATACCCAAGCCCTGGTCTGGTCTGCAGACGATCACACATTTCCCTGGCCGCTCGCGATGGATTTTCCTGCTGCTGCTGGGCATCCTGGCGATACTCTACGGCTACCCCCGCATCCTCACCCTGCCACCCCAGAGCGTGCACCAATGGCGGCAATGCGACGGACTGTCCATGACGCTGAACTATACCCTCGAAGACCGTCCCTTCCTGCAGCCCGCCATGCACAACCTGGGAAACGAGGGCAGCGGACAGACCATCAGCGAATGCCCCCTGGTCTATTACTTCATCGGATCGCTGTGGAAATTCACCGGACCCCAGGAATCCCTCTTCCGGCTCTGCGTGATGCTGATCTTTTTCATCGCGCTGTTCACCCTGTTCCGAACCTTCGAGGAACACCTTAAGGACTCGGTGCTGTCGATGCTCGCCGTGCTGCTGCTGTTCACCTCCCCTACCCTGGTTTACTACGCCAACAACTTCCTCAACGACATCCCCGCCTTCTCCTTTGCCCTGATCGGCCTCTCCTTCTTTATCCGCTTCATTACCTCTGCCAGGCCCGGGCAGTTCTACCGTTGCGCGATCTTCTTCGCGCTGGCCGGACTGCTCAAGATCTCGGCCCTGCTCAGCTTCGCCGCCATCCTGGGGCTGCTGATTCTGGAAATGAGCGGGTTGAAACTGGACCAACAGCGGCGGATCTTTGTCCATCCCCTGAGGTACGGACTCATCCTGATCGGGGTAGCCGGCATCCAGCTCCTTTGGTACTCCTATGCCCAACACTATAATAACCAGCACAATGCCGGCATCTTCCTCCTGGGGATCCTGCCTGTATGGGACATGGATGCGGCAGCGATCCAGGCTACCATGGATGGAGTGAGGCACCACCTCCGCTGGGACTATTTCCGCCAGGAGACCCAGCTCCTGCTGGTCGGTATGTTCCTGACAGTACTCATTTTCTTCCGTCACCTTCCCCGGATACTCCTGGGCCTGATGCTCATGGTTTCCACAGGCTTCATTGTCTACATTATTCTGTTCTTCAACGCCCTGAAGGATCACGACTACTATACCATCAACCTGTTCATCCTGGTTCCTATTACCTTACTGGCGTTCCTGACCCTTATGAAAACTCGGTTTCCTGGGGTTTTTGCGTCCGCCACCCTGAAGGTCCTGTTGCTGGCCCTGCTCATCCATAATGCCGATTTTGCCCGCAGGCGCATGGAAGGCCGCTACCACCCCCAGGGCTGGGAGAACAGCTATTTTGTAAACAACACCAGTGCCTATAGGGATGCTGGCCCATACCTGGACTCACTCGGTATCGGAAGAGACGCCCGGGTCATCTCGCTCTCCGACCCCAGCATCAATATCACGCTCTACCTGATGGATCGCAAGGGATGGACCGATTTCAACATCGGCGGAGACAGCCTGAGGCTGCAGGAGGTTGTGGCCCGGGGTGCGGACTACCTTTTCATTTCGGATACAGGCACTTATCGTCAGGCCGGTGTGAAGGCGCTGCTGCAGTATAAGGTCGGGCAATACAGGCACATTGCCATCTACCGGTTGAGGGGGGGGTGAGGTGTTATATGTTGTATGGTGTATGTTTCCCGGTCCCTGAGCAGGATGGCGCAGCCATCCGTGTCGAAGGGTGTTCCATGGGCCCTGGGCAAGGGAGTGAAGTTGTACGCTGGCACAGCCTTGGGACAGCAGAGGTTGTACCCGGTTTCCTCGCTATGATCCATTGATCATTGTCATTGAGTGCTGAGAAAGGAGCCATGAGAAAAGGTCCCATCCCTTCTCCGTTCAATATTCCCTGTCCGACATTCAATATTCCAGGTGTCATCTCAGGGTACGATCCTTGCTATCTTTGTGATATGTCCAGTTCGAAATACCTCCTGATATTGAGCCTGGCTTTGCTGCTCGGCGAGGCACCCCAGGCCCAGACCTCCGCTCTTCCGGAAGATCCCTTACTGATGTTTTCCGCGCCGAGGTCAGCGATACCCGTGGAAGCGGCCCGGAGGCGGCGCAGCACGTTTCGCGAACAGGATACGGTGGACATCACTGGTTGGCGCTACGGGCTCAACATCGGGTTCTACTTCGGGAACAGGGAATCGGCCGGCTTTTACTCCGGGGCGGAGACCAACGAGAACAAGCTGAGCTATGTCCTTAACAACTCATACCGCTACGACGAGCTCCGCCAGCTGATCAACTTCGCCGACACCATGATCCTGCTGGAGACCCCCACCCGTATGACCTACGATCCTGCCCTGATGGTGGGGTTCCTGGCGAAGTACAATTTCTCCAACACCATGGGGTTCTTCTTCCAGTTCAACTATGTCAAGCTCAAGACGACCGACTTCTTCAGCGTGGAGATCGACCCCCAGCCCTTTCTGACCGAACCCGATATCCGCCTATACGGCATCGTGGGCCAGGAAGAACGGGTAAACGTCGAACTGGGCCTCTCGCGTTACCTCCCGCTCGGCCCCAAGACCCGCTTGTTCCTCGAGGGGGGACTGAATATCAACGACTCCGAGGTGAAGACGCACGACATCCAGATCGAAGGGCGCACCTACAGCCTGATCAATGTATACGGCAGCCAGACCTATGTACCTAATACCAGCCTGCAGTCGTATGAGGTCCGCCAGGGCGGCATTGGCTTCGGGGCCTTTTTTACGGGTGGGGTGCAACTCAGCTTCAACGAGAACCTCAGCCTCGACCCCGGGCTCAGCCTGTGGTGGAAACGCATCAACCTGGCAGGCTATGATGCCTATACCCCGCACTGGGCGATTACCGTGCGGTTCCTTTTCAGAGACCTTGGGAATATCTGATATCTGATATCTGATATCTGATATAAAGGGCTACAGACCAACTACTTAAAATCACCGGGTTTGATCCGTAAGGATTTTATTGTTGAAGTAAAGATTGCGACCAGCTGATTTGCTTCATCGATGGCGATGACAAGGGGAGGGTCATGGTAAGTTGGCTTTAGTCGTTGTAGCATTCTAAGACACGTATGACTTTCTCGCAGCTCTTTGAGTACAAGGCTGCATTTATGACTAAAGTCCTTCCGGGACTCTGCACTCTGTGCCTCACTATAACACAGTAATGCAGAGGTTGCTGCGCGAAATGCCTGATCCTTGAAGTACAGAACCTGAACGGAAGTTCCTGCCTTTTCAAAAACAGCAACCAATAGGGCAACAAAGTCCATTAGTCTCGATTCCAGCGCCTGGTGGTTCATTGAGTTTTCTTAAACTATACGAACTCACCCCTGAAAACGGACAAAAAAATATCAGAATAATTCCAGCTAATCCTCGACTGTATTTTTCAACAATCTCACAATCAACACACTTACAACATCAAACATCAGATATCAAACATCAGATATCAGATATCAGATATCAGATATCAGCCCTCCTTCCCCTTCTGCTTCTCTTTTTTCTCGGGGTCCAGTTCTTCGCCGGGAAGCCCGGGGCCGTCGGCAATAGATTCGCGCATTTTGGTATCGGCCTGGATGTTTTGGAAGCGGTAGTAGTCCATGATGCCAAGCTTTCCGCTGCGGAAGGCTTCGGCGATGGAGCGGGGGATCTCGGCTTCGGCCTCGATCACCTTGGCCCGGGCTTCCTGGGCCTTGGCCTTCATTTCCTGCTCCGTAGCTACAGCCATGGCGCGGCGCTCTTCGGCCTTGGCCTGGGCGATGTTCTTGTCGGCATTGGCCTGGTCCATCTGCAGAAAAGCCCCGATATTCTTGCCTACGTCAATGTCAGCGATATCGATGGAAAGGATCTCAAAGGCCGTACCTGAGTCGAGGCCCTTGGCGAGCACCGTTTTGGAAATGGAGTCCGGGTTCTCCAGTACGCTCTTGTGGCTGGAGGCTGAGCCGATGGAGGAAACGACCCCTTCGCCCACCCTGGCAAGGACCGTCTCTTCCCCTGCACCGCCCACGAGCTGCTGCAGGTTGGCACGGACGGTTACCCTGGCCTTGGCGATAAGCTGGATGCCGTCTTTGGCCACGGCGGCAACGGGCGGAGTATTGATCACTTTGGGGTTGACTGACATCTGAACGGCTTCGAACACATCGCGGCCGGCCAGGTCGATGGCCGTAGCCATCTTGAAATTGAGCTGGAGGTTGGCCTTGTCGGCGCTGATGAGGGCATTGACGACGGCTTTCACGCGTCCGCCGGCCAGGTAATGGGCCTCGAGCTCATCACGGGTCACTGTGAGCCCGGCCTTGGTGGAGTTGATCATGGCAGTCACGATCACACTGGGAGGCACCTTACGCCAGCGCATGAAGACCAGCTGGATCAGCGAGATGCGCACCCCGCTAAGCAGGGCGGTGAACCAGAGTCCTACCGGGATGAAGTAGAAGATGACCCACAGGCCGAAAAGCGAGGCGATGCCAATCGCGATGATGAGGAAAAGCTGTGATTCCATGGAACTGATTTTACGATGGTTTTACGAGGATCTTATGGGAACTGACCTTGACAACGGTAACTTCTTTTTCTTCATCCACGAATCCGGTAAGGCTTTGGACCTCCACGATAGCGCCATTGATCATGGCCTTGCCCATAGGGGCCAGGCGCGAGATGGTCCTTCCCCGGTCGCCGGGATGTATGCTTTCTTCATCAACCACATTCATCTTACCTTCAATATTCTTATTGAGGGCCAGGCGCTTCCAGGTTTTTGACTTGAGACTGAAATAGAGGGCCCCTACCGTAGCCAGGATGGTGGTGATCAGGGTATAGTGCCCGGCTGTGGTACCAAAGGCGTGATAGGACTCGAAGATGCCGAACACGACCAGGGCGAAGCCTGCGATGCCTACCACTCCGGTGCCGGGGATCACCAGGATTTCAAGTACCAGAAAGAGCAGGCCGGCCAGGATGAGCGCGATGATGATGGTCCAGGACATACCTTATCTGACTTTATAATATTTCTTTGCCTCCGGAAGGAAAGCTTTGAGCGCGGCGATGCGGTTCTCGTCGCCAGGATGGGTGCTGAGCAGTTCGGGGGGCTTGGCGCCGCCCTGGGCGGCCATGGACTCCCAGAAGCTGATGGCCCGTTCAGGGTCGTAGCCGGCCATCGCCATGAACACCAGGCCCATTTTATCGGCCTCATACTCATGCTGGCGTGAATAGGCCAGGCTCCCCAGGGTAGCGCTGACCCCGTATAGGGACATGAAGATATCCCTGGTTTCCTGGGGCTTCTGCTGCATGGCCACATCGAGGCCAATGGCGCCCATGGTGATGGCCAGCTGCTGGCTCATGCGCTCGCTGCCGTGACGGGCCACGGCATGGGCCACCTCGTGCGACATGACCACTGCGAGTCCAGCCTCATCTTTGGTCACCGGGAGTATACCGGTATACACCACAATCTTACCCCCTGGCATGCACCAGGCATTCACCGCGGCGTCCTTTACCAGCTTGTATTCCCAGGCGTAGTCCTTGATCTGTTTGCTCAGGTTGGCTTTCTTCATGTACTCGACCACGGCGTTCTTGATGCGTGTCCCGGTAATGGTGACCATCTGGGCATTGGGATCGGTGGCGGGTACGGGAGGGTTCTGGCTTAGAAACTCCTGATAGGAAGAAAAGCTAAGGCTGAGCATCATGCTTTCAGGCACCAGGCTGAGTTGCTTGCGTCCGGTGATGGGCACCTTGGCACAGGCGGCAAGAAGGGTCAGCAAGAGGACGAAGACCGCCAGGCGGAAGAGGGGATTCTTTATCATGGATCAATGAATTTCGACGGTTAAACCCCTTCGGGTCATCTCGTTGCCCGCAGCACTCAGCTCCGCGAAGGTGCCGGTAAGCACCCCGCACTTCCCCTTGTAATGGGCGATGAGGGCACATTGTTCGGCCTGGTTGGGCTCATGTCGGCACACCTCGATCAGGGTGCTGATGACGAAGTCGAATGTGTTCACCTCATCATTGAACAGCACCAGTTCCCGGGAGGTCGTCAGGGTGCTCCTGGACTGCCGGCGGGGAGTGGTCTTTTCACGGATCATGAGCGGGTATGCCATCGCTAACAAAAGTACGCATTCGTCAGGAATTATCCCAATACGAGATTCGTCGGGTAACTGATTATTAATAATTGACATTCAACACATTAAACCTTAGCTCAGAGAAATGGACGGGTTAGGTCGGGCTGGACTATCTTTGCCACAAACCTGAGTTATGCAATTGTCCGGCTTTCAGCAGATCAAGGACCACCTGATCCATCTTCCCCTGCCCGGGCTGTCGGGGCAGCTGGCCATGGCTCCTGCAGTGAGGGCAGTAGAAGCGGAGCGTGCCGACCAGCGTACCGCCCGCCTTTCGGGGGTGCTGGTCCTATGCTATGCGGATACTCAGGAGGTGATGCGTATGGTGCTGATGCAGCGCACCGATTACGGGGGAGAACACAGTGGTCAGATCTCCTTTCCGGGAGGCAAAATGGAGCCAGGGGATGCGGACCTTCAGCATACAGCCTTGAGGGAGTCGATGGAGGAAGTTGGAACAGACCCTGCTAAAGTGATGGTGTTAAGGGAGCTGAGCGAACTATACATTCCCCCCAGCCATTTCATGGTGCACCCATACCTGGGGTTTATGGCGCATGAGCCCCTGCTGAAGGCAGACCCTACAGAAGTGGCGGCAATCCTCACCCCCAGGTTGGCCGACCTGCTGAATCCCTCCGCTGTACGCAGCATACAAGTGCACAGCCGCAGGTACGGGAGCATGGAAGTCCCCTGCTACCGCGTGGACGGGCACAGCATCTGGGGAGCCACCGCCATGATCCTCAGCGAGGCGTTACTCCTGATCAGAAAAGCGGAGGAAGTCAGTCGAGTATCCTGATCTCGTGGCGTATACCAGTGGCCTTGATCAGCATAGCCGAGACGCCGCAATACTTCTCCTGGCTCAGGGCCACGGCTTTCTCCAGTTTGTCCATAGGCAGGTCCTGTCCCCGGAACTCGTATATGATCCGGATATCCTCGTACGTCTTAGGGTGCTCCCCGGTCATTTCGGCTTCGACGGCCACATTGAAATACTCCGGGACGATCCGCATCTTTCCGAGGATAGATATGACATCCATACCGGTACATCCTGCCAGGGCCACCAGCATCAAGGGTTTGGGCCGGGGGCCCAGGTTGCGGCCGCCTACGGCCTCATCGGCGTCGATAGTGATGCTGTGCCCATTGACCTGGGCTTCGAAGGTCATGTTGTCTATCCACCTTGACTCGATCCTTGTGCTCATTGCTTATCTCAGGTTTTATGGTGTAAAATTAGGCCCCTTCCTCCATAAAAGATCAAGGAGGGAGGATGCCTTGTTAACAGCGGAAGTTGGTAAATGTTCTGAACTTCAGTAGTGGAAATCACGATGTCCGGCTATCTTTGTTGCCGGAACAGGTAAGCGGAGGCTCCACGGCCGATGCTTTGAAAAGGGAACCGGGTGAAATTCCCGGACAGTACCCGCTGCTGTGAACCCTCCTAATCCCCGGAGATCCGATGCCACTGTCCGTTTGGATGGGAAGGCTTCCGGGGATGAGGGCAAGTCAGAAGACCTGCCTGCGCCACATACTTTTCAGAGCTTTCGGGATAAAAGCGATGAATGGCCTCCTGCAGTCCATTTACCCTTGCTTTCCGTAGCCATTGATCAAACGCTATGCGCATCAGGGCTTTATGCATCAGCATTGAAAGAAGTCTCCACTACGGCCTTATCTGTGGTAGGAGTCTCCTCCTGGGGTGTAGTATGCTGTTGGCTGTCTCCACCTGCCTGGTAGCGCAACCAATCAGCGACACCCTGGAGCTGAGTCTGGCGGAGGTTAAGGCCCTGCGCGCAGCTTCACCCATGGCAGGAGTAGTGGAGATCAGCGATACCAGTCTGAGGCTCTCCTCATCCGCACCTGCCCTGTCCGATGTCCTCCAGCAGCTTACGCCCTATGCGGTAAGGATATATGGAACAGGGGGCGTGGCGACCCTGGCTTACCGGGGGAGCGCAGCCCACCATAGCGAAGTACTATGGAATGGGGTACCCCTGAATTCAGGCTTCCTGGGCATGAGCGATCTGAGCATGATGGTGCTGGCGACCGGCGACATCCTGCGCATCGGTCAGGACGGGGCACCTTCGGTGCTTCCGGGAGCCCTGCTGCAGCTGCAGTCCAGCCTCCCCGATTCCGGTGAGCATAAGGTAGATATGGACCTGACAGGTGGGAGCTTTGGCAGCCTGAACGCATCGGCCCACCTGGCTGCCGGAGGGAAAAGGCTGGCCTACCGCCTGCAGCCTTATGTCCGTCGCTCACGCAACGATTTCGCATACCTCACCCACAAGGCCGACGGTGGGGATAGCCTGGGAAGAAGGAAATCTGCGTCCTATATCCATGCTGGGCTTCAGCAGCACCTGGGGTGCACCCTTCAGGGAGGCACACTGCTGAAGGGGCATTCCATGCTGGTGCTCAGCCAACGTGAGCTCCCTGAGCCCATCTCCGGTGATGCAGTAGAGAGGGAACAACGGTCCGGGGAGTTGCAGGGGGCACACAGCCTGAGCCTCGATCGCAGGTCAGGGCAATGGGACTGGCATGCAGGGATAGGGCTGCACCACCAGGTGTACCGTTACTACATCCTGGACCATGATGCCAGCACTACCAGGGCCTGGACCGGGCAGTTGTCACTTTCAGCCTCCACGAAGGGGCAAGGACCCCTGAGCGCAGAGACCCACGCAGTGCTGCGTCATGAATGGGTCAGTTCGGATAATTATCAGGAACGCCATATCAGGCAAAGCGCCTTGTTAAGCCAGCACCTGCGTGGAAATATCACGCGGGACCTTACCGCCCTCCTGCAGGCCCGTATGCTGGTACGTCGGGACCGTGCGGACCTGCTGCCCGCCATGGAAGTTCGATACATGGACCACAAGGGCAGGCATGAAGGATATTTAAGCTTTGCCCGGGCCCTCAGGCAACCCACGTTCAATGAGCTTTACTGGAACCCGGGCGGGAACCCTGGACTCGCGGATGAACAGGGGCTGCGGACGGAGACGGGTGCTGCTCTCCGTTGGAATACGGATCACCGTAATCTCAGCCTGGACATCCACTTCTTCCATCATGTGATCCGCAACTGGGTGGCCTGGAGGCCTGAAGGCGCCAGCCCCTATTGGAGCCCGTTGAACCTCGGGAGGGTGGTGAGCACCGGGTTGGAGTCAAGGATCCGCGGCCAGCATAAGTTACCATTTGCCCGCATCGGTCTTGAACTGAGCTATCTATTTACCCGGGCAGGGGAATCCGCATCCGGCAGGTTGCAGCCCGGACCCCAGCTCACCTATACCCCCAGGCACGCTTTCTCAGGCATGCTCCAATACGAGCATAAAGCACGCAGCCTTTCCTTAAGGGCCCTGGTGCAGGACCGCAGGTACACCCGCACCGACCTGAGCGGTTGGCTGCCGGCCTTTGCCACCATGGACCTGACTGCTTCCCACCGCATAAATCCATGGGCAAATTTGTATCTCACATTCAATAACATAACCAACACCAATTATCAACTCATTGCCTGGTACCCCATGCCCCGACTGAGGGTTGAAGGTGGATTCAGGCTTCAATTGATCCCCCATGAAAGAACACCAGCCGACAAGCCATAAAGCCATGGCTCTCATATTCCTGCTCACTGCTTCCTTGAGCCTGTCCTCCTGCAGCAACGACCCGGATGAAATCGTCATACCCAGTTCCGGCTATCCCGGAGGCGAGGGCGTTTTCATCCTCAACGAAGGCACTTTTGGCGGAGGGAATGGCTCGCTGAGTTTCTTCAGCACTTCCCGTGACAAAGTGTACCAGGATGTTTACCGTGCGGCAAACGACCAGGCCCTGGGGGATATGCCCCTGAGTATGGTCCTTTTCGGTGACACCGCCGCCATCAGTGTGAATGGCTCGGGCCGGTTGGTCTTTGTCCGTCTGAGCGATATGAAATCCCTGGGAAGCGTGGACGGACTCGCTTCACCCCGGCAAATGGTAAGCCAAGGGGGGCGGCTACTGGTGAGTGACCTCAGCCAGGGCTTAGTCCATGTCGTCGACCGCCGCACCATGACTCTCAGCGGGAGCATCCCAACCGTCCATGCAGTGGAACACCTGTATGTTCATGGGGGACAGGTATTTGCGGCCGCATGGTCATCATTCTATGTAAACAAACCGAACAATCTGATCCTGAAAATTGATCCGGTTCAGGGGGTGGTCACCGATTCGCTGTTGCTAAGCAAAGAGCCCAACAGCATGGCCTCGGATGGCGATGGGATGCTGTGGGTTCTGTGCAGTGGAGGGTATCTTTACGAGGAGTCCCCTGCGCTTTACGGGATCGACCTGAGCAGCTTCAGCATCGTGAAGCAATTCACCTTTGTAAAGGGAAGCGATTATCCGTCCAGTTTGTGTATAAGCCATGATGGTCAGCAACTATTCTTTCTGAACCAGGGCAGCATCTGGAAAATGGGGGTTACGGATGCTTCACTGCCCACTCAGCCCTGGCATTCCGGCAATGGGTACTTCTATCAGCTCAGCGCCGATCCTCATGCCGACCGCATCCTGGTTACCGATGCCGGGGACTTCCAGTCCGCGGGCAAGGCATACCTGCTAAGCGGGCAGGGCGAGGTGCTCCGCACCCTGGACGCGGGCATCATTCCAGGGAGCGCGTGCTTCCGATCCAACTGATCCCTAACTTCGGGTAAAATTTCGCAGATGAGAATAATAATGATAAAGTCGATCATCGGCCTGGTTTTGCTTGCAGTACTTTGGTCCTGTTCCCAGGGGCCGGAAACGCAAGGAGACAAAAAAGGCATCTTGGTGAGTATCGGTCCCCAGGCCTGGTTTGTGCACCAGCTCTTGCCTGATACCGTTCCCGTATATGTACTGGTGCCCCCCGGAAGCTCCCCGCATGCCTTTGAGCCGGGTCCGGCAGACCTAATCCACCTGGAGCAGTCGCTGGGCTACCTCAGGATAGGCCATATCGGCTTTGAACTATCCCTTGCGGAAAAAATCCGCTCGAGCTATCCCGATAAACCAGTATTCGACCTCTCGCAAGGAATTTCCCTGATGCAGGGCCATGAACATCATCATGAAGGGGAACACCATGAGCATGGGGGCGAGGGCACCGATCCCCACATCTGGATGTCGGTGACCCAGGGGAAAATCATCGCGGCAAATACCCGTGATGCCCTGCTTCAACTCTTTCCTGATCAGCAGGACAGCATACTGTCGCGCTTTGCCCGGCTCAGCACTCGCCTGGACAGCCTGGATTTGCAGTTTGCTGAGCAGCTCAAGGCCTCCGGGGTGGGCCGCTTCGCGATCTTCCACCCCGCACTCTCATACTATGCCAAGGATTACGGACTTGAGCAGCTCTCTATTGAGGAGGAGGGCAAGGACCCCAGCCCGGCCCACTTGCAGCAAGTGATAGACCTTATCCGGGAGGGAGGGATTAAAACGATCCTCGTTCAAAGGGAATTCAACCAGGAGCAAGCCAGGACCATAGCCAGGGAGGCCGGTGTTGGCATCACGGTGATCGATCCGCTCAGCGAAGACTGGGAGCGGAGCCTCAGGGAGATTACCGCGGCCATTGCTGTCGATTGACACCGCACCACGTCATGACTGTTGCAGATCAGGAGAAAGGTGTTGAAAAATAGTTAATTTAGTTGAGTCATTGATGAGCACCACCCATGATCGAGAACACGCGCATTCTTAGATGCAACATCCTGATGAACAGGAAGATTATCCTTGGCGGACTGATACTGTTCACGGGGATGCTCCTTTCCTCCTGCGCAACCACCTCCTACCCCACTCCGGCTTCGGCCAACCAGAGCAAGCACATGAAGAAGAGCCTGAAGAAGTACGGGAAGGAAAACCCCAAAAACCTACGCATCAAGAGCAATTACCGGATCAAAGGCTAATCCTGCCAGCATCCGCTATGGCCCGAATCCAGTATCCTTCGTTCAGGATATTCATCCTTTTATTTAGCCTGACACTATTATCTTCTTGCCATACAGCGAGATACTTTACGCGTAACCTTGCGGGGCCCGGGGATTACCGCATCTTCCCATGCCTTCACATCGCCGGCAACCCGGCTCCTTCCGGCTTCCCCCGGTCCACGTTACCCCTGCCGGAAACGGGAGGGCTGCAAACAGGGTATGAAGACCTGGAGGAGCTCCTGATCCACACCCGGACGAATTCCTTCCTTATCCTTCACCACGATAGTCTTGTTTTTGAATGGTATGCTGAGGGACAGGATGAGGGCACCATGGCGTCATCATTTTCTATCGCCAAGACCGTGGTGAGCACCATGGTGGGCATTGCCCTGGAGGAAGGCGATATCCCTTCACTGGATACCCCGGTGTCCGTCTATCTTCCGGAACTCCATCCTTCCCTTTCGGCCGTGACCTTCAGGCAACTGCTGGATATGAGGGCCGGACTCAACTTCAGGGAGCGCTATCTCACCCCCTTCAGTCCGATGGCCAGGTATTATTACGGGCGCAGGCTCGACCGATATATTTTGAGGCTTAGGTCGGAAGACAGTGCAGGCAGGCGGTATGAATACCAAAGTGCGGCGACACAGCTGGTGGGAATGGCGCTGGAACGGGCCACCAGGACCTCATGGGATACCTACCTGGCAGAAAAGCTCTGGATCCCTGCAGGGATGCCGCAAGGAACGACCTGGAGCACCGACAGGGAGAATGGGGTGCCCAAATTCTTCTGCTGCCTGAATGTCCGGCCCCATGACCTGGCCCGCTATGGCAACCTCTTTGTTCATGGGGGGCGTTATGGGGATAGGCAGATCTTATCTGAAGAATGGATAGCGCAGATCACCGGGGCTGACACGGGATCGCGGGACAGTCAGGGATATCCTTACAGCCTGGGGTGGCGGTTGACGCCTGAAGGGGGCCTGTTTGCCAAAGGAGTGCTGGGACAATACGTCTACGCCCATATGCCCAGCGGCACCGTGATCGTCCGTACGGCCAGCTCGGGCAAAGGACTGGACTGGGGTAGGGTGTTTGACCGCCTAAGTACGTCCCTGGAAAACAAATAATTGACAAAATTCAAGACGATCTGAGATTTCCCGGACTGAGAAAGGGGTCAGATCACATCGCCTGCCTTGTACTTTGCTGAATGGATGAGCTTACCCCCCGGATCCAATTCCTTCCATTCTCCTTCCTTTTTTCCCTGGCGGTAGGTCCCGGTAATCTTCAGCGGACCATCCTCGTAATACTCCTTGTAGGGACCTTCAGAAAGATTGCCCTTATACATCTCTTCGGAGCGGATATTGCCTGAGGGGTAGAATGTACGCTGCATCCCTTCCAGCTGGCCCTTTGAATAGTTGTATTCCGCCAACTTCTGTCCCTCGGTATTGTACCATATACTGAGGCCGTGCTTCACCCCGCGATCATATATGCTCTCCTCCTGCTTATTTCCGTTATGGTCGTAGAACCTGAGCACCAGCCCATGCATCTTTCCCTCCTCGTACATAATGTCGGAGAGGCTGCGGCCGCCGTAGGTATAGATGCGCTCGCGCCCATGCAGCATTCCCTGGCTGAACCAGGCTTCCTTTTCCAGATAGGCCCGCTGATCCATACTTAGGTGCAGCCCATCGAGCTTGCCGCTCTTATAGGTGAACATATAATGCAGGAAGCCTTCCGGGTAATAGGTCATCCAAACCCCATCCCTGAGATTGTCCTTGTATACCCCACGTTCCTTGCCCCCTTCATATTCTTCCTCCCAAAGGCCCTGGCGAAGTCCCTGAGCATCCGTTTGGTTCTGTGGTTGCCCCTGGGGTGGGAACAGGATCTGGGCCTGAGGGAGCAGGGTACTGAGCAATAGTATGCTAAGCGACAGCAAATACCTGATCATGGAAAGTATGTTTTATGGTCCTAAGGTAGAAAATTGCCGGGCATCGGCTCCATACCCTATTGATTTCCGGATCAGGAAGGAATGTCCACCGGTGTGGCGAACAATTCATGTTCTGCCGCATCGGTAACGTCAACGTCCATAAAAGATCCGATGAGCAGGGGCTGTGCTGATGTAATGAGCACCTCATTGTCCACCTCGGGGGAATCGGCTTCGGTCCTGCCCACCCAATATTCGTCCTCCTGGCGGTCTACCAGCACCTTGAGCCGTGTACCGATGAGCGCGGTATTATGCTCCAGGGCAATGCCTCGCTGCACCTCCATGAGGGCCGCAAGGCGTTCTTCCTTCAGCTCTTCCGGAACATCGTCTACCAGAGCGTAGGCCGAGGTACCTTCCTCATGCGAATAGCGGAACGCACCCAGTCGCTCAAAGCGGTAGGTTTCCACGAATCGCAGGAGCTCATGGAATTCTTGCTCCGTTTCCCCCGGGTATCCTATGATCATGGTGGTTCGCAGGGCTACCTCAGGGTATTTCTCACGGATCACATCCAGCAACTTGCGGGTTTGCGATCCGTTGAATCCCCGGCGCATGCTGGCGAGGATGCGGTCGGAGATATGCTGGAGGGGCATGTCCAGGTAGTTACAGATCTGGGGGTGCTGGTGCATCAATTCCAGCACTTCCATCGGAAAGGCCACGGGATAGGCGTAGTGCAGGCGGACCCAGTCGGGTGCCCCCTGGGCCACCAGGGTTTCGAGCAGTTCGGGCAATTTTCTCCTTCCGTAGCGGTCCATGCCATACCAGGTGAGGTCCTGGGCAATGAGTAGTGCTTCCTTCACCCCAAGTTCTTTTAGCCTCCGCACCTCAGCCACGATTTCCTCGATGCTGCGTGAGCGGTGCTTCCCGCGGATGAGGGGAATTGCGCAGAAGGAACATTCCCGGTCACAGCCTTCGGAAACCTTCACCCAGGCATAATGCCCGGGGGTGGTCAGCACCCGGTCTTCCCACGTGACGGTGCCTGTAGAAGTGAGAAAGAGGGAAGCCACCGCCTGCAGTTGGTCCACTCCGAGCACGGCATCCACCTCGGGTATCTCCTCCATGAGTTCCTTGCGGTAGCGCTGAGCCAGGCAACCCATCACCACCAGTCGGCCGATCCTGCCCTGGGTGCGGGCCTGAGCATAGTTAAGGATATTCTCGATGGACTCGTCCTTGGCATCCAGGATGAACCCACAGGTATTGATGATCACCCCGGCGAATCCATCGCCCGGCGCATCATGTACCACACGCAGTCCACCCCGGCGCAGGGCGCCCATGAGGTTTTCGGAATCGACGATATTTTTGGAACAGCCCAGGGTAACCACATTGATGGTCCGGGCGTTGGGATGGGCATCCGATGGCTGGGTCATGAGAAGAGGGAATCGACGAAGCTCTGACGGTCGAAGACCTGAAGGTCCCCGATCTTTTCTCCCACGCCGATATATTTTACAGGAACCTTGAACTCGTCGGAGATCCCGATCACCACCCCACCCTTGGCCGTGCCGTCGAGTTTGGTGAGGGCCAGGGCGTTAACCTCGGTGGCGGCGGTAAACTGCCGTGCCTGTTCCACGGCGTTTTGGCCTGTGGAGGCATCGAGTACCAGAAGGACCTCATGGGGTGCGGTGGGGACGACCTTCTGCATAACGCGGCGGATCTTGGAGAGTTCATTCATCAGTCCCACCTTGTTATGTAGGCGGCCGGCGGTATCGATGATGACCACGTCGGCCTGACGGTTCCTTGCGGCGGTGAGGGTATCGAAGGCTACGGATGCCGGGTCGGCGCCCATGCCCTGGGTGATCACCGGTACCCCGGCCCTTTCCGACCAGATGACCAGCTGGTCGACCGCTGCTGCCCGGAAGGTATCGGCGGCCCCCAGGACCACCGATTTTCCCGCCATGCGGAATTTGTAGGCCAGTTTGCCAATGGTGGTGGTTTTTCCGACCCCATTCACCCCCACGACCATGATGACATAGGGTTCTCCGGGAGCGGGCTGGTCATCGTCCCCGCTGAGGCCATCAGCGTTTTCGGCGAGCAGGGCCACCACCTCTTCTTTCAGTATCCGGTTCAATTCGCCGGAGCCCAGGTATTTGTCGCGGCTCACCCTTTGCTGGAGGCGCTCGATAATCCGGAGGGTGGTTCCGACCCCAACATCGGAGGTCACCAATATCTCTTCGAGTTCGTCAAGGAAATCGTCGTCGATGGTGGAGCGGCCAACCAATGCCCTGGACAGCCTTGAGACCAGGTTTTCCCTGGACCGGCTCAGGCCCTGGTCCAGATCTTCCTTTTTCTCTTTACTGAAGATGGAGAATATGCCCATACAGCGTATTGATGAGTGTAGGTACAAAAAAAGCCTTTTCCCGCGAAAGAAAAAGCTTTCCTTTGTTTACCTGCCCTTGGGGGCGGGGGCTATTTCTTAAGAAAATCCTTGACCTGATCGTTGGGAACGATGGCTTCTTTGAAGGTATAGGCTCCAGTCTTGGGCGACTTCACCATACGGATGACCTTGGCGTATTCCTTGGTCGAGGTGGTCTTCAGTGTTGCAACTACTTTCTTTGCCATGATTCCTGATTATTTGATCTCGCGGTGAACAGTAACTTTCTTGAGGATAGGGTTGTACTTCTTCAGCTCCAGCCTTTCGGGCGTATTTTTCTTGTTCTTGGTGCTGATGTACCTTGACGTTCCGGGCATCCCGCTGGTCTTGTGCTCGGTGCATTCCAGTATGACCTGGACCCTTGCGTCTTTGGACTTCTTTGCCATCTTCTCACTTTTTGGGTGTGCAAAATTAGTATTTCTTCAATTATTATCCAAACAATCAGGGTTTTTTACCTTTATCCCCGCATGGCCATCTGGGAAACATACCTGAGGGGATTCCGCGACTACCTCCGTCTGGAGCGCTCGGTAGCCGGGCATACGCTGCAGGCCTATCTGCATGATGTCCGCTCCTTCGCAAGCTTTCTGGAGGCGGAGGGGCGCGAGATCTCTCCCGCTGAGGCCGATGCCGGGTTGTTGGGTTCCTATCTGGGTGCACTCCGTTCCCTGGGGATGGAAGCGAGCACCCAGGCCCGCATGCTCTCCGGGCTGAGGGCTTTTTTCAGGTACCTCATCCTTGAAGGAATCATTCAGCAGAACCCTGCCGACCTGGTGGATGGGCCCAGGCTGGGCCGTAGGCTGCCTTCCTATATGACACAGGATGAGATAGGGCGTATGCTGGACATTTTCGACCTGAGCACAGCGGAAGGGCAGCGCAACCGGGCGATGGTGGAGCTGATGTATGGATGCGGATTGCGGGTGAGCGAAGCCTGTGGACTCAGGATCAGCGATCTCTTTTTCTCTGAGGGGTTCATCAGGGTCAGGGGTAAGGGCAACAAAGAAAGGCTGGTGCCCGTGGGGCGCAGTGCCGTGCGCCAGGTGAGCCTTTACCTTGAGGGTACAAGGCCCTCTTACCCTCAGCAGCGCAGCGCTTCAGATCTGCTTTTCCTCAACCGTTCCGGCAAGGGGATATCCCGGGTGAGCGTGTTTAAAATGGTGAAGGCTGCGGCGGCGGACTGCGGACTGCCCTCCACCCTGGGCCCTCATACGCTGCGCCATTCCTTCGCCACCCACCTGGTGGAAGGGGGTGCCGACCTGCGTGCCGTGCAGGCCATGCTGGGGCATGCCTCCATTACTACAACGGAGATATACACCCATTTGGACCGCACCTACCTCAGGGATGAAATACTCAGCCATCATCCCCTGGAGCGCAGACGACGCAAGCTTATTCAGGAATAATACCCCAGTCTACTGTACTCAGTTTCTCACTTTCGAAATAGAAATCGATGAGCGCGTCGTTGAACGACATCCGCTCTTCCCCCCAGGCTTCCGTCTCCTGCTCCACATCATGAAAGCTATTGGCGGCCAGCAACTCCTCAAGCTGTTGCCTGGTCAGGGAAAAGACTTTCTGACCAAACAGCAGCGTATCCTGGTTATCGGATTCCACGCTGGTCAGCTGGTGTTCGTCCCCTTCAAAGAACAGGCTGATGCCATGGTCAGGATAATGCCATATCAGCGTTGGGGTAAAGAACTCATCATCTTCATCCAGCAGTTCGGTCTGAGGTGGATCGCCCAGCAGCCTGGCCACTGCCTCTGTAGTCGCTCCAAACTTCAGGGGGGGCATTCCTTCGAGCGGCCGAATTTCTATCACCATAGGTTTCATATGGGTGGGTTTTGGGATTATTGAAAGGGAGACCCGGGCTCCTTGGCCATGTGATTATATACCATTTTATCCATGAAGGCCGGGAAGAATTTATTCATAAGTACTGTAAACTTCCCCTGGGTAGTCAGCACCAGGGTCCGCTTGCGCATTTCTATGGCCCGTATCACATGCCGGGCCACTTCTTCCGCGCTCATCATGCGGGCTTCATCGCGGGGCGACTCCCCCTGGACCTGCCCGTCAGCGCCCAGTGCGGTATTGCGGATGTTGGAGGCGGTAAAGCCCGGACAGGCCAGCAACACATGCAATCCATTCCGGCGGTTCTCCATGCGCACTACTTCAAGAAAACCATGCATGGCGAACTTGGACGAGGAGTACCCGGTGCGCCCGGGCAGTCCCTTGAACCCTGCGATGGAAGAGATCCCGACCAGGCTGCCCTTGCTCTTTAGCAGATGGGGCAGGGCGTAGTAACTGCAGTATACCGTACCCCAGTAGTTCACATCCATCAGCCGGCGCAGCACCTTGAGGTCGATCCCATCAAACAGGGCCCGCATGGAGATGCCGGCATTGTTGATGAGCACATCGACACCGCCGTAGGCTTCCACCGCAGCCTGCACCAATCGCTGACAGTCCGTCTCCACGCTGACGTCGGTCTGCAGGGTGAGGCCTTCCCAGCCATGGGCTGCAAACGTCTCCTGCATGGCCCTTAGGCCCTCGGCCTGGCGCGCTCCCATGACCACCCGGGCCCCGGCGGCACCCAGTTCCATGGACAGTGCCTTTCCGATGCCCGAGCTCGCCCCGGTGATGATTATGGTCCGTCCTTTCATCCTGCTGGCTTGATCTGACCAAAATAAGAAAATAACGTATGGTGATGCGCTTGTCCCCGGGAATTTCCTTCCCGGCCTGAGCAGCCTTCATTTGGCAATACCGAGCTGATATCCTATCTTTGCAGCCCCAATCAGGATTCCGTAGCTCAGCAGGTAGAGCAATTGCCTTTTAAGCAATGGGTCCCGGGTTCGAATCCCGGCGGGATCACTTGATGATCGGATCCCGGCACGAGAAGTGCCGGGATCTTTTATTTTTGGGATTAGCGAGCTTGCTCGCATAATCCCAAAAATAAAAGATGCGGGGGACGAGCGCAGCGAGACCCCGGGATCCGGTCCACTGCACGCGCAGTGCAGCTCAGCGATCGCCGGGCCGATGGATGCAGAAGAAAAGCGTGCATTGAGCCAGAAATCTATTGACGCAAGTCATTGACTCATTGTTCATTGACAATGAGCACTGAGCATTGAACTCAGGGTTCCACTACCGGTGTCGCAGGAACGGCTTCCGCAGGGGATTCCTCTGCAGCAACAACCGGCTGGTATTTTCCGAAGCGGAAGTTCAGCCCGAGCTGGAAGTTGACCATACGCAGCTGTCCCGGAACCATGGGCCCCAGGATATTATCGCTGAGCATATACAACTGAACGGGACCAAACTTGAACACCACTCCTGCACCTATGTTGGAGAACGCGTGGTTCTTATAGGTGTAGTTTGCGGATACCGACATCACCTTGCCCAAACGGTGGTGCAATGAGAGGCTGGCAGAGGGCTGAAGGGCACTGTTGAACATTTCCGCCCGGATAAGGCCCCCGGCGATGGTTTTGCTTCCCAGCCGATATTCTCCGGAAACGAACATCCCGGGCCGCATCATCCGTGTAAAGGCTCCATTCTCTTCCTGCAGGTCAAAGATCTGCTCCAGGGTATCGGCGATATCCTGCAATTGTTCATCGAAGGCGCCATCCGTATCCCCAAACATATCGCCGAGTTCCAACCCGCTGAATTCGTAGGAACCTTCCTTGACATAATGCCGCCGGGCATGGGTCTCCCAACGAATGTAACCCAGATCGGTAAGCCCGGCCGAGACGGTGATCAGGCTATCCAGTGCCCAGCAGGCGGCCAGGTCGACGGCCAGGCCCATATTGGCACTGCCGAATACAGGGGGCTCCAGATTGGCATCGAACTCATCCCCGATGAGGATGTCGGCACCGGCGGAATACGATTCCATTCCGCTGCTCACCCTGATACTGTAGTCCTGGGGGTCGGTGTATATACTGAAGGCATTGGCTTCCGCCGAGGCATAGGCCCTGCCGGCGAGGTATTTCAGCCTTCCGCCAAAAACAAGGTCCCGTCCGAAAGGGAAGGACACACCCGCGGCCAGTTCGGAATACGACAGGGCCTCAATCCCCAGGCCGCTCAGGTCTCGCTCCTCGCCAAGGAAGGCCCCATTGCCTTTCCAGAGGAACTCCAGCAGATTCCGGGGATAGGCGAAGCGGGTCCGAAACTTCTCTGTAGCAGAGAAATGCAGGAAGATATCATTACGGAGGGAGAAACCAAACGAGAACAGCTCCTCGTCCAGGGCCAGGTCCAGGCGGTTGTGTTCCTTCAGGTTGGAGATCATGAAGCCGGGGTCGAACAACAGGCTGTCGCCGTCCTTCTGGAATACATCATCCAGGGCCAGTCCATGGTTGTATTCGAAGTAGAGTCCCGAGAGGGCAGGGAAGCCAACATAGCCCTTGAACTCAGGGCGTACGGCCGGATTGGAATGCATTGACTGGGGTACCCAGGGCATGTGGTGCAGCAGATAACTCGACTGGCTTCGGAGCATTGCGCTCAGGCACAGCAGAATTAAAAAGGTTAGCAGGTTCTTCATCATGGCGCCCTCCATCAATCGTCGATACTAATATTCAGCGCGGCATTGGCGCCTATCCTCACTTTCAGCCAGGCATCTCCATACACCTTGACACGGTTTCCACCGGTTGTTTTCAAGCGCCCTTTCAGCACGAGCTTGCTGGTTTGGAGCAGATGATCCCGGCGGGTGCCGGAAAACAGGACATCGGTGGTCCGTGTTCCCGGCGACAGTATCCTCAGCTCAGGGGTCGGACCCAGGGTCCCTGAGGCGATCACCAGGGAATACCCGGAGAACAGGGAGTCCACCACCAAACCGCTTTCATCCAGCATATAGGCCTGGAATTCGGCTTCCAGGGGGAAGTTGTTCTCGATATGCACCCGGAAGCCTGCGCTCTGCAGCTCCTCCACATCTTCCATGGAAAAGTCAACGGTATCATGAAGCACGAGGCCCCCTACCCTTCCCGACAAGGGGATCTCCACCTGAACGTCGAGGTCCACACGACTGGTATCCAGTATGAAATTATAGCCTGTGGATGGCGGGGGGTTGATTTGTCCGACGAAATGGTAATAGAGCTTACGCGGCGACTGGTTGAGCACTGAGGCCAGGCTGGCGCTGCGGATGGTATGCCTTGTTTCGGCAAACTGCCCGATCCCGGCCAGGACCGGCGCGGCGATGTTGTATTGGGTAGCCAGGTCATCCACATAGAATTTGTAAGGGAAACTGGCCGGGCTGTAGCCCCATATCGCCTGGGGCACAATAAGGACAGGGAGCCCGAAGGAGTTGCGTACCAGCAGTCGGAGAATCACGCTATCAATAGCCACGTTGCCGAAGTCGACCTGACTGAAGGCATCGATCAGCAGGGTATCGCTCAGCTCTTCCTCCCTGTTACCCAACTGACCGAAGGCGCTGGTGAAGTCGATATCAGTCAGGCTCTCGCCCATATTGATCGTGAATGGACCAATCCCGGTATTGTTATCTCCATAAAGCACAATTTTGTATTTCGGTTCCAGGACATTGGATGTACTCCCCTGGGTTGCGGTCACCAGGACACATTCGCTGAGGTCGATCTGCTGATTAATGAGTACGGGAAGGGACCCGGTATAATTATGGTCCAGGGTCAGTGTCACAGGTTTCCCATTCCGGAGCAGGAAGGGGAGTTCTACCTCTATTCTTCCGCTATGGGTGATGCCGGACTGCACCTGCAGGTTGAATAGTCCGTCCATCCGCAGGCTGTCGAGGCGCTCCCCGCCCGGCAGGTTCATTTCATAGGGATGGCTAAAAACCAGCACGAAGGAATCGCCCGGCAGCAAGGGGGGCATCATGAAGGTCTCTTCGGTGTTCAGAAACTGGTCGGGGACAATGAGATAGTCGTCGATTACCCCGGTACTGACTTTGCTGTCGTAAACCAGGTAGATCAAGCCGTTGGAGGGATTCTCGAAGATGTAACCCTCCGAATTCTCCAGGAGGTCATCCATGGTAAGGGTGCTGGATACGAGCGGGGCGGCCATTTGGGGGTTCCAGTCGGCCAGCTTGAGTTTATCGAACTCGTAGTCCTTCATGCAGGAGGATAGCAGGAGGAGCAGGACCAGGCTCGACCCCAGCAGGAGGTGTCGTTTCATGGGTTCGGGTCAGCGTCAGGTTGGGAATGACTTGGTTCAGTCGAGGTAATATGGAAAAGAGGAGCCCCCGAACTCGAAGGTGACCTTGTTATCGCATTCCCCGGTACCGAAGTCAATGGTACCTGTTTCCACCAGGGCACCGGGCAGGCTGAGGGCAAGGATGCCCTGGCTGATGTATGCACAGGGGCGGGCCACCAGGAGGTCGGCAGTAATGCTGGCTGAAAATGCCTGGCCGTTGTATGCCGTTCCGCTGGCAGAACTCCCGCTAAGCACATTATAAGTATCATCAGACATATCTCCAGGGGTGTTTGTTCCTGCCGACCAGCGCAGTGTGTGTACCGACTGCCAGGTGGAGGTATTCCCGAGGGAATCGGAGAAGGAGCCGCCGGCCACTTCGATCACCATGTCCTTGTTTATTCCGGTGAAGTCTTTGTCTATTCCGATCGATCCCAGGAAGGTCCGATTGTCCACGGAATAGCTGTTCAGGCTGAGAATGAGACTGGTGGTATCCTGAATATAGGGCGCAGTTAGGAGAACGCTGATGCTTCCGGAGCGGTATTTACCGTCGGGGCACTGCACCCCGCTTCCAAAGTCGAGGTTGGCGCTAAGCCCGCCGGCACCCAGGGTGACCATAGCGCTGTCGATTAGGGCATAGCCCTGGGTGTTCAGCAGGGAGTCCTGCAGGGCTTTATCCACATAATCGAAGATGTCAAGGTAGGCTACCTCCCCTATGACATACTCGGTGGCGGTCTCCAGGTTGGTCTGGAGGTCCAGCTGTTCATCATCGCAACCGGCGAACAATAATAAAGAGAGTAGTAAGAAGACCAGGGCGCGGGTTTTCATGTGAGTTTGGTTTATGATTATCAAAGATATGTCTTATTTAGAACCATTCCAAGCTTTATTATAAACAAGCGACCAGTAAGGAATTGCCAAATATCATGCAGTCTCCGAACCTGGAATATGGCGTGGTCAGAGCTCCAGTTTGAGGATGCGGGAGCGGATGAGGCTCAGGTCGCGGCGCAGTTCGGCCACGGCCTGACCGATCTCGTCGCGGGGCACGTTGCCTGCGGGCATTTCGCTGCTGATGTAGTGCACGAAGCGCCAGACTTCCCGGATATCCTTTACCGGCACTTCAAAAGGCTCGTACAGGGGATTGAGCGAGTACAGAACCAGGCAGCCGTCTTCGCGTATGCGGTTCTCTGCCACCTTGAACACGATGCCATCGTCGGAGGTAAGTACGATATAGGCATGGCGGTCCCGGATATGGTTCCAGTCCTCGACGTACTCCCCGGTCACCCAGGCGCCATCGGGGATAGGCAACATGGAATCCCCGCTGATCTGGAAGGTGCGGTACTTTTTCTGGCGCGAAAGGAAGGGCAACCGGAAGGTCGGCAGCACCTGGATGAACTCCGGATCGGCAAAGCCCTTGCGGTAGCCTGCCTGGGCCTTATCGGGCACCAGTTCGATGTTGTCCTCGTTGTCAGCACTCACTGTAGTTGCCAGCACCCGAAGGTTCGACCCGTTGATGTGCACATCGTATCCCCTTTCGAGCTGACTGAGCTCCCGTTCCCCGAGCCGGGCGAGGTCTACTTTAATTAATGTGTCGATGGCGATGCCGAAATATCCGGAGAACTGCACCAGGGCTTCCATGCCCGGCTGGGCGATCGCATTCTCGTAGCCACTGTAGGTGGAGCGTTTCATGCCCAGGGCATGGGCGATATCGTCCTGGGTGCGCTTGCGGCGCTTCCTGAGGAGCTTCAGGTTGGAAGAAAAATAATTTTCCGCTTGCTTGTCCATAAGAATAATGATTATATTATCGTCAGTTCATTGATTATTTTCTAATCAAAGGTATGATAAAAGGTAATGAGAAAGCAAGGAAGGCGGGAAAGAATATCGAATATCAACGAATGCTGATTTCAGAAGGAGGATGAGGATGAGGAGAAGCGGACATACAACATACAACATAGACCACCCTTCGACACGGATGGCTGCGCCATCCTGCTCAGGGACCGGAGAACATAGAACATAGAACATAGAACATAGAACATAGAACATAGAACATAGAACAACCATCAACCATCGCATGTCCTCTCTCCTCCGTCATATCGTTCATTTCGACCTCGACACTTTTTTTGTATCGGTAGAGCGTTTGCGCAACCCGGGGCTGAATGGTCGCCCGGTGATCATCGGGGGCTTATCGGACCGCGGGGTGGTAGCCAGCTGCAGTTACGAGGCGAGGCGTTTCGGGGTGCGTTCGGCCATGCCGATGAAGATGGCGCGTTATCTGTGTCCGGATGCCGCCTACATCCGGGGCGATATGGAGCTGTACTCGAGGGAGTCGGACACCGTGACCCAGATCATCGCCGAGCGGGCGCCGGTGTACGAGAAGGCTTCGGTGGACGAGCACTACCTGGACATCACGGGGATGGACCGTTTCTTCGGCAGTCTGCAGTGGACGCAGGAGCTGAGGCGCACCATCATACGCGAGACGGGGCTGCCGATCTCTTTCGGGCTTTCGGTGAACAAGACCGTGGCCAAAATCGCCACGGGCGAGGCCAAGCCCAACGGGGAGCTGCAGGTGGAGCCTCCGCGGGTTTCCCCCTTCCTGGACCCGCTGTCGATCCGCAAGGTGCCCATGATAGGGGAAAAGACCTACCACCTGTTGCGGTCGATGGGCATTGCCACCATCGGCACCCTGCGGCAGGTGCCCCCCGAGATGATGGAACGGGTGCTGGGCAGCAACGGCCTGGTGATCTGGAAGAAGGCCCAGGGTATCGATTCCACGCCGGTGGAGCAGTACAGCGAGCGGAAGTCCATCAGCCACGAGACCACTTTTGGGGAGGACAGCACCGACATCGTGCAGATGCGGGAGGTCCTCAGCGGGATGGTGGAAAGGCTGTGCTACCAGCTCCGCAACGAGGAGAAGCTCACTTCCTGCGTTACCGTAAAGATCCGTTATGCCAACTTCGACACCCACAGCCGGCAGCTGCGGGTACCCTACACCGCCTTCGACCATGTGCTGGGGCCGGTGGTTCACCAGCTCTTCGGGCAGCTCTACCAGCGCCGCATGCGCCTTCGTCTGGTGGGCGTGCGCCTCAGCCACCTGGTACACGGGGTGCAGCAGATCGACCTCTTCGAGGACACCCCTGAGATGATCCGCCTTTATCAGGCCATGGACAAGATGCGCCGGCGCTTCGGAGAGGAAGCCGTCCGAAGGGCGGTCGCCCTTAATAGTGGCTAGTGGCTAGTGGCTAGTGGCTAGTGGCTAGTGTCAGTGGAAAATAAAAAATGAACCATCAACCATCAACCATCACAATGTTTTTCTTCGCCAAATCCTTTTACAGTCTCCGCTACGGGGTGCTTTCCCCGGAGGAGCTCGCGGCCGGGGCCGCACGCCGGGGCATCCGCAAGCTGGTGCTCACCGACATCAACAATACCAGCGGGTTGTTCGACTTCGTGAAGGCCTGCCGCAAGGAAGGCGTGGAGGCCATCGCCGGGCTGGAGTTCCGCAGCGGGGCCCGCCACCTGTTCACCGGCATCGCACGCAACGCCGAAGGCCTGCGTCAGCTGCACACCCTGCTCAGCCGCCACAACATCGAAGGGTCCCCCCTCACGGCCGAACCCGAGGAGCTCTCCCACTGCTTCCTGATCTACCCCCCGGGCCAGGTGCCGGCCCGCTGCCTTGCCCCCAACGAGTTCGTGGCCATCCGCCCATCGGAGGCCACCCGGCTAATCAGCCATCCTTTACGCGAGCACATTCCCCGGGGGATTATCTTTCAGCCCGTCACCTTCGCCGACCCCACGGAGCTCAGCCTCCACCGCAACCTGCGCGCCATCGGCACCAACAGCCTGCTCAGCAAGCTCGACCCCCTCGAAACGGCTGCGCCCGACGAGCGCTTCACTACCGAAGAAGCCGTGCTCCAGGCCTTCCTGCCCTACCCCGGCCTGGCGGAAAACAACCGCCATATCGCAGAGAACTGCCATTTCAGTTTCAACTTCGACAGTGTCAAGAACAAGAAGACCTATACCGCCAGCCGTTACGACGACCGCCTCCTGCTGGAAAAGCTGGTGGGCGACGGCATGCAGTACCGCTACGGCAAGGAGGCGCCCCGGGTGGCCGAGCGGGTACGCCATGAGCTGGATGTGATCGACAAACTCGGCTTTTCTTCCTATTTCCTCATCACCTGGGACATCATCCGCTACTCCCTCTCCCGGGGCTTCTATCATGTAGGACGGGGCAGCGGGGCCAATAGCATCGCGGCTTACTGCCTGAAGATCACCGACGTTGACCCCGTTGAACTCGACCTTTACTTCGAGCGTTTCATCAATCCCCGGCGATCGAGCCCCCCGGATTTCGACATCGACTATTCCTGGAAGGACCGGGACGAGGTACACCAATACATCTTCCGCCGCTATGGCCGGGAACACACCGCCCTGCTCGGAGCCATGTCCACCTTCAAGGGCAAATCAATACTGCGGGAACTGGGCAAGGTTTACGGACTCCCCAAGGGCGACATCGACCGCCTAGTGGAGGAGCCCGACAACACCCGTTACCACGATGACATCATACGGCATATTCTGAGCGTGGGCCGCAGGATGGCCAATTTCCCCAACCTCCGCAGTATCCACGCCGGAGGGGTGCTGATCTCCGAAGAGCCCATTACGTATTACACCGCCCTCGACCTGCCACCCAAGGGCTTTCCCACCACCCAATGGGACATGTACGTGGCCGAGGACATCGGCTTCGAGAAGCTCGACATCCTGAGCCAGCGCGGCATAGGCCATATCCGCGAAGCGGCCGACATCATCCGGGAGAACCGGGGCATTACCGTGGACGTGCACCAGGTGCGTAAGTTCAAGGAAGATCCGACCTCACGCCGCCAACTGCGCGAAGGGGAGACCAACGGGTGCTTCTATATCGAGAGCCCCGCCATGCGCGGACTCCTGAAGAAGCTGAAGTGCGACGACTACCTCACCCTGGTGGCCGCCAGCTCCATCATACGGCCCGGCGTGGCCCGCTCGGGCATGATGAAGGAATACATCCACCGCTTCCATCATCCCGGAAGTTTCAAATACCTGCACCCCATCATGGAGGAGCAGCTGAAGGAAACCTATGGCGTGATGGTGTACCAGGAAGATGTGCTGAAGGTGTGCCACCACTTTGCCGGGCTCGACCTGGCCGATGCCGACGTGCTGCGACGCGCCATGAGCGGCAAATACCGTTCCCGGGTGGAGTTCCAGAAGATCGTCGACAAGTTCTTCAGCAACTGCAGGGAATCCGGATATTCTGAAGAGGTGACGCGGGAAGTGTGGCGCCAGATCGAGTCGTTCGCGGGCTACTCCTTCTCCAAGGCCCATTCCGCCTCCTATGCTGTGGAGAGCTTCCAGAGCCTCTACCTCAAGGCCCATTATCCCCTGGAATTCATGGTGGCGGTGATCAACAACTTCGGGGGCTTCTTCCCCACCTGGGTCTACCTCAACGAGGCGAAGCGCTGCGGGGCCGTCATCGAGCTGCCCTCGGTGAACCACAGCCGCTACACCACCCGCATCTCCGGCACCGTCATCTGGCTGGGGTTCATTCACATGAAAGGCCTGGAAGACAGCCTGGCGCGCCGCATCGGGGAAGAGAGGGAGAGGCAGGGGGATTACCGGGACCTGGAAGACTTCGTGCAGCGGGTGCAACCCGCCCCCGAGCAACTGCTGCTGCTCATCCGCGCCAGCGCCTTCCGCTTCACCGGGGAGTCGCGCAAGGCCCTGCTGTGGCAGGCGCATATGCTCATGGGCAAGGGCCGTCGCGAAGCCCCGCCCCGCCCGCTCTTTCAGTCGCCCGGCCGTCAGTTCGTCCTGCCCGAGCTCGAGCTCAGCCCCATGGAAAATGCCTACGATGAGATGGAGATCTTCGGCTTCACGGTGACCATGAGCCCCTTCGATATGCTGAAGCTGAAGTGGAGGGGCGATGTAATGGCACGGCAGATGCCGGAACATGCCGGAAGGGAGGTACGCATGCTGGGGCACCTGGTCACCATCAAATATGTGCGCACGGTGAAGGGTGAGATCATGAACTTCGGCACCTTCCTGGATGTGGAAGGGAACTTCTTCGATAGCGTCCACTTCCCTCCCAGCCTGAAAAACAACCCTTTTCGCGGCCAGGGGGTGTACGCACTCAAAGGCCGCATCGTGGAGGAGTTCGGATTCCCCAGCCTGGAAGTGGACCGCATGGAGAAAATGGCCGTCCATGGCGATCCCCGCTACGACGGCGAGCCTGTGCCCCTGAAAAGAGACCAGCTGAACGGGAAACATGCCGGGCAATGGCAGGGGCGCGATGCGGCACAGGATGCATTGCAGAAGGCGGTGGGGTGAGTAGGATATCTGATATCTGATATCTGATATCTGATATCTGATATCTGATAATCAATATGTTGTGGTATGATAATAAAAAAGTCTCGAATAGCCATAACAATGGTTTAAAACGGTCAACCTTATTCAGGCATCTTCATCTTCAATCTTCACACTAGCCACTAGCCACTGTCTGCCATGGGCAGACCCGCCACTAGCCACTGTCTGCTGCAGGCAGACCTGCCACCAGCCACTTTTTTTCTATCTTTGCACCGCCTTAACTCAAAGGCAATCAATTATTTTTTCACCCTTCCGGCGATATACCCTGTACAAGTGTCCCGGATCAACAGGAATGCTTATGTCAGGTTTTGAATTGATGGGGCTGCGCCCCGAGATCATGCGTGCTATTGAAGAACTGGGGTACAAGACCCCTACCCCCATCCAGATCGAGGTCGTCCCCGAACTGCTGCAGGGCGGGGGAGATATGATCGGCCTGGCCCAGACCGGTACCGGCAAGACCGCAGCCTTCGGGCTTCCCCTGGTGCAGAACACCGATACCTCTTTCCGCGCAGTACAGGGGCTCATCCTTAGCCCTACAAGGGAGCTGGCGGTACAGATCGCTACTGATATTGAATCCTATGCCCGCTACACCCCCGGGCTCAAAGTACTTGCCGTATACGGCGGCGCGAACATCGTAGCCCAGATGAAACAGCTCAAAGGAGGCGTACATCTGGTGGCAGGCACCCCCGGACGGGTCCTCGACCTGATCAGCCGCAGGGTGCTCAACCTCTCCGAACTGCGATGGCTTGTGCTGGACGAGGCCGATGAGATGCTTAACATGGGCTTCAAGGAAGAACTGGACGCCATACTCTCCTCCACGCCTGAAGAAAAGCAGACCCTGCTTTTCTCCGCCACCATGCCCCGGGAGATCCTGAGCATCACCCGGCAGTACATGAGGGAACCCCGGGAGATCGCCGTTGGCCAGCGCAATGCCGGAGCCGATAAGGTCAACCATCAGTATTATATGGTCCATGCCAAGGACCGCTATGAAGCACTAAAACGCATCGCCGACCTGCACCCAAAAATCTACGGCCTCGTTTTTTGCCGGACCCGAGCCGAAACCAAGGAGGTGGCCGACAAACTGATGAAGGATGGATACAATGCCGATGCCCTCCACGGGGACCTCAGCCAGGCCCAGCGCGACTATGTCATGAACCGTTTCCGGACAGGAAACATACAGCTGCTGGTAGCCACCGATGTCGCGGCCCGCGGCCTGGACGTGGATGACCTCACCCATGTCATCCATTATAACCTCCCGGACGAACCCGAGATTTACATACACCGCAGCGGCCGCACCGGACGTGCCGGCAAGCCAGGGACTTCCATCGCCATCATCCACACCCGCGAGAGCGCCAAACTGCAGCTGGTCGAGAAAAAGCTGGGCAAAAAGTTTGAACGCAAGCTGGTTCCCGGGGGACGCGAGATCTGCGAAAAGCAGCTCTTCAACCTCATCGACAAAATGGAACAGGTGGAGGTCGATGAGCACCAGGTCGAATCCTATCTTCCTCAAGTCTATAAAAAACTCGAATGGATGAGCCGCGAAGAGCTCATCCGTCGTTTTGTATCTGTCGAGTTCAACCGCTTCCTCGAGTATTACCGTGACGCCGAAGACCTGAACCCTTCTGAACGGCAAAGACAGGAGGCACGGGAATTCACCCCGCGGGAACGCACCCGCCGCAAAGGGGAAGGATACGGGGCGGAACAAGGGTTCAGCCGCTTCTTCATCAATATGGGTCGCACCCAGCGACTGACACCCCAATGGGTGATTGGCATGATCAATGACTTCACCGGGAGACGGGACATTCCGATCGGCAGAATAGATATAGGCCAGAAATTCTCCTTCTTCGAAGTAGGCTCAGCATTCGAACAGGAGATACTGAAGGCTTTCCGCAAGGCCGAGGGAGTCAGGGTCAAACTCGCAATCCCTGAAGATAACGCAGAGAATCCAAAAGGCTACGTAAAGAAGGGGCGTAGGAAGGACGCTTAGAACCAATCCTCCCTTGACCCAGGCCCTTGCTATTCCCTCCTATTGATTTCACAGTCAGAAATCGCTATATTTAGCGAAGGGAAAGTGATGTTCATTGCTACAGCGACTCACGTTGACTGGAACTGCACCTTCCCTTCAACCAATACCTCCCGCCATGGAAAGGAACATCTACTGTACCGTTTGCCGCTCGCAGCTCCGGATCGGAGAGTACCTCGTTCTTTCCCTCAAGAACCGCTGGAACGACAAAGGCCTGGTACTTCTCAATGCAGAACCGGGTAACTATTCCGTCACCACCCATTCAAGCTTCACGGTAAAAGAAGGAGAAGATTATACCTTTTACTGCCCTGTTTGTCATACAGTATTGAATGACAAGGAGAAGCCCCATCTGGTCAAGCTCTTCATGGAAGAGGATGGCCGATCGACAGTGATCTATTTCTCCTCCATCGCGGGAGAAAAGGTAACGATCATGGTCAACGACCGGGAAGTCAAAGAGCTGGGGCCCGACCAGGCGAGGTATCAGCGCTATTTCGACCTGCAGGAGGAATACCGCAAGTACCTGCACTAAGATCCCTAACCCTGGGAGATCTCCCGTCCGGTTAGAACGAAAGGAGGCAGCATCCCCAAAGAATGCTGCCTCCTGCGTTAATGCACATTACGCATCAGTTGGCCTGTGGCACGGGATGTGTGAAGATGGAATTCAGCAGGGGGGGCGACGTCAGAATCAGAAGGTTCTGCTGAATCTGGCTGGGATCATTCTGTGGCCCGCTATACTTGACCACCCCGTTCATATTCAGGTCCTCCCTGAAGTATCCGTTGAGTGTAGAGGTTAAGGTAGCCCCTGGGACCAGGGCATTGATGCGGGCCTGTACAAAGCTGCGGTCATTCAGGGGACCACTGTATTTCAATCCATTGTCATGATTGATATCGCCAACGATCATGCTCACCAAACCAGCACCGCTGCGCACCACACAACGTCCGTAGACAGGATAGTTCGTGGTATCCGTGAAGTCATAGCGCAAGGTATCGGAAAGGGTCATGGCAGAAGCACTCATCACCGGCATGTGATTCCGGTGCTTGATGGCGATATAATACAGGCCTGCAGGCACTTCAAAAGTGATTCCTGAGGTGCCGTCGGTGCTGCTTACCTGTCCATCGGCGGCTACCCAGGCGGCTTGACGAGCGGCCACTGTGGACGCTGCACTGCGCAGCTCCACCAGCACCCAGTCCGTCATGTTGGCAGGCACGGCCCCCATCACCTCCGACCCGGCATAATTCCATGGTGCGCCATGGTAGGGTTGAGCCAGGGGTATCAGCCCCAGGGTATTCAGGGTGGTGCTCATGCCCGAGCCCCCGCTGAGTGCCCCCTGCAGAAACACACGCAGGTCCAGGTGCGTCCTAACCCTGACCTCCAGCGCATGGGAGACTACCGCCCTGCAGCCAGAGGAAGCATCCGTCAGTGTCAGGGTATACAACACATCCGCTGTCGGTGAGACCTGGATGGAAGATGCGGTATCCCCGGTACTCCAGAGATAGGTCGGTTGCATGGCCGGGCCAGAAGCAGCAAGTACGGCGGTGTCGCCCAGGATCACATAGGCCGGGCCGCTGATGCCTGGCACAGGAAGGGCATGTACGTGAACCATGGCCAATGCGGTATCATAACAGCCATCGGGGCTGTAGGCCACCAGGCGTACGTCATGGCTACCGGGAGACAGGACCGAGGCGAAGGAATCTGTGGAGGTAGCCAGGCCAGGAACAGGGGTCCAGGAATAAATGAACCCTGTGCCGGTATCGGCGACCGCCTGCAAGCGAACGGTATCCCCTTCGCAGTATGCCGTATCTCCTGCAATGGAAGCATTGAAGTACAGACCATTGAAACAACCGAAGCAAACGGCCTCATCGACCTGTCCGTTGCAGTTGTCATCCCATCCGTTTCCGCAGATTTCCTGAGCCCCGGGATTGACCAGGGAATCCGCATCATTGCAGTCGCTGCTGTCGGTCACATAGCCCGGGAGGGGCTCGCACAGGACTATGGGGAATGCGGCATCACCAAACCCGTCTCCGTCATTGTCGCGGTAGTACCATACCCCATCCTCCTCGGCGATTACCGGATTGGCTGAGGACTCCCGTCCCTGCTGGTCTCTTACGGTCAGATAGTAGGATCCCGCTGGCCCAGTGATGCTGTCGCCCACGGCGCCATGGCTCCATTCAAAGGTGTAAGGCGCATCCCCCCCCATCACGCTGACGCTGAGGGTACCGCTGCTGTCCCCGTGGCAGGCGGGAGTGGATACAACATCCAACTGCAGGCCGCCGAGCGATGCCGTGGCCTCATTATCGAGACTGTTCGACTCCTGGGGCGAAGCATTGAGGATACGCCCTACCAGGGTGGTGACCGGGTCAAGTACCGCCGTCCAGATGATGCTGATATCCACGCTGTCGCCGGCCGTAACCGTGATGGGGGTGCTGCCGATGAACTGTTCGGCATTGGCGTTGTCTATATAATAGAGATGCACTTCGGCCGTGGCACTCTCATCACCGTCGTTGATAATCCGTGCGTCGACCACCAGGGGCTGCCCAGCCTGGGGAGCAGGATCGTTCGGGAGCAGATGGCGGAACATCAGGTTGGGGGCATCACCTACGATGATAGCCCGGGTGGCCTCATTGTTCAGTTCGTTCGACTCCACCACATCGTCTTCGCTGTCAATGATCGAGCGAACCACATAAACTCCCGGCACTCCCGGGGCGATCCAGGGTGTGGGGACAGTAACTGTGGTATCATCCCCGGCCACAAGTCCCATTACCGGTGTTGCAGTATAGAACGGCACTTCGTTCACCAGCATCTTCAGGCTCATCTGATCGCCGATATTGGAGAACCCTATGTTCTCATAGGTGAGGTCGAAGGTTACCGCATCCCCCGGATCAGGGTTGAGGAGTGAGGGATTGATGTACTGGCTGAGGGTGCGCAGGTCAGGTAGGTCGGTAACCTCGATCACCTTGACAAACACATTGTTCAGCTCATTGCATTCAGCATAGACGTCACCGGTATCGGCTTCCATGATGAAGGTGTAGGTACCGATCTGACTAAAAATGAATGTGAAGGGAAGGCTAACTACCCTGGGACAGTAGCATGTCTGCTCTACATTGGTCACATCGACCACGGCAAGCAGCAGGGTATCCGGGCTACCCGGCATAATCACGCTGAAGCTTACCTTCATCAGGGATGCATCGTACAAGTGGTTTACCTTGAGGCCGACGTTGATATCGGCCGTCTCGTGCAGGGTGTATTTCACATTGTTGTCATTTCCAGGACAGTTGGAAGGCAGGTTCACCAATTGGAAGTCCCAGCAGAGCTCTCCGCTGGCCGTATTATCCGATTCATATTGCTCATCCACGGCATTCAGCGGATCGGCGATGACCGTGAGGCCCAGGGTAGCCGGAGCGGGAGCGGTCTGGCCTGTCAGCATTACATCCGTGCTCTGATAGGGGGCCAGATCGACCGTAACCATCGTATCCAGGTAAGTGCTGTCGGAGAACATGAACCGCACGTCATACCCTGCAAAAGCCGTATCGTTCCCGATATTGGAAAGGCGGGCCTTGTATGTTACATTAGTTCCCTGGAAGGGATCATCCGGGTCAGTGTCGAGCACCCCACAATCCCTGAGGACAAGGTTGGGCTTGCAGGCCAAGACCTGCTGGCTGAACACTCTGCTATTGTTGTGCTCGAAGGGGCCCTCGTCGATGGTTCCCCCACTTGCCACGGGAATGTCAGCAAGCACCAGGAATTGATAGGTACCGGGCACTACATCGTTCCAGGGCAGGTTGAAGTAGAACAACCCCTGGGCTGCAATCCCCGGGACGGTCACCTGCAGGGTATCCAGGGTGTCGCCATTAAGAATAACACGGACTTCGGTCAGGAAAGGACCGGCAGCCAACCCGCCGACATTTTCAAGGGAGAACCGGAAACTGCCCTGGTGATTGCAATCGAAGGCCGAGCTCGCCGGCCCCGAGGAGGGCCGAATGTCGGGAACTGCAGGAAGCACGCGGATGGATGCACAACTCATATTGTTGTACTCCATGACTCCCTCGTTCACATCTCCGTTGGCATCAGCAGTAGCGCAAAGCGTAAAGTAACCCGGAGTATTCAGGGTGATGGTACGGGTAACCTGATCACTTCCACCGACGCTTAGGGCGGGAATGTTGTGGTTCTGTGTGAGGGTTGGGTTCCCTGAGTAACTGGTCCTCAGTATGCTTGCACCTGCATTATCACAGCCATAGTTGAACACATTGAACGAAGCCACAACCGATTCTCCCTGGAGGAACACATTCCTGGGCACGCTGACCTGGGATACCAGATCAGGGTTACAGGGCGGATTCTCTACGGTGAATCCGATGGTAAATGTGGTATCCAGGGTGTAATCCGTGATGTATCCCTGAACATCATAGGGCCCCGCACTCAGGGGCACGGGGATGCTCAGTTGGAAGTAGCCCTGCGAATTGGTTGTTGTCGTATAGGGCTGTCCGGTTTGGCTGAGGTTAAGGTTGACTGTCGCTCCGGCTACGCTGGGATCAGCAAGCGCGACTGCGGTACCAACATACTCCGCTTTCCCCGAAAGTGTCACTCTGGCGCCATAGACGGCATAGGCCGTGGAAGGATTGGCCTGTAGCTGGCTTACCAGAATCCCGCCGGGTACATTGTAGTCTCCATTCACGAATGGGCGCACCGCCGAATTGTTGGCTTCGTTGGTTTCGATCACGAGGCCGGTCGGGTCTACGATCACCTGCATAGGGCACCAGGCCGGATCTACAGGCGTTGTGATCACCCAGCTCAGCGTTGCGGAGGAGCGGGGATCAAGGTCTGTAACGACCAGGGTATCATAGCTGGTGGAAGGGCTGTACTGGTTTACCAATATCACCAGGAAGGAATCGGCGGCGAAATCCGACACATTGGTCACTTCTGCCGTAATGGTCAGTTGTGAGGAAGGATCCGGGTTCGGATCACTGAAATGGATGTCATCCGCATAGATCTGCAGGTCAGGCTGGACCAGCACATCGGGATATGGGAAGGGGCCCGTGAGGGTAGTGCAACCACTGATCACGCTGCGCACGGAAGTGTGCCACTGCATTCCCGTGGGCAGGTTATTGATGCTGGCCATGTAAAGCTTACCATCATTGGTATGATCGTCGTTCACATCGTATTCCGACATTGGGACGATGCGGTCGTTGGCGTCGATCACCGAGCCATTCCCTTCAAAATCCAGGACTACCTGGGGATACTGGAAGGCAGGGGTAGCATCAGAAGCATCGAAGTACTCCACCAGGAACTGGAAGGTAGTGTACTGGGATCCTGTAAAGGGGTATACAAGGGCAGTGTCGAAGTTCAGAAGGCCTGCAAACTCAAGTCGCTGTGCTTCAGGGTTTACAAGTGGATCATTATCGTTGCAGTCGCCGCTGGTGGCCAACAAGGAGTCCGGCAAAACATATCCCACTGGCCGATCGCACTGTACAAGTGTCAGGCCCACACCATATCCATCTCCATCGGTGTCCTTATGCCACACCTGACCGGGGAAGGCCAGGGCATCGTTATCGTCGCAATCCAGTGCATTCGACACATAGTCTGCAGGCTGGGCACAAGACGAGTCGGAAACCAGCGGATTACCGAATCCATCGTGATCTGCATCCTGATACCAGACACTCCACAGGCCGACGGAAGGATCGGCATCATCGGCAAGCCCGTCGCAATCGTCATCCAGGCCATTGCATACCTCCTGGGCGGCAGGATTAACCGCAGCGGTAGAGTCTTTACAATCCCCGTCTGGGGCCGTCAGTTCACCTATGGTGTAGGCGCGGACTGGACGCAGGCAGCTGATCAGGCTATCCCCTCTGCCATATCCGTCGCCATCATAATCAATATACCACACCTGGCCAGGAAACGCCAAAGGATCCTGGTCGTCGCAATCCGAGCCCTCGGCAACGTAGCCTGCAGGCTGCACGCAAACTGAGACCAGACTGTCAGGATTGCCGAATCCGTCACCGTCCGCGTCACGGAAGAAAACAAGGGATCCGGTCTCGTCTGCCAGGCCGTCGCAGTCATCGTCCAGCCCATTGCAGCGCTCTGCTGCACCAGGGTAGATCAACTCATCAGAATCATCGCAATCGTTGGCATTGGCCACATAGCCCTGGGGGGTACTGCATTCCAGGGAATCGGCCAGGGGGTCTCCGAAACCGTCCCCATCTGCGTCCCGGTACCAGCTAAGCTGGGCCACGGTGGCCACAATCACCGGCTGAGAAGTAGTGAAACTGCCGCTGCAGATAATTTTTAGGGCATAGCTGCCCGCCTCAGTGACATGAAGGATCGTGGTATCTGCACCCGGAAGGTCGACGCCGTCCTTCTGCCACTGATAGGTAGCACCGAAAACCTCCGTAGAGATCAGGGTAACCGTGTCTCCTGTGCAGATTGAAAGAGGGCCGGCGGGTATAATGACCGGAGGTGCTACCCCCGTATCCATCACCAGGGTATCCCAGCCCACCACGCTCCAGGCCCCGTTACTCCCCCGGGCACGCCAGAACACCAGGTGCTGCCCCTGGGAGAGGCAGGGGGCAGCGATAGGAAGGGTGAGGTCGATGCTGTCGACACTCCCCAGGGGATAGGGATTGGCATTGCCCGGACCGGGGTCGTTGTCGAAGAAATATTCCAGGGCCGTGATAGTAATCATCTCCTGACCTTTATACCAGAAGGGCTTACGCTCTGTCAGCGACCACCGGCCCTGATTGTCCCTGGTCCTGATGTATAAGTAATGCAGTCCCTCCTGCAGGGTATCCGGGGGATCGATGACAATGATGGAGTCCAGGGCCTGAGCAGGGCTCAGGGTAATCACGGCCCCATTTCCTGGATGTCCCGGTCCCGGGTCCTGATCGATGAAGTACTGCAAGGCAGTGAGCTGCATAGCCCATACGGAGGACAGCACATAGAACGAGCGGTCCACGGGGAGGGACCATTGTCCGTTCGCATCCTGCATACGGATATAGAGTCGGTTCAGCCCGGGACCAAGGGAAGGAGGAATAGTGATAACCAACAGCGAATCCAGGGAATCCTTCGGGCTGAGGTTCAGTATCGCCCCGTTGCCGGCCACACCAACACCGGGGTCATCATTGAAGTAATACTGTATGGCGCTTAGCGAGGCTATGGAATCCGCACCAATGACATAAAAGGCTTTCCGCTCCGCCAGTGACCAGCTCCCGGAGGTGTCGGCCACCCTGATATACAGGTAGTGCATCCCCAAACCGAGGCTGGACGGAAGGGTGATGTTCAAGGTTTCCTGGAGGCTGTCCGAAGGAGTGCTGAGCAGGATTACCGATCCATTCCCGGAGGCTCCGGGACCCGGATCGTTATTGAAGAAATATTGCAGTCGGGATATTGACCCTCCTGCACCCTGCGCACGGCCATGGAAGGCACAGAACGACAGGACCAATGCGATGAGCAAGAATCTGTATCTCACGGCAGAATGTTTTTAAGTGAATACTTGCACCCTGGCTGGACCCGCATACGGTTGGGGTCCTGCGGGATTAGTTGCTCCGCGGGGTGCTGGCCTTCACATTGACATTCAATATGCCGTTGGGAGATATCGTCGGATTCTGGATGAGGACCCTGCGTACGACCGGCGCATTCTGTGGTTCGAATGACAGGTTAAACCCTGTGCTTCCCCCGAACAGGCCGATGTCGGTACCGTCGCTTCCCGCTCCGATGGCCGGGGAGCCCGCTTGCAAGTGATAGTCGCGGGAGGTGCTGAACAACTGACCCGAGGTGAAATTCACAAAGAGGGGATTGCTGTTCTCGATATTGCTGAGTGCGCTGTTCCCGCCCCCCCCCGCCGGAGGGAAGGTGCCGCTGACCGCGCAGAGGTTGTTCAGGAAAGTGGTATTGGTCACTCCTTCAGGAAAACGGTTGGCAAATATACAGTTGGAGATCGTGGCGCCCCTTACATTCGTAAAAATCGCAGTAGAAGAGGCAAGGAACAAGCAGTGGTCGAAAAGCCAGGGGATCCCTGGATTGTTGCCCCCCAGGAAAGTCCCGTCAAACACGCAGTTGCGGAACTCCAGGCCGGCCACGTTGTAGGATGAACCGTTCACGTAAACATTGTAGTAATTATCCTGCTCGAACAGGCAGTTTACGAAGGTCCAGGTACCCTGGTCATAATTCACATCCACGTAGGAATTAAACTGGCAGGCTTCGAAGTACAGGTTCAAACCAGTAAACGCATATGCAACTTGCACCACGCTCTGGAACACAACCCCATAGAATTTGCTACCGGAACCGCCACCCGCAAACTGAAAGCTACTGATCTTGGCATTAATGACATTGTCCTTGTCGGGGAACACGCCAGTGCCGATGACTACTAGAGCCTTGTTCCATTGTCCCGTTATACTATATGCTGTATTGGAGCCCTGGAGCATCAGGGTATCTCCAGGACTGGCGGCGGTGTATGCAGCATTGAGGGTGGAGTACTGTGCCCCGCCGGCAGGAAGGTTGGATACCGTGAGGATGGCGGCCTGAAGGCTGATGGCTGTACCGAGCAAACCGAGGGAAAGTAAGACTTTGTTCATGTTGATCAAGGTTTATGTGATTTGTTGATGATCCGGGGCAAAGCCTGGACCAGCGGGCCGGTCCGGCAGCAAGGGTAGTCATGCGCTCATGAGCGCTGAACGAGATACGACCTTCAGGCCGCTGCTCTCCTGCACACCCTTCTCATGGCGACCAAAAGTATTAAATGGGAAAACATATATCCATACCTTCACCCATGCTTTATGGCGCGGCTTATGGCGCTCCACGTCCTCCTTTTTCAGGAAATATATCTGCAATAATCCGGATTCAGATCCGTAATCAAATCCTACATTTACACCCTCTATTAGCGAATCCAGCCATGAGCGATGCCGGTAGTTGTAAGGGTTCAACGGTCTACTGCGCACGCTGCGGGGTAAAGTCGGCCTTGCTGTGTACCCTGACCGACGAGGAACTGCGGCGGGTGGATGCCGGTAAGCTGCAGGTGACTTTCCGGCAGGGAGAGACGATACGAAAGCAGGGCACCTTTCTGTCGCATGTGCTCATCCTGCGTTCAGGGCTTGCCAAAGTTTATCTCGAAGGCCCCGGCGATCGTAATACCATTCTCCGGATCGTGCGTCCTACGCACTTTATCGGGGGACCCGGGCTTCACTACGAACGCATTCATCATTACAGTGTTTCGGCGCTCACGCGCACCGAGGTCTGTTTCATCGATGCTTCCCTCTTCCTTGAGCTGCTCAAATCGAATGCGTCCTTTGCCGCTGAGTACATGAAGGATTACAGCATGAACACCCTGGCGGTGTATGACCGGCTGGTCAACATCACCCAGAAACAGATGCCCGGAAGGATGGCGGACACCCTGCTTTATTTCTTCGATGAGGTGATCGGGAAGGAGAAGGGAACCTTGCTTCTCAGTCGTCAGGACCTGGCCGATCTCTCGGCCATGTCGAAGGAAAGCGCCATCAAGACGCTAAGGGAATTTCAACGGTCAGGGGCCATCCACCTGAAGGAGGAAGAGATCACCCTACTGGACCGTGATGCCCTGGTAAGGGTCAGCCGTACCGGATGAGAACGGGTGTTCTTTTTTTAATCTGCGTATACGTTTCGAACGGTATTGTCTTATCTTTACCTTGAGTTTCGGAGCAATGCATAGAATAATCCAATCCAGAAAAACCGGCTCCGGCAGTCCATTCTCTCCACAAATTCTTTCACCTTATGAACATTTTCGTTGCCAAGCTCAGTGGTAACACCACGGGGGATGACCTCCGCCAGCTTTTCGAAGCCTACGGCGAGGTGTCGAGCGCAAAGGTCATTATGGACCGTGAAACAGGTAACTCGAAGCGATACGGCTTCGTCGAAATGGAAGACGAAGAAGCCGGGCAACGAGCGATCGACGAGCTGGACGGCTCGGAAGTGGACGGACACCAGATCGTGGTGAAGAAGGCCCGTCCCGCTGAAGACCGTCCGCGCGGACCCCGTCCGGGAGGCGGTGGCTTCCGGGGCGGGAACAGCCGTTTCGAAGGCAACCGGGGTCAGCGATTCGACAACCGGCGCTTCTGACCCCTGCAGGTATAGCATTCCACAGGCCCCCGACCGGGCCTGTTTTTTTATGACCTGTGCGCAACCCTGGGGGGGATCCCATTGTTTACCTTTGTATGCATATGCCCAGGCCACAGAGGATACTGCTCACCGGCGCCAACGGATACATCGGGAAGCGCTTGCTGCCGGTATTGCTGGCCGAAGGGTACGAGGTGGTTTGTGTGGTCAGGGATCAGCTCCGCTTCAGCCCACCGCATCCCGGAGCCAGCGTTGAAGTGCACGAAGCGGACTTTCTCAACCCTGAGGAAATCGCCAGACTTCCCCTGCACATCGATGTGGCCTTCTACCTCATCCACTCCATGTCCTCGGCAATCGACGCTTTTACGGAGGCCGAGGCCCGTTCGGCAACCCATTTCACGGAGTACATCGCAAATACCACGGCCCGGCAGGTCATCTACCTTGGAGGAATCGACAACCATTCCCGGCTCAGTATCCACCTGCAATCGCGAAAGCAGGTGGATGCCATACTGAGGAAAGGGAAAGTGCCCGTCACTACCCTGAAGGCCGGCATCATCGTGGGTTCGGGCAGTGCTTCATTCGAGATCATCCGCGACCTGGTGGAAAAACTCCCCGTGATGGTGGCCCCCCGCTGGCTGAATACCCGTTGTCAGCCCATAGCCATACACGATGTGCTCCAGTACCTGCTCAAGGTAACCGGAAATCCCCGTTGTTATGGCCATTCGTACGATATCGGGGGCACAGAGATCCTGACCTACAAGGAAATGCTGTCACAATATGCCGAGGTGCGGGGCCTGCGCCGGTTTTTCCTGGTCCTCCCCTTCATGAGTCCAAAGCTTTCTTCCTTCTGGCTGTACTTCATTACCAGCACTTCGTACAAGCTGGCAGTGAACCTGGTCAACAGCATGAAGGTGGATGTGATCTGTGGGGACGAGGGAATACGCCGGGTTATCCCCATTCCTACGCTCAGCTACCGGGAAGCGATCGGCAGGGCCTTCGACCGCATCGAGCAGAACCAGGTTATCTCCAGTTGGAGGGATGCTCTGGTCATCAGCTCACGCCACCGGGCGCTCCAGCGCATGATCAGGGTCCCCCATTACGGAACCTATACCGACCACCGCACCTTTCCGCTCAGCCTGGAAAGGGAAGCCGTGATCCGGAATATCTGGGCTATCGGAGGCAGTACTGGCTGGTACTATGCCAATGCCCTGTGGAAGGTGCGTGGCTTTTTCGACCGTTTGCTCGGGGGTACAGGGTTAAGGAGGGGCCGTACGCACCCGACTGAACTTCATCCAGGCGACGCCCTTGATTTCTGGAGGGTGCTGGTGGCTGACAGGGAGCAGGGGCGTTTGCTGCTCTATGCTGAAATGAAACTTCCCGGCGAAGCATGGCTGGAGTTCCGGCTGGTGACCTTCAACGGTGCAGAGCATCTCGAACAGATTGCCACCATTCGACCCAAGGGGCTCACCGGCCGTCTTTACTGGTTCGCCATGATCCCTGCCCATGCCCTCATATTCCCCGGCATGGGGAAGCGGATTGCCGGGATAAAGCCAGGCCGTAAGACGGTATAATCCAGGGTGAAGGGAAACAGCAGAACACAGACTTAAGGGAAGCCATATCTTTAGCATTCATTTTCACAGCATGATGAGACCTCTCCCCTGGAACATCAGCATTTCGGGCCTCCTTGGGCTTGTTTTGGCTGCCTTGCCCCTGCAGGGGCAGAACGATATGGCCTGGTGGAATGCCATCCATCAGTGGGATGGACAAACCCACTGGACCAAATACATGACCATTGCGCCTGCGTATCTCGGACCGAATGCCCTTCCGGTGCCTGAGTTGCGTCCGGCCTCCCTTCCGCGGCAGGTAACGGGCATGATGGCCCTGGAAGGCCATTTCAGTCCCGGGGATCATACGCAGGATGTGTATGCCGAGCTTTTCTGCCCGATCGGGACCAAGGCCGGGTTGCGGATTTACAGTGCAGCCGTGGAACATTATGTTACGGATACGGTCACACGCGACCTGAGGGCGTCCAGGGAAAAGGATGCCCGGGGCGTCAGTTTCGGTGACATATATGTAAGTACGGAGATCCTGCTGGCACAAGACAGGGAAGGCTGGCCCGACATCATGCTGGGCATTCACCTGCGAACGGCCAGCGGGGATAAGTTAATGGCGGCCAGGCACACCGACACCCCCGGTTACCATTTTGACCTGAGCTTCAGCAAGTCCATCGAGCGAGCGGGGCGCAAGCTGCATACCTTCACTCCTTTCGCACAGGCCGGGTTTTATGTGTGGCAGATGTTGCGCAACGATCTGTTGCAGAACGATGCTCCAAGCTACGGCCTGGGATGCGAGGCCCGTTCGGACCGGCTGCGGTTGCGCGCTGCCCTGGGCGGGTATGCAGGTTACCTTGGCGACGGGGATCAACCCATGGTAGGGCGTTTTGACCTGTGGTACACCCTGCAAACAGGATGGGCCATCAACTTCCGCTTTCAGGAAGGGATACACGACTTCCCCTACCGCAGCCTGAGGGCAGGGTTCGTCTGGGAATTCAATGAATGAGCTTAGTGCTCAGCCTTTTCCCCGGGATAGAGGAATCGTTTGATCTTGTGGGTGGCTGTTTTCTGGAAAGGCGTGGGATGGTGATGGATGGAATGGACGCGTGAGAACTTGTTCACCCGGCTGTTGACATAATCGTGCAGCTCTTTGCGCAATTCATCGATCCTATGTTCCACATAATCGCTCACCTCTTCCTTCAGGTGCTTATATTTCTCTTCCAGGGCTTCACGGTTGAAATGCACCATCGCGACCAATTTGCCTTTCTGCTCTATCACAACGGATTCCACCACATAGCGAAAGGTATTAATCACCGATTCAATCTCTTCGGGATATATGTTCTCCCCGCTGGAGCCCACGATCATGCTCTTGGATCTCCCCTTGATGACCAGGTCGCCCTGGCCGTTGAACACCCCCAGGTCACCGGTGCGGAACCAACCATCCGGGGTCAGGACCTGTTCCGTCAGCGCAGGTTCCCGGTAATAGCCCTGCATTACGTTGGGACCTTTGACCCAGATCTCCCCTTCTCCGGTCACCGGATCGGGCTCATGAATGCGAAGTTCGACTTCGGGAACTGGCTTACCCGTTGACTGGAAGCTGCCGGCACCTACCACCTTTCCGGCCAGCAGGGGGGCGCATTCTGTTAGTCCATATCCGATGGCATAGGGGAAGCGTGCTTCCAAGAGGAAGCGCTCCACATCGGCGGCCAGCTTGGCGCCTCCAATCCCAAAGAACCTTACCTCTCCCCCGAAGGTACGCATCAGGCTCTTGCCGGCCAGCCAATGCAACACCCGGCGAAACGCAGTACGGGTATAGAGAAACCGGATGAACGCGCTCCGCGTGAAGGTGGGCAACACCTTGTTCCGGTATATCTTCTCTATGATCAGGGGTACTGAGAGGATGGTGGTGGGCTTCACGCGCTGAAGGGCGGGCAGGAGCACGGCCGGAGTGGGCGGCTTGCGCAGGTAATACACACAGGCCCCCTGGGAAACCGGGAGCAAAAGGCTCAGGGTATTCTCAAGGGTATGCGAAAGGGGCAGAAGGGAAAGGAAACGGTCTTCCTTAACCACCTGCTGCAGGGCATAGCCCTGGTATACATTGGTACAGATGTTCCGGTGTGTCAGCATCACTCCTTTGGAACTGCCCGTGGTTCCTGAGGTGTAGATGATCGCAGCCAGGTCGCCGGGCTGAACGTCTACGGCTTCGAAGGCCGTCACAGCTTCCTGCTGATCCAGGTCATCCATCCGGATGATGATGCCGGTGAAAGGTTCTTCCATTTCCTCCATGCGGGCTCTCAAGCTGTCGGACAGGATGACCGCCTTGCTTCCCGAATGTTTCAGGATGTTGGCGATCTCCCGGGCATGAAAGTCGGGCAGCAGGGGGACCATGACGGCCCTGGCACAATGGATCCCGAAGTTTGCTATGCCCCAGGAAGGCATGTTGTGACCCAGAATGGCTACCCTGTCACCCGCTTCAATCCCAAGAGTGCCCAGGCGAGAAGCCAGTGCATGCACCATATCCAGTACCCGGGCATAGGGGAGCGGAGTTCCATCCTCCCAGGAGAGGGCCGGGCGGGAAGGATGGGCCTCTACTGTGAAACGGAGCATCGCGGGGGTAGTCATCGGCAGGGAATCAGGCATAGAGGACATTATTAATAATATGCAAAGATAGGCAAACACATCCACGTACTTTAATATATATCATAAGACCAGGGGGCAATGACGTGGCAGTTAGCAAGCATTGGATTATTCCGGCAGGAGTCCTCCATCCCTGGTTGTTCAGCCCAACAAAAAAAATGTTAAACGGCCGATCACGGTTAAACGAATTGCAGGCGCGACTGTCCTAAGGACAACACCAACACTATTTCCAGATGAAAGGAACAATGAAAGGTATTCGTAGGCGAGTTGTGGTCGCAGGGCTGATGATGCTGGGCCTGGGACTTGCACTGAACGCCCAGTCGGGCCGGGGCCAGGGGATGCGCGGCGAAATGCCGGATTCCGCCGGTTTTGCCCGTCACATGGACCGCTTGTCGGCCGACCTGAAATTGGACGAAAAGCAGAAGGTCCGCGTGGCTGAGCTGGAACGGGCCCATCTTCAGACCATGGAGAAGGAGCGCAATAACCGGCAGGCAGACCGGACCGCCCACACCGAAGCAATGCAGCAGCTCCGAAAACAGCATGAGGCTGACATGAAGAAGGTGCTCACAGAAGAACAGTACACCCTTTGGCTTGAAGGCCGCCAACAGCAGGTACGCGAGCGCAGGCATGACGGTCGAGGGCAAGGCAAGGGCGGATACGGCCCCGGAAGAGGGGGGCGGCCGTAAGGTAATCCTTCCCAGACAAACACCGGCCGGAGCCCTTCCGGCACTGAGGCTGCCTCCCCCAAATGGCAGCCTTTTTTATTGGACCGATGAAAGTGGGCGGGAATGGCTCAATGGAGAATTCATGTAGGACAGCCATGATGAATCCAACACGAACCTAACTCTGGTTTTACTGTTGGCATCATTTAATTCTATCCTTTCTTTTGCTCACCCCAAAGAAAGGATCAAAGAAAAGGGAGGCCTGGGTTTTCCGCGAGCCCGGTCCTGGGAGTTCCAGACCAAAGTTCCCGCAGCGGCTCGGAAGGCGGCATGCCATATTAGTACAATACTGATTGGCCCTAAACTCTTGTAATAGAGCAACTCCCACCCGATTTCCGCGGTGATCCCCTGAAATTCAGGGCTCAGCGCTCAATGCTCAGTTGTTCCATCAGGGGAGAAAAAGAAATTTACGGATGATCAATATTCGTAGCCGCCCTCCCCATTGCCGCCATTGCCCCCGTTCTCCCCATTCTCTCCATTGCGCTTGGGCTTGTAGTCGTTGATGCGGAAAGTGAGCGTAAGCTGGATGACCTGGGGCTCGCGCTGCATCACAGTATGCTCGTAATAACCCAGGCTACGGGCGGTAAAGTCATGCTTTTGGGTAGCAAAGATATCCCTCACGTTCAGCACAGCGGTCATGCGGTTCTTCATGAAGTCCTGACGCAGGGCGGCGCTGGTCATCAACATGCCCCTGGAGGTTCCCTGGGCAGTGACGGAGGGGCCATGATAGCCGGTATTGAGCTGCAGCCGCGTAGCCCGGCCGAACTTGATATTGGCATTGAGGCGGCTCCTCCAGTTGGTGCTTTCCTTGTCGACGGAATTGCCATTGACTTCCCCGTTCAGCTGGTAGCGGTAGACTGAGCCGCTCAGGTTGAAGTTCAGGAACTCATTGACCTCGTAATTGAACATGGCTTCCATTCCCAGGCTGTGATCCTCGTTGAGATTGGTCATGGTATGCAGGATCACTCCATCTTCCAGGGGCGTCAGCAGGCGGGTGATAAGGTTTTCGGTGTTCCGGTAGAAGGTCTCCACCGAGAGATAAGTCATCCCCCACTTCTTCATGGCCGAAAACTCCATAGAGTTCACATATTCCGGTTCCAGATCAGGATTGCCCTGACGCAGGTTGTCCTTATCGATATAGTTAAGGAAGGGTTCGAGATCCCATCCCCGGGGGCGCTCGATCCGGCGGGTATAGCTGGCCTGCAATTGGTAATCCCTGGCGAGTTTTTGCGACAGGTGCAGTGTCGGGAACCAGTCCATGCGGTCCACGGTATACTCCCCCCCCACCTCATCCGTTGAGATCACCCGGTTGGTATATTCTGCCCTCAGTCCGGCCTGGTAACCGAGCTTTCCCCATTCTCCGCCGAAGGTTGCATAGCCTGCATGGATATCCTGTGAAAAATCCATGGAGCTGCTGAACCGATCGTTGTCGGTCCAGGTGCCGGAGGCGTCGAGCTCCTGAAAGTCATAGCTTTCGCTTTCGCGCTCCAGGCTGGTCTGCCAGCCGGTTTCCAGTTTCCCCACCCAGAAGGGGCGCACATAGTCGGCCTTGAACTGCATATCATGGGATTCCTGCCCTTCCTGGGCTCTGGTGCGGTGATAGGGTTCGCCCAGGTTGGAAAAGCTGGCATCGGTGAGCCATTCGTCCGTGGTCTCGTTGCTCCCCCCGCTGCGGTTGGCATAATCGAGGAACAGGTCCAGCTGGTGGTCGCGGGGGGCATATTTATGCTGAAAATTGAGGTTGAAGCCGTAGAAGTCGCGCTCCCTTGGTGAGCTGGTCTCGCTGCGGTAATATATCTCCTCCCCGGCCGGACTGCTCCACTCGTGGTAGCGTGCGCCGCCACCATGTTCGAAGGAGAAGGTGCCTATGTTCGCCGAAATGCCCAGGGTGCTTTTATTCGTAATGAAATAATCCATCCCCAGCTTGCCGCTCATGTTCCCGCGCGCCATATTCCTGCTCCCCGTTCCTTCCAGGATATTCAGGGTATCGTTTACATCCAGTTCACGGTAAGACTCGCGCTCCCCCTTGAAATGGTCGTCGCGGTAGTCAATGCTGCCATAATAGTTGGCTCGGGTCGTTCGGTAATTCAGCAGCAGGTCGGCCCTGTATTTGTCGTTGGTCCCTATTCCGAGGTTCATCACCCCATTGATGCCCCTGTCCTGCTGTTTCTTGGTTATCACATTGATGATGCCTGCCGTGCCTTCCGGATCATATTTTGCCGACGGGTTGGTTATAATCTCTATCTCCTTGATCTGGGCTGCAGGTATGGCCTGCAGCGCATCACTGCCTTCCAGGATGCTGGGCCTTCCGTTAACAAGCACTGTGAAGTTCGAGCTGCCCCGGAGACTGACATTACCTTCGATGTCCACTTCCACAGAGGGCGTGTTTTCCAGCACATCCGCCGCGGTACCGCCTGCAGCGTTGATGTTCTGGTCCACACTTACCACCTTCTTATCGATCCTGAACTCATAGGCCGCCCGGTCCGCAGTGATCTCTGCGCCTTCCAGGACAATAGAAACAGGTTTCAATTGAAGGTCCTCCACCATGGTCACCTCCTCCCTGGGGGTTACCGCCAGGCCGTTCACCTCTTTCTTTTCATATCCGATAAAATTGGCCACCAGGCGATAGCGGCCATAGGGTACGGAAGGGATACGGTACTCCCCGCGGATGTTCGTGGTACCACCGGTCACCAGGGAAGAATCCCGCATGCTGAACAAGGCCACATTGGCGTATTCGATTGCCTTTCCACTGGACTCGTCAACGATTTTACCCGCAACCACGGCCGAACCCTGGGGAGGGGTGGCCTGCCCCCGGGGTTGTGCTATGAGTTCATGGACAAGGATAAAAAGGACGAGTAAGCCTGCAATTCTGTAATTCATCAAAGGGAGTGATTTTGGATAATAAAAACGCCACAAGGCATAGGTAGAACACGGAATCTTTGACAAAGTTCTGGCGAAAAGGTTTAGCGGCAAGAAATTTCTGTGTAAAAAAGTGTTAATCAACGATGGGTCGCGGCGTTCAGCGTCCACCATTTCAATTCCGGAGCCTCTTTATGGTTTTCGGGCACTACGGTGATCCTGTACACTTCCCCCGGCAGCAAGTCGAAACCGTTTGCATTGAGGAAAACGCCATCCGGAGCCAGGATCTCGAGGTCGCGGATGAGGACGGGCGAGCTCAACACCAGTTCATAATAGCTCCCTTTCCTGCGCAGGTTGGCTTCGATGGATTCCCGTGGCAGGAGCTGGTCCATGGCTTCGGCAAAGTACCCGTGGGCGTGTTTCACCCTTCCGTCGGGCAGGTGTACCGAGGCTTTCCAGAACATGCGGCCCGGGTCGATCCCCTGGGTAGTGTTTTCCAATCCTATCCTCGCCTGCACGCTTCCATCAGGCTGCAATTCCAGGCGCTGCTCCCGATGCAAATACTCCCGGCCATGGAAGTCCTGGACGCTCAGCTCCAGCTCAGCGCTCCCGGACAGGGTATCCGAAGTCAGAAAGAGCTGGACCTCGCCACCCACAGCCAGGCCAAACAGCAGGACATCGTCGAACAACGCCTGCAGCCGGTAGTATAGGGGCTTGGGCCTTCCTTCCCCATCGATGGCCGACCAGGTGGCTCCCGGCCATACATCGTTCCATTGCCAGAACAGGCTGCCCGCGCAGCAGGGGGCATGCCGGCGGTGGGCGGCGATGGCCGTTTCCATGCCCCTGGCCTGTAAGGCGCGCGTAAGGTGCAGATAATCATAAAGGTCGGAAGACAGGGGATAGTGATCGACCATGTAACGGTCGATGACCGGATAGCCGATGCGGTGCTTCTGGTGCGACAGCAATTCAGGGGAGCCTTTGTGGTATGAGGATTCCGGAAGAAAGGCGGCCAGGGTGTGCCAGGCTGGCATTGACTGCATCCCGAACTCGCTTACGAAGCGGCCGATGTTCTCCCGCCGGGTGAACGCATCAAAAGGCTGCTCCCCATGCCATACCCCCCAGTAATGCAGGTCTCCTCCATCCCATACATCCTCGCGGGCCCAGTTGTGCAAGGGCGAGGACGGCCAGTACGCTTTGCCCGGATCGAGGGCGTGAACCACCTCCGGCAGCAGGGAATCGAACACCAGGGCATAATCTGCCTCCACCTTCATCTGTTGTTCAGAGGTGTACATATCCTTCCATCCCCAGTTGTTCCAACCCACCCAGTTCTCATTGTTACCGCACCAGAGGGCCAGGCAGGGATGATTGCGCAGCCGTTGCACCTGCTGCTGCGACTCCTGGGCTACGCTCTGAAGGAAAGCGCTGTCGGCAGGATACATGGAGCAGGCAAACATGAAGTCCTGCCAAACCAGGATACCATAACGGTCACATAGCTCGTAAAACAGGTTGTCCTCATATATCCCCCCTCCCCAAACCCTCAGCATGTTCACTCCGGCCTCCGCCGCCAGACGGACCAGGTATTCGTATTCTTCGGGAGCCACACGGGCGGGGAACATATCGAGGGGAATGAGGTTGGCGCCCCGGGCGAAGATGTCCCGGCCGTTTACGCGGAAGCGGAAAGACCGGCCACAACTGTCCTGATCCTGTACCAATGCCAGGCTACGCAGGCCGGTCACCACCTCCTTCACATCGAGTTCTTGCCTGCCCTGCAATAGCCTGATCTTGAAGTCCTGGAGGTCCTGTGGCCCCAAACCCCGGGGCCACCAGAGCGAGGGTGTGTCGAGTTCCAGGCGGAGCATCATCAAGGGATCCTGTCCTTCAGGTACACTACCGGTCCAGACTTTGCCACCGGACCTCACTTCCAGCATCATACCGGGGCCGAAGCGGCCATTCAGGGCACATACCGCCGTCAACAGCGCCCTGTCCGCTGATACGCTGTCCTGCCGGATATGCACATCCGATATGCGGTGAGGGGGCCGGAATTCCAATCGTACCGCCTTCCATATCCCCTGATCCAGGAAACGGGGACCCCAGTCCCAGCCAAAATGGTAGGCAGCCTTGCGGTGGAGGGCGTAGCTGCTGGGTGGGGCCCAGCCTGCCAGGCTCTGCCTCAGGGAGTCCATGGATACGGTTGGCGAAAACACCACCCTGAGCTCATTCTCCTCTTCCTGCCAATCCTGCCTCAGCTCCACTTCCCAGCGAACGAACATATTGTCCGCAGCAAGCACTTCCTTACCGTTGAAAAAGACGCGGGCATAGGTATCCAGGCCATCGAAGACCAGGACCATCGCTTCGTCCTGCGCAGGCAGGCGCGGAAGGTCGAAACGCAGCCTGTATTCCCAGGAGCGTTCCCCTATCCACTGAAGATCCATTTCGTTGGTCCCAAAATAAGGATCCGGGATCAACCCATGGGCTGAAAGATCGGTATGTATGCCGCCGGGCACCTTTGCTGAAAGCCATCCTGTGTTATCCTCAGCCCTGAACTCCCAGCCATCGTTCAGGGAATACACCCTAAGCGTTTTGGTGGCATGGGAAGAACGGCAGGCGGTGAAGAGGGAGAAACCCAGCAGCAGGAACGCCATAAGCGTGAATACCTGAGCCTTATGCACAGATCCGGTACTGCACTTCATGGGCAGGGAAGTTGGGAAAGGTGATATTCCGCACCATTTGCTAATTTTACCGCAAACTAAGGAAAAGGAAAGATACTATGAACTTCGAGATGGAAGGTCGTTTGGTGATGAAATGCCCTGTCAGCCAGGTTTCCCCCACATTCAGGAAGCGGGAGTTCGTCATCGAGCATTCGGAGCGCAGCGGGGACCGGGAATTCACCGACTACATACGCTTTCAGGTCACCCAGGACCGTTGCGACATCCTGGACCGCTTCAAGGTCGGACAGGAAATCAAGGTGAGTTTCAGCCTGAGGGGACGGAAGTATGAAAAGGACGGGGATGTGAAATATTTCACCAATATCGAAGCCTGGAAGATCGAGGACAAGTCCCAGGCAGGAGCTGCGGCACCGGCACCACCCGAGGACTATGACCTGCCCCCGGCGGGGGCCGAGGACGACCTCCCCTTCTGAGGCCGGCGGAAGTAAGGGCTGAGACTGCGAACCACATGCATCGCAGCGGGACAGCCCCAGGGAGTGATTGACCGCAGAGCCAGCAGGAGATTTCCTATCTTTGCCGGCCAGCGTTGCAAGACCAGAACCCTTACATTTTACCCACCACGGTGTACACCATTTCTGCTCTCGAGATCAAGAAGCGCATGGACGAAGGCACGGAGGTCCAGTTCATCGATATCCGCCCGGAGATCGATTTCGAACTGGTGCGTATCCCTGGTGCTATCAATATACCCAAGAGCCGCCTGCTGGACAACCTGGACAAGATCGAGGCCGATAAAATGGTGATCATCTATTGCCGCTTTGGGATCAAGAGCACTTCTGTCGCCCGCGAACTCAGGGAAAACCATGGCGTACGTCAGGCCTATGCGCTGAGGGAGGGCCTGCTGGAGTGGGCCATCGACATCGACCCTGACCTTCCGAAGGACCTGATCTAGATAGTGGCTAGTGGCGGGGCTGCCTTCGGCAGACAGTGGCTAGTGGCTAGTGGCTAGTGGCGGGTCTGCCTTCGGCAGACAGTGGCTAGTGGCTAGTGGCTAGTGGCTAGTGGCTAATAAAAAATGAGTGCTGCATGGGATACATAGTAACAATTACAACATACAACATACAACATAGAACATAGAACATAGAACATAGAACATCACCCGTAAGATCCGCGGACGCGGCCGCCGTCGACGCTGAAGGTCTGTCCGGTGAGGTAGGCCGAAGCCGGGGACAGCAGCCAGAGTGCCAGGGAGGCGATCTCGTGGGCTTCTCCCATACGCTGAACGGGTATGTTCCCGATCAGATCCCGGGTGACCTCCTCAACATCCAGCCCCTTCATCTCCGCTGTTTTCCGCAGCACCCGGTCTACGGCAGGGGTAGCATGATAACCCGGGGCGAGAACGTTAACCGTAATCCCCCGTGGAGCCACCTCGTCGGACAAGGTCTTGGCCATGCCCACCACAGCCATCCTTAAGGCGTTACTCAACACCAGGCCCGGCACGGGTTGCTTCACCGAGATGCTCTCCAGGAACAAGACACGTCCATAACCGGCGGCAGCAAATCCTGGGATGAGTTCCTGTACCAGGGCCACCTTCCAACGGAGCAGGTCAAGGTAGGCCTGATCCCAATCCGCTATGGTAGTTTCAAGAAATCCCCGTGCCGGAGGGCCGCCAGCATTCAGGAACACCCCATGCAGGGGAGCACGTCTCACCACATGCATCAGTTGCTCACGCACAGCGGCATCCCGTAGGTCGCCGACCAGGCATTCCACCTTACCGGGCCAGGCTGCGGAGAGTTCGTCGAGCAGGGCGGCCCGGCGGGCATTCACGATCACCGATGCCCCTTCCGACAACAAGGCTTCGGCCACGGCGCGTCCCATGCCCGAACTGGCCCCTGTGACCAGGAAGCGATGGGTACTGATCTTCAGGTCCATAATGGATCCTTTAAGTTAAAATAACTAAAATATTACACGGATGAGCCGCCCGGTCGCTGGGGCTTGTTGCCGCGGTGGTGCCGGCTTTTCCCGCCTTTGCCCGGCTTACGGGAGCCGGAAGAACGGGGTCCGCCCCTGCGCCCCTCACCGGAGGCCAGATTTGGGGCCTCGCCCAGGCCTTCGGGCAGCGGCATGCGCCGGATGCTGGTACCGATCAGGCTCTCGATGCGCTGAAAGGCCCGGGCCTCACGTGGACTCACGAAGGTGATCGCCAGACCGGTGTTCTCGGCCCTTGCGGTACGGCCCACCCGGTGCACATAGTCTTCGGCATCCTGGGGCACGTCGTAGTTGATTACCAGGTCGATGCCATCGATGTCGATACCCCTGGATAACACATCCGTCGCAATCAACACCTTGAGCTTGCGGTTTCTGAAATCGAGCAGCACCTGCTCCCGCTGGGCCTGCTCCAGGTCGGAGTGTATGGCGCTGACGCTCAGGCCGGCCTTCTGCAGCTGGGCGGCGATGACCTTTACATTGCTCTTGGTGGCAGAGAACACCAGCACCGTATTGAGCTCCCGATTGGAGAGCAGCTGACGGATGAGTCCCTGTTTCTGCTCGTCGTGAACCGGGTACACCGCCTGCAGCACCCCTTCGGCCGGGCGGGTCAGGGCCAGGCTCACGGTACGTGGGTTATGCAGTATCGCCGCAGCCAGCTTGCGGATATCCGGAGGCATGGTAGCGCTGAACATCAGAGTCTGCCGCTCCTTGGGCAAATGGGAGATGATGTTCATGATATCATCTACAAAGCCCATGTCGAGCATACGGTCGGCCTCGTCCAGGATCAGGTAGCGCACCTTACTGAGGTCCACATAGCCCAGGTTGAGGTGGCTGATCAGGCGGCCAGGCGTGGCCACCAGCACATCCACGCCACGGATCATGGCCCGCTTCTGGACATCCCATCCGGCGGATTCCCCCCCGCCGAACACGGCGATGGAGCTGATGCCGGAAAAATAGCCCATACCGTTCAGCTGCTGGTCAATCTGTTGCACCAGCTCACGCGTGGGTGCGATGATGAGCGCTTCCACGGCAAACTCCTGGTCAATTGAGGTGATGACATTATGGATAAGAGGTAAGAGAAAGGCTGCGGTCTTGCCGGTACCCGTCTGCGCCGTGGCGATCAGGTCGTCACCCTCCAGGATGATAGGGATTACCTGTTCCTGGACCGGCGTGGGTGTTTCGTAACCCATGGCGTCGATGCCTTCATTGACGCGGGGATCAAGGTTAAAGTCAGTAAATTTCACAAATTGGAATTGAGAGGACAAAGATAGCGCTTAGCACCCTGGCTTTTACCGATCATATGCTTTTGAAGATGCGAGCCAGGGACTTGCCCGGGGCGTCCATGCGCAGGTCGAGGAACCAACCGAATGGCGTTTGGAACACCTCGTATCCTGCATTCTCCAGCCGGTCCTGCAGGCGGTGGAAGAGTTCCCTGGTGAAGGCCGGGCTGGCTTTGGATTCAGACAGATGGGCGAAAGAATGCAGTACCACGCGATTAGTCTCGTTCTTCCCCGCTGCCCATTTAAGGTTCTTAAGGACCTTCTTCTCCACCTCTGAAGCCTCCAGTGGATCGGCTTCCTCTGCCTGGATGAAGCCAACCACCGCATCGCGGATTTCCACAGTGCCCGGATCCGGATCGGCATCGTCGAGGGTAGCCAGGGAGGGAGTGTAGCCGAAGGAGGAACAATACCAGATGAGGAGCTTCATTGTAGTTTGCTTAGAACTGGCCAAGTTAGGGAAGAAGAAATTACAAATACTGAACAAGGAATGACATAGTTACCTTTGAAGGGGGATTAGGGGGATGTGAATATCGAATATCGATTAACGATCTCAGATTTAAATAAGGCAAGGAATATCGTAAAAGAAACGAGTTTCGTGAAACAGGTCTATCGGAGGCCGGAAATGCAGTTACTAAATCGAAGCTGCGCACCTTTCGACAACACTTCGACGAGCTCAGTGTAAGGCGCAGGGCGAGCATGCATACCTCGTCCATCTGTCGTATTTTTACCCTCCATAAGGACCATCGATGGAACAAACGGCGCATATTCCTTTGGCCGAGCAACTGAGGCCCCATACCCTGGCGGAGTACCTGGGACAGGAGCACCTCATCGGGGACCAGGCCATACTGCAGCGTGCGGTGCGCACCGGGAGTATCCCTTCCATGATCCTCTGGGGCCCGCCAGGGGTAGGCAAGACGACCCTGGCCCGTATCATTGCGACCGAACTCAGTGCCCCCTTCTTTACCCTCAGTGCCGTGAGCGCCGGAGTGAAAGAAGTGAGGGCCGTTATCGAACAGGCCCGCGCCGACGGGGGCAAGGCCCTTTTGTTCATCGACGAGATCCACCGTTTCTCCAAGTCGCAACAGGACTCCCTGCTGGGGGCGGTGGAGGACGGGACCATCACCCTCATCGGCGCCACCACGGAGAATCCCAGCTTTGAGGTCATCGCCCCTCTCCTCTCCCGTTGCCAGGTATATATCCTCAGGCCTTTGGAGGAGAAGGACCTGCTGGACCTGCTCGAAAAAGGCCGCAAGGCCATGGAGCTGCTGGTAGGAAAAAGCATTTCGATCAGCGAGCATGAGGCCTTCCTTCGCCTGAGCGGAGGGGATGCCCGCAAACTCTACAATGCCCTGGAATTGGTATGCCGCAGCCTGTCCGCCGGGCCGGAACCCTCATTGGTACTTACCGACGAGCTCACCCTGCGGATCGTCCAGCAGAACCTCGCCCTTTACGACAAGGCCGGCGAGATGCACTACGACATCATCTCGGCCTTTATCAAGAGCATACGGGGCAGTGACCCCAACGGGGCGGTATACTGGCTCGCCCGGATGATCGAGGGGGGCGAGGACGTGAAGTTTATCGCCCGCCGCCTGGTGATCCTGGCCGCCGAAGACATCGGACTGGCCAACCCCAACGCCCTGCTGCTGGCCCAGAGTTGCTTCGAAGCCGTGAACATGATCGGATATCCTGAAAGCCGCATCATCCTCAGTGAAGCGGCAGTATATCTGGCCACCTCGCCCAAAAGCAACTCGACCTATATGGCTATAGAGGAAGCCCTGGCCAGGGTGCGTGCCGCCGGTGACCTGCCCGTGCCCTTGCACCTGCGCAATGCCCCTACCCGGCTGATGAAGAACAGCGGATACGGGCAGGGATACAAATACGCCCACAGCTATCAGGGAAATTTCACCGAACTGGAGTTCCTTCCGGAGAAGCTCAGCGGGACGAAGTTCTATGTTCCCGGACGCAACGCCCGGGAGGAAGAGATCAGAAAACGGTTGGGGGAGATGTGGAAGGGGAGGTATAACTATATGGATATCTGATATCTGATATCTGATATCTGATATCTGACATCTGGGAGATGATGTATTGGAAGGATGATTTGGAGGATATATGTTGTATGTTGTATGTTGTATAGTGAACGGTGAATATTGAATATTGAAGGTTGTTCAGGGGAGATTGAGTGTTGTGTATTGAGTGTTGGCCATTGAAACTCGCATTATGGAAAGCAGACTGAACGAATACATTTTTAGTGCGTCGGGGAATTTTTTCCTGATCGCGGGGCCCTGTGTGATCGAGGATGAAGGGATGGCCTTTCCGATTGCTGAGGAATTGCTGAAGATCTGTGACCGTCTGGACATCCCGTTGATCTTCAAGGCCTCGTATCGTAAGGCGAACCGGTCGCGGATGGACAGTTTCGCCGGCATTGGCGACGAGAAGGCCCTGAAGGTATTGCGGGCGGTGGGCGACACCTTCCATCTTCCGGTAATCACGGACATCCACAGCGCCCCTGAGGCTGCCCTGGCTGCTGAGTACGTGGACATGCTGCAGATCCCGGCCTTCCTTTGCCGTCAGACTGACCTGCTGTTGGCGGCCGGGGCCACCGGCAAGCCTGTAAACATCAAGAAGGGCCAGTTCGTGGCTCCGGCCGCTATGCAGTTTGCCGCCGATAAGGTGCTGGGCACAGGGAACAACGACGTGGTGTTGACCGACCGCGGCACCATGTTCGGGTATGGTGATCTGATCGTGGATATGCGGGGCATTCCTGAGATGCAGGAACTCGGTTATCCTGTTGTTCTTGACATCACCCACAGCCTTCAGCAGCCCAACCAGGCCTCTGGGGTAAGCGGGGGCAGGCCCTCCCTCATCGGCACCCTGGCCAGGGCTGGGGTTGCCGCCGGTGCCGACGGCCTCTTCCTGGAGACCCATCCCGAACCAAGCAAGGCCAAATCGGATGGGGCGAATATGCTACCCCTTTGCGAAGTGGAGGACCTGCTGAAGGTGCTGGTAAGGCTCAGAAGGGCATTGCTTGATGGTTAAAAAATGAAAAAGCCGCTCTTTCGGGCGGCTTTTCTATCAGGAACAGGTTGGGCTGGTCTATTTTACAGCGTCCACGATGGCCTTGAAGGTCTCGGGGCTGTTCATGGCGAGATCGGCGAGGACCTTACGATTGATCCGGATGTCCTTTTCGTGGAGCCGGCCCATGAATACGGAATACGACATCCCGTACTGACGGACCCCGGCGTTGATCCTTGCGATCCACAGCCTGCGGAAATTCCGCTTCTTTGTTCGTCTGTCGCGGTATGCGTACTGCTGACCTTTTTCGTACGCATTTTTAGCAACCGTCCAGACATTCTTGCGCCGTCCGAACTGGCCCTTGACCAGGTTCAGAATTTTTTTGCGGCGTGCCCTTGAAGCAACATGATTTACTGATCTTGGCATCTTTCTTTCTGTTTTTGACCGGGCGCCTGCGAGCAGGACTTAGGGGGCCCGGGACAATGGAACTTTGGTTTAGCAGGCGAGCATATCCTTTACAGCCTTCACATCGGCCTTGTCGACCACGGCGGTGTAACCGAGGTTACGTTTCCGCTTGTTGGACTTCTTGGTGAGGATGTGACTCTTGTAGGCATGCTTGCGCTTGATTTTGCCGGTGCCGGTAAAGGCGAAGCGCTTCTTGGCTCCGGACTTGGTCTTCATTTTTGGCATCTTACGATAGCTTGGTATGATTCAACATTCCCGTTCCTGACGGTACTATTTTTTCGGGGCCAGGATCATGATCATCCTTTTCCCTTCGAGTCTGGGCAACTGTTCAACCTTGGCATACTCCTCCAGTTCGGAGGCAAACTTGAGCAGGATGATCTCTCCCTGCTCCTTATAGATGATCGATCTTCCTTTGAAGAAAACGTCGACTTTCACTTTTGCCCCTTCTTCGAGGAACTTCATGGCATGCTTCAGCTTGAAGTTGAAGTCGTGGTCATCGGTGTTCGGTCCGAGCCGGATCTCCTTGACCACTACCCTGGCTGATTTGGCCTTGATCTCCTTCTGTTTCTTTTTCAGTTCATAGAGAAACTTCCGGTAGTCCATGATCTTGCATACCGGAGGATTAGCCGTAGGGCTGATCTCGACCAGGTCGAGACCCTGGGCTTCCGCCATCTGCAAGGCATCCCTGATGGGGTAGATCGCCTGTTCCACGTCCTGTCCGACGACGCGGACCATAGGGGCCCGTATATGCTGGTTGATCTTGTGGGGATCTTCCTTTTTCTTCATCGGACCACGTCGGTCACGTGGGTTGGGTAATCGTGATATAACGTCCTCCTTTCTTATTGGTTATACATAAAATGACGAGGCTCACTCTCCGAGCATCGTCCTGATCTCCTGATTGATACGTTCAGCAAAGGCCCCTACGGTCTCTGTCCCGAGGTCACCTTCGCCCTGTTTTCTCACCGACACGCTGCCTTCAGAAGCTTCCTTCTCGCCAACAATGAGCATAAAAGGTACCCGCTTCAGCTCCGCATCCCGAATTTTCTTGCCCGTCTTCTCGTTGCGGTTGTCAATGGAGGCGCGAATATCGGAATTCTGGAGCAAAGATAAAACTTTTTCTGCGTAGTCGTTGTATTTATCGCTGATTGGCAGGATGATAGCCTGTTCAGGCACCAGCCAGAGCGGAAATTTTCCGGCGCAATGTTCGATGAGCACAGCCACGAAGCGTTCCATGGACCCGAAGGGCGCACGGTGGATCATGACCGGACGGTGCTTCTCGTTGTCGGCCCCCACATACTCCAGTTCAAAGCGCTCGGGAAGGTTGTAGTCCACCTGTATGGTCCCCAGCTGCCATTTGCGGCCCAGGGCATCGCGCACCATAAAGTCCATCTTGGGACCGTAGAAGGCTGCTTCACCTGGCACCACGATGGCTTCCAGTCCGCGCTCCTCGGCGACCTCCATGATGGCCCTTTCGGCCTTCTCCCAGTTGGCTTCCGAACCTATGTACTTGGACTGGTTTTTCGGGTCCCGTGTGGAGATCTGTACGATATAGTCGTTGAAATCCAGTGCCTTGAATATCTTCATTACGATATCCATCACCCCTTTGAACTCGTCCTTAACCTGTTCGGGGGTGCAAAAGATGTGGGCATCGTCCTGGGTAAAGCCACGCACACGGGTCAGTCCGTGCAACTCCCCGCTCTGTTCGTAACGGTAAACGGTACCGAACTCCGCATAGCGAATGGGCAGGTCGCGGTAAGAATGCGGTTTATGGCTGAATATCTCGCAGTGGTGGGGGCAATTCATGGGCTTCAGGAAAAACTCCTCTCCCTCCTGTGGGGTGGTGATGGGGCGGAAGGAATCAGCCCCGTATTTCTCATAATGCCCGGATGTTTTATACAGGTTGACATTCCCGATATGGGGAGTGATTACCTGCTGGTATCCTGCCTTGCGCTGCTCTTTCTTCAGGAAAGTCTCCAGGCGTTCCCGCAGGTCGGCGCCCTTGGGCAGCCAAAGGGGCAGGCCGGAGCCCACGCGCTGGGAGAAGGTGAATATTTCCAGCTCTTTCCCCAGCTTGCGATGGTCCCTTTTTTTAGCTTCCTCGAGCATCAGAAGGTAATCGTCCAACTCCTTCTGCTTTGGGAAGGTAACCCCATAGAGGCGGGTGAGCTGCTTGCGCTTCTCGTCGCCCCTCCAATAGGCGCCGGCGACGCTAAGTATCTTGACCGCCTTGATGAAGGAGGTATCGGGGAGATGGGGGCCGCGGCAGAGGTCGGTAAAGCTGCCTGATTCGTAGAAGGAGATCTGTCCGTCCTCTAAATCCTGAATGAGTTCGAGCTTGTATTCGTCCCCCTTCTTTCCAAAAAAGTCAAGGGCATCGGCCTTACTCACCTCACGTCGAAGGTAGGCCTGCTTCTGCGATGCCAGTTCCTTCATACGCTGTTCGATGAGGGGGAAGTCCTCGTCGGAGATCACGCGCTCTCCCAGGTCGATATCGTAGTAGAAGCCCGTCTCGATGTCGGGGCCGATACCGAACTTGGCCCCGGGATAGAGCTGCTCAATGGCTTCGGCCATGAGGTGGGCAGAGGAATGCCAGAGGGTGGCCTTGCCTTCGGAGTCGTTCCAGGTCAGCAGGGTCACGCTGGCATCGCGAAGGATGGGACGGGTGGCATCCCAAACCATCTCATCTACCTTGGCTGCCAGCACATTGCGGGCCAGGCCTTCGCTGATGCTACGGGCGATGTCCAGTCCGGTCACCCCGGCATCGTAGGACCGGATACTCCCGTCGGGAAGGCTTATATTGATTTTGTCCATGTACAATTATCCAAATTGGGTGCAAAGGTACGAAGAAGTTATGATGGTTCATGGTTCATGGTTCATGGTTCATGGTTCATGGTTCATGGTTCATTGCGAAGAACACGTTCTTCAGGAAAGGAAAGGAAAGGAAAGGAAAGGAAAGGAAAGGAAAGGAATGGAATGGAATGGAATGGAATGGAATGGAAAAGTTGAGCGCTGAGCGATAAATCACAAATCACTATGATTTCTCAACCATCAACCATCAACCATCGCTCATGCCCGTGACTGTGAACTCGGTGCGGCGGTTCAGGGCGCGGCCTTCCTGGGTATCGTTTGTGGAAACCGGACGGGTGAGGCCATATCCTTTATAGCTCAAGCGATTAGCCGCTATTCCTTTAGAAATAAGATAATTATAAACGGTAGCGGCCCGGTTTTCGGACAGGGTCTGGTTGTAGGCGGGGCTGCCTACATTGTCGGTATGCCCCCCAATCTCGATGCTGAGGCCAGGATTATCGGACAACAATCCGGCCAGGCGGTCCAGCTCGGTACGGGAGGTGGGCAGCAGGGTGAACTGGTCGGTTTCGAAGAACACATTGCGCATGACCACGGAGGCTCCGGTCCGCAGTTTGCTAAGCTGCACATCGCGGCGATAGGGGTCGTGTTCCACATGTCCCCCTGGCAAGAAGAAATGTTCTGAATGGAAAAGGTATCCCTCGGCCGATACATTCAGGCCATATTCCTTTTCAGAAGGGATGCAGACCAGAAACTCTCCGCTTTCCCTGTCGGACCATGACTCCACCTTTGCCTCCCCCGAGTCCAGGTCGGTAAGCCTGAAGCGGGCATGCACCGGAGCGCCGCTTTCCTTGTCCGTGACCTTGCCTTTCATATAGGTCACCGCCAACGGCCGTGCTTCCGGGTAAAGGGGGAAGCGGTAGATATCGTGCTTCCCGGCTCCTCCTAGCTTGTCACTGGAAAAATAGGCCCAGGCACCGGAGGCATCTACGATCAGCGCCAGTTCATCGGAAGCGGTATTGATAGGATATCCGAGGTTGATGGCGGCACCCCAGCTCCCGTCAGGCTGGCGGCGGGAGAAATAGAGGTCGAGCCCCCCCAGGCCTGGATGCCCATCGGAGGCAAAGTATAGGGTTTGTCCGTCCGGATGGATGAGTGGGGAGGTTTCCTGTCCGGTGGTATTGACCTGGTCCCCGAGATTCACGGGTTCCGACCAGCTTCCATCCTCCCCCACCCTGGACATCCAGAGGTCCGAGCTTCCGCGGGTTCCCTGGCGTGTGCTGGCGAAAAAGAGCGTGCGCCCATCGGAGGAAAAACTGGGTTGGGAGTCCCAGCGGGGGGAGTTCACGGGTTGCTTCAGGTTGCGGGGCATTTCCCAGACGCCGTTGCGCAGGATGGAATAATAGATATCACAGCTTCCCAATCCGCCGGGCCGGTCGCAGCCGGCAAAGAACAGGTAGCGTCCATCGGCTGATAGGGTGAGCGCCCCTTCATTGCCCGAAGTATTGATATTGCCGCTCAGTGCCCTGCGGCTGCCCCAGGCATCGCCCCGCAAGTCCGCCATATAGAAGTCCTCGGTCAAGGCAGGCTGTCCGTCGGGATAGGTTCTCCCCGAGGGCAGTTTGACAGTGAAGAACAGTTGTGAGGCATCGGTGCTGATGGCATTCACAAACTCGTCGTCGGCAGTGTTCACGCCCTCACCTAAATTACTGGGGTCGAAGGGGACAGGATGCTTTACAGCCTTCACTGCAAAGGATGCTGAAGCCCGCCCGGCGAGGGCCTTGTTTCGCCCCGCTTCGGGTACCCTGAGCCCAAGATAGGCATCATAGCGGGCCAGGGCGCTGTCGTAGAGCGCGGCTGACATCTCCATCCCGGCCAGGGAAAGCAGGGCTGCCGGAAAACGTGCGGGGGCCAATCGCAGGGCCTTACGGTAGGCCATCAAGGCCTGAGCATTTTCTTTCGTCTCCACCCATACCTCCGCCTTCAACAACCAGGCCTCGGCGAACAGCGGATCACGCGACAGGGCTTCGTCGGCGCTGACCAGGGCCTTGTCGTGCAGCCGGGCCTCAAAATATGCGACCCCCTTTTCAAAGGCCTTCACTGCCCGGGCATCGCTGCTGCTCAGCTGCTTCACCGGCTGCGCCATGACCTGGAGAAGGGGGAGGGTAAGGAAGAGGAAGAAGAAAAGGGAAGGAAAATGCTTGATTCTGAGTAGGAAAGGGTATTTGATATCTGATATCTGATATTTGATATCTGATATCTGATTTGATGGAATGCTTGATGATGTGGGCAGGGTCATTCCAGGGTGATCTTAAGGGCGGTGGTATGTTGGCCGTGTATCCGGATAAACCACATCCGGTCATCAAGGGACTGTCCTTCCTGGAGGCGGAAGACTCTACTCCCTGATGGGGACCAGGCGAGATCCGTATACTTCAGCCTATTTCCTTTCAGATCAACCACATCAAGCATAGACGCCTTGTCATATCCCTCTGAAACGATCTCCAGAAGCTTTTCCTGAGGGTCAAAGGTAAATCCCTTAATCCGCAACGGAGTATACAAGCAAACTTCGGGCCGAATTCCTGTCGGCAGGACCAGGCGCTGGTAATTCAGGACATAACCCTGTTGGGGGAACACCGCTGTCTTTTCCGTTGACAGGAGAAGCTGCTGCTCCCCATAGAACGCGACCGCTTCGACCTGAGCGCCGTCCAGTCCGTTGAGGAGGTACTTCCTCAGGTTCCGGTCCCTGTTCTTTTCATCAGAATAATGAGGAACAAGGACGAGGTAGCACCGGTAACCGATGTAACCGGTCAGGGCCAGGAGGTCCTCCTCAGCAAGGTAGTCCGCAGCCGTGACCAGCATTCCGACCTCCAGGGTGTCCTCCGGCGTCACCTCTACCTGGTCAGCCATGGGGTTAATACTGAAAATGAAGGTATTGCGGCTCTTCCAGTTCTTGGTGAACATCACCAGGCGCTGGCCTATCCAGGTGGTGGCCTCGCAGTCCCGGTCGTGGCGGCCCTTCTGATCGAAAGGAAATCTCTCTTGAGGATAATTCAGCGTGATCTTCTTCTGGACCTTTATCCTGCCGATGCCGTTGGAGAGGGAAGATTCCGGAAAGATCAGCAGGTTGAGATCGGACCTTTTTCCGTTGTTGTTTCCCAGGTCGGCGACACAGACCCAGCCGTTTCCCAGGGCGATGCTTTCCCAGTCGTTATTCTTCACTCCTTTGATCCTCCGTTTTCTTTCCACGCTCCACCGCTCGGGGTCAATGGCATAAAGCAGCGGTTTTCCCCCACTATCGTTGAAGGTCCATAGCGTGTTTCCGACCAAGGCCAGGCCCGAGTTTTCCTTTACGCGGCGGGGCCATTCCGGGGTAGGCTTCACCCATACCGTATCCGGCCGCAGGGGAGTTTGCGCCTTCAGGGGAAGTCCGAACAGCAAACAGAAAATCAGCAGGATGAGCAAGAACCTCATAATATTCAGCGCTGTTCCCTGGAAAGGGGATATACGCTGCCCCGGGCGGCGAGCAGGGTATTCTGCAGCAGCCCGACCACTGTAAGCAACCCCACGCCTCCAGGCACCGGACTGATCCAGGAGGTTCTGGGTGCAACGCTGTCGAAGTCCACATCGCCGGTCAGGCGATATCCCGAGGAGGTTTCGGCCGAAGGCACGCGATGGATCCCCACGTCGATAACCACCGCCCCTTGCTTGACCATATCGGCTTTTACAAAGCCGGGCTGGCCGATGGCGGCGATGAGGATATCCGCCTGGCGGGTGATGGAAGCGAGGTCGTTCGTCTTGCTGTGGCAGAGGGTCACTGTGGCGTTGCCCGGGTTGGCCTTGCGGCTGAGCAGGATGCTCATGGGTGTGCCGACGATATTGCTGCGGCCCAGCACCACGCAATGCTTTCCTTCTGTTGCAATATTTGCCTTTTCCAGCATCATGAGGATGCCGAAGGGCGTTGCTGGAAGATAGGCCGGTTCGCCCTGCACCATGCGGCCAATATTCACCGGGTGGAAGCCGTCAACGTCCTTGCGCGGGTCGATGCGTTCGATCACCGTGCCCACGGGGATATGGTCCGGAAGCGGCAGCTGGACGATGAATCCATCAACGCCCCCGTCTTGGTTAAGGAAGTCCACCACCTCCAAAAGCTCTTCCTGCCTGACGTTGGCCGGGAGGCGGTAGACCGAAGAAGTGAACCCCACTTCGGCGCAGGCTTTCTCCTTGCTTTTGACGTAGCTATGAGATGCCGGGTCCTCCCCTACCAGCACGGCGGCCAGATGGGGCGGTTCCTCACCCCGGTCGATCATCGCCCTCACCTCCCTGGCGATCTGGTCTTTGATGCCTGCAGCAATGGCTTTTCCGTCGATCAGTTTCATGACGTTATCTTTTTCGGGCGGCCCGCATGGATTTCATAGCGTTGCGGACCCCTGGGCGTCCGCCCGCGGTCATCATCTTCATCATTTTGCGGGTATCCTCGAATTGCTTCAACAGGCGGTTGATCTCCTGGATGCTGGTGCCGCTCCCCTTGGCAATCCGCATCTTACGGCTGCCGTTGAGGGCGGAGGGGTTACGCCTTTCGTAGGGCGTCATAGAGTGAATTATGGCTTCAATGCTCTTGAAGGCATCGTCATCAATATCGAGGTCGCGCACGGCCTTGCCCATGCCGGGGATCATACCGAGGAGGTCCTTCACGTTGCCCATCTTCTTGATCTGCTTGATCTGGGAGAGGAAGTCCTCAAAATCGAACTGATCCTTGGCGATCTTTTTCTGCAGTTTGCGGGCCTCTTCCTCATCGATTTGCTCCTGGGCCTTTTCCACCAGGGAAACGATGTCGCCCATGCCCAGGATGCGGTCGGCCATACGTTCCGGGTGGAATACGTCGATGGCGTCCATTTTCTCCCCGAGGCCAACGAACTTGATGGGTTTGTCGACCACCGATCGGATGGTCAGGGCGGCGCCGCCCCGGGTGTCGCCGTCGAGCTTGGTGAGCACCACGCCATCGTAATCGAGGCGGTCATTGAAGGCCTTGGCGGTGTTCACGGCATCCTGGCCGGTCATGGCATCGACCACGAAGAGAGTTTCGGTGGGGTTCACTGCCTTTTTGATGGCTGCGATCTCCTTCATCATCTCCTCGTCGATGGCGAGCCGCCCTGCGGTATCGATGATGACCACCTGGTACCCGTATTCCCGGGCATAGTCGATGGCGTTGCGTGCGATCCTGACGGGGTCGCGGTTATCGTCCTCGCTGTATACCTTAACGCCGGTCTGTTCGCCCAGCACCTTGATCTGATCGATTGCGGCGGGCCGGTATATGTCGCAGGCCACCAGCATGACCTTGCGATTGCGTTTTTTCTGGACCAAAAGGGCCAGTTTTGCGGAGAAGGTCGTCTTTCCGGAACCCTGGAGCCCGGAGATGAGGATGATGCCAGGTTTTCCTTCGATGGTGATATCCTCGCGCTGCCCACCCATCAGCTGGGCCAGCTCATCGTGCACGATTTTGGTCATGAGCTGACCGGGAGAGATGGCGGTGAGCACATTGCTGCCCATGGCCTTATCCTTGACATCCTCGGTGAATTGCTTGGCGATTTTGAAGCTGACATCGGCATCGAGCAGCGCCCTGCGGATATCCTTGAGCGTATCCGCCACGTTCACTTCGGTGATCCTTCCCTGGCCCTTGAGCAGCTTGAAGGCCCTTTCAAATCTATCGCTTAGGTTCTCGAACATCGGTATAACTGTTCAGGATGACACAGACAATGAACTGAATGATAACAGGCTGGCAAAGGTAAGTATTTCGTGTCTTGGGGAAGAGGTGGAAAAATGAAGGAAAGAGGGCCTGAGCATGGGCACTTTTTGAAGGCTTGGAGTATAAAGAGGGTAGCCTGGGGTGGGTGGATGACGGTAGTGCATCATCTGGTTCAGGCCCTGGCGAAATTATCAACATGCAATCGAATAGAATTAAGAGGTTTAGTACTGATGTCTTACAAGGATGTTGAATACTTCAGGAAGGAGCACCGACAGAGGTTGAATTCCCAGAAGGAATGGGTTACCTTTGTTTATTGCCTTTTTGGGGGTTTCTGGCCGTGTCTGTCACTGAGTTTCAGATGACAGTATGGCTGTATCCCTTGCAAGGAGCCCGAGTATGAACGCTGGTCATCCCTATATCGAACAGATCACAACAAACACATACCAATACATTCCACGCTTATGAAAACACCCTTACCCCTCAGGATCACGGGCAGGACGTTAGGCTTCTTCACCGCCTTTTTCGTGCTTGCCAATCTATCCTTCGGACAGGTCCAGATCAACGAAGGCTTCGAAGGCCTGGTCTTCCCCTCCACCGGATGGGTCGAGAGCGGAAATGGCGATTGGAGCAAACAATCGTCGGCTGCGGGTTACCCGGTGCATTCGGGAAGCTTTGCCGCATACTGTAACGGGGCCGGCTCCTATCTTGTCAGTCCGGCCATCACGGTTAACCCAGCAGACATTTTCACCTTCTGGTACCGCGTGGAATCCAATTCAGTACCTCAGGAAATGGACATCCTGATCTCAACCAGTCCCCTGACGTTCAACGACACCCTGCTGTCGCTGGACGGGGTGACCAACATTGCCTACACCAAGGTGACCCTATCCCTGGCTGCTTACAGCGGGCAGACGGTGTACATCGCCTTCGTGGGCCAGAGCGGGGGCGGAGCGATCTTCGACTACGGTATCCTGCTGGATGATGTCCTGCTTTTCGGGCTCCCGGTATGTTCCGCGCCGCTCAGTCCTGCCAACGGGGCCACGAACGTCCCACTTACCGCAGGGCTGAGTTGGACGGCTGCTTCGGCCGCCGATGGCTATGTGCTCAACTTCGGCACCAATTACCCTCCCAACAACCTCGAGAACGGCACGGACCTGGGGAGTGCCATGGCCTACAGCCCGGCGTCGCTGAATTACGGCACCACCTATTACTGGCAGGTGCTGCCCTATAACGTCAATGGTTCACCTTCCTGTTCCATCTGGAGCTTCACTACGGGTGCCGATCCGGTGATCCACAGTTTCCCCTGGACCGAAACCTTTAGTGCCTGGCCGCCTGCAGGCTGGAACATGAGCGGGGGCAGCCTCTCCTGGGCACCCTACGGATCCACTGCCGCCTACTGTAATTTCTGGAACTGGCCGGTAGGAAACGCGATGATGACCACCCCTCCCCTGGACCTGAGCCAGGATGCCACCCTTCGCTTCAACTGGTCACACGCCTATCTTCCCGGCTTCAGCGACCATTTTGAAGTCCAGATCTCGGAATCAGGCTCGGGCGTGTGGACCAGTCTCTGGTCACTTTCCGGTGCCGCATTGCACAGCGCCGACGGCGCCACCAATATCGCCCCGGGCAGTTATGTCCAGCAGAGCGTGCTGATTCCTGTGGCCTATACCGGCAAGACGGTGAACCTGAGGTTCATCGGCACCTCGGGCAACGGGAACGACCTGTTCCTGGACCAGGTAATGGTGGAATACGACCCCTTCCTCTCGGTTAGCGTTGATCCCCTCGATCTGTGTTATGGTGAGACAGGCAACCTGGAAGCTGTGGCCCGCGGAGGGCAGAAACCCTACCTGTTCGCCTGGAATCCGGTGAGCGGTTTGGCCAATCCAGCTGCCGCCCTCACGGCAGCCAATCCTGCTACTACCACGGCCTACACCGTAACGGTGACCGATGCCGCCAGCGCAACCGCTTCGGCCACGGCCATAGCCACGGTGAACCCGATGCTGAGCGTGACTGCCCAATACAGCACCACGGTGTGCACCAACAACCTCACCCAGCTCTATGCCGTAGCCACTGGGGGTACCCCTCCTTACACCTACAGCTGGGACCATGCGGCCACCCTATCCAATGCCGCGATCTCCGATCCATTCTCTTTCGCCAATAGTACCACCACCTATACCGTGACGGTGACTGACGCCGCCGGTTGTCAGTCCCTTGGACAGGTGACCGTGACCACCGGTTCGGCCCCGATGGCACATATTTATCCACTCAACCCCGAGATTTGTGCCGGGGAGAGCATCCGCCTGACGGCCACAGGCGGGGTGACCTACAGCTGGACCAGCATTCCGGCAGGCTTCACCTCCTCTGCAGCCAGTCCTGTCGTTACCCCTGCCGCCACCATGCAGTATGTGGTACAGGTGGGCAGTGCCTGCGGCAACCGTAAAGACACGGTAACCGTTGTGGTACACCCGCTGCCCGTCGTGAGCTTCGGGCCAGTTGTCGCGCTCTGCGTGGATGCCGCGGCTGTTGCTCTCAGCACCGGAAATCCGGCCGGGGGGGTATACAGCGGCCCCGGGGTCTCCGGAGGCATCTTCGATCCCTCGGTGGCAGGGGCTGGCAACCATGTGCTTTCGTATACCTATACCGACCTGAACGGATGCAGCAACACAGCCACACGTACGGTCACGGTGAACCCCTTGCCGGTGGTGTCCTTTGCCGGCCTCAGCACCGACTATTGCGTCAGCCAGGCGCCTTCGGCCCTGTTTGGCGTGCCGGCCGGCGGCACCTTCAACGGCCCCGGCATCCTCCCCGGCGACCTCTTTGATCCGGCTGTTGCAGGGGTAGGAAGTCATGTCATTATGTATGCCTACACGGATGTCAACGGATGCACCAACTTCCTCACCAAGGGTGTCGAAGTGCATGCCCTGCCGGTACTTTCGATCACCGGACTGAATGCCTCCTACTGCCTCACCGACCCGGTAGGCACCATTTATGGCAGTGAGGCGCCCAACGGCAGTTTCAGCGGACCCGGCATCATCGACCTGGGGAATGGCACCGCCACCTTCAACCCGGTGATGGCCTGGATAGGCACGCATACCGTGACCTATACCTATACCGATCTCAACGGCTGTTCCAATGCGGTAAGTCAGACGGTGACCGTTTATCCCTTGCCCAATGTCAGCTTTGCAGGCCTTGCGCTGACCTATTGCGGCAATGCCCCGGCCGTTACCCTGGTGGGTAACCAGGCCCCATTTGGTACATTCACCGGTCATGGCATCACCAATCTCGGCAACGGGACTGCTACCTTCGACCCCTCGGTCGCCGTGACCTACCCCGCCTTCCTGAACCGGCACGAGATCAAGTATTCCTACACCAGTCCAGGGGGCTGCACCAATGTGGCTTCCATCTTTGTTACCGTGCATTATGTGCCTACAGTCAATGCCGGGGCCAACCAGACCATCTGCCTGGGTAATGTAGCCCAGCTCAATGCCATCCCCGGTGGTGGCACCCCGCCTTACGGATATGCCTGGAACAATGCCGGTTCACTGAGCAATGCCCTGATACGAAACCCCATCGCCTCTCCTCTGGTGACCACGAACTATACCGTGACCATCACCGACTTCAATGGCTGCCAGAATACGGACGAGGTACTCATTACGGTCAACGATCCCGTGGCTACCGTAGCTGACGATACCACCTGCCTCAACACCCCCATCGCGCTGAATGTGATTCCCAGCGGGGGTTCTGCACCCTATACTTATATCTGGAGCCCGGCAGCCTCGCTCAATAACCCCTTTATCCAGCAACCCATAGCCAATCCGCTGGTGCCCGGCGATCATGTATATACGGTAACCATCACGGATGCCATCGGCTGTTTCGGGACCGGTTCGCTGACCCTGACCGTGCTTCCCATACCCGCATTGTTCAGCGTGACCGGGGGAGGGGATTATTGTGCCGGAGGACCGGGAGTACCGGTGGGGCTGAGCGGCTCGGAAGCAGGTATTACCTATGAGCTATACGCTGATGGCGCGGCTACCGGCAACATCGTAGCCGGCACGGGCAGTGCCATCAGTTTCGGCAACATTCTCATCGCGGGCACCTATACGGTCCTGGCCACACATTCCAATGGATGTACCCTGGAGATGAGCGGATCGGTGCAGGTGATCGTGAACCCCAACCCCACCGCTTCTGTGCTGACGGGTGACACCTGCATCTGCAACACCACCTCCGCCAACCTCTATGTTGCCATCACCGGCGGACTCCCGCCCTACACGGTTACCATGGCCACAGGCAGCGGCAACCTGGTGGTTAACGCCTATGTCAGCGGTACGCCCATAGTGGTCAGCCCGGCAGTCACCACCACCTATACACTGACCAGCGTAATTGATGCCAATGGGTGCAGCTCCCAGGGTATCAGTGGCACCGCCACCGTATCTATCGACCTCACCGCGCCCACCTTTACAGTTCCGGCAGATATCACCCTATATACCGATGCCAGCTGTTCATACAGCGTGGCACCTTCTGTAACCGGGGATGTGACCGATGAAGCCGACAATTGCACGCCCACCCTGGACGCAACCTACAGCGATGTCAGCGTGGCCGGATGTGAGGGCACAGAAGTAATCACACGGACCTGGACCCTCACAGACATCTGTGGGAACAGCACGGTAAAGACCCAGGTAATCACTGTCCTTGACACTATCGCACCCACCTTCACTGTACCGGCAGCCATCACCCTGTACACGGATGCCAACTGTTCTTACAGCCTGGCCCCGGCCTTGACGGGCGATGTGACCGACGAGGACGACAACTGCACCAGCGTGCTCAACGCCACATACAGTGACGCCAGCGTTGCCGGTTGCGAAGGAACAGAAACGGTCACCCGCACCTGGACCCTGGTGGATGCCTGCGGCAACAGCCTGGTGCAGACCCAGGTCATCACCGTGCTTGATACCACACCGCCGACCTTCACGGTTCCGGCCGACATCACCCTATACACTGATGCCAACTGCTCCTACAGCCTGGCCCCGGCCGTCACCGGTGATGTAATCGACGAGGACGACAACTGTACCAGTGTGCTCAATGCCACCTACAGTGACGTCAGCGTTCCCGGTTGTGAGGGGACCGAAACGGTCACCCGTACCTGGACCCTGGTCGACGCCTGCGGCAACAGCCTGGTGCAGACCCAGGTCATCACTGTACTTGACACCACGCCCCCGACCTTCACCGTTCCAGCCGACATCACCCTTTACACCGATGCCAACTGTTCTTACAGCCTGGCCGTTTCGGTTACCGGTGACGTTACCGATGAGGATGATAACTGCACCAGCTTGCTTAATGCAACCTTCACCGACGTGAGCGTTCCCGGCTGCGAGGGTACCGAAACCGTTACCCGCACCTGGACCCTGGTGGATGCCTGCGGCAACAGCCTGGTACAGACTCAGGTCATTACCGTGCTCGACACCACGCCCCCAACCTTCACCGTTCCAGCCGACATCACGCTCTACACCGATGCCAACTGTTCATACAGCCTGGCCGTCTCCGTTACCGGAGACGTAACCGACGAGGATGATAACTGTACCTCGGTGCTCAATGCCACCTTCAGCGATGTCAGTGTCCCGGGCTGCGAAGGCACCGAAACAGTCACCCGCACCTGGACCCTGGTCGATGCCTGCGGCAACAGCACCGTTCAGACCCAGGTCATCACCGTGCTCGACACCACATCTCCGACCTTCACCGTGCCGGCCGACATCACCCTGTACACCGATGCCAACTGTTCATACAGCCTGGCCGTGTCGGTGACCGGCGATGTTACCGATGAAGACGACAATTGTACCAGTTTGCTGAATGCCACATACAGCGATGTAAGTGTTGCCGGATGCGAGGGCACCGAAACGGTTACCCGCACCTGGACCCTGGTTGACGCCTGCGGCAACAGCCTGGTGCAGACCCAGGTCATCACCGTGCTTGACACCACTTCGCCCAGCTTTACCGTTCCGGCCGACATCACCATTTATACCGATGCCAACTGTGCCTACAACGCACTGCCGGCGGCCACCGGCGATGTGACCGATGAGGACGACAACTGTACCAGCGTGCTTAATGCCACATTTACTGATGTCGTGGTCCCGGGAAGCTGCGAAGGAACTTATGTAATCACCCGCACCTGGACCCTGGTTGACGCTTGTGCCAACAGCCTCGTACAGACGCAGGTCATCACTGTGCTGGACACCACCGCGCCCACCTTCACCGTTCCAGCCGACATCACCCTATACACCGATGCCAATTGCTCCTACAGCCTGGCCGTTTCGGTTACCGGAGATGTGACTGATGAGGACGATAACTGCACCACGGTTCTCAATGCCACCTACAGCGATGTGAGTGTTCCCGGATGCGAAGGCACCGAGGTGGTCACCCGCACCTGGATCCTGGTCGACGATTGCGGCAACAGCCTCGTCCAGGCCCAGGTCATCACCGTGCTCGACACAACCCCTCCCACCTTTACCGTACCCGCTGACATCACCCTGTACACCGATGCCAACTGCTCTTATAGCCTGGCTGTTTCGGTGACCGGTGACGTGACCGATGAGGACGATAATTGCACTACGGTACTCAATGCCACCTATGCTGACGTGAGCGTCCCGGGTTGCGAAGGAACGGAAACCGTCACCCGCACCTGGACACTGGTGGATGCCTGCGGCAACACTACAGTCAAGACTCAGGTCATCACCGTGCTTGATACCACGGCTCCGACCTTCACCGTCCCTGCCGACATCACCATATACACCGATGCCAATTGTGCCTACAATTCACTCCCGGCTGTGACTGGCGATGTCACCGATGAGGATGACAACTGCACCAGCGTGCTCAATGCCACCTACAGTGACATCACGGTCCCAGGACCATGTACCGGCAGCTTCATCATCACCCGTACCTGGACCCTGGTGGATGCCTGCGGGAACAGCCTGGTACAGGCGCAGATCATCACTGTAGAGGACAATACGGCGCCGACCTTCACCGTTCCCGCCGATATCACCATCTATACGGATGCCGGATGTACCTATTCCACGGCAACCAGCATCACGGGAGATGTAACGGATGAAGCGGACAACTGTACAGCACTGCTTAACGCCACCTTCAGCGATGTCACCGTTCCCGGCGCCTGTCTGGGTTCCTATGTGGTGACACGTACATGGACCCTGGCCGACGACTGCAACAACACCATGGTCAAGCAACAGATCATCACTGTGCTCGACACCCTGGATCCGATCTTTGTTTCCTGTCCGCCCAGCCTCACCATGAACTGCGTGAATGCTGACACCAGCACCGCCAGTCTTGGCTTCCCTGTAGTTACGGACAACTGCAGCCCCCTGCCTGACATCGACATTACCTATGCCGATGTGGTGCTGAGTTACACCTGCCCCGGGGACTATTCCTTTGCCAGGACCTTTACTGCCGTTGACGATTGCGGGAACAGCAGCAGCTGCACCCAGGTAGTTATTGTGATCGACACCATCGTAGTGTCCTGCCCTGCCAACATGGTAGTTTGCGCCGATGATCCGGCCTTCGCACTTACCGGAGCCACACCGCTGGGAGGCACCTATTCCGGTCCGGGAGTGACCGCCAATACCTTCAACCCTGCTACTGCAGGTCCAGGGGTTCACACCATCACCTATACATACACTGTCAACTATTGCTGCGTGCACACCTGCACCTTCACCATTACCGTGAATCCCAACCCCGCCCCGTTCAATGTCACCGGAGGCGGCGCCTTCTGTGCCGGGGGAATTGGAGTGGTTGTCTTCCTGGATGGTTCGGAGATCGGCATCCTGTATCAGCTTTATAACAATGGTGTGGCCACTGGCCCGCTGGTAGGTGGAACCGGGGCGCAGATCACCTTCGGCTATCAGACCATCGGCGGAAATTACACGGTCATCGCAACGAATCCGGTCAGCGGATGCACCAAGCTGATGACCGGCAGTGTCAATGTGGTGGTTAATCCGCTGCCTGTGGCCTTCAACCTTACCGGAGGCGGTGCATACTGTGCTGGTGGTGCCGGTATGGAAGTGGGCCTCGACGATTCGGAAAGCGGGGTCAACTATGAGCTCTTCCTTTATGGGGCATCCACCGGTCAGGTGGTAGCCGGAACAGGGAGCGCCATCACCTTCGGGCCCCAGCTGCTGGCTGGTAATTATACCGCGCATGCAGTGAATGCGAGTACCCTTTGCGAGTCCTGGATGAACGGCAGCGTGAGCGTGATTATCAACCCCAACCCCATAGTGTTCAATGTCACTGGTGGTGGAAACTATTGTACCGGTGGTCCTGGCGTGAATGTAGGTCTGGACTACTCCGAACTGGGGATCAGCTATGAGCTGGTGTACAATGGCGCCAATACCGGCAGCATCCTTGCCGGCACCGGGGGACCGCTGGACTTTGGTCCTCAGAGCACCGCAGGGGTGTATACGGTCTTTGCCACCAACAACCTAACCCTCTGTTCCGGTTTGATGAACGGAAGCGCAAATGTTACCATCAACCCGCTGCCGCTGCCTTTCGCAGTAACGGGAGGAGGATCCTATTGCTCGGGTGGCAGTGGTGTGCTGGTTGGCCTGGCCAATTCTCAATCCGGCACCGATTATGAGCTCTTCCTTGACGGGCTGACCACCGGGATCATCGTTCCGGGGACCGGATCGGCGATCAGCTTTGGTCCACAGACCGCCACCGGAACCTACACTGTGATCGCTACCATCGTGGCCACAGGATGCACCAACAATATGCTCGGCAGCGTCACTGTGACCCTGTTTGTTACCCCTGTGGTGTACAATGTCACCGGAGGCGGTTCCTACTGTGCCGGAGGTGCCGGAGTGGTCGTCGGTCTGGATGGCTCTGAGGTTGGAGTTGACTATACCCTGGAGCTGAACGGCGCTGCAACCAGCGTGGTAATCAGCGGAACCGGCAGCCCACTGAGTTTCCCGGCCCAGACGGTGGCAGGAACCTATACGGTTCTGGCTACAGGCGTTGCTACTGGCTGCGTGAGCAGTATGAACGGCAGCGCAGGCATCAGCATCGATCCCCTGCCTGTGTCCTTCAGCGTAAGCGGTGGCGGCAGCTACTGTGCCGGGGGTACCGGGCTTACGGTTGGATTAGCAGGCAGTGAAGCCGGAGTGACCTATACCTTATGGCTCAACGGCTCACCCACCGGGCAGCTGGTTGGGGGTACCGGTGCTGCGATCAGCTTCGGGGCCCTTACGGCTGCAGGCACTTATACCGTTGCAGGCACCAACGCCGCCACTGGCTGCGTGAACACCATGACCGGGAATGCCGTGATCGTAATTGATCCGTTGCCCTTCGCCTACACGGTGACTGGAGGGGGCACGATCTGCTTCGGCTCACCCGGACCTGTGGTTGGGCTCTCTGGATCAACCGTCGGTATTGTATATGAGCTTCAGCTTGATGGAGTGAACACAGGGAACATCCTGGGGGGCACCGGTGCCTCGCTCAACTTCGGCCCGCAAACGACGGCAGGCACCTATACGGTGACTGCTTCCAACCCCCTGACCACCTGCACGAATGACATGAGCGGCAGCATAAACGTGGTGGTGAACCCTCTGCCCGTGGTCTTTGCAGTGAACGGTGGCGGTGCCTATTGTGTTGGCGGAACTGCACCTGAGGTTGGACTTACCGGCTCAGAAACCGGAGTGACCTATGAGCTATACCGCAATGGTGTGGCTACCGGCCAGCTGCTTGGCGGAACCGGACTGGCCCTCAGCTTCGGGCCTCAGTCCCAGACCGGCACCTATTCGGTGATTGCAACCAACACCCTGACGAACTGCACAGCCCCGATGTCGGGGACAGTCAGTGTTACCATGAACACCTTGCCCGCGATCTTCGCCATCACCGGTGGCGGGCCATACTGCCAGAACTCGGGTGGTATCGCCGTCGGGTTGGCCGGATCTGAGATCGGGGTCAACTACGAACTCTATCTGAACGGTAACCCCACCTTCAATATCGTGGCCGGTACAGGTACGCCGCTCAGCTTCGGGTCGCAGATCATCACGGGTACCTATACCGTGATGGCCACCCACGCCCTGACTGCATGCCAGCAGCTCATGGCCGGCAGCACGGTAGTGAGTGTGTTCATCAACCCCATCGCCACCGCTATGTCGAACAGTCCTGTATGTGAAGGCGATATTATCGAGCTCTTCGGTGGGGGCGCCGGTTGCGAACTGGCGGCCAATGTATGCAACGCCAGTTCCACCTCATGGTTCCAGGAGCATATTACGAACGTCTCCCTCAACGGAGCCTTCAATGCAAGTTCCGGTACCAACTACAGCGATTTCACTGCCAGTCTCCTCACCACGCTGTTTATTGGCAACAGCTACACCCTCAACGTGACCAACTTTGTTGATGGCAGCTTCGACCAGTATGTTTCCGTCTTTATTGACTGGAACCGCGATGGGGACTTCAGCGATGCCGGAGAGGCCATGCCGCTCGGCAACTTTGTGGGCACGCATACCTTCAGCTATGCCCTGGGCATCCCGGCCACAGCGGAGGTAGGCTACACCCGTATGCGGGTCATCAACCAGTGGGGCTCCGCTCCTTCTGCCTGCGGTACCTTTACCTACGGCGAAGTAGAGGACTATATGATTGATGTGAAGAGCAGTGCAGGTCCGACTTGCCTGTACGCCTGGAGCGGTCCGGCAGGGTTCAGCTCGAACCAGCAGTTCCCCGTCATCAGCCCGGCCGCTGCCACGCATGCCGGCAGTTACACGGTGACGGTAACCGATGCCAATGGATGCACCGCCAGTGCAAGCACCGTGGTAGTGGTCAATCCGCTGCCGGCCGTGAGCTTCAGCGGACTTCTCCCAGTGTATTGCACGGATGATGCCCCAGCCCTGCTCACCGGTTCTCCCGCAGGAGGCACCTTCAGCGGAGCCGGGATCAGCGGCACCACCTTCTACCCGGCCATCGCAGGACAGGGCAACTGGGAAATTGTTTACAGCTACACCAACAGCTTCGGTTGCGAGAACAGCGACACCCTTACGGTTACGGTTAACCCTTCGCCAGTAGCTACGGTGAGTGCTGACACCACCATCTGCCAGGGTGGAACCGCAGTGGTCTTCGCCGGCGGCGGTTCGAGCTACCTGTGGAGTACCGGATCGACCAACTCGGCCATCTTTGTCAACCCGCTGATCACCACCACCTATGAGGTCACCGTGACCAATGCCTACGGATGTACTGACAATACCAGCGTTACGGTTACGGTTAACCCTCGGCCGCTCATCAATGCCGGAGGTGACCTGGAAATCTGTCTCGGCGAAAGCATCCAGCTGGACGTGACCGCCACAGGCGCAGGTCCCGTTTACGGATACAGCTGGAGCCCGGCCGTGGGCCTCAGCGACCCGAACATCAAGAGCCCGATCGCCAGTCCCACCGCAACCACGACCTATGTAGTCCTGGTGACCAGCGGATTGGGATGTACCGCCTCGGACGATGTGGTGGTCACCGTCAACCCGCTGCCGAATGCTGATGCCGGCCAGGACATGACCCTTTGCTTCGGCACCAACACTACCCTCACCGCTACCCCGGCAGGTATGTCGTACCTCTGGAGCACCGGACAGACCTCTCAGAGCATTGTGGTGGTCTCCGGCGACACCGCCACCTACTTTGTCACGGTCACCAACAGCTTTGGCTGCTCGGCCGTCGACAGCGTGACACTCGCCTCTTTCCCGCTGCCTGCCGCCATCATGAGCCCAACCCAGACCATCTGCGAGTTCGAGTTGGCCTATATCTCGGCCACCGGAGCCGGGGTGGGCGGAACCTACAGCTGGAGCTCCGTACCCGCCGGATTCACGGCCACCGGGCCCAACCACATCGTGGCCCCGGCAGACTCCATCATTTACTATGTAACCGTGACCGACCTGAATGGGTGTACCGACCTAGGCAGCACCATCGTGAACGTGAACCCGAAACCGGTGGTTTACGCAGGACCTGACGTGAGCGTCTGCGAGAACCATACGGTAACGCTGGATGCCGGAACAGGATTCGACAACTACCTGTGGTCGAACGGCGTTCCACAGCAGGTAATCACGATAGACTCCACCGGTGTAGGGATCGGCACCATTATCTATTCGGTGACCGTGACCCTGGACGGCTGCGCCGCAATGGATGAAGTGGTGGTTGAGTTTATGCCTTGTCCCGGACTGAATGAACTGGCCGGAGATCCCATTGACATCAACATTTTCCCGAACCCTAACGAAGGTCGTTTCACAGTAAGCATCAAGGGCTTCGAGCAGGATGTTGACCTACTGATCCTGAACAATATCGGCCAGGTGGTAGTGAACGAACGCCTCAACAACAGCAGTCCCTCCGCTTTCAGCCGCGACTACGATCTCTCCCACTTCACACCGGGGATGTACTTCCTGAGATTCAGTGACGGGGATATTGTCCGGACGAAGAAAGTGATTATCCGATAAATCGGAGGTCACGACATTGTAAAGGGCCCTTCCAAACGGGAGGGCCCTTTTTCTTTTGGGATGATTGGTGGTTGATGGTTGAACGATCAACCATCTCTCTCACATCCTATCCGGTACTTCGATGCCGAGGATGAACATGCCTTCACGGATATTGCGGGCCACCATGGCGGACAGGGCCAGGCGCAGGGCCTTCTTTTCCTCTGACTCTGCCTGAAGGATGGAGTGCTCCTGGTAGAACTGGTTGAATTCCCTGGCCAGTTCGTATACATAATTGGCCACCAGTGCCGGGCTATACATTTGTCCGGCTTCCCGGATGACCTCCGGGAAGGCCAGCAGGCTTTTCAGGAGTCCCCTCTCCCGGGTATCAAGGTTCCCCGTCAATGCTTCAACTGGATGTTCCAGATCGACCCCGGCCTTGCGGAACACCGAGCAGATGCGGGCATGGGTGTACTGGATAAAGGGGCCGGTGTTGCCGTTGAAGTCGACCGACTCCTCGGGGTTGAAGAGCATGGTCTTTTTCGGATCGACCTTCAGCATGTAATACTTGAGCGCAGCAAGTCCGATCATGCGATGCAGGCGTGCGGCTTCGGATGTATCCATGCCTTCCAGCTTGCCCAGGGACTCCGACATGGAGCGTGCGGTCGCTTCCATCTCTTCCATCAGGTCGTCGGCATCGACCACTGTTCCTTCCCTTGATTTCATCCTTCCCTGGGGCAGTTCTACCATGCCATAGGAATAGTGGTGCACGGCACCGGCCCAGGGGCGCCCGAGGCGCGCGAGCAGGCGGGCCAGGACATCGAAATGATAATTCTGTTCATTGCCCACCACATATACCAGCTCGTCGGCCTGATAATCGTCGTGGCGCAGCTGGGCTGTGCCCAGGTCCTGGGTCATGTACACCGAGGTACCATCTGAACGCAACAAGAGCTTCTCGTCCAGGCCATCGGCGGTAAGGTCGGCCCAGACAGAACCGTCATCGCGACGGTAGAAGGCTCCGTTGCGGACCCCTTCCTCTACCAGCCTCTTGCCCAGCTGATAGGTTTCCGACTCGTAATAAATCTTGTCGAAATCCACCCCGAGCCTTTGATAAGTAGCATCAAAGCCATCGTAGACCCATGCATTCATCGTGGACCACAGTTGTTTAACCTCTTCGTCCCCGTTTTCCCACTGGCGCAACATCTCCCTGGCTTCCTGCATCAGAGGGGAGAGTTGCTGCACCTCCTCATCGCTATGGCCAATTTCTTTCAAACGGGATACTTCCTGGCGGAAATGCAGATCGAACAGGACGTAATACTTGCCCACGAGGTGGTCGCCCTTAAGGCCGGCATGCACAGGGGTTTCTCCATTGCCCCACTTTTTCCATGCCAGCATGGACTTGCAGATATGGATGCCGCGGTCGTTTACCAGGTTGACCTTGATCACCTCATGGCCGTTGGCCTGCATGAGGCGTGACAGGGAGAAGCCCAGGAGATTGTTGCGGATATGGCCCAGGTGAAGGGGCTTGTTGGTGTTGGGGGAGCTGTACTCGATGACGATACGGCGGGGGCTGTCGTTGGATGGATGCCCAAAGCCAGTATCGATCAACGCGTCGGCCAGCCTTCCGAGCCAGTATTCCTCTTTGAACGTCAGGTTGAGGAAGCCTTTGACCACCTCATATTCTGCCAGGGCTTTGTTGTTTTGCAAGAGGAAGTCGCCCAAGGCTCTGGCCGTCGCTTCCGGCGCCTGCTGAGCCATTTTGGCCAGCGGAAAGACCACCAGGGTAAGGTCGCCTGGAACATCACGGCGGGTACGCTGTAGCGTAATGGTCTCCGGTTGGAGGTCCCCTTGGTAGATTTCGCGGAAACCGCGGACGATGAGCGGAATGATATGGGTTTCGTTCATCAGGCTCGAATTTGCGGCAAAAGTACGATTTCCCGACCGGTGCATTGTCCAGGAAGATACTCCTTATTTAGAACGAGGCTGCATTGCCCTTCCGTCTAAAAAATCTACCTTTGCATCGGATTACAAATCATCCTAATATACAATAACTTAAACAAAGGAGGAATGTATGAAAAGGAATGTGATCATCATTGGTGCCGCGGGAAGGGATTTCCACAACTTCAACACCTTTTACCGCAACAATGAGCATTACAATGTGGTAGCTTTCACGGCAGCCCAGATTCCTGACATTGATGGCCGGAAGTATCCGGCAGAGCTTGCCGGCAGTCTTTACCCAGCTGGTATCCCCATCTTTGCCGAGGAGGACCTGCCCCGTCTGATCAGGGAGATGAAGGTACAGGACTGCGTCTTCAGCTACAGTGATGTACCTTATCATAGGGTGATGGCCGTAGGTGCCATTGTGAATGCCACCGGAGCCAATTTCATCCTCCTGGGCCCGGGCGAGACCATGGTGAAGAGCACCAAACCGGTGATCGCCGTAGGGGCCGTGCGTACAGGCTGTGGCAAGAGCCAGACATCCCGTCGTGTGATCGAACTTCTGATGGATAAAGGCCTTAAGGTGGTGGCCGTGCGTCATCCCATGCCTTACGGGGACCTGGTGGCCCAGAAAGTACAGCGCTTTGCCAGCGTTGAGGACCTGGCCTACCACAAATGTACCGTGGAGGAGATGGAAGAATATGAGCCCCATGTGGTGCGTGGTAATGTGATCTATGCCGGTGTTGACTACGAAGCCATCCTAAGGGCTGCCGAGAACGACCCGGATGGCTGCGATGTAGTGTTGTGGGACGGGGGCAACAACGACTTTCCGTTCTACACCCCTGACCTGTGCATCACGGTGGTTGACCCCCACCGTCCGGGCCACGAAACCAGCTATTATCCCGGCGAGGTTACGTTGCGTATTGCCGACGTAGCCGTGATCAATAAGATGGACAGCGCCGACGGGGCCGCCATCCAGATCGTCCGCGAAAACATTGCCAAGGTGAATCCCAGCGCCATCGTCATCGACGGGGCCTCGCCCATCAAGGTAGACAACCCGGAAGTGATCCGCGGCAAAAAGGTGCTGGTTGTGGAAGATGGTCCTACCCTCACCCATGGGGAGATGAAGATCGGTGCCGGCACGGTAGCCGCCCAGAAATTCGGCGCCGCCGAGCTCGTGGATCCCCGCCCCTACACCGTGGGCAAGCTGAGCGAAACCTTCAGCATTTACCCCAACATCGGCACCCTGCTGCCGGCCATGGGCTATGGGGAGCAGCAGCTGCGCGACCTGGAGACCACCATCAACAATACCGAGTGTGATGCCGTGGTCATTGGCACTCCCATCGACCTGAACCGCATCATCAAGATCAAGAAGCCGAACACCAGGGTATACTATGACCTGCAGGAGATCGGTTACCCCAACCTCAGCGAAGTGATCGACGACTTCGTCCGTAAACACAAGCTGGCATAGCTGTTTCAGGCGGTCCCCCGGGGCCGCCTTTTTTTTCACAATATGTCAACACGGAAACAATAGGGTAGGATTCGTTTTATCTTTAACCCTGACCAACCCAAAACCTTAGTCCCAGCGATGCATCCCAAAAGCCTTGTTTCCATCAACGACTTCACCAAGGAAGAATACCTGAAGATCCTCGACATGGCCGAGGAATTCGAACGGCAGCCCACCCAGAAGATACTGGACGGTTTCGTGGTCGCCACACTATTTTTCGAACCTTCCACCCGCACCCGATTGAGTTTCGAAAGTGCGGTATCCCGACTGGGGGGAAAGGTCATCGGTTTCACTGATGCCGCATCCTCCAGCACTCAGAAGGGGGAGACCCTTAAGGACACCATCCTCACGGTGAGCAACTATTGCGACCTCATCGTGATGCGCCACCCCATCGAAGGGGCTGCGCGCTTTGCCAGCGAAGTGGCCAGTGTTCCCATTATCAATGCCGGAGACGGGGCCAACCAACACCCAACCCAGTGCCTGCTTGATCTGTACTCCATCCGTAAGACCCAGGGCCGCCTGGAAAACCTGGACATCGCCTTCGTTGGAGACCTGAAGTATGGACGCACGGTGCATTCCAACGTCATCGCGCTCACACACTTCAACTGCCGCTACCACCTGGTGAGCCCGGAGGAGCTCAAACTTCCCAGTGCCGTGAAGCGCTACATCAAGGAGAACAACCTTACCTATTATCAGTACACCGACCTCTGCGATGTCATTCCCCTGGCCGATATCATTTACATGACACGTATCCAGCGGGAGCGCTTCTCTGACCCCATCGAGTATGAAAAGGTAAAGAACAGCTATATCCTCAGCGCGGAAATGCTCGGCAAGGCCAAAGCCAATGCAAGGGTACTCCATCCCCTTCCCCGGGTGAACGAGATTACCGAGGACGTGGACAGCATGCCCCAGGCCTATTATTTTGAACAAGCCCTCAACGGAGTATACGTCCGCCAGGCCTTGCTGGCCTATCTGCTCGGGCTGAAACAATAAAGGAAACAATCCCAGAAAACCAGCATCATGTCAGAACATAGCTCCCGCAAGGAACTCAAGGTTTCGGCCATCGAACACGGCACGGTGATCGACCATATACCTGCCGAAAACCTCTTTCGTGTGATCAGCATCCTTGGGTTGGACAAGATCAAGACCCAAATCCTATTCGGGGTCAACCTCGAAAGCCAGAAATACGGCACCAAGGGCATCATCAAGGTTTCCAACAAGTTCTTCGAGCCTGAGGAAATCAACAAGATCGCGCTGGTGGCCCCCACCGCCACCCTCATCGTGATCCGCGATTTCCAGGTGGTAGAGAAATCATCGGTGGTGATCCCTGATCACATCCACCGCTCGGTACGCTGCTTTAACCCCCGCTGCATCACCAATCATCAGAACGTGCCCACCAAGTTCACGGTTATCGATAAATCTGAACTGAAGCTATACTGCCACTACTGCGAGAAGATCACCGCCCGGAGCAATATTGTATTTAATTGATCCGCCGCATGCCGCAGGACGAGCAGTACATCATCTCAGCCCATGGTCTAAGATACGCCTACGGGGAGCAGCAGGCAGTGGATGGCATTGACCTACAGATTAAAACGGGAGAGTTCTTCGGGCTCCTGGGACCGAACGGGGCAGGCAAGACCACGACGATCAGTATTCTGAGCACCCTCATCATCCCCGATGCGGGTGAGGTCCGGATTAACGGCTTTGACCTGCGCAGCGACCGGATGCAGGTAAGGAGGGCTATCGGCATTGTTCCTCAGGAGATTGCCCTGTACGACGACCTCAGCGCGCTGGAAAACCTGGTGTTCTGGGGTCGGCTCTACGGCCTGAATAACACAGATTGCCGTAATCTGGGCAGCAGACTGCTCGCCATGGCCGGGTTAGAAACCCGGAAGCATGACCGCGTCGGGACTTTCTCGGGAGGGATGAAGCGAAGGGTCAACCTGGTATCCGCCCTGATGCACCAGCCAAAGGTTTTATTGATGGACGAGCCGACGGTGGGGATAGACCCGCAGAGCCGCAACCATATTTTCCGGATGCTGGAGGAGCTGCACGGCCAGGGCATCACCATCATTTATACCACCCACTACATGGAAGAGGTGGAAAAGTTGTGCAGCCGGGCAGCCATCATAGACCACGGGCAGATCATCGCCCTCGGCAGTCTGGATGAGCTCCGTCGCATCAGCACCAACCACAGCGCCATAAAGATCGAGCTTGTAAATGCCATGCCTGGAGGAATGGACCTCGCCTTACCCCAGGGTTGTGCCATCAGTCTGCAGGACAAGATGCTGACCATTTCTACCCCGGAGCCCATGATGCACCTGGGAATCATACTGGAGGCCGTGGCCAGCGCCGGAGGGAAAGTACACAGGGTGGAGCTTCATGCACCGGACCTGGAGACCGTCTTCCTTGACCTGACAGGGCGCAAGCTCCGCGATGACCCTCCAACACCCTGAGTGTGAAGGACGGGCCGCGGAAAGCACGATGCGGATCAGGGTGCCTCAGTGCATACCGTCTAGTTTATCAAAATGAATAGCTCAGGCTGGAAAGCATAAAACAGTAAGGGATGTTCGTACTGGCCATAAAAGACCTCCGGCTCTTCCTGAAAGACAGGAAAGCCATCTTTCTGACCTTCCTGCTCCCGGTGGCGCTCATTACCCTATTCGCCCTGGCGTATGGGGGCATCATCGGCAAATCCGATCCTCAGCCGGAGCGTCTGCTGGTTTGCGATGCCGACAGCAGTGCCCTGAGCCAGGACCTGATCGGGCGGCTCAAAGAAGTTGAAGGCATGACCCTGGAAGCAGTGGACACATTCACTGCTGGGGAGAGTATCCGAAAGGGGCAGCGACTGGCCCTGGTGTATGTGGGCGAGGGATTCAATGACAGCCTTAACCAGGGGGGGCCTTTGCCCCTTTTCCTCTGGTACGATGCAGCCAAAGAAATGGAAGCCAGCCTTTTGCAAGAGGTTGTACTGAGCCGGATCGCTCCAGAGATCACCCGCATGCAGAACCAGCAGCGGATCCGTGCCTACCTGACTCAGCGCTTTGCGGTAATGGGGCCTGACTCCATCGCAAGCATTGGAAGGGACCTTGAGGGGTATATGAGCGGGGAATCCGGGGGCAGCCTGGTGCGCCCTGTGCCTGTTTCCGGCCGCCAAGAGGTGAACTTCGGCCTCATCCAGGCCGTGGCAGGCGTCGCCGTCATGATGCTGCTCTTCTCGGTCACCGCCATCGGGGGGTCCATTCTGGGAGAAAAAGAATCGGGCACGCTGAGGCGCTTGCTTGCCAGTCCGCTCAAGCCCCGGAGCATCCTTGGTGGAAAGATGCTTTATGCCCTCATCATCGCCCTATTCCAACTGACCATCATGTTCCTGTATTCCTGGCTGGCTTTCGGGCTGGACATCTGGGTTGACCCTCTGGCACTCGGGCTGACGATTCTGGGTACGGCCCTCGCTTGCAGCAGTTTTGGCATTTTCCTTGCAGCCATCAGCCGGACTCGCCGTCAGCTGGAAGGGATGAGTACCATCCTCATCCTGATCATGTCGGCCCTGGGTGGGAGTATGATCCCCCTGTTTTTTATGCCACGCTTCATGCAGGACCTGGCCGTAGTCTCAGTGAACTACTGGTCCATCCAGGCATTTTTTGACATTTTTGCCAGGGATACCGGCCTCCTCCCTATCCTGGTCAAAGTAGGGGTACTGGCCGGAATTGCCCTTTCACTGATGATCCTTTCCATTCATTTCTTTGGCAAGAATATCCTCAGGCATCGCTGATACTCATGCAAAACCTCCTTATGAGTTCCATGTTCATGACGCATAACATATCCCCATGATCGCCATCCTTTCACCGGCCAAGACCATGAAAGCGGGGGACTACCCCGATATTGGAAAACATGACCATCCGCGGCATATTGCCCGAAGCCAACGCCTGGTCAATGCGTTGAAGAGGCTTGGTCCGGAAGCGATGCAGAAGCTGATGGGCATCAGCCCCAAACTGGCAGGACTCAATGTTGCCAGGTATGCGGAATGGCGATGGCCGCCGGATGAAGGGCAGGCCCATCCATCGCTCTTTGCCTTTCGGGGAGAGGTATACAACGGGCTGGATGCGGATACCCTAAGCATACAGGAGCTGGCGTATATGCAGGATCACCTGCGCATACTATCCGGTCTCTTTGGTTTGCTGAGGCCCTTCGACCTCATACTGCCTTACCGGCTGGAAATGGGCACCCGACTGAAGACCTCACCGCATCCTGACCTCTACGGCTTCTGGGGTGACCTTCTGGCGAAGTGCCTCACCGAAGACCTGAAGTCCCAGGGCGATGATGTCCTGGTCAACCTGGCCTCCCAGGAATACTTCAAAGCTGTCGACCGCCCCGCTCTCAAGGCCAGAGTGATTACCCCGGTGTTCAAGGAAAGGCATGGCAACACCTACCGCATGGTTACGCTCTTCGCCAAGCATGCCCGGGGCAGCATGGCCCGCTTTATTGCCAAGCATTGCCTAAGCGATGTAAGGGATATCCAGGGATATTCCGAAAATGGGTATCATTTCCATCCTGGACTGTCGGATTCTCATACCTGGGTATTTACCCGGGGTTAATGCGATCGCTATGATGCCAGACCCCACCTTCCTGTTGTCGAACCTGAGGATGAACCACCCGCTGATTGGGGTATACGATGCTCCAGGGGATACGGTTTTTCCTGATATCGAGGAGTTTGCCGAACACCGAAGGACCTGCCTGTTTGCCTTTTTCGGGGCCTGGTGCGAAGGCCGGACATTGAAGATCACAGTTGAAAGGCATGGCTGTGGTGGGTGCGGGCATTGGTGGTTTGGCTTGGAAAACAGGACGAGGGAGGAATACATTCACTTCCTGGCCGATACGGAAGGACTCAGGGCTGACCATGCGCGGATGGGTGAATGGCTGGATGCGACCCGACCCTATATCCCGGAGCATGATGCCCTCTTCACCGGATTGTTGTACAGGGAATTCTATGCTTATTTAAAAACCGTGATGTTCATTGTCAACCCCGACCAGCTGAGCATCCTGGTAGCTGCCGCCAGCTACCATTCTCGTCCCTCCGACCCTTCACCTGTTGTTGCCGAGTTTGGTTCCGGCTGCATGCAAAGCCTGGTCTCTTTCCCTGACTTGCGGCTTCCCCAGGCGATGATCGGATCGACAGACCTGGCCATGCGGCAGCACCTGCCTCCTGATGCCATCATATTCAGTGTGACCGTGCCCATGTTCGAACGGATGTGTTCCCTGGATGAGAACAGTTTTCTGGGGAAGTCGTTCCTGAAATCCTTATGGAAAGCGAGGGAATGGAAAGGCAGGGAAGAGGGTAAGGAGTAAGTGAGGGATACTGGAGATCTAATTATCTGGATAACAGCAACATGACCCCCAATAACCGTTATATCGGATATAACCGTTAAAAACGGATATAACGGTTATAGGACTTAGTGCATTGACATTCAATTTATTAGAAACAATATTTCACACCATAACCTCACATGAACCCACCCCCGGTCCATACCCTCATCCGCCAGCGCCTCCAGGAAATCGCCAACCCCTCCAAGGTACCCGACCTGCAAAGGTTCTTTCGCACAGGCCCCGGAGACTATGGGGAGGGAGACCGCTTCATAGGGGTCTCTGTACCCCTCCAACGGCAAGTGGCCAGGGAATTTGCCCCTTACTGCACGGCAAACGACATCCGCAGCCTGCTCAACGATCCTGTCCATGAATGCCGTCTGACGGCCATATTCCTGCTGGTCAATCACTTTCAGAAGAGTAAAAAGAACCCTGAGGCGCAACGGTTGTATGTCGAACTCTACCTTGAGCTGCTGGATCATGTCAACAACTGGGACCTGGTGGATTCCTCTGCCCACAAAATCCTGGGACCCTGGCTGGAAAACCGTGACCGGAGCCCGCTCTACATGCTGGCCCGCTCCGGACATCTTTGGAGGGAAAGGGTGGCCATTATAGCAACCATGCATTTCATCGATCGCGGAGACTTCCTGGATACCCTGCAGATCGCTACCCTACTGCTGCATCACCCCCACGACCTCATACACAAGGCCGTGGGATGGATGCTCCGCTGCATTGGTGACAAAGACAGGCACACAGAGGAGGCCTTTCTTCAGCAGCATTACCGCACCATGCCCCGTACCATGCTGCGTTATGCCATCGAAAAGTTCCCTGAAGGCCGCCGTCAGGAATACCTGAAGGGCCTGGTGAGCTAAGGCTTGCCAACTGCAGCCACCGCGGATTCCGCAGCATTTACCAGCGGCAGGATACTCAACTCTCCACCCACTGCTTCCTTCATCCACTGCGCCGGACTCAGCCTGCCCAGTCGATACATCCGCAGCACTTCCGGAGCGAAGGTATGCTGGCGCAGGTGATGCTCGATCTGGAATTGGATCAGTTCTCCGATGGGATAGGCCGAAAGGTAAAGCGGATAGTCGATCATATGGGAATACACGGCCAGGATGGGGCTGTCCCTGACCCCGAATACCGGGGCATAGTAGGCATTCCACACCTCGGTGGCAATGCGCACCACTTCTTCGCGCAGCTGGGCCGGCCTGACCTCGTCCTCCTGGGCATATAGCCATTGCCACAATTTCATATCCACTAGCGATACTCCCATGATTTCATAGTTCGACCACAGGTGGTCAAGGGCCGACAGCTGCTCTTTCAGGGGATCCTTATCCTCCATACCCAGCATGGCGAGGTCCTGTTTCTGAAAGACAAAGGCCAGGGCTTCGGTAAACGAGGTGTTCGGCACCCCGTTGAGCAGGTAATAATCCACCTCATGAAGGGAAATGGTCTGCTCCACAGTATGACCGAATTCGTGAATCGCGATGTTGTATCCCTTATAATCCATGCCATCCGGCCCAATGCGGGTCCTCAGCCTGGCCTTTTCCGTGCGCATTTCAGCCCCCCAGGCATGTCCGGCACCCCGGGATGGGTCTACCTGGATCTGAGCGGAAAGACGGGTTGCATCAGCAGGGTTGAACCCCATCCGGCGTAAGATGTCTGGCAGGGCCTGCTGAAAGGCATCCCTGTGGGGATACCTGGCACGCGTGATAGCATCCAGACGGCTTTCCGCTACCCCGCTCCGGGCCTTGAAGCCATCGTACCAGATATCGAAGGGCTCCAAAGGACGACCGAGGCGTTGGCTGATAATGCGCCCACACTCCCTGACCACCGGATGGGAAACCAGCTCAGTAAACAAGGCTTCCACCTCCACCTGTGGAATTTCCATACCCTGGTCAAATTTGCGCTTGATATAGTCAGGATACAATGGGTTATACTTATCCATTGCCTTCAGTGCCCTGAATTGTTCCAGCAAATGCCGGTAACGCACATCACCTTCTCCAGGCACCCCGGTCCATTTCCCATGGCTAAGTACCTTGCAGGTATAAGGGTCCCAAACCACCTCCGGGTTATTGATGCATTCGCCCGGAATCTGCTGCCGGATGATATCCAGCATGACCTGATAGATCATCCGTTGCTTTTCCAGGCCATCCGGGTCAGCATAGTTCGCCTTCAGTTCATCGCGCAGGCCCCAGTGGGTGATCAGTCGCAGCCCCTCAGGGAAAAGGGGCGCACCGTCTCCCTTACGCAGGTTATGCATATAGATATTGTACTCGGAGATGTAGGCATCTGCGGCAGTATTCACTCTGGAATACTCCTGCAGCAGGGCGGCAGGGACCCTGGAGGTAAAGACCTCCCCCATCCGGGCAAAGGCCCAGTCGCAACGTGTCCATTCCGCAGCACGGACCTTCTTCTCCTCGAGCGTATAAAAGGGGAAGTTCAGCAGGGTTATGAAGGCCACCTTGTTGGCAAAGAGGTCATCGTTGAGGTGGGCGCCCGCGGCGTATCCCGCAAACACCCGGTCCACAGGGAGGATATCCCCCACCTCCAGCTGTACCGGTTCCTGCAGCTTCAGGCTGATCTTGTTGAAGCTACCCCAAAGGACCTCGAAATTTCCGGAGAGGCGCTGGTGAAGCAATTCCAAGCCCGGGCCCTCCGGCACGTAGTATTCCCTGCAGAAGGCCAGGAAAGCACTGTCGTTGCCGTCCGTAACCGGCTGCCAGAAGGCTGCAGCCTGCTCCACCCCGCGGGTGATCCTGAAGACTTCGCCTTCTCCATACAGCGCCTTCAGGCTATCGATGGCCATGCTGGCAGTGGACGGGGAGAGGGTTTGCGGCTGATCCTTCATGTTCTTTTCTGATTGACAGGCCACCAGCGCCAGCATAGGGAGCAGGGCCAGGAGATATGTCTTCATGGGGGTGGTGTTTGGTACTTCAAAGATAACGGACTGGGGGTTTTATTGTAATTTTCCGCCCCGAAACAGCAAGCCCTTCTTTAATTAACCATACGCTGCCCGTGAAACCCTGGAAGATCGCTCTATTCCTGCTCTCGGTGATGTGCGTGTTGCTGCTTTTCACGCTCCTGAGCAGCGGCGATCCTCGGGACAGCGGAACAGGACAGGAAGGACTGCGCGCCGGGCACCTCCTTCTGAAGTATCCCAGCCTGGGTTCATTTCTGGGTGATACCAAGAGGGATAACAGCAAGGCCGACAGTGTGATCACGCTGATGGCCACAGCGGTGCCCGCACAGGATACCGCCAGCCGCTTTCCTGACCTCTCACGTATCGACACCAGTGGCATCGAACGCCTCAGCTACCCCGCTGATCGTCTTGCTTTCATCCAGTCCTTGCAGGAGGCACTGGAAGGAGGGGATGGCCGGATCCTGCATTACGGCGACTCCCAGATCGAAGGCGACCGTATTTCAGGCTTCCTGCGCAACCGTCTGCAGGGGATCTATGGCGGGAGCGGTCCCGGATTCATCCCGGTACGGCAAGTATACAGCCAGATGGCTGCGGAAGTTGAGGCCAGCGACAACTGGGTTAACTACTCCTCTTTCGATCCCGCCAGGCGCAAGCTGAAGGAAAGGAACTACGGGCTCTACGGGTCCTATTCACGTTTTCAATCCATCGACCTGGTAAGTATGGATAGCAGCCAGGGTGGCTTGCCCGCTTCCACCATGGCAAGCATCACCATTCGCCCTTCCCGACGCTCCTTCCCACGGCTTCAGTATTTCGACCGCATCGGACTGCATTACGGCAATCTGCAGCAGGAAGTCAAGGTCACTGTTACTGCGGCGGGCCAGGTAGTCCAGGAGAGCCGACTGATCCATGATGGAGGGTACCATTGCTTCGAACTGCAGACCGAAGGGACACCCTCCGAAGTCACCTTCATCCTTGAGGGCCCGGTAAGTCCTGATGTATATGGCATCACCCTTGATGGTGGCCGGGGAATCGCTCTCGACAATATCGCCATGCGTGGGGAGTCGGGAACCCTCTTCCGTCGGCTCGACCCTTTGCTGTTTGAGGCCATGGCGCGACGACTTCAACCCTCCATCATTCTGTTCCAGTTCGGGGGCAATACAGTTCCCTACATCGAAGACTCGACCGAGATAGAGGATTACACCGAATACCTCGCCGGCAACCTTCGATGGCTCAGGCAGCGCATGCCGGGAGCAGTAGTCATCGTGATCGGCCCTACCGACAAAAGCACCATGATCAATGGGAAAATGGTGACCTATCCCCTGCTCCCATACCTCGATGAACGCATGGGCAGGATGGCGCTGCGTGAAGGCCATGCCTACTGGAGCATGTTCCGGGCCATGGGCGGTCGCGACGCCATGCCCCAATGGGTAGCCCAGGGAATGGCTGCCGACGATTACACCCATTTCTCCCCCAAAGGATCCCGCCTGATCGGGGAGCTCTTCTTCACCGCATTGTACATGGACCTAAGGCAATGAAAATCAACATATCTCCCTACCTGGTCACCCTTCTACTTTTCCTGGCACTGCGCCCGGGTATCGCCTGTGCACAGTCCAACCTGAATGACAGCACGCGCCCAGATTTGCAGGGGCTGGTGCAGTTCGAGGCCAACCGCCTGGCCTATGCTGATTCCTCGACCGCCCTGCTCGCCTTCTTTGCCCGAATGGACAGCCTGATGCTGGGCCACCCCGACACCCTGCGCATCCTTCATATCGGAGGGTCTCACATCCAGGCCGATGCCTGGTCCAATAAAGTAAGGGAGAACCTGAGAGGACTCTCCGCTTTCGGTCCAGCCTCAAGGGGACTGCTGTTTCCTTACAGCCTGGCAGGCACCAACAACCCCTCAAACTACAGCATCCAGGGCAACAGGGCCCGATGGAAAGGCTACCGTTCCCCGGTGCGCAAAGACAGCACCCTATGGGGGCTCACCGGCATCACGGCCCTGCTCACTGCCCCATGCGATACCTTGATTATCGATCCCAATCTCCCCGGCAACAAACGGGAACCCTATCGCTTCAGTGCCCTTCGTATCCTCACCGATGCCGCCCCTGCCAGCTATACCCTTGAGCTGCTGGATTCCATGGTACAGGTCCTCTCCGATCGCACCGACACACTGGCTGGCTATCGCGAACTGAAGTTTTCACCCGAGCTCAGCAGGGCCCGGCTCAGGATCGCCCGTGACACGGCCACCGACACCCTCCCCCTGCGGCTGATGGGCATCGATCTCAGAAATGATGCGCCCGGAATCAGCTATGTCTCCATCGGAGTGAACGGCGCCAGCTTCGAGACCTTCGAACGCTGTGCCTGGTTCGGGAAGCAGCTCAGGCTCTATCCCCCCGACCTCTTCATCATTTCCATAGGTACCAACGACGCCCACGACAGCGGCTTCGACAGCACCCTGTTTGCGCAGCGTTATGGACGAATGATTGACCAGGCCATCGCTGCCCGGCCTTCCTGTGCCTTCATCCTTACCGTGCCCAACGACTCTTACGTCCGCAGGCGGCATCCCAACAGGAACACCCGCATACAGCAGCAGGCCATACATCAGATGGCCAGGGAACGCGGGCTGGCTGTCTGGGATTTCTATGCCATTATGGGTGGGCTGGGATCCAGTCATAAATGGTACCACCGTAAGCTCATGCGGCCCGACCGGGTGCATTTCACAGCATTGGGATACAGCCTGAAGGCCGACCTCTTCACCGATGCTTTCATTTCGGCCTGGGAGAAGGCCGGGGACCATGCCCCGGGAAGTATATGGCAACGCATCAGATAGCATGAACAGGCTGCGCGACATCTTCACCTTTTCGGATGCCTTCCCCCTGATCTTCACCCAGGTGGACTTTTGGATTTTTTTCGTGATCGCATACCTGGTCTTTGCCTCCGTTCATCAGCGCATCCGCTTGAGGAACCTCTACCTGCTGCTTATTTCCCTCTTTTTCTATTACAAAACCAGCGGGCTTTTTGTGGGCTTGCTGCTGTTTACAACCCTGAGCAACTTCTACCTGGGTGCTGGGGTACACCGCACCCCTTCCAAATCTGCCAAGGTCTTGCTCATCAGTTTCAGCGTAGCCCTCAACCTCTTTGTGCTGAGCTATTTCAAGTACGCCTACTTTTTCACCGAGGCGGTGAACACCCTCTTTGGCACCCATTGGGAAGTCTCGCACTGGCTGGCCGCATGGGGTAACCGCCTCAGTCAGGCCAATTATTTCACCGTCGACCTGATTGTGCTGCCTGTGGGCATATCCTTCTATCTCTTCCAAAGCATCACCTATGTGGTGGACATCTACCGCGGCAAGCTCGCGCCCCTGCGTTCGCCCACTGATTTTGCATTGTTCGTCAGCTTCTTTCCCCAGCTCGTTGCCGGCCCCATCGTTCGGGCAGGAGATTTCATTCCGCAGATCTCCCAGCCTACACAGATCAGCAAGGTGGATTTCAATGCAGGCACCTTCCTCATCCTCAAGGGGATGATCAAGAAGATGATCTTTGCCGACTATCTGGCCATGCATTTCATGGACAAGGTTTTCGATGCTCCGGCGATGTTTACCGGATTCACCAACGTGATGGCCCTGATCGGGTATTCCCTGCAGATCTACGGTGATTTTTCAGGCTACACGGACATTGCTATAGGTCTGGCCCTGTTGATGGGTTTCAGGTTACCCCTCAACTTCAATTCCCCATACAAGGCCATGAATACTTCCGATTTCTGGAGGCGGTGGCATATCTCGCTTTCCTCATTTCTGAAGGACTACCTCTACATCCCCCTCGGCGGGAACAAGCGCAGCAGTCCCGCCAGCTGGGTAATCACCCTGCTCATCATCGCAGGGGTTGTCCTGGCTTCAGGGGCCAGCTGGCTGAGTGCGGGACTTATCCTGGGCACCCTGGTGTTCGTTTCCCTGGCACTGATGTTTCCCGGGCTGAGAAAGCATTTCGTGATGAACATCAACATCATGCTCACTATGCTTATCGGGGGACTGTGGCATGGTGCCTCCTGGAAGTTCGTCATTTGGGGAGGGCTGAACGGAGTAGGGATACTTGTATATAAATATTGGCGACGGATCAGCCCCTGGGAGCGAAGTGACCGGCGGCTGGCCGTATTTTGGAAGATACTGCTCACCTTCAGTTTCATCACCTTTACGCGCATCTATTTCCGGGGCGAGAGCATGGAGCACATCAGCGCCTGGTACCGTCAGGTATTTTACAATATCGGCTGGGATACCGCCCTGCGGGTATTGTGGGAGTACCGGCTGATCTTTGCCGTGATGGGGTTGGGTTATGTCACCCACTGGCTCCCCACTAAGTTAAAAGTTCGCATTGAAGAGCTCTGGAACCGCAGTCCCATGGTAATCAAGGTTCTCCTTGCCTCCGCCACCGGTATCCTCTGCTATCAGGCCTACAGCGCGAGCTTCCAGCCCTTCATCTATTTTCAGTTTTAGGCCCTTGCAGCAGACCTACTCATCAATGATCAGGGTTCCCCGCCCCGTGATTGATATAGGTGCGCATTAAGTATCCCTCGTTACTGGAACCTCGCGACGATGGGTTCCCGTGACGTCAAGATATTACGACCTATGGTTATTGAGACATTACGATATCGAGACATTACAATATCGGGACATTACAATATCGGGACATTACAATATCGGGACATTACGATAACGAGACATTACGATAACGAGACATTACAATAACGAGACATTACAATAACGAGACATTACAATAACGAGACATTAAGATATTGATACACCACGATATGCGATATGGCATTAATGTAATATTACCTTATTGCATTATTGTATTATTGCATTATTACATTATTACTAAATTGCATCTTCATTTCCCTTATTCATCTCAACATCCTGATATAGCACAGACTTAACCGATATGGGAGCAACACGCACTGACATCCACAAGGGTACCGACCTCGAACTCTCCGCCCTCGCCAAAGCACTGGGCCACCCGGCACGCATCGCCATACTGCGCCACCTTCTCCGCACCAGGGCATGCATCACCGGCGAACTCACCCTGGAGATCGGCCTGGCCCCGGCAACCGTCGCCCAGCACCTGAGAGAATTGAAGTCCGCCGGCCTCATCCAGGGTAAAGTAGCCGGCCATGGGGTCAACTACTGCATCAATCCCAACGTATGGCGACAAACCGCTGCCCTGTTCGCCGACCTGTTCGCCCAATACCCTGAAAATCAACCCAGAAAATATCCCTGCCATGAATAATCCGGAATCACTCAAAACGCTCGTCAGAGAAAAATACGCGGCCATCGCGCAGCAATCCAAAGACTTCAACGCCTCCTCCTGTTGCGGATGCGGGGACACAGCTTCCCCCTCCTATACCATCATGGCGGACGACTACACCGGCATGGAGGGATATGTCTGGGAAGCGGACCTCGGCCTGGGTTGCGGCCTGCCGACAGCTTTCGCCCGCATCCGGCCGGGGGATATAGTCATCGACCTGGGATCCGGGGCAGGAAACGACTGCTTCGTGGCCCGCCATGAAACGGGTCCGGAAGGAAAGGTGGTCGGGGTCGACTTTACCCCCGCGATGATCCGCAAAGCCAGGGAGAATGCAGAAAAATTGGGCTTCAACAATGTTGAGTTCCGTGAAGGAGACATCGAGGACCTGCCCATCAGCAGCGGAACTGCCGATGTGGTGATCAGCAATTGTGTACTCAACCTGGTCCCCGATAAACCAGCCGTGATGCGGGAAATCTTCCGGGTACTCAAACCCGGAGGACACTTCAGTATCTCTGATATCGTACTGGTGGGTGAGCTGCCGCTTTCCATGCGCCAGGCAGCAGAGCTCTACGCCGGATGTGTCGCGGGCGCGCTTCAGGAGCGCGATTACCTCAAGGCCATAACTGAAGCAGGGTTTCCTGAGGTGAAGATCCAGAAACGCAAGCCGATCCATCTACCCGAAGAATTGCTGAAGACATACCTCAACCAGGATGAGGTCCGGGAATACCTCACCACAGATCAGGGAATCTTCAGCCTGACCCTCTATGCCGAAAAACCCGGCGAGAGTCCCCCCAAGCCCCATCGCAACCTCCGTGACCTGAAACCGGGGGATCGCGGCGGATGCTGCGGAGACACCCCCTGCTGCTGACCCAGGTCCTCCCCTGCCCCCAGATAAACGAGCAGATTCTTTCATACCTTTGCATGTCATTTCCGGAGAAGTGGCAGAGCGGTCGAATGCGGCGGTCTTGAAAACCGTTGACCCTTTACGGGGTCCGGGGGTTCGAATCCCTCCTTCTCCGCAAAACACAGCAGAAAACCACGCAAAAGCGTGGTTTTCGTTTTATTGGCCGCGAGTCTGAACCGTTAGGTTCAAGCGAGCGGACAATAAAACGAAAACGGCGGAGCGTAGCGAAGCCGGTTTTCTGCGGAGTTTTGACGCCTCCCCCACAGGGATCACGCCAGTAATCCCTCAGGCGAGTCTGAACCGTTAGGTTCAAGCGAGCGGACAATAAAACGAAAACGGCGGAGCGTAGCGAAGCCGGTTTTCTGCGGAGTCCGTCCGCCATGTGGCGGACGGACAAAAAAAGTCTAAAATTTTCATGCTATCGTTACCTTGCTCATTGACTATGAGCCCTGAGCACCGTGCATTGAGCATTGACTTCCGCCCTCAGGCCGGGCAGGCCTCGTTGCCGGGTCGCGACTGCGCCTGCTGCTTCCCTCCCTGCGGTCGGGATCCCGCTGCGCGGGACCGCACCAGCCAAGGTCGCTCCC
>JAKLHK010000007.1 GCA_022710185.1 Bacteroidota bacterium
CCCTGGCACCAGTAAAAAGTGGTCGGGGATGAGTTGTCGTATGCCTTCCAGGCTTTCAGCCCGGGTGGCGCCTACCACAAACATCAGGTTGTCCGGGTTTCCCCACGAAACAGTCTTCCGGATCACATATTCGTAGAGCGGACGCTTTTCCTTTTCCCGTTTTCCAAAGATGTCCCTGCGGTCCCTGCGCCCCGGGCGCAGCAGCTGAAAGTCGGCTGAACCCTCATTGGAGGTGAGTGCCAGTACGATGGCCCACTTGCCCTCGAAGCCCAGGAAGGGGGCCACGCTGTCCTTGCCCATATAGGGGGCCAGGGTCACCGCATCGGCGCCCAGGCGCTCGAAGAAGGCCCGGGCATACATCTCAGAGGTGTTGCCGATATCGCCGCGCTTGGCATCGGCGATGATGAAAGGCCTGGGTTCCAGTTGCTGCAGGTACTCCAGGGTGCGTTCCAGACTGCGCCAGCCCTCCAAACCGCGGCTTTCGTAAAAGGCCAGGTTGGGCTTGTATGCCACCGCGTAAGGAAGCGTGGCATCGATGATGGCCCGGTTGAAGGCGAAGGCCGCATCCTCCTCCTTAAGCAGGTGGGGTGGGATCTTACGGAGGTCGGTGTCCAGTCCTACACAAAGGAAGGAGCCTTTGGACCGGATCAGGGAATGGAGTTGTTCACGTGTCATGGCGGGGTGCGTTATCGGTCTTCGCTGACGGCTTCCTTGAGCTTCTCGGCGTTTTCAGCCACCTGCAGCCCTTCGATCAGGTCCATGATGTCGCCATTGATGATGGTCTGCAGGTTGTAATTCATATTGATGCGGTGATCTGTCACCCGGCCCTGGGGCCAGTTGTAGGTGCGGATTTTGGCCGAGCGGTCGCCGGTAGATACCATCGTCTTGCGCTTGGAGGAGATTTCATCCAGGTGCTTCTGGAACTCGATCTCATAGATGCGGCTCCGCAACACTTTCATGGCTTTTTCCAGGTTCTTGATCTGCGACTTCTCGTCCTGACAGGTGGCTACGATGCCGGTGGGCACGTGCGTCAGGCGCACTGCGGAGTATGTGGTATTCACCGACTGTCCCCCGGGGCCCGAAGAACAGAAGGTGTCCTTGCGGATATCGGAAGGCTTGAGGTCTACATCTACTTCGTCGGCCTCGGGCAGTACCACCACGCTCGCCGCCGAGGTATGGATGCGCCCCTGGGTCTCGGTCTGGGGAACCCGCTGCACGCGGTGCACCCCGGACTCATACTTCAGTATACCATACACATTGTCCCCGGAGACGTTGAAAATGACTTCCTTGAACCCACCCACAGTGCCTTCGGTATAGTCCACCACTTCGGTCTTCCAACCCTGGGCCTCACAGAATTTCAGGTACATACGGTAAAGATCGCCGGCAAAAATACTGGCCTCGTCGCCCCCGGTGCCCGCCCGTATCTCCATGATGGCGTCTTTGGTATCCTCTGGGTCCTTGGGGATCAGTAAGATACGTATCTTCTCCTCCATGGCCTCCTCACGCTCGGTGAGCAGGTTCAGCTCTTCCTTGGCCATAAGGCGGAAGTCTTCATCTTTTTCCTGATACAGGATATCCCGGGCCGAACTGATGTTCGCCAGGATGTCATTGTATTCCCGGTAGGCATCCACCACGGGCTGCAGTTCCTTGTAATCCTTGTTGAGCTTGATGAACCGCTTCATGTCGCCCATGGCCTCGGGGCTGTTCATCTCCTGCTCTATCTCTTTCCAGCGCGCGTATATGGCCTCTAATTTCTCCAGCAGCATCTTGTCCTTGGTGTTTTACTGATGGGTTTCAGGCGGAATAGGTATGGGTTCCGCCTTCTCCTTGTAAAGTAACTCTTCTTCCCTCAAAAGGTTCACAATGCCCAATGATCCTGGCTTCGATGCCGAAGCCCCCGGCCAGGGCAATCAGGTCGCCAGCCAGGCGCTCCTCCACATAGATCTCCATGCGGTGCCCCATATTGAACACCTGGTACATCTCGCGCCAGGTGGTGCCCGAGGCTTCCTGTATCATACGGAACAGGGGAGGGGTCGGGAAAAGTCCGTCTTTCACCACGTTCAGATCGCGGATAAATCGCAGCGCCTTGGTCTGCGCCCCGCCCGAGCAATGCACCAACCCGTGGATATGGGGCCGGAAGGCATCCAGCACCGCCTTCATCAGCGGGGCATAGGTCCGGGTAGGCGACAGGATCAGCCGTCCGGCGGGAATGCCCTCCACCTTGTCCTGAAGCCTGCGATCCCCACTGTACACCAGGTCTTCGGGCATTCCGGTATCGTAGCTTTCGGGGTATAGTGCGGCATAAGCCTTGTCCAGCACATCGTGCCGGGCCGAGGTCAGCCCGTTGCTGCCCATGCCCCCGTTGTATTCCTTTTCATAGGTGGCCTGCCCGAAAGAGGCCAGGCCGATCACCACGTCCCCGGAAGCGATGCGGTCGTTGGCGATCACGTCCCGCCTTCTCATCCGGGCATTCACCGTGGAATCCACGATGATGGTACGCACCAGGTCGCCCACATCGGCGGTTTCCCCTCCGGTTGACCAGATGCCGATCCCATGTTCGCGCATCAGCTCCAGGAACTCTTCTGTACCCCGGATGATGGTGCTGATGACCTCCCCGGGAACCAGCCTGCGGTTCCGGCCTATCGTGGAGGAGAGGAGGATATTGTCCGTCACCCCGACGCAGAGCAGGTCATCCAGGTTCATCACAATGGCGTCCTGAGCAATGCCCTTCCAAACCTCCAGGTCACCCGTCTCCTTCCACCAGAGGTAGGCCAGCGAGGATTTGGTACCCGCCCCGTCGGCGTGCATGATGTTGCACCATGCCGGGTCCCCGCCCAGTATATCCGGCACGATCTTGCAGAAGGCCGTGGGAAACAGTCCTTCGTCCAGCTGCCGTATGGCATCGTGGACCTCTTCCTTGGAACTGGAGACTCCCCGGCGGGCGTAGCGTGATGCGTCGTTGCTCATGGCCTTATATGCAAAGAAGCATCCCGGGCGAGGCCGGAACGCTTCCTTGGCAATAATGTATTTCGGTTACCTGAAGATGATCTTGTTGTTTTCCTTTTCGATGGTATAGGTGCCGAAGCGCTCCAGGGTACCCTTGCCGATCACCAGGTCGTGCACCTGGCTGCGGACCACGGTGGCCTCGAGGTTGGGCACGATATTGTCGCCTATGCGCAATGATTTCAGCGTGAACACGGCCTGGTCGGCAATGGTGCCCCCGGCCAGCAGGGCTGTGGCATCGCCCTTGAAGTCCTGCTTGCTGATGGACCCGTTGCGGAGCAGTTCCAGCGCAAGGTCGAGGGAAACATTGAGGGCAGTGGCCTTTTCATCGAAATAAAAGGTCTTGGTATAGCCGCTCACGATGGCGGTACCGGAGAAGGACCCGTCCACCGGGGTGATTTCCACCACGTTCTCGTTGGGGTTGATTACCACATTGATCTGGGTGGCGGTGCTGTCGGCGGTATCAACCGGAATGAAGTCCTTGCGCAGGATGCGGAACTCGGTGCGGCGGTTGAGCTGGTGGGCGGCTTCTTTTACAGCCGTACCCGGAAGCCGGTTGATGTAGGCTTCGGTGAGCACAGTGCCGACCGGGAAAGTATACCCGGCACGCGTGATGGTCTTATGGATGGTGCGCGGTACACGCTCCCCATAACCCTTGGCCACCAGGCGGCCCGGGTTGATGCCGCGCAGGATCAGGTAGTCCACCACGCTCTGGGCACGGTTCTGGGAAAGGATGTCGTTCTTCTCATCGGTATCCCGGGCATCGGTATGGGCTGCCAGCTCGATCACGAAGGTGGGGTTCTTCTCCAGGATCTGGATGAGGCCGATCAGGCTGTCCTGGTACTGGGGCTTGAGGTCCCACTTGGCCAGGTCATACAGGATCTCCGGAAGCACGATGGGGGTCACGGGGATAGGTACCAGGATGAAATCGATGATGAAGTCCTTGTTCTCCAGCAGACCGACCGTGGTTTCCTTGGCCGACTCGCCGAAATAGCCGTTGCGTGTAACGTTCAGGTCGTAGGAGGTGAACTTCAGCACCTGCGTATTGTCGAAACTGTAGTACCCCTTGCTGTTGGTGAGTGCTTCGAAGGTGGTCCCGTTGGATCCGGTGAGCACTACCTTGGCACCTTCAATGTATTGCAGGGTACGGTCGTCGCGTATGGTTCCCGCTATGGTGAACAGCAGGGGCCGCTCGAAGAAGCTGAACAGGTCGTTGGCCCCGCGTCCCCCGGCCCGGTTGGAGGTCAGGAAGCCCCGCTCTTCCCCTTCGATGAAGGTCACGCCGAAGTCGTCGGCATAGGAGTTTACGGGCGACTTCATGTTCACCGGGCTGCCCCAGTCGTCATCCTTGCTCTTGCGCGCCACCCTGAAAATGTCAAGCCCGCCCATGCCGGGATGGCCGTTGGATGAGAAATACAGGACAGTGTCGCTGCGCAGGAAGGGGAACATCTCGTTGCCCATGGTATTGATAGTGCTGCCCAGGTTGACGGGCTTACCGAAGGGCTTGGTCTTGCGGTCGCGGGTGGCCATCCAGAGGTCCTTCTGCCCATGGCTTCCGGGCTTCTGGTCTGAGGCGAAGATGATCGTCAGCTCATCCTCACTGATGGTGGGATGGCCATAGGTCACCGTGCTGTCAATGTCGATCTGTACCAGTTCCGGTTCGGCCCAGCCACGACCCTTGCGGCGGGAGGAATAAATCTCGCAGCCCAGGGTTTGCTTCTTGCCCACCCCGCAACGGGTAAAATAGAGGGTGTTGAATTTGGGATCAAAGCTGGCGGCGCCTTCGTTGGCCTCTGAATTCACCAGGTTTTCTTCGTCCAGGAGCACCGGGGCACTCCATTCATCCTTGCGGTCGATCTGGGTGAAGTACAGGTCGCTGAAGTTCTGTCCGGTCCAGTCATCGATGCGGTTCCCTGTGCTGCCTTCGCGGGCGGAGGTAAACACCAGGGAACGGAATTTCTTGTCGGCATAAGTAGGAGCGAAGTCATCGCTCTTGGAATTGAGCTTTTTTTCGTTGGTCACCTCGTAACGCGTGGGGTTTTCCAGCCATTTCTGCGTGAGTTCACAGGATTCGTAACCCACCCGTCCGCGGGGATCGTCGGGGGCAAGCTCCATATAGGTCTTGTAGCTCTCCCTTGCATCAGTGTAGTTCTGGAGGGCCATGAGGGCCTCGGCATAGTAAAGCATGGTCAGGGGGTTCTGTTTCTGGTAGTTCACCCGGATCATGCGCTTATACTGGCTTTCTGCACGCTTCCAGTTGGCGGTCAGACGGTAGCACTCGGCAATCTGGAACAGGATGCGTTTCTTCTCGGTCCTGTTGCTCTTTACTTTGGAATATGCCTTTTTGTACTTGTCGATGGCTGTGTAGTACATCTGGTCTTCAAAGGCCTGATCGGCTTCCTGCGTAAAATTGCGCTTCTGCTGGGCCTGAAGATCAGGCGGGACCAGCAGGGCCGAGAGAATCAGGAGGATCAGGATGTGGTATAGTCTCATGGTTTGCGGTGTTTCTTAAGGCCACTTCAGGACCATGCTAAATTAAGGATTTATTCATATCGGCAAAGGGCCTATGCTGTCCCTTCCTTGTCGGGGGACTTCATGGGGTCGAATTCATCGGTGACCTTGCGGGTTTCCTCCCTGATCTCCCTGCGGATATCGCTGGTAACGCGGCGTACCTCATTCATCCATTTGCCCGCCTGACGGGCCATCTCCGGGATGCGCCGGGGGCCGAATACCAGAAAGGCCACCAGGACGATCACGATGAGCTCCCCGCTGCTGATATCCAGGAACAAGAGGTTTGCCAGGTGCATAGTGGGTTGGTTGACCTGCAAAAGTACAAATTCGGCGGCCACGGTGTTAGCCCTGGCCGCCTGTGCTGTCACTTAGACACATGATACGGCAGCCGGGATGACCGGGTTACGAAAAAAAAGGCACCGCCTGATGGGACGATGCCTTGGAATGCCCTTTGCGGGACGTTTATTTCTTCTTGCGGGCCTTGCGGCGCTCCGACCATCCGATGGTGTCGTAGGCGATGGGGCTGGCCACGAATACCGAGGAATAGGTACCCACCAGGATACCGACTAGCAGTGCGAAGGTGAAACCGCGGATGATCTCACCCCCGAAAATAAAGATAGAAAGCAGCACCACCAATGTAGTCCCTGCCGTGTTCACTGTACGGGCAATCGTGGAATTGATGGCATCGTTCATATTGGTACCGAGTTCCTTTTTGGGATGCAGGCCGACGTATTCACGGATCCTGTCGAAAATGATCACGGTATCGTTGATGGAATACCCGATGATGGTCAGGATGGCCGCAATGAAGGCCTGGTCGATCTCCATGTTGAACGGCAGGATGTTGTAGAACATCGAGAAGAGGGCGATGGTGATGATGGAGTCGTGGAACAGGGCCAGCACCCCGCCCAGGCCCATCTGCCAGCGCTTGAATCGGATAGCGATGTAAATAAAGATAATGAGCAGGGCGAATACGATGGCCAATACCGCGTTCCGCTTGATATCGGAAGCAATGGTGGGACCCACGTTCTGCGACTGCAGTATCCCGATGTTGCTGCTGATATCGTCTGTGCTGGTCAGGAAGGTCTCCGGGGTCATTTCTATACTGTAAAACGGCCGGAGGGCGGTGAACAGTTTCTGCGCAATCAGCGAATCGGTAGATTCCGACTTGTCATCGATCATATACTTGGTCACCACTTTAATTTGGGTGGACGGACCGAAGGACTTCACTTCCGGGGTCTCCCCGAACTCGGCGGTCAGGGCGTTGCGCACGGGGTTCAGACTTTCCACCGGACGGTCGAAGCGGATCACATAGGTGCGGCCCCCGGTGAAATCGATACCGAAGTTCAGCCCGCGTACTCCGAAGGAGATAAGCCCGAGCAGGATGATGCTTCCTGAAATGAAGTAGGCGATCTTCCGTTTGCCGATGAAATCGATATGAAGCTTCTGGAAGGCGTTGCGGGTCACGCTGTTGTCGAACTGCAGCTTCTTGTTCTTCTCCATCATCCAGTTGAAGATGAGGCGGGAAATGAAGATGGCGGTGAACAGCGAGGAGAGAATACCGATAATGAGGGTGGTGGCGAAGCCCTGGATGGGACCGGTGCCGAAGACATAGAGCACGATACCCGTTAACAGCGTGGTCACGTTGCCGTCGATGATGGCAGAATAGGCATTCTTGTAACCGTCCTCAATGGCAAGGCGTATCCCTTTGCCTGCCCGGGTCTCATCGAGGATACGTTCGTAAATGATCACGTTGGCGTCTACGGCCATACCCAGGGTGAGGACGATACCGGCGATACCCGGCAAGGTGAGCACAGCGCCCAGTGAGGCCAGTACACCGAAGATGAAGAAGATGTTCACGACCAGCGCAAGGTCGGCCACCAGTCCGGCACGGTTGTAATAGAACACCATATACACCAGCACCAGCAGGAAGGCCAGCAGGAAGGACCGCAGCCCCTGGGTGATGGATTCCTGTCCGAGGGAGGGGCCCACCACTTCTTCCTGGATAATGCGGGCCGGGGCAGGCAGCTTGCCGGCCTTCAGGATGTTGGCCAGGTCCTTGGCCTCCTCGACGGTGAAATTGCCGGTAATGGACGAACGCCCGTTGGGGATCTCGTCGTTGACCGTGGGGAAACTGTATACGTAGTTGTCGAGCACTATCGCCACCGACTTGCCGATGTTCTCTCCGGTCAGGCGCTTCCAGATGCGGGCACCTTCGGAGTTCATGGTCATGCTGATCTCTACCTGTCCGTTGGGGTTGTAATCCTGACGGGCGTCAACGATGGCTGCCCCGTCGAGAGGGGGCTGCCCGTCGCGGGAAGTGACGCGCAGGGCGATGAGCTGCAGTACGTCCGGCTGGTCCTTGGCGGGTTTTACGGTCCATGACAGCTTGAGGTCCCTGGGGAAGAAGTTGCGGGCCAGTTTGACGTAATGGTTCACCGTACTGGTGTCCTTAATGGCGCTGAAGCCAACGATGGGGCCCTGACCGGCGAAATACTGTCCTTGTTCGTTCTGGTAATAGGCCGGGGTGAGCACGGCGAAGAGGGGGTTCTCACGGGTCCACTCCTCACGCGACTGCTGGTCCTGCCCAGCGGCAGCCGCAGTATCGCTGAGCTTGCTGAGGAGACCGGTGTCAGCAGCGGCTGAATCGCTTGCCGCTGGGGTGACCGGAGTTGTTTCGGCGAGAACGCTGTCTGCGGTCATGCCCAGGGAGTCCACACGATTCAGAGTGTCAGCATCCAGTGCACCGCGCTTGAGCAGGCCCACCAGCTTGGTATTGGCATCGGTGAAGTAGTTCTGGATCTCCCCGAAATCGTAGGTCTCCCAGAACTCCAGGTTAGCCGTTCCCTGCAGGAGCTTGCGCACGCGCTCCGGCTCCTTGATGCCGGGCAGCTCCACCAGGATGCGCCCGCTCTGCTCCAGCGGCTGGATGTTGGGCTGGGCCACACCGAAGCGGTCGATACGGGTGCGCAGGATGTTCAGGGTGCGGTCGAAGGCATCGTCGGTCTCCTGCCGGATCACTTCAATAACCTCTTCGTTGGTGGACTTGGGGTTCACCCTGTCCTTCAGCTCAATGGTAGTGAAAATGGCGGCCAGCTTGGCATCGGGATCGATTTCCGCGAAGCTCTCAGCGAACAGGGCCACGAAATTGCGGTTGCTGGTACGTTGCTTCTCCAGGGCCAGGTTGATGGCCTGGTTGAAGGTGGGGTCCTGACTATATCCTGAAAGGGCCCTGACAATGTCCACTACCGATACCGACAGCGTAACGTTCATACCCCCCTTGAGGTCGAGGCCGAGGTTGAGCTCGCGCTCCTTGCATTCCTGGTAAGTATACTCACGCACCAGAATGTTGTACACCGGCTGGGAACCGATGGAATCCAGATAATAACGCTCCCTTACCCTGGTCAGGGAGTCCATCGCCACATGGAACATCACCTCGTTGCCGGCAGAAAGCTCTGTCGCCAATTGCTGGGCCTGGGCGTTCCTGGCATACTCCTTGGCATCCCGCTCCACCTTGCGTGTGACAAAGGTGAAGGATAGCTGGAATGCGCACACCAGGGCGAACGCGATGGCGAAGAACTTGATAACACCTTTATTTTGCATATCCGTAGCTGTTGTTACGCTGTTATGGGGGTTTTTTTGAGGGTGCAAATATAGGAGAACATTTGCAAATTCACAATTATAGCCCACCTTCCCAAACCCTGATGATTCAGTCGTTTGCATTAGGATCACCGGATCTTCGGGCAACCTCCATCCCTGTGCTGCTGTCTTACTGAAACTGATGGCCCCTCGGCCCCGCTGACCCAGCGGTTTAATCCTACCTTTATGCCCTTCATTCATCAACCCATGAGAATCAACGCACTGCTACTCCTGCTGATACCATGGTCCCTCGCTGCTCAGTCGGTGGACAGCCTCGACATCGTGTTCACCCGCCGTCACCTTGTCCCAGTGGCAGACAGCGGCCGGCAACTCCTGTATCCCTGGGTGGGAGGGATGAACGCGGTGCAGTTCTCCCAGGTCGACCTCGACCTGGATGGCACCGACGACCTCATTGTGTTCGACCGCCTTGGCAATATCCTTATGCCCTTTCTCAATCAGGGGATTCCCGACAGCATCCAATATGCCTACGCCCCGGAATACATCGCCAAGCTCCCGCCCTTCAATGGATGGGTACTGTTCAGGGATTACAATATGGACGGGAAACAGGACATCTTCACTTATTCGGTGGGTGGTATGGCGGTATACCGCAACGATTCCGACACGGCCCTGCGATTCACGCTCATGACCTTCCTGCTCAACTCCTTCTACTACATCAATTATATCAATATCTATGTCACCTATGCCGATTACCCGGGCATCTACGATATCGATATGGACGGCGACCTGGATATCCTCACCTTCTACGTCGTGGGCTCCTTTATTGAGTACCACAGAAATATGTCCATGGAGAAGTATGGGGTACCTGACAGCCTCGACTTCACGATGTACGACCGCTGCTGGGGCCTGGTATACGAGAGCGAAGGGTCCAATGTGCTCACCCTCAATATGCCCTGTCCGTTCCGCGACTGCGATGAGGGAGGGGGCGCACCCCGGACGGGTTCACCGGAAGCAATCGAACATGTGGGCTCCACCCTCCTTCCCATCAACCTGAACGGCGACAGCCTCACCGATCTCATCCTCGGCGATGTGGATTACTCCATGGTGATCGCCCTCATCAACGGCGGGACGCAGGATACTGCTCTGATGGTGTCCCAGGATACCCTCTTCCCCGGAGGTACCCGTCCCATCCGCCTGACCTCTTTTCCTGCGCTTTCCTACTTTGATCTGGATAACGATAATGTCAATGAACTGGTTGTTAGTCCATTCGACCCAAGTCCCATCATTACGGAGAACTTCCGTAGTGTATGGCTCTACGAAAATGACGGGCAGAACGACCTCCCGGATTTTCGTTATGTGACCGACCGCTGGCTGCAGGGGGATATGATCGATCTGGGCGCCGGGGCTTATCCCGTGGTAGTGGACGAGAATGCCGACGGGCTACCCGACATCATTGCGGGAAATTTCGGCTACCGCGACAGCAGCTGGTTCGCTGCCGGCACCCTCTATTCCTCCTTCCGTTCTACCCTCACACTGCTCCGCAACACCGGAACACCCACCCAGCCTTCCTTTGAGATCGTCGACCGCGATTATACCGGCATTGCGGCCCTGGGCATCAAAGGGGCCATCCCCGCCTTCGGTGACCTGGACGGGGACCTCGACCTGGACCTCCTGCTCGGCTCAGACGACGGCACCTTCATCTTTCTGAAGAACCTGGCCGGCCCTGGCCAGCCCTTCCTCTGGGATACCCCGGTACTCAACTACCAGGGCCTGGATGCCGGGAGGGCCTCGGCCCCCTGCATCGTTGACATGGACAGGGATGGACTGCCCGATCTGGTGTCCGGGAACAAGACCGGCCGACTGAGCTGGTACCGCAACACCGGGACCAGCAACAATCCGCAGTTCACCCTGCTCACCGACAGCATGGGCTATGTGGATGTGGCAGACTACTCCATTGCCTACGACGGGTACAGCGTGCCTTCCGTGTGGCAGGACAGCACCGATACCCTGCGCCTGTATGTCGGCAGCCTGTCGGGCCGTCTGGCCTATTACCGGGCCGGGCCTGACCCGCTAGACAGCTTCCGCCTGGTAAGCAAGGCATTTCAGCTGATCGACGACGGTGACCTGTCCGGCCCCGGGCTTGGGGACCTTGATGGGGATGGGGTGCCGGAATTGCTCCTGGGAAACTACCGTGGCGGCGTCACCTGGTTTTCAGGGTACAAAGCCGCTCCTTCAGGGCTTATGGAACCCCAGGGCCCTTCAAGGCTCGAGCTGCTGGTGTTCCCGAATCCCGCGGGAGAGCAGCTCTATTTCCGCGCTGCCGGGCTCGATCCCGCCTTCGCCATCCAGGTCGCCGTCCATGACCTTGCCGGGCGAAGGCTCCTGCAGCGCACCATACTGCCGGGCGATGAGCCGGGAATGCCCGTGGGCGAACTGGTGCCAGGGGCCTACCTGCTTAGCCTGAACTACACAGGAGCTTCACGCATCCTGGGCACCGCCCTGTTCATTAAGAAATAAAGAAGGAAAAAAGACGACAGGAGCTTAGCGCCTGCGCTTGATCACCTTGCTCTTCGATTTGGGCCGGATCATGCGCTTGGCGGTGTACTTCCCTGCCAGGTCGTACATCAGGCCTACGGAAGTATAGAAGTACCCGTCGTTGTCGTCGTTCCACGGACTGCGGATCTGCAAGGCCTCGTCATAATAGCCCAGGTCGTGGTCAATATAGTCGGTGAAGGTAAAAGTATACACCGTTCCCATCTTCAGGTAGAGCTGAGGCGACAGGGCAATCTTGGCGCCCCCCTCCAGCAGGATCATGAAAGTGTGGTTGTTGTATTGCTGAAAGCGGTTCAGCGGGGTTTCATACACGTTGTCTTTCAGCAGGAAATCCACGCTCTGCCAGGTAAAGTCCCACTGCGACTCGGTCCTAATGGTGCCGTCATTCCAGTAAAAATAGGAATTGCCCTGGGGATCGAACTTATTGCCGTACGACTTGAAGAAGAGCACCCCGAAGCCGGTTCCCACATAGGGGATGATGTTGTAGTCCTCCATGTCGAGCAGGCGCTCCAGGTTGAGCTGTCCGTGCAGCGACAGCTCCAGCAGGTCTGACTTGAAATCGTGGTCCTGGTATGGATAATAGAAGCGGTCCGATAAAGTCCCGGTCATCAGGTTGAGGCTCATGCCGAAATGGTCCTTGATACGGTAGGAAACGAATGCGCTGGCACCCAGAGTGGTCACCTGCTTGTCGTGGCTGCCCATGTCGCAGCGACTGTTGATGAAGCCAAATTCCAGCCCTATGGCCGGGTGTTCTTTCTTCTGGTTTCTGGAATACACGCGGGTACGCCGGTACTGGGCACTGGCTTCCAGTGCCAGGAACAGGACAAGGAGCAGCAAAAGGCCTTTCTTCGCCATACCGGGCATAATCACGGTAAAGGTACGCATTCGTTTCGACCCCTTTATACGCTGGGGTAACCCCACGGGTTCCGCCCAGGCCTCAGAAGTTGGGCTTGAGGGAATACTTGCGGTAGAATTCGTCGATCACGTTCACAGCCTCTTCCGGCGTATCCACCACCCGGAAAAGGTTGACATCATCCCCGTTGATCTTGCCCTCGGCCAGCATCCGCTGGTGGATCCAGTCCACCAGCCCTCCCCAGTAGTCCCGATCCACCAGTACCATGGGGAATTTGATCATTTTATGGGTCTGGATGAGGGTGAGGGCTTCGAAGAACTCATCCAGGGTTCCGAACCCACCGGGCAGCACGATATACCCCTGGGAGTATTTCATGAACATCACCTTTCGGACGAAGAAATACTCGAAATGGAGCATCTTGTCGCTGTCGATGAAGGGATTGGGGTATTGCTCCATGGGCAGCTCGATGTTGAGTCCCACCGATTTACCCCCGGAGAAGTGCGCGCCCTTGTTGGCCGCCTCCATGATGCCGGGTCCCCCCCCGGTGATGATGCCGAAGCCCTTCTTGGTCAGCAGGTAGGCGATCTCCTCGGCCAGCTTGTAGTCTTCCGACCCCTGCCGGGCACGGGCCGAGCCGAAGATGGACACGCAGGGGCCGATCTTGGCCATCTTTTCAAAGCCTTCCACAAATTCGGCCATCACCTTGAAAATCTGCCAGGAGTCAAAGGTCTTTATCTCGTTCCAGGTCTTGGGCGTAAAGGCTTCCCTGATCTGATCGTCTTCGTTCTGCATGGGTTTCTCTGACATCATAATGGTCTCGGTATATTCGGTCTTGTTCGCAAATGCAAATCACAGGCCAAGCTCTCCCCTGAGGAACTGCCCGGTATAGCTTTCGTTGACAAGGGCCACGGCTTCGGGCGTTCCCTGGGCGATGATGCGGCCTCCCCGTTCCCCCCCCTCAGGGCCCAGGTCAATCACATGATCAGCTACCTTGATCACATCCAGGTTATGTTCGATCACCAATACCGAATTGCCGCGGTCCACCAGGGTCTGGAGCACATCCAGCAATACCTTTACGTCCTCGAAATGCAGCCCCGTCGTCGGTTCGTCCAGAATGTACAGGGTCTGTCCCGTATCCCGCTTGCTGAGCTCGGTGGCCAGCTTAACCCGCTGCGCCTCACCACCCGAAAGCGTGGTGGACTGCTGCCCCAGGGTGATGTATCCCAGTCCGACTTCATCCAGGGTTTTGATTTTCTGAATGATGGAGGGAATGCTCTCGAAAAACTCCACCCCCTGGCTGATGGTCATATCCAGGACCTCGCTGATGGATTTCCCCTTATACCTCACTTCAAGGGTTTCCCGGTTGTAGCGGTGGCCCTGGCAGTCTTCGCAGAGCACATGCACATCGGGGAGGAAGTTCATGGCGATAATCTTTACCCCGGCACCCTTGCAGGTCTCGCATCGCCCCCCACTCACGTTGAAGGAGAAGCGGCCGGGCTTGTAGCCACGGATCTTCGCCTCAGGCAGCTCGGCGAACAGCTTGCGGATGTCGTCGAAAACCCCGGTATAGGTGGCCGGGTTGGAACGCGGGGTGCGTCCGATGGGCGACTGGTCAATCTCGATCACCTTGTCTATGTGCTTCAGCCCTTCCATGGCACCATAGGGCAGGGGCTCCTTCTCCGAGCGGTAGAAGTGGCGGCTCATGATGGGGTAGAGGGTCTCGTTGATGAGCGAGGACTTGCCGCTGCCCGATACCCCGGTGATGCATACCATCATCCCCAGGGGCAGCACCAGGTCTACCTCTTTCAGGTTGTTTCCCCGGGCACCCTGCAGCAGCATAACGTTCCCGTTGCCTTTCCTGCGTTCGGCCGGCAGGGCGATCTGTCGGGCACCGCTGAGGTACTGGCAGGTGATGGTGTCGCAGGCGCGCATCGCTGCAGGGCTGCCCTGCGCCACAATCCGGCCCCCATGCCTTCCGGCACCCGGCCCAATGTCGATCACGTGGTCTGCCGAAATGATCATCTCCTTGTCGTGTTCCACCACGATCACCGAATTGCCAATGTCGCGAAGTTCCTGCAGGGCATGGATCAGCCTCAGGTTGTCCCTCTGGTGAAGCCCGATGCTGGGCTCATCAAGGATATACAGCACCCCCACCAGCTGGGAACCGATCTGGGTGGCCAGGCGGATACGCTGGGACTCGCCCCCGCTCAGACTGCGTGCCGGCCGGTTCAGGGTGAGGTAGTCCAAACCCACATCGAGCAGGAAACGGATACGGGTGGATATCTCCCGTACGATCTCGTAGCCAATGGTGAGCTTGCGCTCTTCCAGATGGGAAGGAAGGGCATCTATCCACTCCTTCAGCTGGTACAAGTCGGTGCTGGCCAGCTCGGCGATGTTGCGTCCCTGTATCCTGAAGTGCAGCGACTCCTTTTTCAGGCGCATGCCCTGGCAATCCGGGCAAACCACGCGGTTGGTGAAGCTCCCCGCCCAGCGCTGAACGCTGCTGGAATCCGATTCCAGCGCCTGGTTCAGGATGAAGTTCACTATGCCTTCGAAGGAGAGGGAGTAGGTGGAGGTGATGCCAAGACTCTCGTTCTTCACCTTGATCATCTCTTCGGAGCCATATAATATGGTGTTCAGGGCATCCTCGGAGAGATCGCTGATGGGGGTGTCCAGGGTGAAGTCGTGCTTCTGTCCTATGGCTTCCAACTGCCGGAAGATCCAGGTGGGGCGGTACTCGCCCAGGGGAGCCAGTCCTCCTTTGCGTATGCTGCGCCCCGGATCGGGGATGATTTTGTCGATGTCCACACGGGTCACGCTGCCCAATCCGTTGCAGTGGGGGCATGAGCCATAGGGCGAGTTGAAGGAGAAGGTGTTGGGCTCGGGCTCATCATAGGATATGCCGCTGCTGGGGCACATCAGCAGGCGGCTGTAATGACGAAGGTTCTGGCCGTCTTCGTCCATCACCATGAGCCTACCCTTACCATAACGCAGCGCGGTCTGCACCGAAGAGGCCACCCTGCGTTCCATGCGGCCCTGCACATCCATGCGGTCGATCAGGATCTCAATGTCGTGAACTTTGTAGCGGTCGAGCTGCATCCCGAAGCTGATCTCGCGCAGCTCCCCGTCAACCCTGACCTTGAGGAACCCCTGTTTGCGGACCTGTTCGAAAAGCTCGCGGTAATGTCCTTTGCGCCCCTTCACCAGGGGGGCCAGCAGCAGGATGTGGCGGCCCTGGTACTCGCTCATGATGAGCGAAGTGATCTGGGCCTCGGTGTGCCGGACCATCTTCTCCCCGCTCTTCCACGAATAGGCATCGGCGATGCGGGCATAGAGCAGCCGGAGGAAATCGTAGATTTCGGTGATGGTGCCAACAGTAGAACGCGGATTCCGGTTGGTGGATTTCTGTTCTATGGAGATCACGGGGCTCAGCCCGGTGATCTTGTCAACATCAGGGCGCTCCAGGTCACCGATGAACTGCCGGGCATAGGAGGAAAAAGTCTCCATATACCTTCGCTGTCCTTCGGCGTAAATGGTATCGAAAGCCAGGGAGCTTTTCCCGCTGCCGCTCAGTCCGGTGATTACCACCAGCTGGTTGCGCGGGATGCACAGGTCGATGTTCTTCAGGTTATGCACCCTGGCACCGTAGATCTCCATCTGTTCGACGGACGGGTGAGGTGCAGGGGCCTGGGGCATCCCTTGCTGTTCCGTGGTGTTCAAGGGGTATTCTTCCTTCACGGCGCTGTTCTTCCTTCCTTTTCCCTGTGGTTTCAATACCAGCGTCCACCCTTTTCCGGGACCTGCACCTCCCAGGGTTTGCCAACGGGCCTGGGCAGGCTGGTGCTGCGCATCCAGGGGTTCATTTCCTTGAGGGCGCGGTACGATATCCCCAGGCCGGCGGCAAGGCGCGAGAGGTCGGGAACGGCGGTGTCAACGGTCACGGTGGCATAGCGGGCTGCGGGATACTTCTCCTGTTCAGTAATGGCATATCCATGCTGGAGCGGCTGCTCCATCAGGGTCTTCAGGGCCAGGATGCGGAAAACGTAGCGTGCGGTCTCCGTATTCAGGTTCAGGGCGTAATAATCGGCTGCCCCCTGGGCCTTCACCGCCCTTCGTATCCCTCCCTTTCCGGCGTTGTAGGCAGCGGCGGCCAGGGTCCAGGATCCCAGCGTATCCTTTGCGGCCTGGAGATAATCGCAGGCAGCCTGTGTCGCTTTCTCCACATGGTAGCGCTCATCCACCTCATCATTTACCATCAGCCCATACTCTTTGGCCGTTGCGGGCAGAAACTGCCAGATCCCCCGGGCCCCGGAGGGGGAGACCGCCTGCATGAGACCGCTCTCGATCACGGCCAGGTACTTGAAGTCCTCGGGAATACCGCGCGCCTTCAGTATCGGCTCGATCATTGGGAAGTACCTTCCCGAGCGTTTCAGGCTGAGGAAGGTGGATGAATGCCAATAGGTGTTCACCAGCAGTTCGCGGTCGAAGGATTCCCTCACCCAGAACAGGTCCATGGGTACCGGTTCCCCGGCGAAAAATAGGGCGTTTGGATGGGCGGGAGCATGGTAGTTGTGCGATTCGTCCAGCAGGCTGCGGCCCCCGGTGAGGGTGGTAAAGGAGATCACCAGTCCCAGCCCGGTGAGGGCGAAGAAGGCCAGCAGGACATGGACGGGTCGTAGGGTCTTGAAATCCATCAGAAGGGGGAGTTAAGGTCGCGGAAGAAGGGCGCCATGGCATCCTTCTCCGAGAGCACAGGTTCAGCCGTCCCCCAGTCGATGGCCAGTTCAGGGTCGTTCCAGCGTATGCTGGCCTCGGCTGCCTTGTGATAATATGCGGTGCATTTGTAGGTGAACACGGTGTCGTCTTCCAGACTGAGGAAACCGTGAGCAAAGCCTTCCGGGATCCATAGCATGGTATTGTTTTCGGCGCTCAGCAGGACAGAGGTCCACTTTCCAAAGGTCGGAGACGTCCTGCGAAGGTCAACGGCAACGTCCAGCGCGGCACCCCGGGCCACCCTCACCAGTTTGCCCTGGGCGTGGGGGGGCAACTGCAGGTGCAGTCCGCGCAGCACCCCTGCTTTAGAGCATGACTGGTTGTCCTGCACGAAACGCGAAGGGAGACCGGCAGCCTCGAAGTCCCGGGCATTGAAAGGCTCCAGGAAGTGGCCGCGCTCATCGCGGAACACCGCAGGGTGGACGAGGAGCACGCCGGGCAGGGATGTGGGTTCTATCCTGATCATGCCGGAATAACAGCAGTGAGGGGGTGTTTAGTATCCGGATCAGAGGTGGATCACTTCGCCATAGGCCGCAGCAACGGCTTCCATCACGGCTTCCGACATGGTAGGATGGGGGTGCACCGCCTTCAGAATCTCGTGGCCTGTGGTTTCCAGCTTGCGGGCCACCACGGCTTCCGCGATCATCTCTGTTACGTTGTCGCCGATCATGTGCGCACCCAGCCACTCTCCGTATTTGGCGTCGAAGATGACCTTGACGAAGCCGTCCTTGCTGCCTGCTGCACTGGCCTTGCCGCTGGCCGAATAGGGGAACTTGCCCACCAGCACCTCGTATCCGGCTTCACGGGCTGCCTTTTCGGTGAGGCCGACGGAAGCGACTTCCGGATGGGTATAGGTGCAGCCGGGGATGTTCTGGTAATCCATGGGCTCCACATGCATCCCGGCGATCTTCTCCACGCAGGTGATGCCCTCATGCGAGGCCACATGGGCCAGGGCCTGGCCGTGCACGATGTCGCCTATGGCATAGTACCCTTCTACATTGGTGTGGTAGAATGCATCCACCTTTACCTTGCCCTTTTCGAGCGCGATGCCGGTCTCTTCCAGTCCGATGCCTTCCAGGTTGGGCGTGATGCCCACGGCGCTGAGCACCACCTCGGCTTCAATCTCTTCCGTGCCCTTCTTCGTGCTTACTTTCACTTTGCACACAGGGCCGCTGGTGTCCACGGATTCTACCGTGGAGGACGTCATCACCTTGATGCCCGCCTTTTTGAAGGAACGCTCCAGCTGCTTGGATACTTCCTCGTCTTCCAGGGGAACGATATTGGGCATGAATTCGACCAGGGTCACCTGGGTTCCGATGCTGTTGTAGAAGTAGGCGAACTCGGAGCCTATGGCCCCGGAACCTACCACCACCATGGTGGCGGGCTGTTTGGAGAGGGTCATGGCTTCGCGGTAGCCGATCACCCGCTGGCCGTCCTGCTTCAGGGCAGGCAGTTCCCGCGAACGCGCCCCGGTGGCCAGGATGATGTGCGTGGCGCTGTACTGCGTTTCCTTGCCATCGCTGGCCTTGACCACCACCTTACGCCCGGGCCTGATCTGCCCGAATCCTTCGATCACGGTGATGTTGTTCTTTTTAAGGAGGAACTGTATGCCCTTGCTCATCCCCTCGGCCACATCGCGGCTGCGCTTCACCATGGCCGTGAAATCGGGCCTTACCTGTCCTTCTACCTGGATGCCATAATCCTGGGCGTGCGAGAGGTAGTTGAAGACCTGGGCGCTCTTGAGCAGGGCCTTGGTGGGGATGCAGCCCCAGTTGAGGCAAACGCCCCCCAGCTCCGCCTTTTCCACTACGGCGGTCTTCATTCCAAGCTGTGCTGCACGGATGGCAGCGACATATCCGCCGGGTCCGCTGCCCAATACGATGACATCGAAATTCATAGTTATTTGGTTTGGATTATGCCTCAGATAAACGATCCGCGAAGGTACGAATATCTTAGATTGGATAAAAATAAGCCCCTTCCCGGCCTTGCACTCGCCTTTCCTTCCTACGATTCCAGGGGAGTGGTATTTTTGTCCCCAAGAGCACCTGAACTTTTTTATAACGCAAGCATATGAACGCGAAAGACCCCGCCAGCAGGATACAGGACCTGCTCCAGTTCGGAGAGTTCGGCGATGTGAACCCGTCGATTACCGACTCCTCCACATTTACATTCTTGAAAGCAGACACCATGGAGGATACCTTCCACGGGGAGGCCCCGGGTTGTTTCCTCTATTCCAGGCACTGGAATCCTTCCAATAAATACCTCAGCGATGCCCTGGCCGCAATGGAGGGAACCCCCGCAGCCTGGGTGACCGGCTCAGGTATGGCCGCCATCACCACGACCATTCTCCACCTATGCAATGCCGGCGATCACATCATCTCCAGTATCACCACCTATGGCGGTACCTTCGCCTTTCTGAAGAATTACCTCCCGAAATTCAACATCAGCGTGGATTTCGTGAACATCGAGGACCTGGAAGCCGTGGAGAAGGCCATACGCCCGAACACCCGGCTCATCTATACTGAGTCCATGACCAACCCCATGCTGCAGATCTCCGACCTGCCCCGCCTCAGCGGGATCGCACGCAAGCACGGTATCAAGCTGGTGGTGGACAACACCTTTACGCCCATGATCATCTCGCCCTATGCCCTGGGCGCGGATATCGTGGTGTACTCCATGACCAAATTCATCAACGGCAAGAACGATTGCGTAGCCGGGGCTATCTGCGCCGATGAGGACACCATCAACGCCATGATCGATGTAAACAACGGTACGGCCATGCTCCTTGGGCCCGTCCTCGACCCCCTCCGTTCGTCATCCATCCTCAAAAACCTGCATACCCTGCACATCCGCCTCAAGCAGCATTCGTCCAATGCAATGTATATGGCCGAGAAGCTTAGGGAACTCGGACTGGAGGTAAACTACCCGGGGCTATACGAGCATCGCGGGCACAAACTGATGAAGGAAATGATGAACCCGGGCTTTGGCTTCGGGGGCTTGATGGCTATCGACCTGCGCTCCAACGACAAGGCTAACCGGCTCATGGAGATGATGGAGGACGAAGGTGTGGGCTATTTGGCCGTGAGCCTCGGATATTTTAAGACGCTGTTCAGCTGTTCGGGCCACAGCACCTCTTCGGAAGTTCCGGAAGAAGTGCAGCAGCAGATCGGCCTGTCGCCTGGCCTCATCCGCTTCAGTGTCGGACTGGATAACGACATAGAGCGCAGCTTCGAAAAGGTGCGCGTGTGCCTGCAGCGGCTGGGCTACGTCTGATGCCTGGTGGGCAATAATGAACAGGGCTGTCCCATACCAGGACAGCCCTGTTTGTTTTTCTTCGGAATCAATGGGTTAACATCGTCTCACGAGGAAGCGGAATCAGTCATACTCCCCGGGCTGTATGCTGCACATGAGGTTGCGGTCGCCATAGGCGTCATCGATACGCGTCACCGGGGGCCAGTACTTGTCGGCCTTGTCGCAAGCCATGGGGAAGGCGGCATCCTCCCGTGAATAGGGGAATTCCCAGGAGTCCGCAGCCGTCATGCAGACGGTATGGGGGGCGTTCTTCAGCAGGTTGTTCTCCCGGTCGGCCCGTCCTTCTTCTATGGCCCTGATCTCCTCGCGGATGGCGATCATGGCCTCGCAGAAGCGGTCAAGTTCTGCCAGGGGCTCGCTCTCCGTTGGCTCCACCATGAGGGTCCCGTGGACAGGGAAAGCCACGGTGGGTGCATGGAATCCATAATCCATGAGCCGCTTGGCGATGTCAATCACCTCCACCCCTGCGGTGCGGTGGAATTCGTTGCAGTCGATGATCATCTCGTGGGCATTGAATCCGTTGCGCCCGGTGTAAAGGATCTTGAAGTGGTCCTCCAGCCTTGCCTTGAGGTAGTTGGCGTTGAGGATGGCGAAGCGGGTGGCATCGGTGAGGCCTTCACCGCCCAGCAGTCTGATGTAGCCATAGGAGATGGTAAGGATGCTGGCGCTCCCGAAGGGGGCGGCGGCAATGGCCTTGATGGCCTGGTTACCTCCGGTACTGACTACCGGGTGACCCGGAAGGAAGGGCACCAGATGGGCAGCTACTCCGATGGGGCCTACACCGGGGCCCCCGCCCCCGTGGGGTATGGCGAATGTCTTGTGAAGGTTGAGGTGGCATACGTCGGCGCCGATGAGGCCCGGACTGGTCAGTCCTACCTGGGCGTTCATGTTGGCACCATCCATATACACCTGCCCTCCGTGCTGATGGATGATGTCCATCATCTCGCAAATACCTTCCTCGAACACACCGTGGGTGGAAGGATAGGTTACCATGAGGGCCGACAGCCTGCCGGAATGTTCCTCTGCCCTGGCCCGCAGATCATCCATGTCGATGTTGCCCTGCTCGTCGCATTTCACGATCACGACCTCCATTCCGGCCATCACCGAGCTGGCGGGGTTGGTGCCATGGGCCGAGGAAGGAATGAGGCAGATGTTGCGGTGTCCTTCGCCACGGCTCTTGTGGTATTCCCGGATCACCATGAGCCCGGCATATTCCCCGGCGGCTCCCGAGTTGGGCTGGAACGACATGGCGGCGAAGCCCGTGATCTCACAGAGGTCCTTGCCCAGGCGGGCGATCAGCTCATGGTAGCCGGCGGCCTGCGCCGCAGGCACGAAGGGGTGCAGTGCGCCGAACTCGGGCCAGCTTAGGGCAAACATCTCAGCAGCGGCGTTGAGCTTCATGGTGCAGCTCCCCAGGGGGATCATGGTGCGGTTCAGGGCCAGGTCGCGGTTTTCCAGTTTCTTTATGTAGCGCATCATCTCCGTCTCGCTGTGGTATTGGTTGAATACCTGCTGACGAAGATAATCGCTGCGGCGCTCCAGTTCCTGGGGGAAGGTGCGGAGGAGACGGCAAACCTCAGGCTCGCATACGAAGGGGCTGAACGCCTGGCCGCTCGCCAGGGCGAAAACCTCGAGGATGCCGTTGATGTGCTTCAGCGAAGTGGTTTCATCAATGCTGATCCCGAGAGTGAGGGTATCGATGTACCTGAAGTTCATCTCCCGTTCCAGGGCGAGCCGCTGCACTTCCTCCATGGAGCATCCCTGGGGCAGGCGCAGCCTCAGGGTGTCGAAAAAGCTGCCGTTGAGCTCACTGAATCCGTAACGCCCTGCTTCCTGGGCCAGGACGCCCGCCAGGATGTTGATGTGACGGGCGATCTCGCGCAGTCCCTGGGGACCGTGGTATACCGCGTACATCCCGGCCATGATGGCCAGCAGGGCCTGGGCCGTGCAGATATTGGAGGTGGCGCGTTCGCGCTTGATGTGCTGCTCGCGGGTTTGAAGGGCCATGCGGAGAGCGGGGTTACCCTTGCGGTCGATGGAGATCCCGATGATGCGCCCGGGCAGGCTGCGCTTGAACTCTTCGGTGGTGGCGAAGAAAGCGGCATGCGGCCCTCCGAAGCCCATAGGGATCCCGAAGCGCTGGCTGCTGCCCAGGGCCACGTCGGCGCCCCATTCCCCCGGAGGGGTAAGCAGTGCAAGACTGAGCAGGTCGGTGGCCACGGCCACAAAGGCGCCCACGGCATGGGCCTTTTCCACAATTTCGCGGCGGTCGTATACCTTGCCGAACTGGTCGGGGTACTGGATGAGTACGCCGAAGACCTGTTCATCGAACTGCATGGCTTCCGGCTCCTGGATTACCAGCTCAATGCCCAGGGGTTCGGCACGGGTCATCAGCACGTCGATGGTCTGGGAGAAGGTGCGGTCGGAAATAAGGAAACGGTTGGCTCCGGCCTTCACGGCTGCGCGGCTGCGGCCGCGGTGGAACATCACCATGGCTTCGGCCGCTGCCGTGCCCTCATCGAGAAGGGAGGCATTGGCCATGGGCATGCCGGTGAGCTCGGTCACCATGGTCTGGAAGTTCAGCAAGGCCTCCAGACGCCCCTGGCTGATCTCGGCCTGGTAGGGAGTGTAGGAGGTATACCAGCCCGGGTTCTCCAGTATGTTGCGCTGGATGACGCCCGGCAGGATGGTATCGTAATAGCCCATCCCGATAAAGGTCCTGAACACTTTGTTCTTGCTGGCCAGCTCCCGGAGATGGGTGAGGTATTCCGACTCATTCATTCCGGCTGGCAGGTTGAGCTTGTCGTACTTCCGTATGCTTGCGGGAACGGTCTGGTCGATCAGCGCATCGAGGGAAGCGGCACCGATGGTGTCAAGCATATGCTGTACCTGATGGTCCCTGGGACCGTTGTGCCTGAGAATGAAGTTGTCGGAAATCATTATTGCGATGTTTTCTGGTTTTCTTGACTGGTCGCAAAGTTAGCCGAAATGAGGAAATTCAATGGAGCGGTGTTAGGAAAATAACAAAACACCAGCCGACGCATCATGCATCGGCTGGTGTTCTGTTGCCCTTGGAAGCTTTGATAGATCTAAGGGGATGTAAATCAGTTAAATATTGAAGTCAGCCCGTCAGCCTCCCATGGAAGGTTGAGGTCGGCCTACTGCTTGATCCGCATGCCGTAGAACGAACGGTACACGAAGAACAAACCGGCTACCAGGAACACCAGTCCGATATAGGGGGAGTAATTGGTGCTCCCTGTATCCCGGGCCTGGGTGATCATGTGAATTGATATTTCCGCAGCCAGCAGCCCGAACAGGGTGCTGAACTTGATAATGGGGTTGAGCGCCACGGAAGAGGTGTCCTTATATGGGTCACCCACGGTATCACCCACCACGGTAGCTTCATGCAGGGGGGTGTTCTTCTGTTTCAGGTCAACCTCCACCACTTTCTTGGCATTATCCCAGGCTCCCCCGGCATTGGCCATGTACATGGCCTGGAACAGCCCGAACACGGCGATGGAAATGAGGTAGGATACGAAGAAGTTGGGGTCGAAGAAGGCGAAGGCCAGGGTGAGGGAGAAGATGACGCCGAAGATGTTCCACATCCCGTTCTGCGCATATACGGTACATATCCTGACCACATTCTTCGAAGCCTCGATGTCGGCTTCCTGGTTGTTAAGGTTGATGTGCTTCTTGATGTATTCCACGGCCCGGTATGCCCCGGTGGTTACCGCCTGCATCGATGCTCCGCTGAACCAGAAAACAACCGCACCTCCGGTAATGAAGCCCAGGATAACCTGTGGATCGGTGAGCTCGAGCTGCAGCAGCCCCACTTTCTTCAGGAGCAGGATAATGGAGAAGATCATGGTGGTGGCGCCGATAACTGCCGTACCGATGAGCACCGGTTTGGCGGTGGCCTTGAAGGTATTGCCTGCAGAATCGTTGGCCTCGAGCAGGTGCTTGCCCTTCTCGAACTGGGGCTCAAACTGGAAATCCCTGCGGATCTCCTCCCTGATGTTGGGAATATGCTCGATGCGCGAGAGCTCGAAAACGGACTGGGCGTTGTCGGTCACGGGACCATAGCTGTCCACGGCAATGGTTACCGGGCCCATCCCGAGGAAACCAAAGGCCACCAGACCAAAGGCGAAGATGGATGGATAGGTCATATAGGCTTCCAGCCCGAGGGTGGAGAAATAGAAAGCCCCGGCCATCAGGCCGACGATCACCATGCCTTTCCAGAAGGCGCTGAAATTGCCGGCCACCATGCCGCTGAGTATGGTAAGGGAGGGCCCGCCTTCCCGGCTGGCAGTCACGATCTCCTGCACATGGCGCGACTTGGAGCTGGTGAAGGCCTTGGTGAATTCGGGAATGATGGCGGCGGCCAGGGTGCCGAAGCTGATGATGGAAGCCAGTTTCCACCACAGGTCGGTGACAAGTATTCCATTGTAGTTCAGCTGCCCGATGAGCACATAGCTGACGATATAGGTCACCAGGATTGAGACCAGGGAGGTAATCCAGACCAGGTTGGTGAGCGGAGTCTCAAAATTGAAGAGTTCGGCCTTGCCGAAGCGCGATTTGGCGATGGCGTGGTTCACATAATAGGCCAGGAGGGAAGTGATGATCATCAGGATACGCATGGCGAAGATCCAGGCGATGAGGATGCTCTGGAAGGGGATGTCGGTGATGGCCAGCACGATGAAGGCGATCAGGGCCACTCCGGTGACCCCATAGGTCTCGAAACCGTCAGCAGTAGGTCCTACGCTGTCCCCGGCATTGTCCCCTGTGCAGTCGGCGATCACCCCAGGGTTGCGTGGGTCGTCCTCCGGCAGATTGAATACGATCTTCATCAGATCGGCCCCGATGTCGGCGATCTTGGTGAAAATCCCGCCGGCAATGCGCAGCGCGGAGGCACCCAGGCTTTCCCCGATGGCAAAGCCCACGAAGCAGGCCCCGGCACTGTCGCCGGGTACGAACAACAGGATGAAGAGCATCATCACCAGCTCGACGCAGACCAGCAACAGTCCTACACTCATTCCCGACTGCATCGGAATGGCCATCACATCGAAAGCCTTGTTTTTCAGTGCGGCAAATGAGGTGCGGCTGTTGGCCAGGGTGTTGATGCGGATACCGAACCAGGCCACACCGTATGAGCCCAGGATACCGATCACAGTCCAGAACAGGATAAGCAATACCTTGGGAACGCTGATGCCTTCCACCAATCCAAGAAAGTAATAGGCGATGGCGGACCCTACAATGAGGAAGAGTATCGCCAGGAAACGTCCCTGCTGCAGGAGGTAGGTTTTACAGGTCTCATAAATTATATGTGAGACATTCAGCATGGAGCGGTGCACCGGGATCTTCTTGATGCTGACATACTGCAGTACCCCGAAGAGGATGCCGATCAGGACCACTACGAAACCATACATCAACAGTTCCCAGCCGGTAATGCCGAGGGAAGGGAAGTAACTCGACCTCAGGTCGGGGATGGGCAGGTCCGCCTCGCTGGCGAACATCATCATCGGCAGCAGCAGGGCCGCTGCAAGGGACATGATTCTTTTCATATTGGCTGGTGTTGGAATTGTCTGCCCCAAAGGTAGGGAGAAGACGGCGATCTGCCTCGCCGGAGCGCGACAGATCGCCATCAGTTATCCAATCAATAAAGAACCTCTGTTTAGGTAATAAATAGTAAATTAATTATATACCTAAACAGAGGTGAAACCTGCGTCGAGCTAATCTATAATGATTCCGAATAAGGACGGGCTATTGGGCACCGCTGTCCTCCTTATCCGCGGGGGTGCCGGTTTGCAGGGTGTTTTCGGGCAGCTGCCCTTGATCATCCTGAATAAATTCCATGGAAGCTGCAGGAGCAGGTACTTGCTGCACCGGCTCCAGAGCTATGCTGGGAGCGATGACCAGGGCCACTACGGCCATAAGTTTGAGCAGGATATTCAGGGAAGGGCCGCTGGTGTCCTTGAAAGGATCCCCGACGGTATCCCCGACCACGGTAGCTTTGTGGGAATCACCGCCCTTGCCGTGATGTACATCCTCCATCACCACACCTTCCTCAAGCATCTTTTTGGCATTATCCCAGGCCCCTCCTGCATTGCTCTGGTATATGGCGAGCAGCACTCCGGAAGCTGTTACCCCGGCCAGCAGTCCGCCCAGCATTTCCGGCCCACCCAGGAACCCGACGAGTGCCGGGGCGGCCACGGCGAGAAGACCAGGGAGCACCATCTCGCGTATGGAAGCCTCCGTGGATATGCGCACGCAATGCTCATACTGGGCTGCCCCATCAGCGGCCTCCAGGATCTTCTTCTCCTCGGCGCTGGCACGCGAGACATCGCCATCATGACGCTTCATAACCTCCAGGGCGGCCTTCAATGCTGGGATAGTAGTGAATTGCCTCCTCACTTCCTCGATCATGGACCGGGCAGCCCTGCCCACGGCACCCATGGCCATGCTGGAGAAGAGGTAGGGCAGCATGCCGCCTACCAGCAACCCGGCCATGATGCGGGGCTGCGAAATATCAATGCTGCCGATCCTGGCCTGCTGCATGAAGGCGGAAAACAGGGCCAGGGTGGTCAGGGTGGCGGAAGCAATGGCGAAGCCCTTGCCGATGGCGGCCGTGGTGTTCCCCACCGCGTCCAGCTTATCGGTGCGCTTTCGCACTTCGGCAGGGAGCTCGGCCATCTCGGCGATGCCCCCGGCATTGTCGGCGATCGGACCATAGGCGTCCACGGCAAGCTGAATCCCGGTATTGGCCAGCATGGCCACAGCGGCGATGGCGATCCCGTACAATCCGGCAAGAGAATATGAGATGATGATGGCGGCAGCCAGGCCGATGACCGGGATGGCCGTGGATTTCATACCCAACTCGAGCCCGGCGATGATGTTGGTAGCCGCCCCGGTGCGCGACTGGTTCACTATCCCCCTGACGGGCCGCTTGCCAGTGCCGGTATAGTATTCTGTGATCTTGCCGATGGCCACGCCGATAGCAAGGCCCACCAGGGCTGTAAGGAAGAGGTCAAGGGCGGAGACATGCTTGATCACTCCAGGCAGGATTTCATAACTGAAGCTGGCGGGCAGCAGCCATTGGATGATGAGCCACGACCCGGCCACCATGAGCCCGGTGCTCAGGAACTCCCCCTTGTTCAGCGCACTCTGGGGATTCCCGCCTTCACGCAGACGAACGAAAAAGGTTCCGATCACCGAAGTCAGGATGCCGAAGGCCGACAGGGCCAGAGGCAGCATCACCGGGCCCAGGCTGAAATGACCAACGACTTCCGGTGCCAGGGTCAGGGAGGCGCCCAATACCATCGCCGCGATGATGGCGCCTACGAAGGATTCAAAGAGGTCGGCCCCCATCCCGGCCACATCACCCACATTGTCGCCCACATTATCAGCAATTACAGCGGGGTTGAGGGGATGATCCTCAGGAATACCCGCTTCCACCTTGCCCACAAGGTCAGCGCCCACATCAGCGGCTTTGGTGTATATGCCTCCGCCCACCCGGGCGAACAGGGCTATGGAAGAGGCCCCCAGAGAAAAGGCGCTGAGCACGTTGAGTACCGTTACCAGGCCCCATTCCACCCCGAGGATGTAATGATAGAGCAGGAACAACAGGCTGAGCCCGAGCACCCCCAGGGCCACCACGCCCAGTCCCATGACCGCGCCCCCCGAAAAGGCCACTTCCAGGGCCTTGTTCAGCGAGGTCCTTGCTGCCTGCGCAGTACGCACGTTGGCGCGCGTGGCCACGTTCATGCCCAGAAAGCCTGCCAGGGCGGAAAGAAAGGCCCCGACGACAAAACTCAGCACCACATAGGCATTCGAATCTGACTCGTTGCTGCCTTTGAAGAACAGCAGCACCGATACGCCCAGGACGAATATGGCCAGGATACGGTACTCCGCCCTGAGAAAGGCCATGGCCCCTTCATAGATGTGATCGGAAATCCGCTGCATCTTCTCGTTGCCCCCGTCCTGACGCTTGACCCAGGCCGATTTCCAGATGGTGAACAACAGGCCGGCCAGCCCGATCACCGGGATTAGGTAAATGATAAGGTCCATAGAATGGTTATGATTTGTTATTTGCCCCGACAATGGGACCACAAAAGTAGAAAATGAAAATATGAAAAGAAATAGATACATAATTATGATGAAAAATTGAGGCCGAAAGCCAGAAGGTGATGCCAGGGGGGATTATTCCTCACGTCCCGGGGGATCACGGACTAATTCCTATCTTTGAACGGTACAGTAAGGACCATTTTCATGGAGAAGATTCGCCTGGAGATTGCCGGGATGTCCTACAGCCAGTCGCAAAGCGGGGCCTACGCCCTGATCCTTGGCGAGGCCGGGGGGAAGCGAAGACTGCCCATCATCATCGGAGGGTTTGAGGCACAGGCCATAGCCATAGAGCTGGAACAGATGAAGCCTTCGCGCCCCCTGACCCACGACCTCTTCCGCAACTTTGCCGAGCACTACGATATCAACATACAGGAGGTGATCATCAATAAGTTCCAGGAAGGGGTGTTTTATGCCCTGTTGATCTGTGAGAAGGATGGGGAAACCTCCGAGATTGATTCGCGCACCTCTGATGCCATTGCCCTGGCGCTGCGGTTTGCTTGTCCGATTTACACCTATGAGCGTATCATGGAAGCTGCCGGGATCATGGTAGAAGAAGAGGAGGATATCCTGCCCGACGATGAGCCGGAAGGTTTGGAGCCCGAGCCGGCGGCTGGGAACGATCTGCACGGGGTTACGGACGAAGAGCTGCTGGACCTACTGCAGGCTGCCGTCGAGAACGAGGATTATGAGAAAGCCTCCCTCATACGCGATGAAATCAACCGAAGGAAAGAAATGCGGTCGGGGAACTGACCGGCACTCCACCTTAACCCTATAGTAATAGTATATGTGGCGCAACGTTCTGCTGATTGCTTTCGGATTGTTGATGATTACGCTGCTGGCCGGGGCCACGGAAGCAGCCTCTGAGCCGGCTCAGGCAGATACCGCAGCCGGAATACCAGGGGATAGTATTTCTGCATCCGACGTGGTTCCCATGGCCGTACCCCAGGCTCCAGACCGCAGCAATGTGCTGCCGGCACGCGATGGTACGAACATCAGCCTTGAATCTGTTTTCCGTGGGCTCATCGGCATGCTGTTCCTCATCTTCATCTCCTGGCTGCTCAGCGTGAACCGCAAAGCCATTTCCTGGAGGGTCGTCGGCATCGGGCTCACGCTGCAGGTCATGCTGGCCCTGGGGGTGCTATACATCCCGGCGGTCCAGCTGTTCTTTGAGTTCGTCGGCCGCCTGTTCGTGAAGGTGCTCGACTTCACCCGGGCCGGTACGGACTTCCTCTTCGCGGCCTTCGCCACCGGGAACATCGAGATGCCCCTGTTGAATTTCGCCATCACCATCCTGCCTACCATCATCTTCTTCTCCGCCCTTACCTCAGTATTATTCTACTTCGGAATAATCCAGAAGGTGGTGTATGCCCTGGCCTGGGTCATGACCCGGCTGCTGCGCATCAGTGGCCCGGAAAGCCTGAGCGTGGCAGGGAATATCTTTTTAGGTCAGACGGAAGCACCGCTGATGATCAAGGCTTACCTGGAGAAGATGAACCGCTCGGAAATGCTGCTGGTCATGGCGGGAGGCATGGCCACCCTGGCCGGGGGGGTGCTGGCGGTGTATATCAGTTTCCTGGGGGGCGAGGATCCGGTGCAACGCATCATCTTCGCCAAGCACCTGCTCACCGCTTCCGTTATGGCCGCCCCGGGGGTGGTGGTGATATCGAAGATCCTGGTGCCCCAGACCGAAGAAATCTCCTCGGAGATAGAGATCACCGGTGATAAGGTGGGGAAGAATGTGCTCGATGCCATTTCCAACGGCACGCGGCAGGGTCTGGCCCTGGCCGTGAATGTGGCGGCCATGCTGCTGGTCTTCATCGCCTTCATCGCCATGGTCAATTTCATCCTGCTCAAGGTGGGCGGATGGACCCAGGCTAATGAGTGGGCCGCTCAGGTGAGCAGCGGGAGGTATGATTCGCTCTCCCTCCAGTTCATCCTGGGGTATGTCTTCGCCCCGCTGATGTGGGTCCTGGGCGTGGCCTCACAGGATATCGCACTGGTAGGCCAGGTGTTGGGCGAGAAGATTATCATGACGGAGTTCATCGGCTATGTCAGCCTCTCGGAGCTCAAGGAAGCCGGGGCCTTTGCCGAAAGCAAGTCGATCATCATGGCTACCTATGTGCTCTGCGGATTTGCCAACTTCGCCAGCATCGGCATTCAGATCGGGGGCATAGGCTCCCTGGCGCCCAATCAACGTTTGCTCCTCTCCCAATACGGCATCCGCGCCCTGATCGCCGGGACACTCGCTTCCCTGTTGTCCGCCACCATCATCGGGATGATCCTGGGATAAAGCCACCACGATGAAACCATACCTTGATCTTCTCGATCACGTCATGACCCATGGGGCACTTAAGGAAGACCGCACTGGCACCGGTACCCGCAGCGTATTCGGTTACCAGATGCGTTTCGACCTGGGCGATGGGTTCCCATTGGTGACCACCAAGAAATTGCACCTCAGATCCATCATCCATGAGCTGTTGTGGTTCCTCAAGGGAGAAACCAATGTGGCCTACCTCAAGGAGAACAGGGTGAGCATTTGGGATGAATGGACGGATGAGGAAGGGAACCTCGGGCCCATTTATGGCTATCAATGGCGTTCATGGCCCTCGGACCGTGGCCCGGTGGACCAGATCGCCCAGGTGCTTCAACTGCTCCGCAGCAACCCCGATTCACGGCGGATTTTAGTCAATGCCTGGAACGTTGGCGACCTGCACCGTATGGCCCTGCCACCCTGCCACGTGCTTTTCCAGTTCTATGTGGCCGGCGGAAAGCTCTCCTGTCAGCTCTATCAGCGCAGCGCCGATCTTTTCCTCGGGGTGCCGTTCAACATTGCCTCCTATGCCCTGCTGACACAGATGGTCGCCCAGGTTAGCGGACTGGTTCCTGGGGAGTTCATCCACACCTTCGGCGATGTCCACATCTACCGCAACCACGAGGAACAGGTCCGCCTGCAGCTCAGCCGCGAACCCAGACCCTTGCCCCGCCTGGCGCTCAACCCGGAAGTCAGGGACCTCTTCGCCTTCCGTTTTGAAGATATTCAGATCCTTGGCTACGATCCCCATCCGCATATCCGCGGGGAAGTAGCCGTTTAAACCATAGCAACCCATGAATGCCCCAGCCCCCGTCCCGCTTTCCATCATCGTTGCCGTTGCCGACAATTACGCCATAGGCAAGGACAACCAGCTCCTCTGGCATATCCCGGAAGACTTGAAACGGTTCAAGGCCATTACGCTGGGGCATAAGCTCCTCATGGGGAAACGTACCTGGGAGTCATTGCCTGTGAAACCCTTGCCCGGAAGGGAAAGCATCGTGCTGACCGATGTGCCTGGGGAGGAGATCGAAGGGGCGATTACCGTGCATTCCATTGCGGAGGCCCTGGAGCGTTGTGACCTGGGGTCGGAGAATTTCGTGATCGGTGGGGGCAGCATTTACAGCCAGTTTCTTCCACTGGCCAGCAAGCTGTATCTCACCCGGGTGCATGCCCATTTTGATGCCGACACCTTCTTCCCGGAGCCCCCCGCGGACGAATGGCTGCTGGTCAACCAGCAATATGTGGGCATCCCTGATACAGTCGGCCTGGCTTATACCTTCGAGGAGTATCTGAGGCGCTAAGTGCTGTTTCGGGTTAGGGAAAAGGGTACAGCATTTTCGGGGTTCCCCATACTTAAGAGGAGGTATGCGTTCCGGGTTACCAACAGGGGGAAACCTCTTTTGTAATTATCTGTTATTCAGTATTATAGGCGTAATAACCGTTATAACCGTTTATAACCGTTATATCGGTTATAACGGTTATGGGGCCTAATGAAATGATATTCAATCGAATAGAATTGCGTAATCCCCAAAAAGGAAAAGCGCGCCAAACCCTCGACGCGCTTCACTCAAACTCCTGAAAAATCCAGGCCTTCGCTTACGGGAGATAAATGGTATGTGTCACCCCGTTTACCGTAACGGTCGCAATGTTGTCGCAGACCCCGTTGCCAAAATCTACCACACGCAGTGGTAGGTTGTTGCGCTGCATCTCCCTAGTGCCGCTGACAATCCAGCTACAGGCCCTTGGGGCGACCAACGGGCTGGTGATCAGCATACTGTATGTGTCCCCATTAAAACTTACCCCGCTCTGCGAGCCGCTCAAGGCCCAGATGTCGTCCCAAATCTGGGGATAGGGAGTGTTCTCCCCGGCCAGGAATACCCGGGTGCGCTGACGGTCCATCGTGGCGGTATCCCCGTTTGGTTTGGTAATCCTGCCGTTCACCAGGCTGGCGGTGAGCGTGAGGGCACCATTTACATGACCAAGGTTCTGGTATGTGCTTACTCCTTCAATGTGATGATCGTTAACAAAATACCCTACCGGAGTGACTACCCGGGTGGACAGGGAATCGTGCTTGGGCGCCGATACCACACTGACAAGCTGGCCCCTGCGGTACTTGCCGTCGTTGCACAGGCAGTTCACCGGGCCAAAGTCAACGGTAATCGTCTTGGGCCAGGTGATCGTATCGAAAGGAACAATGGTTACCGTAGCGCAAGGACCCCAGTTGGGCGGGTTGCCTCCCGGGTGGGGGTTCTGAAGCGAATCAGCGGCATAGGTGACCATGTCCTCCTCGGTGAACTCAATGTCGTCCATCAAGGCATCGGTTACCAGCTGGTCTTTGGTCTGCTGAATCTCCTCCGTGGCATCCGTCACGCTTTCCCTCTCCTTGTCGCAGGAAGGCAGCACAACGAACAGACTGCCGGCAAGCAGCAGCAGGGTGGAAGGAATAATCCGGATTGATCTCATGGTGTTTTCAGGTTGGTTTACTACCGTTTGATACCAAAAGTCCATTCAGGTTTAATACATCAGATAAATTTCCGGAATGAACAGTAGAGCAATGTTCAATGTATCAGGCCGGCAGCCACGGCCGTACCTCGTTCCATTTTACTCAGGCCCATTCGCGCCTTCAACCATCAACCATCATCACGTCTTCTGCTTCTGCTTTTTGGCGGCAGGGAAGAGGATGTTGTTCAGGATGAGGCGGTACCCCGGACTGTTGGGGTAGAGGTCAAGCACGGTGGCCGGATCGCCGATGAAATGGCGGTAGTCTTCTGGATCGTGTCCGCCCAGATAGGTGAAGGTGCCCCGTCCGTAGTTCCCATGGAGGTACCTGGCCTCATTGGCCGAGCGGGTCTCTCCCATGATCAGCACTTCCGGCTTGATGTGTTGCTTGTTGAAGGCCGTGGTCTGCCCCATGAAGCCCTTCAGCACGGTCTCATGGCTCTGGCACAGCATGGTCGGCACAGGGTCCCATTTCGCGCTGAACTCGAACAGGGTGAAGAAATCGTTCTTTTCGCCTAAGTTGCGCGTCTGCGGGGTAACATCGATTGTAGATATCTCGTATTCGTAAGGACTGGTGCTAATCTTGAAGTCCTTGAAGGCAAAACAGTTGTCGTAGTTGAGCTTCGACTGGGCCTGGGGGTCCATGGGGTCACCGTCGAACATCACATCGCAGATATCCACCCCGTCCGCGGCCAGGGCCACATCATAGGAATCCGGGGCGCTGCACATGGCGAAGAGGTAACCGCCTCCGGCCACGAATTCACGAATCTTCTTGGCCACTGCCAGTTTCAGTTGGCTGACCTTGGCAAACCCCTGCTCCGCCGCAATCTGCTCGCTCATGGCCTGGTCTTCACGGTACCAGGATGCGTTACGGTAGGCATACCAGAATTTTCCATACTGCCCCGTGAAATCTTCATGGTGGAGGTGGAGCCAGTCGTACATGGGCAATACCCCGCTCAGTACCTCGGGGTCATAGATCACATCATAAGGAATCTCGGCATAGCTCATCACAAGGGTCACTGCGTCATCCCAGGGTTGGCGGGTCTTGGGACTGTAAATGGCCACTTTCGGTGCCTTGGTCAGTTTGATCACTTCCTGGTTGACCGCAGGGTCGGCAATTTCCTGCAGCAGGGCGCTACTCTGGGCATCGGCGATGATCTGATAGCTTACTCCCCGGATCACCATCTCCTTTTCGATGGCGTCAGCGTATTTGCACATAAAGCTGCCCCCCCGGTAATTGAGCAGCCACATCACCTCCACATCCCGTTCAAGGGTCCAGTAGGCGATCCCATAGGCCTTCAGGTGGTTTTTCTGCGCCCCATCCATGGGGATCAGCAGGTAAGCCGCCCGCAAGGGTGCGGCACCCAGGAGCAGCAGGGCAAACAAAAGTCCCAGGCTGCGGCGGATCAGGGGTAGGAAAGAAGGGTTCATGCGCATGGCCATAGTTTCCTCTTAACGCGTATTCTCTGCCTTAACGTATGGATAACAGTGCGCAGGGCTGCTTGTTCATTGGATCAGTAGGGAAGATCGTCATCCGACATATCATTCATGCGCGAAGGCAGGATGCGGATGCTGCCCGAGGGCTCCTCACCCAGATCCCCGGAACCGTAGAGGGGCTCGTCCAGTTCTTCAAAACGGGCGAAGCGATCGATGAACCGCATGCGTATATCGGCCAGGGCTCCGTTACGGTGCTTGGCGATGATGATATCGGCCATGCCCTTGGTAGGTCCTTTTTCGTCCTCATCAATCTTGTAATATTCAGGGCGGTATATGAACACCACCATATCGGCATCCTGTTCGATGGCCCCGGATTCACGCAGGTCAGAGAGTATAGGCTTTTTGGAACCCCCACGGGTCTCCACCGAGCGGTTGAGCTGGGAAAGGGTGAGCACCGGGATGTCCAGCTCCTTGGCGAGGCTTTTGAGCGAACGGGAGATATGGCTGATCTCCTGTTCCCGGTTCCCTGCATTGCTGTTGGCCGTCGACATTAGCTGGATATAATCGATGACAACCATCTGGATGTCATGCTGGGCCTTGAGTCGGCGACATTTGGCACGAAGTTCGAAAATGGAGAGCGCCGGGGTGTCGTCGATCAGTATGGGGGCATCCACCAGGTCGGTGATCTTGCTGTTCAACTGTTCCCACTCATAGTCTTCCAGGTTGCCCTTCTTGAGCTTGTCAGCCGGGAGCTCCGATTCAGCGGCGATGAGTCGGGTCACCAGCTGGACGGCTGACATTTCAAGGGAGAACACGGCCACGGGCTTCTTAAAGTCGACGGCCATATTTCGGGCCATGCTGAGGGCGAAGGCCGTCTTGCCCATACCTGGTCGGGCAGCCAGAACGATGAGGTCCGAACGCTGCCATCCGGCCGTGATCCGGTCCAGGCTGGTATAACCTGATGGTACGCCACGAAGGTTACCATCGTGCTTGCGCGCGTTCTCGATATCCTCGATGGCCTCGCGCACCAGGTGGTGCATATTGTCGTAGTCGCGGCGGAAATTGGTCTCCGAAATGCTGAAAAGCTCCTGTTCCGCCTTGTCCAGGATGTCGAACACATCGCTGGTGTCCTCGAAGCTGTCGCGGATGATCTCTGAGGAAATACGGATCAGTTCACGCTGTATGTATTTCTGTAAAAGGATGCGGGCATGGAACTCCACATTGGCCGAGGAAGCCACTCGGTTGGTGAGCTGGCTGATGTAGTAGGGCCCTCCTACCAGGTCAAGGTCACCCTCTTTCTTCAGGTCCTGGGTAACGGTGAGGATGTCGATAGGCTCGGAGCGGTTGAACAGCCGGGTGATGGCGGAAAAAATGAGCTGATGGGCCTCCTTGTAGAAAACATCCGGCTTAAGGATGTCGATTACCGCTGTCAATGCATTCTTTTCCAGCATGATGGCCCCAAGGACGGCTTCTTCAAGCTCCATGGCCTGAGGGGGGACCTTTCCGTGTTCGGCCACGAGGTTTACGGGGGCGCCGGTCCTGTTCCGGGCAGCTGCGGGGTTGCGCTTCGTTGTACCTTCGTTCATGTTGCAAAACTAAGCATAATGGGAGGGAGGTAGGCCCGGAGTTTTCAACACTTCGGCACCGCGGCAAGCCTCAGGGTGCATCCCCGTCAGTCTGCTTCCCGATAATGATTTGAGCCGCGCGACCGCGATCCGAAACGCTTCCAGAGGTAATACACCGGCAGCCCCATCAATACGATGACAAGACCCGGCCAGGTATACAATGGCTTGTATATCAGGAGAATAATGAGAATTGCCAGGCCGAGGAGGACATACAGGCCAGGCAGGAAGGGGTAGAAGGGGGCGCGGTAGGGCCGTTCCACATCGGGCCGGGTATGTCTGAGTATGAAGATCCCCAGAATCGTGAGCACGAAGAAGAGCAGCACGGCAAAGATGACATAGTCGAGCAGGTCGCTGTAGGTGCCGGTAAGGCAGAGCAAGGATGCCCAGGCACCCTGGATGAGGAGGCCGGTGGCCGGTACGCCCCGGCGATTGAGCGTCCCGGCCTTGCGGAAGAAGAGCCCGTCAAGAGCCATGGCATAATATACCCTGGCCCCGGTGAGCACCAGGCCGTTGTTGCAGCCGAAAGTGGAGAACACGATGAAGGCCGCCATGATAAGCGCCGAGTGCTCTCCGAAGATCCCGCTCATGGCAGCGGTGCCCACCCTGTCGTCGGTGGCAAACTGCATGCCCCGGTCCAGAATACCGCCACCTTCCGGGCTGCCCCTCAGCGGCAGGGCGTAGAGATAGACCAGGTTGGTAGCCAGGTACACCACGGTAACGGCCAGGGTGCCCAGGGCCATGCCCAGGGGCACGTTGCGACGGGGGTTGAGGACCTCGCCGGAGGTAAAGGTCAGGTTGTACCAGGCATCGTAGGTGAACAGGGCCCCGACCAGGGAGGTCGCCAGGGCTGCTATGAGTGCGAAGCCGCTCAGGGGAGCGGAGGCGGCGCCACCGGAAGGAAGGGCCTCCCAGAAGATCTCCCGGTTGACCTGGACCACCCCGCTGTTTGCTGCGGCAGCCAGTCCGGCCGCGATAAAGGCACCGAGGACCAGCAGCTTGGTATAGGTGAAGGAGTTCTGTACCAGCTTGCCGGTACGGATGCCCCGGGTATTCATCCAGGTGAGGAAGAGGATGGAAGCGATGGCGACGAGGTGTACGGTGTGAAGGCGCAGCAATCCCAGGTCAAGCCATATATTCTCCGTTGAAACCCAGGGCACCATGACCCCCATGAATTTAGCGAAAGCCATGGCTATGGCTGCGATGGAGCCGCACTGTATCACCAGGAAGAGGGTCCATCCGTAGAGAAAACCTCCCAGGGGGCTGAAGGCCTCACGAAGATATACGTATATGCCGCCGGCCCTGGGCATCATGGAGGCGAGCTCCCCGTAGCTTATGGCCGCGATGAGTGTCATCAGTCCCGCCACAAGCCAGCTCACCAGCAGCCATCCTGGTGAGCCCAGGGTGCGGGCCATATCGGCGCTGACAATAAAGATACCGGACCCGATCATGGACCCGATCACAATGGCCGTGGCATCAAAGAGGTTGAGGTTGCGGCGGAATCCCTGAGCCTCCGCATGGAGCTCAGCGTTCCTCATCGTCATTATCGGTATAGGAATCCGGTTCGCTGCGGGGCTTGGCAAACAGGGCCTTGAAAAAGAAATAGGCGGCCATACCGGTAATCACCACCTGGGAAATAATCATGAAGAAAAGCGCAGATCGGTTCATGGCTGGTGATTATAAGGTGCCTTCCCGCCTGCGGCGGAGATAGGCCAGGTAGATAAGGCTCATATTGACCAGGAAAACCAGCACGAGGAGCCCCCGTGCCAGGTCGATATAGAATATGCGATTGACGACCGTACCGGTATACAAGGGGTCACCGGGCCTCACTGTGCTGCCTACACTCACCACTGGCTGGTGGTTTCGCCCATAGCGTACCCTGGTACTCTGGCCATCAGCACCGGTGATTTGGATATAGTCGCGTCCTTCGCTGGTGATCAGTGTATCCACTACGCCCTCCATCTCGGCGAGGTAGACCTGGCTGAACCAATTGTCGTTGGGACCTATATCCTTATGGGTGATCTGACCTATAATACTTTCCTTGTGCAGCTCCCATCCCTGAAGGCTGAGCGAACCCCAGTCATCGTTTTTCGGACGGATGAGGGATCCCAGGAATACCGCGATGAGCATCAGCGGGGTGACCCAACGGATTATGAAGCGGTAAATGCGTGGAATGCGGATATCCGCCCCTGCGGTCAGCTCCTTCCATCCCTTCCTGATCCCGAAAACCCAGGAGAAAAGTATGGTCTCGATGGTGGCGAACATCACCAGGGCCACGCTTCCCGCCCAGTAGTCGTACTCGTCGAGCACCCCTTGCTGGAAGAACAGTACGGTAGGCAACCCCAGAATAAGCACGGAGCCGCCGAAGAACAGGGCGGCCTGCTTCCGGCCCCAGTTGAACTCGTCGCGCAGGAAGGACAGGATGGGCGTTCCCATGGCCAGAGAAGAGGTGATGCCCGCGAAGAACAGCAGCCCGAAGAAGGCCATGCCTGACAAGGCTGCGAGCAGCGGGCCCCAGTTCTGGAACAGGGAGGGCATGGTGCGGAACCCCAGGCCCAGTCCACCGGCCTGCGTGAGCTCTACCACCCGGTCGATGCCCAGGTAGCCGATGGCTATGGGGATGATGATGGCGCTGCCCAGCACCACTTCCACAAATTCGTTCATCCAGCCGGCGGACATGGCATTCAACGCGATGTCGTCCTTCTTCTTGACGTAGGAAGCAAAACATTGCACGGACCCTTGGCCCAGGGAAAGGGTGAAGAACACCTGTCCCGCGGCGGCAAGCCACACCCTGGGGTTGCCTAATGAATCGTAGTTGGGCGTCCAGAGGAAGTTCAGCCCAACCGTGCCATCGTTCACCGCGCCGTTGGAACCAGCCTTGAGCATGATGCCTTCCAGGGCCAGAAAGGCCCCGAATACGATAAGCAGGGGCATTACGATCTTCGCCGCCCGCTCCACCCCTCCGCTCAGGCCCTTGCTCAGGATCCAGGCATTCAGGGCAAGGCAGAGCAGAAAAAAGATGACTGCCTCATAGGGGATACCTGTGGTGGATATGCCGATGTCGGTATATCGTGTGAAAAATCCGGCGACCTCGTCCTGTCCCATGTCCCTGAAGGTCCCGGCCAGGCTGTGAAAGGTGTAGCTCAGCGTCCAGCTTTCGATATAGCAATAGTATGCCGCTATGGCAATGTTGGAGAAGATGCCGAATGTCCCCAGATAGAGCCAGATCTGTCGCCCCCCCATTCGCCGCATGGTGAAGGGAGTGGTATGGAATCCATGCTGGCCGCCATAGCGGCCGATCGACCATTCGATCATCAGCAGGGGGATCCCCAACAGGAGAAAGCAGGTAAGGTAGGGTATGATGAAGGCCCCACCACCGTTTTGCACCGCCTGCACGGGAAATCTCAGGAAATTGCCTAATCCAACGGCGTTCCCCGCCATTGCGAGTATCAAACCGATCCGTGTGCCCCAGGCTTCTTTTGCTGTGTCCATGGCAGGCATGATTGGAGTGCCGAATCCGTCCGGCAGCGCCGTCGGCCAACGTCTGACAATAATAAGGAATAATTGTACGTCGCGCCTACGGGTGGGGCTGTGTTCTGTGTTCTATGTTCTGTGTTCTATGTTTTGACCCTTGACCCTTGTCCCTTGACCCTTTTCCCCTTGTCCACCGCTTTTCTGCTTTTACTTATCTTCGTGCCTGTTTAGTTCAATAGATGTAAATAGTTCAATGAATAGGGACCTCGTCCTTCTAATAATTTGATCTTATGGGTATTCAATATATCGGAGAACATCTGCTGCCCGGACAGCTTGGCCATATCGCCATCAATCTGTCCTTCTTAACGGCCATACTGGCTACAGTCTTCTACTTCATGGCCCAGCGCAATGGGCAGCGCATGAAGCTGGCCCGGGGCCTGTTTATGGCCCATGTCGGCCTGTTCATCACCGCCATGGGCATATTGTATTTCATGATCTTCCAGCATTATTTCGAATACCGCTACGTATGGCAGTATTCCTCCCTGGATATGTCGGCCAAGTTCATCGTGAGCTGTTTCTGGGCCGGCCAGGAAGGCAGCTTCTTCGTCTGGGGGTTCTGGCAGGGACTGCTGGGCATGCTGGTCCTATGGAAGGCCCGCGACTGGGAAGCGCCGGTGATGTGGATTGTGGCCCTGGCCCAGGCCATCATATCATCCATGCTTGTGGGCCTGGAACTGGGAGGCTTCAGCATAGGGGGCAATCCATTTGCCCTGCTGCGTGAGACCGCCAGTCCGGGAGATGCTGAATTTTTCGCCAATCCCAATTACCTTGGGATGATCCAGGATGGCAATGGCCTTAATCCCTTGCTGGAAAACCCCTGGATGGTGATTCACCCGCCCCTGCTGTTCCTGGGCTATGCCACCCTGCTCATCCCCTTTGCCTATGCCGTGGCCGGGTTATGGACCCGTAGGTACCACGCCTGGGTAAAGGAGGCCCGGCCCTGGACGCTCGTCGGAGGGCTCACCCTGGCCACGGGGATATTGCTTGGGGGTGCCTGGGCTTACGTTGCCCTCACCTTCGGAGGTTTCTGGGCCTGGGACCCGGTGGAGAACGCCTCCCTGGTACCCTGGCTTACCATAGTGGCCGGAATGCACTTCATCATCGCGGGACGTAACCACAATTTCTCCCATCTCGCAGGCTACCTCTTCATAACCTTCGCCTATGTCATGGTCCTCTATGCCAGCTTCCTCACCCGAAGTGGCGTATTGTCCGAGACCTCAGTGCATTCCTTCGGCGACGACGGCTTGATGCTCCAGCTGGTGGGTTTCGTGGTCCTCTTCTTCCTGGGATCCATCATCCTCTTTATTCTCAGATATAAAGAGATGGTGAAAAAGGAAAAGGAAAACACCCTCTCCAGGGAATTCTGGATGTTCATTGGGGGCATGATCCTGGTCCTTTCGGCCTTCCAGATCACCTTTTCTACCTCCATCCCCGTTATCAATCAGATCTTCGGCACCAACATCGCCCCGCCCATCGATGCCGTGAAATATTACAACGGGTGGCAGCTGCCCTATGCGGTACTCATCGCCCTGGTCATCGGGTTCAGCCAATACCTCAACTTCGGGGAGAACCGCAGGGAAGGGTTGTGGAAACGGCTCTCCGTCAGCCTCATCCTTGCGCTGGGACTGACCCTGTTCACGTCCATCGTGTTCAAGGTCACCTACGGGGGCTATCTGGTCATGCTGTTCGGTCTTTTCTTTGCCATGGCCAGCTCCGTGGCCTTCCTCCGGCGCATCGGGTGGAAATGGGAACGCTCCGGGGCCATGATGACCCATTTCGGTTTTGCCCTTTTCCTGGTAGGAGTGGTGATCACCTTTACCAATGAGATCATCATATCCGAGAACACTTCCCAATTCGATCTCAGCCAGGCCGGGTCCAATAAGGAAAACCAACTGCTGATGCGCGGGGATACCGTACCCATGGGCCCTTACATGGTAACCTATTCCGACCGCTGGAAGAAGGGAACCCGCACCTATTTCAAGGTGGATTTTCTCAAGGAAAGCAAGGGCAAGCTGGAACACGACTTTACCCTGGAGCCGCACATCAACGAAAACCTGCGCATGGGCAATGTGTATGAGCCCGCTACCGCCAACCACCTCGACAAGGATGTATATACCTTCATCAGCTTTGCCGACCTCAGTCCGGAAGGTGCGGAGGGCGGCTATCATCCCGTGAAAGAGGCCGAGATGTCTGAAGGCGATACCGTACGTTTTCCGGGCTATCTCATTGTCATGGATAGCCTTACACTGGAAGAGTCTGACACCGCTATGGGCCAGATCTCCATCCGTGCCTTCCTCAGGGCCCAGGGAGAGGACGGGACCACCTTCGGGATGCCGGTGGAGTACCATGTGAAGGGTGACCTGGTAGCCAATCCGCTCAGCACCCATCCTGAACTTCCCTTTGGCCTTAAGTTCGAGCGCGTTTCCGATATCCCCGGCGCCGTATTCGTCGGTTTCCATGAACGGCAACGGGACTTTATCGTGCTCAAGGCCATCCTCTTCCCCTATATCAATATTCTTTGGTTCGGAGCCCTCATCATGCTGGTTGGTTTTTCTATCGCCATGGTGAGGAGGATCACCAAGGGCTGAGACATACCTTTTTCCCCATTCAGTGAACACCTTATCGCCCATACATAGCGCAATCGTCCTCGGCACCGGTCGCATGGCCGCATTCCTCATACCCTGGCTGAGGATGAAAGGGATAGAGGTGATGCAGGTATATGGCCGCAACACAGATAAGGCAAGGGGGCTGGGGAAGTATCAGGAAATCCCCTGGACGGATAAGCTGGAAGACCTCATGCAGGACGCTGACCTGTATATACTGGCCGTCGCTGATGAAGCCATACCGGGCCTTGGCTCCCGTTTGCACGACTGCAGGGGTATCGTGGCCCATACCTCGGGCGCCGTCCCCCTGGATGCCCTGTCTTCCTGTCCACACCATGGCGTCTTCTATCCCGTGCAAACAGTGGGGCAGTACCCCTTGCCCAGGGTGGAGGATATTCCGGTATGTGTGGAAGGGGCAGATGAAAAAGATACGCTGGCACTGAAGGGACTGGCTGAACGCATGAGCGAAAGGGCCTTGATCCTGGACTCTAAGCAGCGTCTGCATCTTCACCTGGCGGCCGTGCTGGTAAACAATTTTACCAACCACCTTTATGCCCGGGCCGGAGCCCTGCTGAAAAGGGAAGGCCTTCCCTTCGATCTGCTGCACCCGCTCCTCCTCCGTACTGCCGAACTGGCCTGCCGTTCCGAAGCCGCTACCCTACAAACAGGCCCGGCGCTGAGGGGTGACGAGGCGACCATCCGACGACATCTTACCGTTTTGCGCGACGACCCTACCCTGGAGGGGCTCTATGTCATCCTTACCCAGGCTATCCGGGAGATGGCCGAAAACCAAGCCTAAGCACATGAACTACAAGGAACGCCTTACCCGCATCACTACCTTCATCTTCGACTATGATGGTGTTCTGACGGATGGTACCCTGCTCATCGACCGCGACGGGGAACTGCTGCGTACCGCCAACGTGCGTGATGGCTATGCCATACGCCAGGCTGTCAACAAGGGATACCGCGTGGCCATCATCTCCGGTGGCAAGACGGAGTCAGTGCGCAAGCGCTTCGAAGTGCTCGGGGTAGGTGATGTGTTCCTTGGCGTAAACGAAAAGCTGAAGGTATACCTGGAATATCTGCAGCGCCACGGACTGGAACATGAGGAGGTGCTGTTCATGGGCGACGACATCCCCGATTATGAACTGATGCAGGCTGCCGGTGTGCCCACCTGCCCGGCCGATGCTTCCGAGGAGATCAAGTCCATGGCGATGTACATCTCAGCCCTACCCGGCGGCCGTGGCTGTGCAAGAGACGTGATCGAACAGGTCCTGCGTGTGCAGAACCGTTGGTTCGATAAGAGCGCCCTTTCCTGGGATGTCTGAGCGATGCCCCGGATCCCGGGAACATTCACCCCTAGTCCCCGGGGCCGGGCAGACCACCCACGGCCACCCGCAGTCTGGCTAAACCGAAAATGCGCAGATGCGCACATGTGAACATGCGAACATCATTGATTGCATACCTCAGCCTGCTCCGCTGGCCTAACCTCCTGATGATCGCTGGGGGTACCCTGCTGATGCTGGAAGGGGGCGCCCGGATCAGCGGTGGGGGGGGGCTCGCAGGCCTGCCCCTGGCCCATGTCCTACTGGCGCCGCTGTGCCTGATGCTCATTGCCGCCTGGGGTTATGTGCTCAACGACGTCTTCGATGTGGCCACTGACCAGACCAACCAGCGCCGCCGGCCCCTGGCCGAAGGAAGGATCGGTATCCCAGCGGCCACAACCATGTCCCGGGTACTCCTCCTGCTGGCCCTTGGAGCCCTCTCCGCCAGCGCCCTCTGGCTTCCCCTCCCGGCCACCCTCATCCTCTTTCTGGCCTTGCTGCTAACCTGGTCGTACAGCCCGCTCTTGCAACGGATCCCCCTGGCCGCGCTCTTTACAGTGGCCCTGCTGGTGAGCTTTACCGTTGTCCTGCCCGTGTTGTTGATTCAGCAGCAGCCGGGATTATCGCCGGCAGCAACTCAGGCCCTGCACAGCTTTCTGGTAGTTTACGGGCTTTTTGCCTTGCTTACTACCCTCACCAGGGAGCAGGCCAAGGACCTGGCCGACCTGAGTGGGGACCAGGCCACCGGGAAGCGCAGCCTGGCTGTTTGGCTTGGCTGGAAAATAGCGACCCGGGTGCTGTTGTTCAGCCTTGTGTTTGTGTTTGCCCTGACTGCCGTTATTGCCTTGTCCCTTTGGGAGGCCGGGATGCATAATGTGCTCTTTGTAGGGGTAGTGTTTGTTGCCGTACCCCTGGGCATGAGTGTGCGCCTGGCTTTGCTGATGCAGGACCGAGGGGATGCAGCGACCCTGTCGGCCACCCTGAAATGGATCATGGTGGCTGGATTATTGACCGCGCTATTTATATGAATACGATCGAGAAACTGAACACCTGCGACATCATCCTGGGCTCCGGCTCGCCCCGGCGCCTTCAGCTCCTGGAAGGGATGGGCCTGCGCTTCAGGATTATGGCCTTCGATGTGGACGAGACCCTTCCCGCAGGTCTGGCTCCGGCCCTGGCGGCTGAAGCGCTGGCACAGCATAAGGCGCAGGCTTTCCCTCAGGAAGAAATGCTGCCCCATACCTTGCTCATCACGGCCGATACCCTGGTGGTACTGGGCGAGCAGGTGCTCGGCAAGCCTACCGACCGACAGGATGCCATCGCCATGCTTTCGCATCTGTCCGGACATACCCACGAAGTGATCACCGGGGTATGCCTGCGCACCCTCACCCGGGTACACACCTTCCATGCCCTTTCCCGGGTCACGTTTCGCGCACTGGCACAAGAAGAGATCGTGCATTACGTGGACCACTACCGGCCTTTCGACAAGGCCGGGGCTTATGGCATACAGGAATGGATAGGGTATGTCGGTGTGGAGCGCATGGAAGGCTCTTATTATAATGTCATGGGCCTCCCCACCCAGCGCCTGTGGGAGGAGCTGTGCCGGATACTTTCCCAGGCAGAGGGCCGTTGACCCCCGGGATCAGGATGATCAGAAGGTCAGGGAATAGGCCCGCACCCGCTGGTCGAAGAATGTAGGCACCAACAGGCGTTGGTGGCGCTCATCCCAGCCCAGGTCGGCGGCATTCACCCCGGCTTCGCTATGGTCCATCAGGACTACAGGTTCCATGCCCTCCTGCAGCAGTTGGACCTTTCCTGCCCAGTCGGAAGTCACCAGCGTTCCAGGGCGTGGAACCACCAGGCCGTCCACCGGACCTGTATTGGGCATGAAGAGGAAGGTATGCCCATCCTCCGCGTTCATTCGTACGATATAGCCTGCACAACCCACCAGAAGATCCCCGTCGTAGGAAGCCAACCCGTTGGGGCGCTGAAGCAGGGTGTCGGCATAACTCTGCACGATCTGGTCTTCCTTGAGGATATGCACCCTTCCCGCCTGCATGTCGGAGCAGGCTATCCGCCCGTCGGGCAGGGTGCACAGGTCGTTGAGGAACAGTGCGCCTTCCACTGGGATGCGGCCGAGAATATGCCCATTTTCGAGGCTGATCCTTACTATGCAGTCGATGTCGGTCACATACAACACCTCCCCGGCGATGGTCATGCCCTTGGGAGCATTCAGCCCGCTACACCATTCCCTGTGGATCAGTTCGCCTTCTTCCCCGAGCATGGAGATGAAGCCCTCACCGTCTTTTTCCGTGGGTTTTCCATCGATGTTGGAGACCAGGATAAATCCCTGCTCCGTCGGCAGTACAGATTCCGGTACCGACAGGATGTGGTCAGTTTCCCAAACCAGTAAGGCTCCGGTTTCCTGAGCCGCAAGGGAAACAGAGAAGCTGAAGACAGCAAGGATGCCGCCAAGGGCTAGTGTTGTTCTCATCAGTTTGAGGGTTACTCCTTACAAAGGTAAGCCGGCAGGGCATACCTCAATTCCATGTAGATTTGCATTCTGATCCAAGACTTAAGGAATGACGACATCTCGCCCCCTGATCCTGATCACCAACGACGATGGCATTGAGGCCCCGGGCCTCCGCTACCTTGTGGAAGCCGTGAAGGACCTGGGGAACGTGGTCGTGGTGGCTCCCGAAAAGGGCATGTCGGGCATGTCGCACGCCATTACCGTAAGGGAACCACTGAGAGTGAAAAAAGTTCGGGAACAGGAAGGACTGCTGGAATACAGCTGTACCGGGACACCAGTGGATGCCGTGAAGCTGGGGGAGCGTCTGATCCTGAAGCGCCGCCCTGATCTTCTGCTCTCCGGTATCAACCACGGCTCCAACGCTTCGGTGAATGTGGTGTACTCCGGGACCATGGCGGCCGTCATCGAAGGTTGCATCGACGGCATCCCATCCATCGGTTACTCCCTGCTCGACTACTCCCATCATGCCGACTTCAGTGCCTGCGGCGCCTGGGTGAGGCGTGTGGCCGGACATGTCCTGGAACATGGGCTTCCCCATGGGATCTGCCTGAATGTCAACATCCCTGCCCTGCCCATGGAGCAGATCAGGGGAATGAAGATATGCCGGCAGGCCGACGGCGCATGGGAGGAGACTTTTGATGTACGCCAGGACCCCTACGATCAGGAATACTTCTGGCTCACGGGCCGCTTCAACGAGCGCAGCAACGGCGGGGATACCGACCTGGTCGCACTGCGCGAAGGCTATGTGAGCGTTGTACCCACCCATTACGACCTCACCGCCCATCATGCCCTGCAGCGCCTGGTAGCCCTCGGGCTGCCTTCAGATGGGAATGGTCTGGAGTAAAACCACAGGACTATGTTCAGCAAGCTGAAGAACGACGCATATTGGCTCGGAGGGATGCTGGGGATCCTCCTGCCAGCCATGGCCTATGGCATCATCCGGGGCATCGATCTGATCCTGCAGCGCCTCAGCGGGCAGGAACAAGTGCTGGAGCCAGCCACGATGGTGCTTATCAGCATCTTTGTCAACCTGTTCACCCTGAGGTATTACCTGGTCAACCTTCGCTATGACAAGACAGGCCGGGGCATTCTCATGCTTACCTTTGGACTGGCGATGGTATACTTCTATTTCCTTTTCCGTACCTGATCCACAACGACGTGAGATATTTCATCATCGCGGGCGAAGCATCGGGCGACCTGCACGGGGCCAATCTGGTCAGGGCACTGCGCCTGGAGGATCCCGGGGCAGTCGTGCATGCCTGGGGCGGCGAAGGCATGCAGAAGGAGGGAGTGGAAATCCGCAAGCATTACCGGGAACTGGCCTTCATGGGCTTCGCCGAGGTGCTGATGAACCTGAGGACCATACTTAAGAACTTCCACCGCTGCAAGCAGGACATCCTGGACTTCCGTCCTGATGCGGTGGTGCTGATCGACTATCCGGGGTTCAACTTGCGGATGGCCGCCTGGCTCAGCCGGCAGGGAATCCCCGTCTATTACTATATCTCACCCCAGATATGGGCCTGGAAACAGTCGCGGGTACATAAGATCAAGCGGTACGTCAATCGCATGTTCGTCATCCTCCCCTTCGAGGCGGCATTCTATCGCAAGTATTTCTTCGAAGCCGACTTCGTAGGGCACCCCTTGCTGGATGCCATTGCCCGCCACCGGGAATGCCAGGCCGATCCAGCGGCCCTGCAGCGGGAGTTCAGCCCCGACGGTCGTCCGGTAGTGGCCCTCCTCCCCGGCAGCCGCCTGCAGGAGGTCCGCGCAATGCTCCCTACCATGCTGGAAATGAGCCTGCGGTTCCCCGCATACCGCTTTGTGGTGGGCGAAGCCGCATCCCTGCCCCCGGGGCTCTACGACCAGCTCTGTCAGGGCTATCCCGTGCAAAGGGTGCGCTCCCGTACCTACGAACTGCTCTCAGTAGCCTATGCCGCCGCAGTTACCTCGGGTACGGCCAGCCTCGAAGCTGCCCTGTACAAGGTTCCCGAGGTGATCTGTTACAAGGCCGGCTATTTCTCATACCAGATCGCCCGACGCATAGTCAAGGTGAGGTTCATTGGGCTGGCCAACCTGATCATGGACCGGGGCATACTGCTTGAGCTCATACAGTCGGACTTCAACCCGACGCTGCTGGAGCAGGAGATGGAACGCCTGCTTCACGATGATGCCTACCGCAAGGGCATCCTTGATGACCTGGAAGAACTGCGGGAACGCCTGGGCGGACCGGGGGCTTCCGCGCGCACTGCGCAGCTGATCGTAGAACACCTCAGGGGGATGAAGGAGGGAGTCCATGGCGCATAAGCTTTGCCGGGTCCTCCTCCTGCTGCTGCTCCTCCTCACGCCAACAGTAAGCCGGGCCGTGGAACTTAAGGTCAGGGTGTTCAGCAGTAATAAGGTTCATCAGGCCAGTTTCACCGTGGTGAAAGGATACTACGTCCTCAGGGCAGAGGGCCATGAAAAGACCCTCTCACGCTTTCAGCAGGTCACTCTCAGGGCCGAAGGGGGCAGGGTGGTGGTTATCCGCAACAATCATCGCCTTTTCTCTGCTTCACAAATTACCCTTAGCGGTCAGCATGAAGACAACATTTTCCGCCTCATCCCTTCGGGTCTGAGGGAAAGGGACTATGATGACGGCCTGAAGGTCACCGCCCACGGCAGTCACCTCATCTTCATCAATCAGGTGGAACTGGAGCATTATGTTGCCGGGGTGGTGCTCTCGGAGGTAGGCATCATCGAGGTACCGGAATATTACAAGATCCAGGACATCATCTCCCGTACCTATGCCCTGCAGAACCTCGGTCGTCACCAACAGGACGGGCATCAACTCTGCGACGCCGAGCATTGCCAGGTTTACAAGTCACGCTGTTTCCTGCCCGATATCCTGGAGTCCATCTCGGTCACCCGGGGAGATGTCATCGTCGACTCCTCCGGAAGGCTCATTACTGCGGCCTTTCATTCCAATTCCGGAGGCTATACCCTTCCCTCCGAGGCGGTATGGTCCGGGCCCCTTCCATACCTCAAGGGCGTGCAGGACACCTTCTCCCTGGCAATGTCCAAGGCCTTCTGGGCCGACACCCTGAACGTGTCTGAATGGCTGGCCTACCTCACACGAAAGTACGGCCTGAAGCGGGAGGATTCTGTGGTTCACCGGGTTACCCGCTTTAGTCAGCCCCCCCGCCAGACCCATCTGCTCCCAGGGATACCGTTGAAGGAGATCCGTGCCGACTGGAGGCTGCGGTCCACCTTCTTTTCAATACGTCCGGAAGGAAATAAGGTGATCTTCGAGGGCCGGGGCTGGGGCCATGGCGTGGGACTGAGCCAGCAGGGTGCCATGCGCATGATCAGCCTGGGCCACGACTATGAAGAAGTCATCCGTTACTATTACCACGGGGTCCGCGTCATTCCGCTGGATTCCCTGGCCCCGCCTGCGGCTCAGGACCAGGAGTGACATCAGCTTCCCGAAATGTCCAATCTCACGGTAGGATTCAGGCGCTGCCTGAATCCTAAGTCCTGCATCAACAGCCTCTTCCTGTTCATCCGGCTTTGGGCCAGTGTAGATTTCCCACTTTTTTCTTCCGTTTCATGGGGGGCAGAACGTCTGTTTTAGGAAACAGGCCTCTTCATGTCCGAAAACCTTAGTGCCTTTCCTATGCTGCGTATCCTGCTGCCCTTCATGCTGGGTATCAGGGTATCCCTGGATCATTCCCCGGGAGAGGGGGTCACGGCCATGCTCCTCTGGTCCGGCCTGCTGCTCATGGCGCCCGGCGCCCTGGCTTACGGGAAGGTATACAACTACCGGACACGCTGGGTACATGGGATCATCGTGGTCATAGCGATGCTCGTCCTCGGCATGGCATGCGGGAGCTATGGACTTCGCCCCCATACCCGCCAACTCGTTGACCGGTTGCAGGATGCCGACCTGATGATCGTCAGAACGCAAGGCAGCCTGAAGTTCAAGCCGGGGGCGGCCCTGGTCTTCGCGGAAGTGGAGGGCCGGATGCTCGGTGATCGCCTGTTGCCCTGTGAGGGACGCATACGGATAAGGGTACGGGGCGATAGCCTGGCTTTCCTGACCCCGGGTCAGCGCTACCTCATGCCTGCCCGCTGCGATTCCCTCTCCACCCGCTCCGAACCTGGGGGCTTCGATTACTCCCGCTGGCTGCGCCGTCAGGGTGTGGTTGGCCTGGGCTACCTGGATAGCAAACAACTGTTCCTCCTGTCCCCGTCTTCTTCATACAACCTGCGGGCCTGGGGGCACCGCCAGCAGCAGAGGATCAGTGCAGCCATCCTTGAAATGCTGCCCGATTCAGGACTGGCCGGACTGGCCTCGGCCATGCTCGTGGGCGAACTGAGCGGTCTGGATGAGGAGGTGTCAGAAGCCTTCCGCCGCTCCGGAGTAGTACATATCCTGAGCGTTTCCGGACTGCATACCGGTACTGTTTATGCCGGGATTACCGGGCTGATGGCCCTGCTGACGCTGCGCCGGCGAAGAAAGGCCTGGATGGAGTTCCTTCCGCTCAGCCTGGTGTTCCTGTTCGCCCTCATGACCGGACTTGCCCCGGCGGTCAGCCGGGCCACCCTGATGATCACCCTGCACACCTTGAGCCGCATGGTATCCCGGCGCACCGAAGGGCTGAATATCCTGGCCGGTTCCGCCTTTCTTATGCTGATGATCGTTCCGGCATGGCTGTTCAACCTGGGCTTTTGGCTCTCCTTTCTGGCCGTAGCCGGCATCATGCTGCTGTATGCCCCCTCCATGGCGGTGTTCGGGCTGAGCTATGGCCGATGGCGCAAGGCGCTGGGCGGTCTGGCCATGGTGTCCCTGGTGGCGCAGCTGGCCACGGCACCGCTCTGCCTGTATAGTTTTCATGCTTTTCCAGCCTATTTCCTTCCGGCCAACCTGCTGGCTGTCCCGCTTTCTACCGTGGCGATCTATACCGGGATGGTAGCCCTTCCCCTGCACATGGCCGGACTTCCGGATGGCCTGGCGGTGCGAGCCTTCGGACTTCTCCTGCAGTGGATGCGTGACCTCAGCACATGGTTCGCCGATCTTCCCTGTGCCTATATTGAGTACATCCCCTTCAGCACCCATTCCCTGGTAATGTCCTATGTAGGCGTGGCCCTACTGGCGATGGCCCCTTTACTTCAGGACCGGCTCCAGACCTTACGGTTCCTTGTCCTGGTGATGATCATCTGGGCAGCGGCAGGGCTCGTTCAGAAATCCCTCGCCCTGCAACGCAAGGAAACCTGGCTGCTTAGCGGACCGAGACCAGTGCTGGCGGAGCTCAACGGAAGGGAGGCCAGGGTATGGGGGCTTGGCGCCCAGGCTGACAGCAGCATGCAGGGGCGCATCAGGGCCTGGGCCCTTCAGCGGGGTACGCCCGCCGGTACATTCGGGTACCATATTTTGCAGTCAACCGGAAAGTCCCCTCCCGACACCACCCTGGGCAGGGCCTTTGCCTGGCATCCCTCGCGCAGGGGGTTGGTGGTATGGTGCGATGACCCGGTAAGGCTGCAGATCATGGATGGGGAGGAGACAGGCATCATCCTGGTTACCGGGCTCAGGGGCCTCAGGAGCCTGAAAAGGTGGCCAGAGGAACTGCGGCCGCAGGTGCTGGTGCTCGATGCCAGCGTTCGCTATCTGAAGGACGGACAGCGGGAGGCGCTGGAGGAGCGCTCTGGCAAGGTCTGGATAATGGCAAAGATGGGCAGCCTGCAGCTGGAGTGATCAATCAGCAGGAGGGGCGAAGCGTACCTCGATGCCGCGGGCAGCGGCGGCGGCAAGGATCATCCGTCTCAGAGCTTGCTCGGCCCTGGCCAGGTGTTCCGCCTTTCCAAGCTCGGCTCCGAGGGCCTTACGATCTTCCTCTACAGCCTTCGAGAACAGGGCAAACACATCCTGGAAGCTGGCCCAGGTCGAGCTCATGCCGAAACCGGTGCTGACATCGAGGTTGGACGCCCTTTCCACCTCATAGCGGGCCTCACCGGCCACCACCTGCGGCAGCCTGACCAGGAAAGCGCCGTCCTCCTGCCGTTCGAACGAAACCAGGCTCATGTCGGCAGTCCAGGTCACCTGTACGGGGACGCTGAGTACCAGGCGGATGTTGTTGTATGGGACCGTCTCGTCTTTCACGATGAGCAAACGGTCCATATAGGCGCTCGATACCTCCACCCGCTCCATCCCGCGCAGGGAAGCCTGCAGGTCAGGGGCACCTTCAGGATTCCCGAAGTAGTGGCCAGCATAGCGTCCTCCAAGGAAACCCAGGACAAGGAGTACCAGGCATAGGAGGGTGAGGGTCAGACCCGATCCCGTACGACGGCTCATAGGATGTGGATTTACAGGCCGTTATACGTCAATGGTGGGAAAAAGTTACGGGATCCCGGCCTCAGCGGAATCCCGTAACAGCTTGCTGACGAGGCCTGGCTATTTTGCATAGGCCACCGCCCGGGTTTCCCGGATCACGGTGATTTTGATCTGGCCCGGATAGGTCATCTCGTCCTGGATCTTTTTGGACAGGTCGAAGGAGATCTGGTTGGCCTCCTGGTCGCTGACCTTGTCGGCACCTACGATGACGCGCAGCTCACGGCCAGCCTGGATGGCGTAGGTTTTGACTACTCCCGGATAGGAGAGGGCCAGCTCTTCCAGGTTGTTCAGGCGTTTGATGTAGGCTTCCACCACTTCGCGGCGGGCCCCGGGCCTGGCACCACTGATGGCGTCGCAGACCTGCACTATGGGGGCGATGAGCGATTCCATCTCGATCTCATCGTGATGGGCGCCTATGGCGTTGACCACCTCTGGCTTCTCCTTGTATTTCTCTGCCATCTTCATGCCAAGCAGGGCGTGCGGCAGTTCCGGCTCGGTGTCAGGCACCTTGCCGATATCGTGCAGCAGCCCGGCGCGCTTGGCCAGCTTGGGATTGAGGCCCAGTTCTGCGGCCATGGTGGCACTGAGGTTGGCTACCTCGCGGGAGTGCTGCAGCAGGTTCTGGCCGTAGGAGGAACGGTATTTCATGCGGCCCACCATGCGTACCAGGTCGTTGTGTAATCCGTGGATGCCCAGGTCGATGCAGGTCCGTTTCCCGGTCTCGATGATCTCCTGCTCGATCTGCTTGCGGGTTTTGGCCACCACCTCTTCGATGCGTGCCGGGTGGATACGGCCGTCGGTTACGAGCTTGTGAAGGGAGAGCCGGGCGATTTCCCGGCGCACAGGGTCGAAGCCGCTCAGGATGATCGCTTCCGGACTGTCGTCAACGATGATCTCTATGCCCGTTAAGGCCTCCAGGGTACGGATATTGCGGCCTTCACGGCCAATGATGCGCCCCTTGATCTCATCGCTCTCCAGGTGGAAAACCGAAACCGAGTTTTCTACGGCATGTTCAACGGCCGTGCGCTGGATGGTCTCCAACACCACCTTGCGGGCTTTCTGGTTGGCCGTCATCCGTGCCTCTTCGAGAATGTCGTTCACGATGATGGCGGCATCGGCCTTGGCTTCGTCCCTCAGAACCTCCACCAGCTGTTCCTTGGCCTCATAGGCGGTGAGCCCGGCAATGGCCTCCAGTTTCTCCACATGCTGGCGGGACGCCTTCTCGAGCTCTTCCTGTTTTTTGTTTACGATTTCCAGCTGCTGGCTGAGGTTGGTTCGGATGATGTCGAGTTCACGCTGCTTGCGCTGCTCCTCTTCCATCCGTTTGGAAAGGGCCTGCTCCTTCTGCTTGACGCGGTTTTCCGCCTGAAGCATGTTCTGATTGCGCTCACTGATCTGCTGCTCGTGCTCGGTTTTCAGCTGCAGGAACTTTTCCTTGGCCTGGAGCAACTTCTCCTTGCGGATCACTTCGGCCTTGTCCTCGGCCTCCCGAAGGATGTTGGCGCTCTTTCCAAGCAGGGATTTGCGCATCACAAAGACGGACAGGATGATGCCCAGGGCCAGTGCGGCCGATGCAACCCCTATCAGTAAAATGATATCCATATTACCTCCTTTTATTTAGTAAGGAGATCGCGGGGAACAAGAGGGAGGGAAATAAAAAACCCGCACAAACCCTGGAGTTGAGTAAACCCCAATTGACATGGATAGGGATGCCAGTTTCTTTAGACTTCCACCGATCCGTCAGGGACGGATACCCGAAGGTTGAGGCCTGTCTTAGGAACCTATGAGCATTTCCCTAATGGTTGTAATGTTGAGTTTACAAACATTAGTGGTTTGCGCGGGTGTGCCTTCTGTCTGTTCAAAGAACGGGATGGACGCTATGCTTTCTCGGACAGGATATTTTCAAGGTCTCCGATGATCTTCAGGAGCTCTTGCTGCTCTTCGAGGGCCAGACCGTCGTGTTCCGTCCGCTCCACCGCAGCCGTCAAGGCTGCCATGGCCAGAAGGTCCTGCTTGTCACGGTAATGGTATGCCCCGGAAAGCTCTTTCATCGTGTGGTTGATCGTTTTGGCCGCTTTCCTCACCCGCTCTTCCTGGGCTTCCGTGACCTTCAGCTTGTAAGGCCGGTCTGCAATGATCACTGAAATGGAAAACTCCATAGGTAATATCCGATTAAGTTAACTATCCAACAGGTTCAGACAGTGTTCAATTTCCCGCACCAGATCATCGACCTTTTTTCTTGCCTCCTCACTTTCTTCCTTGGTGTTCAACGATTTAGCGGTTTGCAATATATGTATGAGTGTTTCCTTTTCTTCCAGGGTCTCCTTCATCCGGGCATTCTCGGATTCCAGCGCCTCTATGCTGCGCTTCATTTCTTCCAGCTTCAGCACGAGCACCTTCCGCTCTTCGGTTACCTGCCGGACCTGCTCGCTCAGTCTCTCCAGCCGTCTGATTATCTCTGACATATCCGTCCTCCAGATGCGGGTGACCCTTGCGACAAAGATAGCCACAAGCGGGCAACATTGCAAGTTTTCCCTGGGGTGGGCCGGGGGCTAAACTTTTTTGTCCGTTTGAACCACCCCAGAACGTCTAATTAGTACAAACGAAACACCATGAACGAGTCGCTGTTGTGTTACATCTGGAGGCATAGCCTGGCCGGGAGGTCCTTTCAATCTACCGATGGTCAGGAAATTAGAGTGGAGCACCCGGGGGTATGGAACCGGCATGCCGGTCCGGATTTTCTGAATGCAAGGATCAGGATAGGCGACACCCTGTGGGCGGGTAATGTGGAAATGCACCTTAGGGCTTCAGACTGGGGCCGTCATGGTCATGAGCAAGACGAGAAGTACCGCAATGTGATACTGCATGTAGTTCTCTCAGAGGATGAGAAGGTATTCAGCGGTCTGGGCCGAAGACTGCCCTGCCTTGATCTCAGCGAATGGATTCCGGCAGGCATCGTGGAACGTTACGGGGAGTGGCAGGCCTCCGCTGATCCTATGCCCTGCCGGCCATTTCTGCATCAGCTGAATGCAGCTTCCCTCAGGCCCTGGCTTGGGCGCCTGGCCCTGGAGCGGCTTGAGCGCAGGGGCCATGAGCTCATCCGAACCCTCGATGAGGGCCCAGAGGCATGGGAGGTATGCTTTCACACCCTCCTGTTCCGGGCCTTCGGCCTTCCGGCCAACGGGCTTCCCTTCGAGATGCTGGCCCGCATCTGGCTCAGGGTGCCCGGGCGGAAGAAATTGGCTGCCGCCGATGCAGAGGCGGCCTTGCTCTACCTCAGCGGCCTCCTGGAGGCCTGCGCGGAGGACCCCTGGTGCAGGGAACAGGTGGAAAGGGGAAGGGCACTTGCCCCAGAGCTCACCCCTTTACAACCTGCCCTGTGGTCCCTGCTGAGAATGAGGCCCGCGGCTTTTCCTTCCATCCGCATCGCCCAGCTGGCTGCTGTGCTCGCTGCCCTGGGGCCTGCCGGCCACCAGGAGCGGCTGACCCTGGAGCCTGCGCATTGGGTCCGCATTCTGCAAACTCAGGCTTCGGCATACTGGGACGACCACTACCGCCCTGGCCAGGCTGTACTCAGGTCATACCCAAAGATTATCGGACCTCAGCAACGTACCTCGCTGGTGGCGAATGCTTTCGCTCCATACCTCAGCGCTTCCGGACTCTGGCACGACGACCATGCCCTGGTCCGAAGGGCCGTCGCCTTGCTGGAAAGGGTAGCGCCCGAAGACAATCGTGTGGTGCGTAACTGGTTGAACCTGGACCGCACAGACGTAAGCGCGCTTGAAACCCAGGGCTGGATGGAACTCGACCGCTCCTTTTGCAATGCCGGGCGTTGCCTGGAATGCCGTATCGGTTACCAGCTGCTGGGAGGGGGCTGAAGGCAAATCCCTGCAATACTTGGCAATTGCAGGGTATTTTTACACCTTTGCCTTTACCGAACCAACCCCGATATGATCCTACGCATCCTGGTTGCCCTGGCGTTCTCTTGCCTGCTGTCTGCTCAAGCGCATGCTTCCACCCTCCGGGCCGATAGCGCTGCTATGCCCGGGGTGGTCCTGGATACCCTTGCGGCCAATCAGGATACCTCCCTGAGCCAGCAAATCAACAACCTTTTCGTTCCTGTGGTCGACAACCTGGCCAGCGTACTTTTCTATGATCCTTTTGCCGCCATGGGCATATACGACCCCGTGATCCGGAATGATGAGGGTGATGTCGTGTTCGACGAGAGCGGGCAGCCACGAACCGCACCCATCGCGTTGGTGGTGGTCTGGCTCATCATCGGGGCGGTATTTTTCACCATCTACTTCAGGTTCATTAACATTCGCGGGTTCCGTCATGCCATCGACCTCGTCAGGGGACGCTACGATGACCCCCGGAGCAAAGGCGAGGTATCGCACTTCCAGGCCCTGGCTACGGCCCTCTCCGCCACCGTGGGCCTTGGCAACATCGCCGGGGTTGCCATTGCTATCGCCGTGGGAGGACCGGGCGCAACATTCTGGATGATCCTGGCCGGACTGCTGGGTATGTCATCCAAGTTCACCGAATGCACCCTGGGGGTGAAGTACAGGGAAATCGACGAACGGGGCGTAGTGTCCGGCGGTCCGATGTACTATCTCAAAAAAGGCCTGGCAAAAAAGGGCATGGGTGGTCTTGGTAAGGTCTTGGCCTTGATCTTCGCCATAATGGTCATCGGGGGATCATTCGGGGGCGGAAATATGTTCCAGGCCAACCAGGCTTTTGCCCAGTTCGTATACATCGCCCCGGCCCTGGAAGGGAAAGGCGCCTTCTTCGGGTTCATCCTCGCCATCCTGGTGGGGATCGTCATCATCGGGGGTATCCGCAGCATTGCCAACGTTACCGACAAGATCGTACCCTTCATGGCGGCGTTCTATGTGATCTCCTGCCTGGCTATCATTGGCATCAACTACGACCGGACCGGCGATGCCATTCTATTGATCATCGACGGGGCATTTGCTCCCGATGCACTGAAAGGGGGAGTGATCGGTGTCCTCATTACCGGTTTCCGCCGTGCGGCCTTCTCCAATGAGGCCGGTGTGGGTTCCGCAGCCATTGCCCACTCGGCCGTGCGCACCGACAAACCAATTACCGAAGGATTTGTGGCCTTGCTCGAGCCATTCATTGACACGGTGGTGATCTGCACCATGACTGCCCTGGTCATCGTGTTCACCGGGGTGTATGAACATGGTACCGGGCTCCAGGGAACCGAGCTGACATCCAACGCCTTTGCTACGGTGGTGCCATGGTACCCTTACCTTCTGGTGGTGGCCATCTTCCTCTTCGCCTTCTCCACCATGATCTCCTGGTCCTATTATGGAATGAAGGGCTTCGACTACCTCTTCGGGAAGTTTTTCGAAAAGGTGTTCGGCCAGCGCGCCATTGGCGACACGGTCTATCGCGTCCTCTTCCTTGGGATGATCATTGTCGGCTCCTCCTCCGAGCTGAGCGCCGTCACCGATTTCAGCGACATGATGATCCTTTCCCTGGCCTTTCCCAACATCGTAGGCCTGATCATCCTTGCCCCTGAGGTCAAACGCGACCTTAAAGACTATCTTGCCAGGCTGCGCGCTGGCGAGATAAAAAAGTTCCAGTAAAAGTTTCCGTTTCCGGGGGGGAAAACGTCTAATTAGGAGTACCTACCCCCCCTGATGATGTGGAAAGACCTGCTGTCCTTCAACCGGGCCGAGCGCCGCGGTATCTGGCTGCTCATGGCCATCGCTGTCCTGCTGTGGACAGCCAACCTGATCTACCCGGCGAAACGCAACGGATACCACGAAATGAGCGGTCCGGAGAGGGAAAGGCTGCTCGAAGCCGCCCGGAGCCTGCGCATGCAGGCTGAGGCGGCGCGCAGTGTCAGGCATGACAGCCTGCAAGGCCGTAGGCAATGGGAAGTTAAAAAGTGGCATCCTTCCAATTTTCCCAAACGCGGGCCCAAATCCCCGGACATGCCGGTCCGTCTTGTGGAGCTCAATGCTGCCGACTCGGCCACGCTGGAAAAACTTCCTGGAATTGGTCCCGTACTGGCCTCCCGGATTGTGCGCTACCGCGACCGCCTCGGCGGCTTCCATACCACCGCCCAGCTGCTCGAAGTGTACGGACTGAAACCGGAATGGCTGCAGCGGTTTTCGGAAAGGATCAGCGTGGATCCTTCGACAGTTAAACCCCTGGATTTCCAGCAGGCGGAGTTTCGCGACCTGGCCCGTCACCCCTATGTGGGCTACGAGCTGACCCGGACGATCTTCCGGCTGCGCCGTCAGGAGCGACTCCCCGAGGATGCCACAGAACTATGCAGGGCCCTGGGGCTCAGCGACAGCCTCAGCATGCGGCTGAGGCCTTACCTCCCGCACTGAACGGCCCGGACCACTTCGCAGAAATTCCTACCTTTATCCGCCCGCATCACCTCAACCGGTGGGTACCGGCAGGCGCGGGTCGCTAATACCCTCTGCTCCATGGCGCTCGATACCATCATCGAACTCAGCAATGTCTCCATCTATCAGAAGAATATCCTCATCCTCACTAATGTGAGCTTCACCATTAACCGGGGAGAGTTTGTATACCTTATCGGGCGCACCGGCAGCGGTAAAAGCAGCCTCCTGAAGACCCTCTATGCCGATCTCCCCCTGGTGGAAGGGCAGGCCAGGATTGCCGATATCGGCCTTAATCATCTGAAAAAGAAAGATATACCATTTCTTAGGCGCAAGCTGGGCATCGTATTCCAGGACTTTCAACTCCTGCCCGACCGGACTGTGAACGACAACCTCCTGTTCGTGCTTCGGGCCACCGGATGGACCGAACGCCCCAAAATGCAGCAACGCATTCAGGATGTGCTGGAAAAGGTCGGACTGGGGACCAAGGGGTTCAAAATGCCCAACGAACTTTCAGGTGGGGAGCAGCAAAGGGTGGCCATCGCCCGGGCCCTGCTGAACGATCCCGATGTAATCCTCGCCGATGAGCCTACGGGTAATCTGGATCCCGATACCAGCATCGGGATTATGAACCTGATGTTCGAGATCAGCAAGGCCGGAAGGGCCGTACTGATGGCTACCCACGATTACAATATCATCCGGAGGTTCCCTTCCCGTATCCTGCGCTGCGACCACGGCAACGTACTGAGCTAAGGGCTTAGGGGAAAAGCATGCCCATCAATGCCTTGGCATTGTGCGCATTGGAAAAGCCGTTCGAGGTAAGCACCGCACGGCGACGCTCCATTTCTTCCTGAGGGAATTCATGCTCAAAGCATTCCTTCACCGCCCGCTTCATCTCCTCGACGGTATCGCGGATGATGCATAGCTCTTCCAGCCCGGTATGGCATACCATGGGAGTGTTGACCAGGCAGAACCTGCCGATGTGCAGGGCCAGAAGCAGCTTCAGCTTGATGCCCGTGGCCTGGAAGGTAGGAAGGATGTTCACCTGGGCCTCGCGCACCAATGCGGCGATGCCCTCACTGTCGAGTCCCAGCCTCAACTCCACATTGGGATATTGGGCCACCGTTTCCCTTAACTCCCGGCTGGGTTTGTTCCCGGCGATGATGAGCGGAAGATCAAGGTCGTTGAACACCTGGCGGGTCAGGAATAGGGCCGCTTCGTTGTTTTCCCCGACATCGAGGCTGGCATGGTACAGCGCGTAGCTCCCCATCCCCGGCAGGATTTCAACAGCCTCCTGGGGGTGAAAGGCCGTGATGGTCTGTACGTTGCGGTATTTCTGACTGAAGTATTCCTGATCATTTGTGGAGATGGCCGCGATGCCGGAAGCCAAGTGCAGTACCCGCTCGTAACGCCTGAGCTTGGCCGCCTCGTTCAGGAAATAATACCGTTTGAAGATGTTGTGTTCGACCTTGGCCAGCCCCCCGTAGTATTCATGCTCAATATTGTGGGTCCTCACCACCCTAACCCGCTTTCGCAGTCGGGGCTCTTCCAGGTAATAGCAGGTATGAAGGCCTTCGAGGAGAATGGGGAAATCATCCTGCAGCAGCCTGCGGGTGAGGGTCTCGTTCGTCCGCGTGGCCACGATGTAGGGCCGACGGTTGAAGAGATTGGTCTTGGAAATGTCCCGGTGATAATAGCTTACACTAAGGCAGAGGGTTTCAAGCTCAGGGGCAGACTCACGGCCATATTGAAAACAATGGAGGTGCACCCCAACGCCCAGGGCATGAAGGGCCTTGATCTTATGAAAGATGTCGATAGCCCCCCCATAATTCACCGGAACGGGTATGTCGAAGGCAACGATATGAACCTCAGGCGTTACAGGCCGTTGCATAGATCTCCCTCAGGGTTTCTTTCTCGTTCTCCCAGCACAACGTACGGGATGCAATGTTAAGGTTTTCCTTCCATATCCTGCGCCTGGCCTCATCCCCAAGCATCTGCTCAAGCAGGCCGGCGATCACCTCAGGTTCATGGGATGGGGTGACCAGGCCAAGTTCGTACTCTCGCACCAGCCCGGCGACTTCAGGAAGCTCGGAACAGAGGATGGGGATCCCGGCCTGGATGTAATCGAACACTTTGTTGGGCAGGCTGAAGCGATAATTGATATTCGTGGCCTTGTCGAGCGAGAGCCCGATATCGGCGGCTTCCGTATAGCGCATAAGCTCCTCGTAGGGCATGCGCGGAAAAAAATGGACCCTGTCCTGCAACCCGGCCTCTTCCCTCAGGGCTTTAAGCCGGGGAATGACATCCCCTCCGCCGACAATAATCATGTGCGCGTGATCGAGGTGGGCCATGGCCTGCAGGGCCTCCTCGGCACCCCGGTCGACGTTGATCCCCGCTCCCTGCAGGATGATCAGCCGGCCGGAGGGCGGCAGCTCGGCCGGACGTTGCCCTCCGGAGGAGCGTTCCCTGCGCCGGGGCACATTGCGCACCACCGCGGGCCGCTTACCATACTCCTGCTCGTATAGGGTGGCGATAGAGGCATTTACCGTCACCAGGTACCGGAGCCGGGGGAAAAGGCGGCGCTCGAGGCCCTTCCATACCCTTCGTACCACCGGCCGGCCTTCCAGTTCAGGAACTCCGGTGAAATACTCATGGCTGTCGTATACCAGGGGGATGCCCCGGATGCGGGAAACCAGAAAGCAGGGCAGCAGGGTGTCCAGGTCGTTGGCCACAATAAGATCAGCCCTTCTCCACAAAATGAAGCAGAACAAGCGCAGGTTGAAGGCCGCATAGAACATCGGGCCCCGGCTCCAGGGCAGCATCATGCGGCGCAGGCTGTAAGGGCGTTGCGGTATGGCTGGGCTCTGTTTCAGCCTACGGCCGATGAGCAATACGTTGAAGCCCATCTCGTGCAGCAGGCTGCACGAGCGCTCCACGCGCTGGTCGGTAGCCAGATCGTTGGTCACAGCCACGATGACGTTCCGCCTTCTTCCCATCCCGTCAAAGGTAAGTAAACCCTGCGCTCCCCCATCCCAGGATACGGGAATCATGCCATGGCAGAAAGGCGCAAAAAAAGAGCGGACCCCAGGGCCCGCTCCGGTTGTCAAACCATTACCAAAAATTACTGGCGCACCAGTTTCTGGGACCAGCTGAAGTCACCGCTGACGAGTTCTGCAATGTAGAACCCTGCCGTAAGGTGGCTGAGGTCGACGGGGATGTTATACGTCACCATCGACTGTTCCTTGGTGGTGGAATAGACGCTGCGGCCGCTGAGGTCGCGGATATTCAGCACCACTTCCTGGTTTTCGAAACCTTTCAGTGCGAAAGTGAAGGCGCCCTCAGAGGGGTTGGGGTAAACCACCACGCCCTGTTCCTTCTGCAGCTGCTGCATCACTTCGGTGAGGATGCCGGTATACTTGTACATGCCGCCCACGGTGGAAGGCATGGTCTGGTCGGTGAACCCGCCGGCCCATCCGTTGCCCGGATCGGCCCAGCCGGTCGACAGGAACTGTATGCCCTGGGTGCCGATGAAATCGGTCCAGGTATGCCCGCCGTCATAGCTGTAGGAGCATCCGGAAAGACCGGTGGCAGCGCCTGTGCTTACGAAGGTCTCTGCGGTGCCCGGGACGTGGGCCATATCGTTGGTATACACCGGGCCGGTGTGGTTGATGAGGGTCCAGGTCTGACCGCCGTTGAAGGTCTCGTACATGGTGCCGGTAGAGGCAGAACCCTTGTCCTGGGCAATGCCGTGCAGTCCAGTAGCCATATATACATTGGTATAGGTGGTCAGCGGGGTCTGGGAGACGGTCCAGTTCAGGCCCTTGTTAGTGCTGTGGAACACCCGCCCCTTTTGGGTGCCGAACCAGATGGTGTCGCCCACGGCATCGTAATATCCAACAATGCCCCATTCTCCGCTGAGCGGGGCCGGGATGTTGGCCTGAGGTACACGGGTCCAGGTGGTCCCCCCGTCGGTCGTGGTATAGATCTCGAAGTATCCGCCTACGGGGTCACCCTGGCATACGCCGTTATTGGCATCGAAGAAGTGGATGACGTTGGGGAAGGAGCCGAGGGAAGCCGAGAAGGTGGCGGTAGTCTGGCGGGTCCAGGTGAGGCCGCCGTTGTGGGTCACATAGATGCCCTGGGCCGGCGTCGTTCCGCCCGTGGGATGGTACATGGGTACCCATGCGGTGTCGGCATTGATGCCGAAGATCATGGCCATATCCAGTCCTACCGTTCCATTGACGGTACCCGGGGTCCACAGGGTACCTCCATTGGTTGTGCGGGTGAACTCCTGTATGGTGGCGGCGGTACCGCTGCCATCGTAGGCAGCGGCCCAAACGATGTTCTGATCCACCACACTCACGTGGTTGATGCCGCGGGAAGCGGCGGCAAATCCGGTGGCCTGCTGCACCCACTGGGCGGAGACCATGGCCGTGAGGCCCAGCAGAAGACTAAGGGAAAGTAAGCGTTTCATCATGCATTAATGATTAGGGTTAGACGTATAGCTTGGTGTCCCAAAAGTACACTTTTTTGTAAAGGGAAGCGGTGGCCCTCGAACGTAAAAACGCCCCGGATCATACCGGGGCGTTCCTGATATCCCACAGGCAGTAAGGCTTACTGTCGAAGCCACTGCCTTCGGACCGCCATCAGCGGATCACCAGCTTGCGCGTAATGCTGGCCGTGCCTGTATGCAGGCTGACCGTGTAGATCCCGTTGGGAAGGTCTTGCAGATCAATTCTTTCCTGCTGAGCAGCACCGCTGAGTCTTAGCGATGCGTCATAAACTGTGCGGCCCGTAAGGTCGAACACTTTTACCTGGGCCTGCCCGGGCTCAAAACCTTCGAGGCCGAGCCACACCTGACCATCACTGGGATTGGGCCACAGGGCGATCTCCAGTCCTTCCCTCTCCGGAACTCCGGTGATGACCGCGGAAGTGATGCAGCGGAAATGATAATCCGAATTGCCGGAGGTGCCGGTGGCTGGGAACCAGCTTACCCCGTCAGAAACATTGGTGCGGTTATAGGTCCCCGGTTGGGTCATTAGCAGATTGGTGACCCCTGTGGGCACCGAGAATCCGATGTGGAAATCCCCGCTGAGCCCCGAGAGCTGGGTGGAATATGACCTGAGGTCGATCCGTGTGAAACGCATATTGTTGGCCACGGTCGATTCAGCATTGGCGTAGAAGGGGGTGATCTTGTCTGTACCCGGTAATCCCGCCACATCGTTCCACACATGGATCAGCATAGGAGCGTTTGCCGGTGTAGGGGGGGTATTTCCGGTTCCGTCATAGTTCCGGATCAGCATGGTCACTAGATCTGCCGTGCCGTTCAGGCTCACCTTGACGGCTGCGGCCTGGACGCCGCTGGTGCCCCCCGGGCCCACGGTTCCGTAAAAGTCGACCTGTCCGTTATCGTATTTGATGTAGTTTCCGCTGATAAAACGGAAGGTATCGGTAACGGTGATATTGGGTGATGGGGATACCTGGTCCGAAGCCTCGATCCAGTAATCAACCCAGGTGCCCGGATTGAGGGAAGGCATGGTGAAGCTATACTGGTCCGGGCCGGTGATCTGGCCGGTGATCAGGGCCTGGGTAACTCCGTCAATGCGATGGTGCAACTTCACAGCGGAAGGGTTAACCCCGGTGGCATCGGTAATGGTGGTTACGATGGTCTGGGGACCAACGCCAGCCTCATAGTGTACCGGCACATTGAGGTTCACCACCTGGGGACCAACCACATCAATGTCGGCTGTAGTGACCGCCCGGAAATGGAAGTCCTGTGTAGCCACAGTCCACGTTCCGGCGGAGGTCTTGTACACCGACCGTCCGGCAATACCGGGGGATGTCTCTACAGTATTGCAGATACCTGTAGGTACCGTATACCCTATGTAGTAATCCCCCGACAGGCCTGTCAGCGAGCTGGCATAAGGTCGCAGGTCTACCCGGGTCATGGGCCGGGTGTTGGTGAGTGTGGCCTCCGGCGTCATGGTGATTGGCGTAATGACATCGGTTCCCGGAAGCCCGGCCACACTGGTCCATATGTGTACCTGCATGGGGTTGTTGGGATTGTTCTGGTCGGTATAGTTACGGATGAGCAGGGTCTTCAGGTCGGTATTACCCAGGGTGATCTTAACCGCCACGGCAGTGGTCGCCTCGGCAGGTCCTACCGGTCGGTAGTAGTCCACGACTGCGTTGTCGTATCCTATGTAATTCCCTGCGATGTACCTTCCCGTATCCGAAGTGGAAGTGTTGGCATTGGTAGAGCTGTCCGTAGCTTTGATCACGTATTTAACCCAGGCCCCGGCCGACTGCTGGGGAATGATGAAGGTAAAAACGTTGGTCCCGGTGGCCTGACTTCCATTTACCGGGGTCTGGGCCACATTGTCCACCCAGTAGTAAACAGTAGAGGAGGCGATCCCGGAAAAATCCACGATCTGGGTAAGTACGGTGTGGCTGCCGATGGAACCCTGGTAATGTGCCGGGAAATTATGGGTGATCAGCGGAGGGGAGAGGTCGTTGAGGGAAGTAGTGATTACGAAGTTGTCAATGTACATCCCATCCATGGTATATCCCCCGTCGCTCTCAAACCGGAAGCGGATCTTGACATTGGTATTGCCCGGACCGCAGAAGCCGCCCAGGTCATAGGTGTACTGCGTCCAGGTGTTGTTCACCCCGTCCTTCACCCCAAGGGTGGTGAATGTGGTGAAATTGTCAGTGGAGGCATCGATATACACATAGTCAAATCCGGCCTCGATCTGATAGCGCATGTAGAACTTCAGTTCCGCCGAGGGGACATTGCTGAGGTTGACTCCGCTGGCCATCGTGGCATAGGAGGTCTCATTGTCACCATAATTCCCGGTCGGGCTTTCTGAGAGAGAGTAGGAAGGGGAATAGGATTGCGCCGTGGTGGTGCCCCAGTTGTTGGTAAGCACCCAGTTGGTGGTCCCGGCCTCGAAGTTGTCCGAGAACACCGTGGTTTGCGCCGGCAGGATGAACGCCAGTGCCATGGCCATAAGCCAGAGTAGAGTTCTTTTCATTTCCGTTGAAGCTTTGGGTTAGTAATTCAGCTACCTTTAGCTACAAATATAATGAAAAGAAAGCACATTCACTAACCCGGCCCTCTCTCACTCCCCGCCCATGTACCGATGCCTTGCCTCCGACCTCACCGCCCTCACCACCTTCGGGGTACCCGTGAAGGCCAGGGAGTACTGCCGGGTCGATGCGGAAGCCGAACTGGAGGAGTTGTTTCGCACAGGATGCCTTGATGACCCCAGCCTCCTGGTCCTGGGCGGGGGCAGCAACCTGCTCTTTGTAACCGATCCCCCCGGCATGGTGCTTCATCCGGCCATGCGCGGGATCACGTTTACCGAGGACCGCGGGACGGAGGTGATCGTGCAGTGCGCTGCCGGCGAGGCCTGGGACGACCTGGTTGCTGAGACGGTAGCCGCAGGCTTGTCCGGACTGGAGAACCTCTCCCTCATCCCCGGCTCCGTCGGGGCCGCCCCGGTGCAGAACATCGGTGCCTACGGGGTGGAACTCAAGGATGTCTTTCATTCCCTGCGCGCGTTCGACCGTGAAGACGGCCGATGGCTGGTCCTGGGACCAGCGGATTGCCGGTTCGCCTATCGTCGCAGTGTTTTCAAGGAAGAATTACGGGAGCGCATGATCATTACCAGCGTCAGCCTGAAACTCAGTCGGGGGAGTGCCCCTGATTTGGGCTATGGCAGCATACGCACAGAGTTGGATGCCCTGGGGATTAACAACCCTGGCCCGGCAGAAGTCAGGGCCGCCGTCATCAGTATTCGGCAGAGCAAACTTCCTGATCCTCAGGTTCTGGGCAATGCCGGCAGCTTCTTCAAGAACCCGGAGGTCGACGCCTCCACCGCGTCCCCCCTCATGGAGGCCTGGCCCGGGCTGCCTTCATGGAATATGCCCGATGGGAGGGTCAAACTGGCCGCCGGATGGCTCATCGAAAAAGCCGGTCTGAAAGGATTCCGCCTGGGCAACGCCGGGGTGCACGACCGCCAGGCCCTGGTGCTGGTCAACCACGGAGGGGCCAGCGGGGCCGAGATTCTCCGTCTTGCCACGATAGTGAAGCAAACCGTGAAGGAGCGCTTCGGAATACTGCTTGAACCGGAAGTGAATATCATAGGGGGGGCGTTGCAGGCATGACCCACCTGTCAGCTCATATCCCTCTATGGAAGTTCACCCGCTCAGCCTTCTGGCGTACGCGGGAGGCCTGGTTCTGGTTGATAGCCCTGGCACTGATGGCGTCCATGGATCCGTTGCATCCCCACGCTACCCTTTGCCCCCTCGGGGCCATGGGTGTTGCATGGTGCCCGGGCTGCGGACTGGGTCACAGCATCGCCTGGTTGTTCCGGGCCGGGCCGGGGCGTTCCTTCCAGGAACACTGGCTGGGGATCCCGGCAATAATCATCATCTTATCCCGGATAATCACGATCTTTCGTACCCATTACAAATCCCCCTGCCATGGCACAAGCGCTCCGCTACATCCCTGAAGCCGAAGGCGAAGAGATGGCCTACCTCCAGTACGTCCTCGACCGTATGGATGACGACCAGGCCTTCATGTTCGCTAACGTTTACCGCGCCCGGCGCCGCGACCCCAACCTGATCCTCATCACCTGCCTGCTCGGGTTTGTGGTGATCGCCGGGGTCCACCGTATCCTGGTGCGCCAGGTGGGTATGGGCATTCTCTACCTCCTTACTGCCGGCCTCTGCTTCATCGGCACCATCATTGACGCGGTCAACTACCGCCAACTCACTTTCGAGCACAACCGCAAGGTCGCTGAAGAGGTGCTGTCGATGATGAGGATGTATCCCAAATGATGTTCACTTGGGTGCATGTTGGGATCTCCCGGTTCAATCCAGGATCAGTGCGCCGGTAAGCTCGCTGGCACGGGCAAAGCCATGCTGGTCGCAGTAGGCGTCAATGCCTTCGGCAACCTGCAGCGCGATGGTGGGATCGATGAAGTTCATGGTGCCTACCTGTACGGCGGATGCCCCGGCCAGCATGAACTCCACGGCATCGGTGCCGTTGCGGATGCCGCCAATCCCGATAATGGGGATATCCACAGCCTGGTATACCTGCCACACCATGCGCAGGGCCACGGGCTTGATGGCCGGTCCTGACAGCCCCCCGGTAATGGTGCTCAGCACCGGGCGGCGGGTGCCGGCATGGATGGCCATGCCCACCAGGGTATTGATCACGCAGAGGCCGTCGGCCCCGGCATCCTCCACCCCCCGGGCGATGTCCACGATGTCGGTGACATTGGGGGAAAGCTTCACCCAGAGGGGCTTGTCATAGACTTCCTTCACGGCGCGGGTGACGGCTGCCGACATGGGACAGCTGGTGCCGAAGGCCAGCCCGCCTTCCTTGACATTGGGACAGGAAATGTTCAGCTCCAGCGCATCCACGCGGTCCAGGGCGTTCAGCGCCCGGGCCACCTCAACATAGCCTTCGGTGGTCGATTCGGCCACATTGGCGATGATGCGGGTGTCGAAGTCCTTGATACGGGGGTAAATATTGTGGATGAAATAGTCGAGGCCCTTGTTTTGCAGCCCGATGGCGTTGAGCATGCCATAGGGGGTCTCCGCCATGCGGGGGTATGGATTTCCTTTGCGGGGCTTAACCGAGATGGCCTTGGTCACGAAGCCGCCGAGGCGACCGATGTCGATGAAATCCGTATACTCTTCTCCGTAACCGAAGGTGCCGGAGGCGGTCATCACCGGGTTGCGGAACCCTATACCGTTGATGCTTACACTGAGGTCTGCCATAGCAGTTCCGTTGAGTTGAACACGGGGCCGTCGGTACATACGCAACGGTTGCCGGTGGTGGTACCGGTGATGCAGCTCAGGCATACGCCGAAGCCACAGGCCATGGTGTTTTCCAGGCTCACCTCACAGTCCACCTTCACCGTTGAGGCGATCTCCGACACGGCCTTCAGCATGCCCATAGGGCCGCAGGCGTAAAAACGGGTGTAAGGATTACCATTCACCTGAATGGCAGGATGTGTGGTAAGCAGGCCCTGGTGTCCCAGGCTGCCGTCTTCCGTAGCCATGAACACCTGGCCGAAATCGGTGAAGGCATCGGCCAGCAGAATATCGGAGGCGCTGCGCCCACCGATGAGGGTGTCTGCGGTGATGCCGTGGGCCTTAAGCCGGCGACCCAGCAGGCGCATAGGGGCGATGCCGTAGCCTCCGCCGATCATCAGTACCGGGCCGGAAGGGGGCAAGGTATAGCCGTGCCCCAGGGGGTACATGACGTTGACCGTTTCCCCTGGCCGCAGCCCGCCCAGCAGGCGGCTCCCAGGGCCCACTTCCTTGATCAGAAGATAGAAAATGCCGGCCTCCGGATCGGTGTCGCAGACTGAGAAAGGACGGCGCAGGAAGACGTCCTGGCTGCCGCGCACCAATACCTCCACGAACTGACCGGGGACGATCTCCCCGCATCCCTCGGCTGCAATGCCGAGCAGGAAATGCTTCTCGTTGATCCGGGCATTGCTGACCACCCTGAGGTCCGTCACGCGTTTCTTCATCCGGGCCCTTGCTTTGGTTGTTTTTCTTATTGGACCTGCCCAGCGGTCTGCCCCAGCGCTCCCGCGTTGCCGCTCAGGACCGCGCAGCACACACTCACTCCTGCTCCGGGCTTTCGGTATCCTGAGTCTCGCTCGCTCCGGCATCAGCCTCTCCACCAGTCGGCCCCTCATCTTCGCCGGCATCCACCAATCCGTGCAGCAGCAACAGGTTGTACCAGCTGACCATCTTCCGGATATCCGAAGCATATACCCTTTCCTGGTCGTAGTCCTCTACGATCTCTTCCATGAATGTCCTCAGGTCCAGCGCGGGATCCCGTGGATCCGGCGCTGGCTGGCCGCTCAGGTGAGTGAACATGCGTGCAAACACCTGCTTGAGCGGAAGGTCCTCCCCGTAGGTATATATGCTGATTTCCTCCAGGGAACTGATGCGCTGGTGCGCAAAAGCAGTAAAACGTTTCCCGTCGGCCAGCGACTCCACCACCATGCCTGTCTTGGTCTGAGCGATCAGGCGCTGCAGTCCGGGCTTTCCTGATACCGAAAGGATTTTGGTAAGATCCATGGAAATAGGGTTGATTGTCGGGCAAAAATAGAAAATAAAAGGGCTTGCATCCTAACGGAACCGCTGCAGCTGGATAAGCTGGTGATACAGTCCCTCCTGTTCCATCAGCGAGGCATGGGTCCCGCGTTCCACGATCCGACCCTGTTCCAGCACCACGATAAGGTCGGCATGCCGGATGGTTGACAGGCGGTGGGCGATCACTACCACGGTGCGGTCGCCCAGGATGCGGTCGATGGCCTCCTGTACCAGCCGCTCCGAAACCGTATCCAGGGCGGAAGTGGCCTCGTCAAGGATCAGGAGGGGCGGGTTGCGGAGCACTGCCCTGGCGATGCTGATGCGCTGACGCTGCCCCCCGGAAAGCCTCACCCCCCGGTCGCCGATCACCGTATCATAACCTTCCTCCATCAGCAGGATGAACTCTTCGGCATTGGCGATGCGGGCCGCACGACTCACTTCCTCACGGGAATAGCTGCCCCCGAAGGCGATGTTGTTGTGCACGCTGTCGTTGAAGAGGATGGTGTCCTGGGATACGATGCCCATCAACGCCCTTACCTCATCTATACGGTAATCCTCTATCGGCCGTCCATCAATGAGCAGCTGGCCGCCGCTACGGTCATGGAAGCGAGGGAGCAGGTCGGCCAGGGTAGACTTCCCCGCCCCGGAGGGCCCCACCAGGGCTACCACCTGGCCTTTCCCGATATCCAGGTCTATGTCTTGAAGCACCGGCTCGTCCCCATAGGAGAAACTCAGGCCTGAGAAACGTATGCCTTCCCCCAGATCCCGTATGGGCAAGGCCCCGGGCTTCTCGGTAATCACCTCCTGTTCAGCCAACACTTCCCCTATTCGGTCCAGGGAGGCTGACCCCTTCTGCACCTGGTACCAGGCGGTGGTGAGGTTCTTGGCCGGATTGATCATCTGGGAGAAGATGACGAGATAGGTGATGAAGACCTCCGGTCCCAGATCGACGCTCTCGCTGAGGACCATACGCCCCCCGAACCATAAGATGCCTACCAGGATGATCACCCCGAGAAACTCGCTGAGCGGGGCGCTCAGGTCGGAGCGACGGGTAATGCCTATGAGCAGACGGGTATAGGAGCGGTTCAGTGTCTTGAATCGGCCGATACTGTATGGGATGGCGTTGAATGCCTTGATGATGCGGAGGCCCGCGATGGACTCCTCCACCGTGGAAAGCAGCTGCCCCATCAGGTTCTGGGCTTTGCCCGACCTTCGCCTCAGGCTGCGTCCGATGCGTCCGATGATCAAACCGGCCAACGGCAACAGGATGAACACGAAGAGCGAGAGCTCCAGGCTGATCAGCCAGAGGGTGACCAGGAAGAACACCAGGGAGACGGGTTCGCGGAAAAAGAGCTCGAATCCCTGAAGAATGGACCATTCAACCTCCTGCACATCACTGGTGGTGCGGGCCAGCAGGTCGCCCTTCTTCCTTCGTGAATAAAAGGAGAGGGGCAGGATCAGCAAATGGGAGTATAGCTTCGCCCTCAGCTCGCGCACCACGCCGGCCCGGGCCGGGGCGAGGAACCACAGGGCCAGGTAATAGAACAGGTTCTTGAAGAAAAAGGCCAGCACTACACCGGCACACAGCAGAACCAGCGTGGCCTGCTCCCCGTAGGTGAAGATCAGCTGGCTGAAACTGTAATTGAACCATGCGGAAATGGATTCCTTGTTCATCGCCAGTGCTGACGGGGCCTCCGTGACCCGCTCGGAGCCAAACAGTATCCGAAGGAAGGGTACCACCATGGCGATCGAAAGCACTGAGAACAGGGCGGAAAGGACATTGGCGGCGATGTTGCCGGCCACATTCCTCCACCAGGGGAGCACCAGGCGCAGTATACGTGCGATATCCCTCATGCCTCAGTGCAACGGCCTCTCCTTCCAGGGATGGACCCCGGTATATCCTTCCGGCCGGAGTTGAAGCAACCGTTGCTTTAGCTCCTCATCTATCCCAAGCCCGGCAATGAAATCTCTCAGGCGATCCATGCTGAAGGCCTCATTCGTACGGGTTAGCTCCTTGAGTAGAGCGTAAGGGTCCTGCACCCCTGCCCGGCGCAGTATGGTCTGTATGGCCTCAGCCAGTACCTCGGGATGGGCATCGAGGTCAGCACGGATGCGCCCTTCATTGACCAGGAGCTTGCCCAGGCCCTTCAGCAGCGACTTCCAGGCGATGAGGCTATGACCCAGAGGGACGCCAAGGTTGCGGATCACCGTGGAGTCAGTGAGGTCACGCTGCAGGCGGGAAATGGGCAGTTTGGCACTAAGATGCTCCAGCAGGGCATTGGCCAGGCCAAGGTTGCCTTCGGAATTCTCGAAATCGATGGGGTTTACCTTGTGCGGCATGGCTGAGGATCCCACCTCACCGGGCCGTATGCGCTGCTTGAAGTAATCCATCGAAATGTAGGCCCAGAGGTCACGGTCCAGGTCGGTGAGTATGGTGTTGAGGCGCTTCACCCCATCCAGGAAGGCACTCAGGTGATCGTAATGCTCTATCTGCGTAGTGGTCTGTTGGCGTCGGAGTCCGAGGGTCCCAACCAGGAAACGGTCGGCAAAGGCCGGCCAGTCCACCTCAGGGTAGGCGGCGTGGTGGGCATTGAAATTGCCCGTAGCCCCTCCAAACTTTCCACTGAAGGGTACTTGATGCAACAGGCGCAGCTGCTCACCAAGACGTTCTGCAAAAACTTGGATTTCCTTGCCCAACAGGGTAGGAGTGGCAGGCTGTCCATGGGTGCGCGCCAGCATGGGGATGTCCTTCCATTCCCCCGCCAGGCGCTCCAGGGTCCCAACGATCTCGCGCATCACCGGCATCATCACTTCTTCCCAGGCATCCCGCAGGGCCATGGGAAAGGCCGTGTTGTTGATATCCTGTGAGGTAAGCCCGAAATGGATGAGCTCCAGGTAAGCCTGCAGCCCGCAAGCCGTGGCAGCCTCGCGGAGGTAGTATTCCACCGCCTTCACGTCGTGATTGGTCACGGATTCGATCTCCTTCACCCTCACTGTACCTTCGGGGGATCCGCTCATCTTTTGGAATGCAATGATACTGTCGCTTTGAGGCAGGTCTACCCCGGGCAGGGGCAGCTGCAGCAGTGCCAGAAAGTAGTCTGTCTCTACCCGTATGCGGTAACGGATCACGGCTTCCTCAGAAAAATAGGCGGCCAGGGGAGCTGCCGTGGCGCGGTACCTTCCGTCAAGGGGCGACAGGGCATGCAGGGAGGGGAATGGGTCCATCAGGCAGTCATTGGTCCTCAAAGGTATGAAAAGCGCCGGATGACTGCACCATGGGTGGATGGTCAACCCTGCCAACGGATTGGACCCAAACAGGGCTGCTGCCTTCCCGCAGGCTTTGCTAAATTTGTGGACGAATCCGCGAGATGATGTTACCTAATTTTAATTGGAAATGAATCCCAGACCTCTTCATCCGGCCATCATCCTCTCCCTGGGGATCATGCTGGCCCTCTTCGCTTCCTGCGGAAGCAAAACTGCTCAGAAAGGAACCTCTGCAGGCGATATCCTGGTTACGGCGGACTCTTCCATCGATCTGCTGTCTGTTCGCGTGGAATGGTATGCCCCCGACCATGATCGCATCGTGGTATACGCCAACGGCAAGTCAACCCAGGCGGTACTGCCCGCGGCAGGCAGCGATGCCTTCGATGTCTACCTCGGGTTGAACAGCCTGGGCGGGGGCGGCATTGACCGGGCCGATCCCTCCAACCGCAACAGCTTCCATTTCCACATCGCCCGCCAGGGCCGGTCCGAGGTCCTGGAGTTCCGTGCCAGCGGCCCCGACAGCGCCAACAATTACTTCCTCAAGCGCTATGTCCGCGACATGCAGGGCAATGTCAGCCGCACCGAATACTATGACCTGCAGGGAAGGAAGTCCTGGGAAACGTACGACAAGCTCACGCGCCAGGGTGAACTGGAAGCCCGCAACAGGATCGAGTACGCCTATGATGCCGCGGGACACAAGGCCTCCCAGAACCATATTGCCTCATTGCCCGACGGCACGGTGAAGAGCAGGATTGAGAACACCTATGCCTACGATGCCGCCGGCCGCGAGCAGGAGCAGGTCAGCAGCACCTTCGATGGGGCCGGATTACTGCGCAACCGGACGGTGAACCGCTTCACCTACGACGGACAGGGCCGGATGAAGGAAAAGGAATTCATTGCCTATGGTCCGGCAGGGGAGAAGGCCACCCATTATATCACGGACTATGCCTATAATGATCAGGGCCTGGTCACTGCTGAAACACTGTATACGGGCGAAAGGGTAAAGATCAACCTGGTGGAGAAGCGCTACAATGAGCTGAAGACCGTAGTCGCGGAGAGCATCACCGAGTATTTTCCCGACGGCAGGGTGAAGTCCCACCACGGCAGGGAATACGACAACAAGGGGAAGGTCACCCGTGAATTCTGATCCCGGCATGCGCATCACCGCGGTATCCTACCTTAATACCCTTCCCTTCCTTCACGGGATCCGCTGTTCCGGACTCCTGGAGGAGCACCGCATGGAGCTGGCGGTCCCTTCCGAATGTGCCCGCCGGCTTCGTGATGGGGAAACCGACCTGGCCCTGGTGCCGGTAGGGGCCGTTCCGGAGATGCACGGGGCACGCATTGTGACCCGTTGGTGCCTCGGTGCCGACGGCCCTGTGGGCAGCGTCTTTCTGGTCAGCGCCCTGCCCCCTGCCGATTTGCAGCGGGTATTCCTCGATACCGATTCCCGCACTTCCGTGCTCCTGGCACGACTGCTGCTGGCCGAGCGCTGGCTGGCCCGCCCTGAGCTGGTCCGGGGACTCGACGGGTTTCGCCCTGAGGAGCCCGGCGCCGATGGGGCCGTGGTGATAGGCGACAAAGCCTTCGCTTTTATCGGGGCCATGCCCCGGGTATTCGATCTGAGCAGTGAATGGAAAACCCATACCGGCCTGCCTTTCGTCTTTGCCGTGTGGATGGCCGCCGATCATGTCGCTCCCGGCTTCCTGGAAGTCTTCGATAAGGCCCTGGAGTATGGCGTGCGGCATATCCCCGAAGCCCTGAAGGGCGCTACCGGACTACAACGTTTCCCTGACCCCCTGGGCTACCTCACCCGCAGCATCAGCTACCCATTCGGCCCCGACAAACAAAAAGCCCTGGAAGCTTTCCTTTACAGGGCTGGTGCGTTGAAGGACTGAAAGCCCTGATTATCGCCTCCGCTGCTGCTTCTGCTGCTTCTGCATCTCTTCCAGCCTGCGCTGGAAGGCGCTCTTCTTGCGGGGCTTCTTCTTGTTCAACTCGATCTTGGCCCTCAGCTTGTCCTCATCGATGACCTGGCGGAAAATATACATCTGCCCGAAGGTGATCATATTGGCCAGGAAATAGTAGTAGCTGAGCCCTGAGGAATAACTGTTGAAGAACCCGAGGAACATGATGGGCATCAGGTACATCATCGTCTTCATCCCCGGCAGTTGGTTGCCGGTCGACATCATCTGGTTGTTGATCCGGGTGTAGATCAAGGTTGAGATGGTCATCAGCAGGGTGAAAAGGCTCACATGATCGCCATAGAAGGGAATGTTAAACGGCAGATCGAGGATGGAATCGTAGGTGGAAAGGTCATCCGCCCACAGGAAGGCCTGCTGCCGGAGCTCGATGGAGGCCGGGAAGAACCGGAACAGGGCGATAAGGATAGGCAACTGCAGTAGCATGGGCACACAGCCCGCCATGGGGTTCACCCCGGCCTTGCGGTAGAGGTCCATGGTCGCCTGCTGCTTCTTCATGGCATCCTTCTGATCGGGGAATTTCTTGCCGATCTCGTCCACCTCGGGTTTCAGCACGCGCATCTGGGCTGAAGACAGGTAGGACTTGTAGGATAGCGGGAAGAGGACCAGCTTCAGTAATAGGGTAAGCACCAGGATGATGATGCCATAATTACCCATGCGGGTCTCCAGGAAATCGAATACCGGGATCACCGCCCACTTGTTGATCCACGAAAGGAAGGTGCCCCCCAATGGAATCATGTCCTCCATCTCAAGGTCCTTGTACTTGTTGAGCCGGCTGTATTTGTTGGGGCCCAGGTACACCTTCATTCCGATCTCGCTCTGATCAGCATCTTCCAGGGGGAGGCTGAGGCTGGCCGACATGGTGCGGAGGTAACGGCCGCCCAGGGGCTCGGTCTGCGTGGCCAGCTCAGCATTCAGGAAATGCTGGTCGGCGATGAGTACCGTAGAAAAGAACTGTTGTTTGAAGGCAACCCACTTCAGGCGGGTGGGGATCGATTCCTCCTTGTCGCTGCGCTCACTCAGGTAATCCACCTCATCTTCCAGGTGCTTGTAATACACCGTAGAGGTGCTGCGCTCGTTCTTCAGGCTTTTCTCCTGCTGCTGCAAGCGGGCCATCCAGTCCAGGGTAAGGTAGTTGGCCGTGCCGTCCAGGTAACTGCCCATGCCCTTGAGGGCCACATGGTGCCCGAACATGAAGGGATCGCGGCCAAACTGGTAGCTTAGCTCCAGGTAGCCGCCCTGGCCGGGCCCATTAGGGTATGCACGGAAGGCCAGGCTCAGGGAGTCGCCTTCTGCCACCTTCAGCAAACCCTCACCTTGGTAAGGCTCACCATCAAGATAAGGGGTAAAATAAAGATCCTGGGTTCCGATCAGGCGGTTGCCCGAAAAGAAGGAATAGCTGAAGAGGTTGGAGTCTCCCTGGAAAATCACCAGGGGCAGGGAGTCGAAGCTGCGGAAGGAGGTCAGCTCAGCACTGAGCAACTGCCCACCCTTGCTGCTGAACGTCAGCCGCTGCTGGGGCGTCTCCACCACCAGTTCCCGGGAACTGCCCCCGGCCAGTCCGGCAAAGGCGCCATACTGCCGCACCAGGACTTCGTTCACGGCTTGGGTGTCAGCTATGGCCCCGAGGCTGTCCAGCGGAGCGGGCGCCCCAAGGCTGTCGGCATTGCTCACTACGGCCTGGCGGACCGCGGCGATACTGTCCTGCACCTGCTGCACCCGCATCAGCGAGTCCTGGGTCTGCTGCTTCCTGGCCAGTTCCTCCTTGGAAGGGGACATCCAGATGCTGTACCCGATCAGTATGGCGAAGATGAGCAGAAGCCCGGTGATGGTATTTCGGTCCATGGATAGGATTTATGTTGAAAAAGGGCTGCAAAGATAGGGATAATCCCTCAGGCTTCCGGGCTACTTCCTTCTGCCGGCCGGCGGCCCTGGCGGTAACGCAGGGCGGCCTCCACCAGGCCTGCGAACAGGGGATGGGGACTGGCTACGGTGCTGCGGTACTCCGGGTGGAACTGTATGCCTACAAACCAGGGATGGGAGGGGATCTCCACGATTTCCACCAGGTCTTCCTTGGGGTTGATGCCACTGGCGATCATGCCCGCCTTTTCGAAATCGGCCAGGAAGCGGTTGTTGAACTCGTAACGGTGACGGTGACGCTCCGAGATCAGGTCCGCACCATAGATGCGATGGGCCAGGGTTCCCTCCACGATACGACAGGGATAGGCGCCCAGGCGCATGGTGCCGCCCTTGGTGGAGATCTTCTTCTGCGCCTCCATGATGTCGATCACCGGATAGGGCGTGCGCGGGTTCATCTCCTTCGAATGCGCGCCCTCCAGGCCCAGCACGTTGCGGGCGAACTCCACCACGGCACACTGCATCCCCAGGCAGATGCCCAGGAAGGGGATGCCACGCTCACGCACATAGGTGATGCTGCGGATCTTGCCCTCGATGCCGCGCTCCCCGAAGCCAGGAGCCACCACAATGCCGTCCAGGTCATGCAGGAAATGCTCAGTGCCCAGGCGTTCCACTTCTTCCGAATGAATCATGACCACCTCAACCTTGCACTGGTGCACAGTGCCCGCATGGATGAACGACTCCAGTATGCTCTTGTAAGCGTCCTTCAGCTCAACATACTTGCCCACCAGCCCTATCCTCACTTTGTGGGCGGGGTTCCGGAGTTTGTCCAGAAATTCTTCCCAATTGAGCAGTTCAGGCTCCCCGGGTTCGGGAATCCCCATCTTACGCAACACCTCCAGATCCAGCCTCTCCTTGAGCATGAGCAGGGGCACCTGGTATATGGACCAGGCATCGATGGACTCGATGACGGAGCTGGATTCCACATTGCAGAACAAGGCGATCTTCTCGCGGATATTGTCGTTCAGGGGATGTTCGGTGCGGCAGACGATGACATCGGGCTGCACTCCCGATTCCAGCAGGGTCTTGACTGAATGCTGGGTGGGCTTGGTTTTGAGTTCCCCGGCGGCACTGAGGTAGGGTACCAGGGTCAGGTGAACCACCAGGGTACGGTGGCCCATCTCCCAACGGAGCTGCCTGACGGCCTCTATATAAGGGAGGGATTCAATGTCGCCCACCGTGCCCCCGATCTCGGTGATCACGAAGTCGTAATCGCCCTGGGTGCCGAGCAGTTTGATGCGGTACTTGATTTCATCGGTGATGTGCGGGATCACCTGGACCGTCTCACCCAGGTAGTCGCCCCTTCTTTCCTTTTCGATCACGCTCTGGTAAATCCTGCCGGTCGTGATATTGTTCGCCTGGGAGGTGCGGGTGTTGGAAAAACGCTCGTAATGACCCAGGTCCAGGTCGGTCTCCGCCCCGTCGTCGGTTACAAAACATTCCCCGTGCTCGTAGGGGTTGAGCGTTCCAGGGTCGATGTTGATGTAGGGATCGAGCTTCTGTATGGTCACGCTGAACCCCCGGGCCTGAAGCAACTTGGCCAGGGAGGCGGAAATGATCCCCTTGCCGAGGGATGAGGTCACTCCTCCGGTGACAAAAACATAACGGGTGTCTGGCATGGCAGGGCGGTTGGAAAGCCCTGCAAAGTACGCATTTTTTTGGATAGGGGTGGGAACTGGGAAATCAGGCGGACTTGCTCAGACACCGCTCAATGGAGGAAAAGAGGTCTTCCTTGCGGTAGGGTTTGCAGATAAGATCGTTCATGCCGGCCCTCAGGCTCTCGGCCTTCACCTCAGCCTCATGGGCCGCGGTGATGGCAATGATGGGCATCAGATGGTCGCGGTGGCGTATGGCGCGCGTGGCTTCGATGCCGTTCATGCGGGGCATCTGGATATCCATCAGTATCACGTCGTAACGCGCACGCCCCACTTCCTCCAGGGCCTCCTGGCCGTCATCCACCACCCGGCATTCCCAGCCGCGCGACTGGATGAGGTAGCGGATGAGCTCCTGGTTCATTACGTTGTCCTCGGCGATCAATATGTTCATCTTGCGCTCCATGGCATTGGCGGGTTTACGGCCCCCCCCGGTATGGGGTAAGGCCGTTAACCGGATATTGATGCCTTCTACGCAGAAAAGGTAACCCTGTTTCAAAAAAAAATCCGGAAATGGATAATCATCTCCGGATCCGTAGAAAATACCGTGCTTCTCAGGCTCAACCAGGAACTCAGCCGGGCACCGCAGGCGGTGGCTCCGCTGATCCCATAGCTCTAGTAATACCGGTAGCTTTTCACTTGCGAAATATGCTTGGCCAGGCGGACCACCTGCTGGGTATACCCGAACTCATTGTCGTACCAGGCATAGAGGATAATGTTGCGGTGATCCGACGAGACCTTGGTGGCCGGGCTGTCGTACACACAGGCGCAGGAATCGCCGATGACGTCGGAGGAGACCAGCTCGTTGGAAGTGGAGTAACGGATCTGTTCGATGAGCGTGCCGTGCAGGCTGGCGTCGCGCATCAGCTCGTTGATCTCCTCCACGCTGGTGTCCCGGTCCACAGTAAGGCTGAGGATGACCAGGGATACGTTGGGTGTGGGCACACGGACCGCATTGGCGGTAAGTTTGCCCTTGAGGCTGGGAATGGCTTTGACCGCGGCCTTGTCGGCTCCGGTTTCGGTGATCACCATGTTCATGGGCGCCGCACGCCCACGGCGGTATTTCTTGTGGAAGTTGTCCAGCAGGTTTTGGTCGTTGGTGTAAGAGTGTATGGTTTCGAGATGTCCCCTGACGATCCCGAGCTTACGCTCGATCACGTCCAGCAAGGGGACCACGGCATTGGTGGTACAGCTGGCAGCAGAAAAAATCTGTTCCCGGGAGAGGTCAAGGTCGCAGCTTTCCTGGTTCACACCATAAACGATATTGGGGATGTCGCCCTTGCCCGGGGCCGTGAGCAGCACCCGCTGTACTCCTTTGGCCTTGAGATGGCGGCTGAGGCTCTCCCGGTCGCGGAAGACCCCTGTATTGTCGATCAGCAGGGCATCCCTGATCCCGTAGGCTTCATAGTCAACATCTTCCGGGTTGTTGGCGGCGATCATATGGATCACATGCCCGTTGATGAAGATGGTTTTATTTTCGATATCCTCCACCGCGATGCCCAGGAAGTGCCCGTGGACAGAGTCCTTGCGAAGCAGGGAGGCGCGTTTGCGGATATCCATCTCGGAATTGGAACGGGTGACAATGGCCCTCAGGCGCAGCCGGGAACCGTTGCCGGCCTGGGAGATGAGGGTACGCGCCAGCAGGCGGCCGATCCGGCCGAAGCCATAGAGGACCACATCCTGGGTGTGGGTGCTGCGGGGGGGGGCACCAACAAAGGCCTTGAGCTGTCCTTCAACAAACTCCCGAATGTCTGCATAACGCTCCCGCTCCTTGAGCCACTCGCTGTTCAGTCGCCCGATATCGATACGGGCAGGGGCCAGGTCGATCTCCAGCATGGCCTTGGCAATGGCCAGGGAATCATGGATGCTGAAACTGTGGCCGATGATGTTCTCGGCATAGCTGTGCTTCTGAAGGATGGAGGCGGCGCCGCGCTCCAACAGCTGACGGCGGAACAGGATCAGCTCGATCGACTTGTCGAACCATAATTTGCCGATCACATCGATGAACTCGTTCGCGGCTTTCTCGTCCTTGATCCACTTACTGAGATTGGCCTCGAAGTGGTCGTTCGGGTTCTGGTGCATATGCAGGGGTTTAGGTTTGGATGCTGCCTTGGATATGGCTTCAAATATAGGAAATGCTGAAAATAAAACATCCGGATGCGTTGCATCCGGATGCGAATAGTCTTGCTTTTGAATGTCCTTCGACCTAAGGCCTCCTCACTCTCCCAGATAAGCCTTCAGCAGCCGGCTGCGGGAAGTGTGCTTGAGCCGGCGGATGGCCTTTTCCTTGATCTGCCTCACGCGCTCACGGGTTAGGTTGAAGCGGGCACCGATCTCTTCCAGGGTAAGCCCGTGGGCCATGCCGATGCCGTAATAAAGGTTGATGACATCCCGCTCCTTGTCCGTCAGCGTGGCCAGGCTGCGCTCGATCTCCTTGGCCAGGCTCTCCCGCATCAGTCCGTTGTCGGTCGAGGGGTCCTCGGTAACAAAGACATCAATGAACTTGGTCTCGTCGTCACTGGCCAGGGGCGCGTCCATCGATACATAACGGGTAGAGATGCGCAGGGCGGCATCGATCTTGTGCTCGGGCACCTCCATGGCGTCCGCGATCTCATCGGGCGATGGCAGGCGCTGGAACTCCTGCTCCAGGCGCGAGGAAGTCTTCTTGATCTTGTTCAGGGAGCCCACCTGGTTCAGGGGAAGGCGCACGATACGCGACTGCTCGGCCAGGGCCTGCAGAATGGACTGCCTGATCCACCACACAGCATAGGAGATGAACTTGAACCCCCGCGTCTCGTCGAAACGACGGGCCGCCTTGATCAGCCCCAGGTTCCCCTCGTTGATGAGGTCGGGCAGGCTGAGCCCCTGGTTCTGGTATTGTTTGGCCACAGAAACCACAAACCTCAGGTTGGCACGCGTGAGCTTCTCCAGGGCAGCCTCGTCCCCGGCCTTGATCCTCCGCGCCAGCTCAACCTCCTCCTCTGCCGTGATCAGGTCCTCCCTTCCGATCTCCTGCAGGTACTTGTCCAGCGACGCGGTCTCACGGTTGGTGATCGATTTGGTGATCTTCAGTTGCCTCATGACAATTTTCTCCTTTTCTGTGCAACAAGCTGAATATCAGCAAGTTGTGTATATTTAGGCGGGTATTGTGCAAATATCGGGAATCCGATCGGCTTTTCCAACCTTTTTCCTTGCCGGCTACTCCCGCCCTTGCCGGCCATACCCATCGGGCCTCAGTTCAGCCCAAATCCGTAATAAGCCCTCGTGCCGTCAGGATAGATCCCTTCGAACAGCACCCCGCGCGTACTTTTCGAAATAATGCTCTCCATCTCGGCCACAGTCTTCACGGGCTTATTGTCGATGAACAGAATGATATAATTGCTGCGGATGCCGGCACTGCGCAGGCGGCCATTCCCCGCATCCTTGACCATTATACCATGCGAGATCCCCAGCTTGCGCCTGAGTTCGGCACTCACCGGCACCAGTTCAGCGCCCAGCAGTTCGCTCACGTTTGTTTCGCTACGCTTCACCACAGCCGTGGTATTGTCCTGGTTCCTCAGGGTAACATCCATCGCGATCTCCTTGTTGCCCCTGCGCACCAGCAGGTTCACCTTCTCTCCGGGGCGGTGCTGGCCGATACGTTCCAGGAGCTCGGACGTATGGTTTACGGCGAAACCTTCCACTTCCAGGATGACGTCCCCGTCCCTGACTCCGGCCGCGGAGGCAGCACCCCCATCGGATACGCCGTTGACAAACACTCCTTTATAGTCGGGTAAGCCCTTTTCTTCCACCAGTTGCGCATTAACATCCTGAATGGAAACCCCGATGAACCCGCGTTGTACTACCCCGTATTCCATCAGATCCGACACCACCTTGCGAACGATGTTCACCGGAATGGCAAAGGAATACCCGGCGTAATATCCGGTACCGGAGGCAATGGCGGCATTGATGCCCACCAGCTCCCCGTTCACGTTTACCAGGGCCCCACCACTGTTTCCACGGTTCACGGCGGCATCGGTCTGTATAAACGATTCTATGCTGGTGCCTTCGGGATTGGCCAGGATATTGATGTTGCGGGCCTTGGCGCTGACAATACCAGCGGTGACTGTGGATGTCAGGTTGAAGGGATTGCCAACCGCCAGCACCCACTCACCCAGGCGCACCTCGTCGCTGTTGCCGTACTGGATAAAAGGCAGCCCTTCGGCATCCACCTTCAGCAGGGCCAGGTCGGTGGTGGGATCTGTTCCGATGACACTGGCCTTATAACTCCGCTTGTCGTTCAGGGTAACCTCAACCTGGTCGGCCTCCGAAACCACATGGTTGTTGGTCACGATATACCCGTTGGGCGAAACGATGACCCCGCTGCCCGTGGCCACGATGGGTTGGCTGCGGCCGGGTTGGGGCACGTTGAAGAAGTCCCTGAAATCGAAAAAGTAATCGTAAACACTGCTTTTCCGCTGATACTCCGTGCGTATGTGCACCACCCCGTTCACAGTGCGCTCGGCGGCTTCGGTAAAGTTCATGCCCATGGCCTCCAGAGCCGGAGCGAAGTTGACGCGCTGGGGAATGGCGTCGTCCTGCTGAAGATAGACGGTCCGCGTGACCTTCCCTCCCAGCCATGCATAGAGGCCGATGGCGATCAGCCCTCCCAGGATGGCTGCAACCAGAATTCCTGCATGCTTTCTCATCGTTTTCATCGTCTTTACAGCTAACAAATAGGATTTAGGTTTGTTTGTGGCTGTGCTCAAATTCTGTTCCCTGTTGCGGATTTTCCCGATGGCAATCAACGGCATGCTCCGCGGGTTCTGCGAACGCCCGCCCGTCAATCCTATTATTCCGGGGCTTGTTAATTATTGTTAAAGCTACGCCATGCGTAAGCTGATTATCTTTGTCAGTTGAAAATGTCAGGAAAAGGGACGTTCTGTCAGTATGATGAACCGCACTGAAACCAATGGAAGGCGCGGGGGAGGCTGGTTCGGCGCCGGTCTGCTCATCGGGCTGGGCCTGGGAGGCTTCCTGGTGTGGCTCCTCATCTCCTACTATCCGTTCTCTTCCGATCGCTTCCTCTTCCCGCGTAGCGAGGAAGCGTCCAGGGCCGACCGTCCTTCAGGAGCACAGCACAAGACGGCCGTCATGGACAAAACAGCCTACGACACCCTGGGGTCACTGACTACTGCCGACAGCCTGGATACGCCGGACTCCCTGGATATTTTCAGCTTCCTGGATACCGTTGACTGGGGCGTACTGGACACCTTCGGGGCAGAGTATCCAGTGGATACGCTGAGGTACGGCGACTTCAGTCGGCCAACCCGTCCCCGCAAGGACACGTCATCCTCTGCTCCCCTCATCCCTCGCGATGTGCGCACATTCAAGGGTAATCCCGAGGTCAAACGGGATATTTTCCTCCTGGCCCGGACCATACCGGTGTATGAGTCGGTCACCGATAGCCTGGGCCGCAACCGTCGCATGGAGACCAATGACTCGCCCTACAAGGTCGACTTCTGGAGGAGCCCTGTGAATTACCGGGGGTACCGCAAATCGGGCCGCAGCCTCGTGGTCTTCGGCCTGGCCCAGCCCGATTCCGTCAGGCTGGAGCGTTCGGGCCCCAACCTTTACCTTGAAGTGACTGACAAGCGCTACCTTATCACCGAGACCTACGACTTCAAACACCTGGTGGAAGTGAGGGGTAAAAACCATGCCCCATGAGCCTTTCCCTGACCTTTGAGAAATTCCACGGTGCGGGCAATGACTTCATAATGCTCGACGGCCGCAGCGATCCCCGGCTCACTAACGAACAGATTGCATGGCTTTGCGACCGTCACCTTGGTGTAGGTGCCGATGGCCTGATCATCCTCTACCCCTCAGGTACTGACATCCTGCGTATGCGATACTTCAATTCCGACGGGGGCGAGGCTACGCTATGCGGAAACGGGGGACGCTGTACAGCCGCCTGGGCCCACAAGCATCAGTTGGCAGGCCCGCAGATGCAGATCCAGGCCTCCGACGGCATCCACAGCGCACATATCCTCCGCCGGGAAGGCAGCCTCTGGCAGGTAAGCCTGGCCATGGGAGACGCCGCCTTGCCCCAGTCCCGGGCCGACGGCTATTTCATCCATACAGGATCGCCTCACCACATCATCTATGTTGATGACGTGCAGGCCACCAATGTCCCCGAAAACGGCCGAAACACACGCTTTTCCCCAGCCTATGCACCTGAAGGCACCAACGTGAACTTCGTCCAGCATTCCGACGACCTCCTCCTGGTGCGCACGTATGAACGTGGGGTGGAAGCGGAGACGCTGGCCTGCGGGACGGGGACCACGGCCGTGGCCCTCACCCAGGCCTGGCTCAACCAGGAAAAGGGTCCGGGACAAAAGGAGATCCGTATGCCGGGCGGATGCCTGAAGGTTACTTACGAGGCTGGAAACCTGGGATTCAGCAATATCTGGCTCGAAGGCCCCGCAGCCTTTGTATACCGGGGAGAAATAAGCATACCAGCCCATGAATAAGCTGAAAAACATCCGGCATACGCTATACGAGATCGAGATGAAGATCATCCAGCTCGAGTTCAAGGCACGTTCAAAAGGCCTGAAGAAGAACGAAGAGGCTGAGTTGGAAGTGCTGAAAAAAAAGCAGGCACAGATGGAAGGTAGATTATGATCTCCGATGCCCCGACAGGCTCATCAACCCGCTCAGCAAAAGGATATGAATCTTCATACTTCCTGATGAAGAACAGACAATTTCTACTCATAGCGCTGTTGGTTCTCGTTGCCGTGGCCCTGGTGCTGGGCTATCGGTTATACCAGCGTGTGCTGGCGCCCGGGGTTTTCCTGAGGGCAGGGTCAGTGGTGTATTACATTGAGGATACGGTGAGCTACCCCGCCCTCCGGCAGGAGCTGTTGGACAGCGGCTGGGTGAGGGATGTCCGGGTATTCGACCTGCTGGCGGAACGCAAGGGGCTTAAGGATGTGGTAAGGCCTGGAAGGTACCGTCTGACGGACGGGATGAGTCTGAACGAGCTCGTGAATATGTTGCGCAGTGGCCGCCAGGAGCCGGTGAAACTCGTGCTACGCCCTCAGCGTACGCTGGACGATCTCATAGCCTTCCTCGACCTGCAACTGCAACCAGGGGAAGAGGATTTCCGGCAGGCACTGCGCAGCGATAGCCTGCTGGGTTCACTTAACCTGAACAGTGAACAAATTCTCCTGCTTCCTGTCCCCAATACCTATGAGGTCTGGTGGACCGTCACTGCCCCGGATTTCGCGCAGCGCATGGCCAGGGAGTATCAGAGCTTCTGGAATGATGAGCGCCGGCGCAATGCAGAAAGCATCGGCCTTGAGCCCGCAGAAGTGGGTATACTGGCCTCCATAGTTCAGCAGGAGACCAATAAACGGGAAGAAATGCCCACCATCGCGGGCGTTTACCTCAACCGCTTGCGCAAAGGCATGCTGCTGCAGGCCGATCCCACGGTGAAGTTCGCGTTGGGACGCCCGGAGCTGAGGCGGATCCTCCACCGTCACCTCGTCATCGATTCACCCTATAATACCTACCGTTATCCCGGCCTGCCGCCGGGCCCCATCATCATGCCCGAACCCCAGGTGATCGATGCCGTGCTACAGGCGGAACACCACTCCTACCTCTTCTTTTGCGCCCGTGCCGATCTCAGCGGATACCATGCCTTCGCCAGGACCGATGGGGAGCATGCCCGCAACGCCAGAGCCTACCGCCGGGCCCTCAATCAACGGGGAATTTACCGATGAGCATTTTCAAAGCCTACGACATCCGCGGCATTGCCGGCGAGGAGCTCGATGCCCGCATGGCCTACCGCATCGGGTATTACCTGCCTGCCCTGCTGATGACCGACCACCTGCTGGTGGGCCGCGACATGCGCCTGAGCTCGGAAGAGCTGAGTGCCAGCCTCATCGAAGGGATAAGGGCCGCCGGTGCCACGGTAACCGATGCCGGCCTGACCACCACGCCCATGCTGTATTATGCCACAGGACGCGATGGTTTCAGGGGGTCGGTACAGGTGACGGCCTCCCACAATCCGGCGGAATACAATGGGATGAAGGTGAGCGGGGCTCACGCCCTGCCCGTAGGATATGAGGATGGCCTCGACTGGCTTGAGGCCCAGGTAGCCCGGGAGCCGGGGCCGACTGGCTCCAAGGGGGGGCTGAGGCACCTCGAGGTGCGCGAAGATTACCTGAACTTCCTGATCCGGCAGGTTGATGGCCGCATTCCTGACCTGGACATGGTCATCGACTGCTCCAGCGGCATGGGAGGCCTGCTGGCCCGTGCCCTCTTCGGGGAACGGCCCCATTACCTCAACGAAGCACCGGACGGCCGCTTTCCGGCCCACGAGCCCAATCCCCTGGATCCTCAGAGCCGAAGCCAGCTGAGCGCCGAAGTAAAGGAAAAGCGTGCATCCCTGGGGATGATCTTCGACGGGGATGCGGACCGGGTGATGTTCGTGGATGAGCAGGGTGAGTTCATAAGCCCCGACCTCTTCATTGCCCTGCTCGGGCATCATTTTCTGGAGGGAAGGGCAGCTGCCACCGTGCTGCAGGATATCCGCTCTTCACGCAATGTGGCGGAGTATCTTTCCCGCTGGAACGCCCGGGTGGAGACATGGAAAGTGGGCAGGGCCTTCGCGGCCCGCCGCCTCCGGGAGCTCAAGGGAACCTATGGGGGGGAACTGGCAGGGCATTATTATTTCCGCGATTTCTATTATTCCGACAGCGGGATGCTGGCCGCGCTGCTCATCACCCGCGTGATCCAGGGCCTACAGCACGACAGGAGCCCGTTGTCCGCCATAATCGCCCGACTCACCCGCTGGCAGAGCACAGGAGAGGTCAATTTCCGCATTGAAGCCAAGGATGAGGCCATCCAGGCCCTTGTCCGCGAGCTGCCAGGAACAGAGCGTCCCGTGCGTGTGCTGGACTTCGATGGTTACCGCCTCGATTTCAGGGACTGGTGGTTCAACGTCAGGAAATCCAATACGGAACCTTACCTGCGTTTCATCGCCGAGGCCCTCGACCCGGACAAGCTGGCCGAACGCCTGGAGCAGGCAAGGAACATCCTGGGGAGGTATTCCTGATGCGTACCCTGGCCCTGGCGTGCTGTGTTGTTCTGTCCGCTGTGCAGCCCCTCGCTGGCCGCTGCACCGACAGCTGCCTGACGCGAAGGACGGCACTTCACCTGGTCACCGGCGCCCTGGGAGGGGGGAGCCTGGCCTACCTGGCCACGGTCTGGTATGCGCCCTACCGCAGCGACGGCTTTCATTTGTTTGATGATAATGCGGAATGGCAGCAGATGGATAAGGCTGGCCATACCTATTCGGGCTATGCCCTGGCCCGCCTCAGTCTGGAGAGTGCGGACTGGGGATGCTACGGCCACACCGCGGCAGTCCGCCGGGCCATTTTCCTGCCCGCGGTATACCTCGGCGCCATTGAGATCATGGACGGCTTTTCCCCGGGCTATGGCGCATCCTGGGGCGACCTCACTGCGGATTTTCTGGGCATTGCCATGGTGGTGGGCCAGCAGGCCGCATGGAGAGAGCAGCGCATCAGCCTCAAATGGTCGTTCCACCGCAGCCCCTATGCCGGGTTGAGGCCAGCCCTTCTTGGGAAAGGCCTGGCACAGGAAGTTGTTAAAGACTACAATGGCCAGACCTACTGGCTGTGCTTCAATCTTCATTCATTGGATGCGTGGAACAAGGCCCCGCCATGGCTGGGCCTGGCCCTGGGCTATGGAGCCGAGGGCATGACCGGAGGGCACGGCAACGCAGTTCACGCTTTTCCAGGAGAAGCAGGGGATCCCATCGTCCGGTACCGGCAGTATTACCTGGCGCCGGACCTCGACCTAAGCCGTATCCCCATCGGAATCCCTTGGCTCAGGCAGGTCCTGAAGCTCCTGGATATGGTGCACCTGCCCCTGCCTGCGCTTGAGCTCCATAAAGGCAGGCTGCGTGCCCATGCCTTGTATTTTTGAGCCAGAACGGCAGATTGCCCCGCTGTCCGTATCTTTGTAAACGATGGACCGAAAACTGTACCTTATCCTTTATGCCCTCCTGGCCCTGGGACTGTCCTGCACTCCCCGCGAGGAGAAGGCGAAGGAGCTGCTCGAACAGGGGCGGCTACAGCTGATCGCTGGGGATTTTAATGCGGCCCTGGCCTCCCTTGATGCCTGCCTCAGCCTCGATACCACCCTGGCCGAAGCCTATTTGTTCCGGGGAAGTGTGCGCTTCAACCAGCGCGATGCCGCAGGGGCCATCGCTGACCTGAACTCGGCCATCCGCCATCAGCCCAGTATGGCCGATGCCTGGTTCAACCGGGGGAATGCCTGGTTCTACCTTAACGACAGGGACAAGGCCTGCGCCGACTGGAAAGAGGCGGAACGCCTTGGCAAACCCAACATGGGAGACAAGACCCGCTTCTGCCCCTGAGGACCAGTTTATGTTCTAATCGCTAAGTCGTACATCATCAGTATCTTAATCTCAAATTGCGTTGAGATTTCGGTGTGGGCTCAGATATCCATAGTTTACTATATTTACCCCAACCAAGCCCATACAGGTGACTTTCACCCTGCCCCGTCTGCCCGAGCGCCTGAGGCCGTATAAGTTCCTGGTTTTACTCATCCCCCTGTTCATGATCCTGAACTACCGGGGCGATGAGAAATACCTGGCGGACCGTCGTGTGGTTGGGCGGTGGGAAGGTACCGGCCGTTTCATCAGCAGTACTCTGCATGCACAGACCGGGTATATGGACCTGGAGCTGACGATACTGGACAACCTCGAGGTCAGCGGCAGCATCAATGGCTACCCCCTCGCCGATACCCGCCTGGTGCGGCATTTCAGGGTCTTTGAAAAGGACGGGAACATAGTGTATGCCAGGGTGGAGGGCTGGCCCGACAGCCTGGGCGGAGGCGGGGAGCGATTCAATATCCAGTTGTACCTCACCTCTCCGGATAAAATCGGGTTCACGGAGTTCCGCCTGGGCAGCCGCAAGGGCATGGCGGACCTGAAGCGAAGTAAGCTGCCGAAAGAATAGCCTACACGTTGAAACGTATGTGCAGCATGTCCCCATCCTGCACTATGTAGTTCTTTCCTTCCACCTTCAGTTTTCCGGCCTCCTTGCAGGCGTGCTCGGTGCCCAGCTGCATGAAATCCTCATATTTGATGACCTCTGCCCGGATGAAGCCCCTTTCCAGGTCACTGTGGATGACCCCGGCGGCCTGGGGTGCCGTGGAACCCCGGCGGATCGTCCAGGCCCTCACCTCCTTGGGGCCGGCGGTGAAGAAAACCTCCAGGTTGAGCAGGGTATAGGCCGAACGGATCAGTTTGTCTACGCCCGGCTCCTCCAGCCCGGCATCCCTTAGAAACTCGCGGCGGTCATTCTCGTCCTCCAGCTCGGAGATTTCCGACTCCAGTGCCCCGGCGATCACCAATACATCGGTGTTTTCCTCCTGCACGGCTGCTTTCACCCGCTCTACATAAGCATTGCCCGAGACCGCGCTGGCATCGTCCACATTGCAGACATACATTACCGGTTTCATGGTGAGCAGGAAGAGGTCCTGCACATGGCGCTCGTCCCCTTCGTCCACCGGAGCGCTGCGGGCCGATTGGAAGTTTTCGAGGTGGGCCTTGTATTTCATCAGAACATCCACGGCATGGCGGGCATCCTTGTCACCCGACCTGGCGATCTTCTCCTGGCGCTGGATCTTGCGCTCCACCGATTCCAGGTCGGCGATCTGCAGCTCCAGATCAACGATCTCCTTGTCGCGCACCGGGTCTACCGACCCTTCCACATGCGGAAGCAGGGGGTTGTCGAAACAGCGCAGCACATGGATGATGGCATCCACATTGCGGATGTCGGCCAGGAACTTGTTCCCTATCCCTTCGCCCTGGCTAGCCCCCTTGGCCAGTCCGGGGATGTCGACAAGTTCAACCGTGGTGGGCACTACCCGCGCCGATTTCACCAGGCTGTCGATGGCGTAGAGCCTGGGGTCAGGCACTTCCACCATGCCGATGTTCGATTTGTTCGTGCTGAAGGCGAAGCTGGAGGCTTCAGCCTTGGTGCTTGACATGCAATTGAACAGGGTGGTCTTGCCCGTATTGGTGAGTCCGACGATGCCGCAGCGTAAGGCCATGGGTGTTGAGGATTAGGGGTGCAAAGATAGGGTTCCTGTGTTAGAGCCCAGAGCAAAATGAACCATCAACCATCCACCATGCCCTCCTCCCCACTCTTCATCAAACTTCAAACATTTTCCATTTCAGGGTTCCCTGATTTCCTCCATTATCGATACGATCCTCGCCCTGAATTCTTCCGGCGCAGAAACATAGCCGTAACCTGATTCCATGTTCTCAATGCCGCCAAAGGCCGAGTCCCCGGTGGATACGATGGCATGGGGCACTCCATGGTCGTTCAGGACCTCGTCGAGCAGGCTGGCTTCGAAGGCGTTGTTCAGGTCGAGGATGTGGACATACTTGCTCATGATCCGGTAGGATTGGTTTGTCATGGTAAGATAGGTAAAAATCCCGCCCGAGGCAAGCCCAGCGTCGCGTTGGCTACAAGGGAAGCAGACCGTAGTGGTCGGCGAGCCAGATGAACAGCAGGGTCAGTCCGAAGGCTACCGCCGGAGAGATCAGCCACATGGCAAAGAACTGGTTGACTTCAGTCCGCCGGAAAATGTTGCGTGCGCCCAGCTTGGCCACACCTATGCCCAGGATGGCGCCCACGTTGAGCTGCACCAGGGAGGTGGGGATGCCCCGTGTGAGGGAGGCAAGGAGCAGCAGGCTGGCCGAGACGAAGGCGATGATGACGGCTTCGATCTTGCCGAACTGAACGATCTTCTTTCCGGTCTTCAATACCACCTTGTGGCCGAATATGCTGGACCCTATCCCGAAGCTGGGGGCTACCACCAGGGTGGAGAGGATCATCACGAGTACGAAATTCTGATCGAAATCGATCCCCATCTCATTGATGGTCATGGTGGCAATGGGCCCCGCGGCATTGGCCACATTGTTCGCCCCGATGGAGAATGCGACGTAGAGTGACATGAGGAGGATGGTGCCTCTGAGCGCCATGCTTTCATTGATGCGGGAGGAGATGGTGTACCCCCGTTTCCGGAGTGGCTTGTAGATGTATTTGCCGATCAGATAGCTGATGACAAAGGAGATAACGGGTAGGATGAACCAGGCCGGGATGATTTCAGTCAGCAGCTTGCCTTCGTTCAGCTCCCCGAAATAGAGTGCGGGCGCAGTGACTGCCAGTACAGTAGCCTGGGATGTGGATTGCGGGATACCCGCCAGGTTGGAGATGAGCAGAGCGATCGCCACCGAGAACAGAACGATGGATACGATGTTGAATGTGAGCAGGTCAGGATTGAGGATCTCGGATCCCACCGTGGTGGCGGTGCCTTTGCCGGCAATGAGGGCACCGAGGAACACCATGATGCCGAACAGTCCGGGAATGGCGGATCTGCGGACCACATTGGCCCCATAGGCCGCTGAAAAGGCGGGCCCGGTACCGCTCCCGCCCATATTGATCGCCAGGAACATAGCGATCAGAAAGGGCAGCAGCAATTGGTTGAACAAGGGTGAGATCATCGCAATATACCTCAGGCCGGGTCCAGGGATAAAATCGGGGCCAGGGCGGGCAAAGGTAGCGACTCTTCCTGGGTTTCAGTTTTCCATACTTTTAAACACTGTCCGGACATCCCGGGCATTTTGCCGTACTTTTGGGCACGGTTCAAGGAAGAAATGATGGCCAATATCAACGATCTCAGAAACATCGCTTCACAGGTACGACGCGATATCCTCCGGATGACGCACGGCGCCGCCTCTGGCCACCCCGGGGGTTCCCTGGGCTGTGCGGACCTGATGAGTGCCCTTTACTTCAGTGAGCTCAGGCACAGCCCCCTTCAGTTCAGCATGGACGGACGTGAGCAGGACCTCTTCTTCCTATCCAACGGCCATATTTCCCCGGTTTGGTACAGCGTGCTGGCGCGCAGCGGGTATTTCCCGGTGAAGGAACTGGTGACCTTCCGCAAACTGGGCACCCGCCTGCAAGGTCACCCTACCACCGCCGAGGACCTGCCCGGTGTGCGGGTTGCCTCCGGATCCCTGGGTATGGGGCTGAGTGTGGCGATCGGCGCAGCCCTCGCGAAACGGCTTAACCAGGATTCCCATCTGGTGTATGTCCTGACCGGTGATGGGGAACTGGAAGAAGGACAGATCTGGGAGGCAGCCCTCTTTGCGGCCGCCCGTAAACTGGATAACCTCATCGCCATCGTCGACTGGAACGGACAGCAGATCGACGGGCCGGTGGAAAAGGTCATGCCCCTGGGCGACCTCGGGGCCAAATGGAAGGCCTTCGGTTGGGAGGTGCTCGGCATGGACGGGCATGACATGGACGACATCCTGGCCACCCTCCGGCAAGCCCGTGAGGCCTGCTTCCAGGGCCATCCGGTGATGATCCTGATGAAGACCGTGATGGGCAAAGGGGTGGATTTTATGGAAGGAACCCATCACTGGCACGGCGTGGCGCCCAAGGATGATGAGCTTTCCAGGGCGCTTGCCCAGCTGGAGGAAACCCTGGGGGATTACTGATGGGGTACGGGCCAACATACGGCACCCGCGTCCTCGCGTTCCTCCTGCCGTTCCTGCTGCTGCCCGGACTGGTCCGGGCCCAGCCGGTGGAGGAAAAGGTTCCACCCCCGCCCCTGACGCGCATCCTCTTCGTATTCGATGCCTCCCAGAGCATGTTCGGCCGCTGGCAAAGCGACATGAAGATCAGCATTGCCCAGCGCCTGCTCTCCGAGATGCTCGACAGTCTGAGCCAGGTGGAGAACCTGGAACTGGCGCTGAGGGTGTACGGCCATCAGAAGCCCTTCCCTCCCCAGGACTGCAACGATACCCGGCTGGAGGTGCCCTTCGGTCCGGCCAACGCGAAAAGGATACAACACCGCCTCAAGACCATTGTCCCGCGCGGCACCACGCCCATCGCCCACTCCCTTGAGGCCGCTTCAGGAGACTTTCCCGAGTGCGACCGCTGCCGCAACATCATCATCCTGATCACCGACGGCATCGAGGAATGCGGGGGCGACCCCTGTGCCGTCTCGCGCAGCCTTCAGAAACGCGGCATCGCCCTCAAACCCTTCATCATCGGCATCGGAAGGAACTTCAAGAAGGAGTTCGACTGTGTAGGCACCTATTTCGACGCCACCAGCGAACAGGCCTTCACCACCGCCCTCAATGTAGTCATCTCCCAGGCCCTCAATTCCACTACCGCCCAGGTAAATCTGCTGGATATCCACGGGAAACCGACGGAGACCAATGTCAACATGAGCTTCTATGACAACTTCTCCGGCAAGCTCAAGTACAATTTTGTCCATACCCTCAATGCCCGTGGGTTGCCGGACACCCTGGTGATCGACCCCCTGCTGGAGTACAACCTGGTGGTCCATACCCTCCCCCCGGTGCACAAGGACAGCATCCGGCTGACCGCAGGCAAGCACACGGTGATCGCCCTGGATGCTCCCCAGGGCGACCTCAGCCTGAAGATGGAGACCACCCAGCGGCAGAGCCGGGAGACCCGCGCCATCGTGCGCAGGGCAGGTGATGCGTCCACCCTGAATGTACACTATGTGAACCGCAGCGACAAATACCTGGTGGGACGGTACGACCTGGAAGTGCTCACCCTGCCGCGCATGTACATCGACAATGTGGACATTCGGCAGAGCCACACCACCACCGTGGAGATCCCCGGCCCCGGCATCGCCGTGATCCAGAAGACCACCCAGGGCTTCGGCAGCCTCTACGTGGAACGTGACAACCGCCTGGAATGGGTATATAACCTGGCCGACGACCAACCCCAGGAATCCCTGCTGCTGCAGCCCGGCCGCTACCGCGTGGTCTTCCGGCCCCGATTCGCGCGCAGCGCACTGCATACTGTGGAAAAGGCCTTCGAGGTCAGCAGCGGTAAGACCAGCCAGGTATACCTGTATAAGTAAAGCCATCCCGCCATCATGACAATAAGTTACGAGAATACAGGAAACAAGGATACCCGTTCGGGTTTTGGTGCAGCCTTGCTGGAATTGGGGAACACCCACCCCGAGGTGGTGGCCCTATGCGCCGACCTCACCGGCTCACTGAAGATGGACGCCTTCGAGAAAGCCTTTCCCGGGCGCTTCTTCCAGACCGGCATCGCGGAAGCCAATATGATGAGCATCGCCGCCGGCCTGACCATCGGAGGAAAGGTCCCCTTCACGGGTACCTTCGCCAATTTTTCCACCGGCAGGGTGTTCGACCAGATCCGGCAGAACATTGCATACTCCCGCAAGAACGTGAAGATCTGCGCCTCCCATGCCGGGCTCACCCTGGGCGAGGACGGGGCCACCCACCAGATCCTGGAGGATATCGGCCTGATGCGCATGCTGCCCAACATGACCGTGATCAATCCCTGCGATTACAACCAGACCTATGCGGCCACCCTGGCAGTAGCCGATCACCAGGGACCGGTATACCTTAGGTTCGGGAGGCCTTCCGTGCCCAATTTCACGCCAAGGGATCAGTCCTTCGAGATCGGAAGGGCCCTCATCATGAAGGAAGGCAGGGATGTGAGCCTTTTTGCTACCGGCCACCTGGTGTGGAAAGCCCTGGAAGCGAGCCGTATACTGGAAGCGGAGGGCATCAGTGCAGAGGTAGTGAACATCCACACCATTAAACCCCTGGACGAGGAGAGTGTCTTAACCTCTGTCAGCAAGACCGGCTGTGCCGTAAGCGCAGAGGAGCATCAGCGCAACGGCGGGCTGGGCGATGCTATCGCCCAGCTCCTGGCCCTGAAAAGGCCCAGCCCCCTGGAGATGGTGGCCGTGGACGACCGGTTCGGGGAGAGCGGCAAGCCGGAAGAATTGCTGACCAAATACGGGCTCGACACCGTGGATGTGGTCCGGGCGGCCAGAAGGGCCCTCGCCCGGAGATAACTCCCGTCCCCATGCAGTGGAGGCCCGGCAGGAACAAGGAGGCTATGCAGGATCCTCTGGATGGACAAATCATCGGGCTTCTGGGAAGTGAGGACGGCCGTCGCCGCGCCTTCGACCTCCTGGTGAAGGCCTATAACCGCAGGATATACTGGCATGTGCGCCGCCTGGTGAACGCCCACGAGGATGCCGACGACGTGGTACAAAATACCTTCATCAAGGTGTGGGAGAACCTCCACCGGTACCGGGGCGAGGCCAGGGTGTACACCTGGCTTTACCGCATCGCCTCCAACGAAGCCCTCAACTACCTCCGCAGTGCTGCCCGGAGAAGCACCCTGACCCTGGCCGAGGAAGAAGAGCAGATGGAGGGAAGCTACAGTGATGCCGGGGGACCGGAAGGGGAAGAGATCATACAGCGGCTGGAGGCCGCCATACGCCGGCTCCCCGACAAGCAGCGCCTCGTTTTCAATCTGAAGTATTACGAGGAAATGAAGTACGAGGAAATGGCGGAAGTGACGGGCACTTCCGTGGGAGCCCTTAAGGCATCCTACCACCATGCGGTGAAAAAGATCGAAGAATACCTTAACGGGGATTAAACCCGATGACCGGATTGTCGTCTAAACGAAGGAAGTATGAAAAAACAACCGCAACATAGCAATGGGAAGCGGATCAGCCTGGAAGGACTGGCACAGCCCGGTCTGCCGGAGGTCCCACAAGGGTATTTCGAGTCCCTGGAAGCCCGTCTGCAGGCGATCCCCTCCCAGGCGACCCCCTTGCCGGTTTTCCGGCTGCGCCCCTGGCTCATCGGCCTGAGCACCATGGCTGCTGCCATGGCCCTACTGCTGCTGCTCTACCGGCCCATCACGCCGTCATCAGCCATAGATCCCCCCCAGGATGCCACCCTGGCCTGGCTTGAGGAACAGTCCGCCGGACTGGACGAAGGCATGATGTATGACCTGACGCAGGCCGCGGTGGAGGAGATCTCCGGTACCCCGGAAACAGAGCTGACGGATGCCTGGGCGGGCCATGAAACCATCCTGGCCGAAACCGAGGATGAAGACATCGCCGCCTACCTTGAAGACCATACCGAACTCCACGATATCATCATCAACTTATAAAACAAACCCCAGCCATGAAAAGGACATTAGTCTTCCTTGCTTTACTCAGTCTGATCCTGGGTGCCGCCATCGCCCAGCCCGGACCCGGTTACGGGCGCAACAGGGAAAAGATCGAGGCCCAGAAAATCGCCTACATCACCCAACAGCTGGCCCTCACTCCCGCCGAGGCACAGAAGTTCTGGCCCGTGTACAATGAGTTCGATGCCAAACGCGACAAGATCATGCAGTCCAACCGCGAACGCCACCGCAAGCTTCGCGATATGGAGATGGGCGATCTCACCGAAGAAGCCGCTGCCCGTATGGCCGACGAAGAGCTCATCGAAGCCCAGCAACTGCTCGACCTGCGCAAAGAATACCACTCCAGGTTCAAATCGGTGCTTCCGGCTTCCAAAGTGCTTAAACTCTACCGTGCCGAAGAGGAGTTCAAGAAGGTGCTCATCGAACGCCTCCGGGGCGGAAAAGGCCCGGGAGCCGGCGATGGTCCCGGCCGCGGACCAGGGAACAGGTAGTCATTTATCATTTATCATTTATCATTTCGCAGTGCTCATAGACATTGATCAATGTTCATTGTCATTGCGCAATGCGAAATGCGCAATGTGAAATGATTTGGCCTCTTCTTTCATAGCTTTGCGGAAACGCAACGCGATGAAAGCATCCGTAGATATCAGTTACTATCCTCTTACCGACGAATTCATACCCCCGATCAAGGACCTCATCGCCCGCCTGAAGGCCAGGCCGGAGCTGGAAGTGCGCACCAACACCATGAGCACCCAGGTGTTCGGGGAATACGATGAACTTATGAATGCCCTCCGGGATGAGCTCAGGGAGAGCGCGGCCCTTCCGCATTCCGTTTTTGTGCTGAAGCTGGTGAATGCCGACCTCCGCTGAGATGGACTTCCACGGGATATGGACGCTGTTTCTTGAAAACCTCCGGCAAAGCACCTTGCTCGAAGCTGTTGCAGTATTCTTTGGACTGCTTTCGGTATGGTATGCCCGCAAGGGGAACATCCTGGTATACCCTACAGGCATCGTCAGCGTACTGATCTATGTGTATATCTGCTTTAATGCCAGGATATATGCCGATGCAGGCATCAACGCCTTCTACTTCGGGATGAGCGTATACGGCTGGTATTTCTGGACCCGCAAAGACAGCAGCCGCAAGGTTCCGCCCATCCGCTTCAGCCGCCGATGGGAGCATTTGGCAAGCCTTGTTGCAGCGGTACTATTCTTCTTTTTCCTGCGCTTCATCCTGATGGAATATACCGACAGCAATGTTCCCAACTGGGATGCCCTCACCACGGCCATCTTTATCGTGGGGATGTGGCTGATGGCCCGCAAGAAAGTGGAGAACTGGGCCTGGTGGATTGCAGGCGACCTGGCATCCATTCCATTGTACTTTAGTAAAGGACTGGTGCTGACCAGTTTTCAGTACACTGCCTTCCTGGTGCTGGCCATACTGGGGCATATCGAATGGGTGAGAATTGCCCGCAAAGGGGAGAGCGAATGATACGCATCGCCATTACCGGCCCCGAGTCCACGGGCAAATCCGCGCTGGCCCAGGCGCTTGCAGAACACTTTGGCACGCCCTGGGTTCCTGAATATGCCCGGGAATACCTGGGCAAGCTCGATCGTCCATATCATTATGATGACCTCCTTGCGATTGCTGATGGACAGCGCAGGGCGGAGGATAGCCTGGACGACGGAACGGAAAGATTCCTCTTTTGCGATACCGACGCACTCGTGCTTTTTGTCTGGAGCACCTTCCGCTTTGGCCAATGTCATCCTGAGCTAAATGACTGGCTGGAGGAAGGCAGCTATGCCCTGCACCTGCTGTGCGATGTGGACCTCCCCTGGGAGTACGACCCCTTAAGGGAGCATCCGGAGCAGCGGGATGAACTATTCAGCCTATATTTACGTGAGCTGGAGGCACGCCATCTGCCCTACCGTGTGGTCAGCGGACGTGGTGAAGAACGCAACGCGAATGCGATACGCATCCTGAGTGCGTTATTCCCCGGCACCCAACCCAATATGGCCTGAAAATGGAGCAGGGGGAACGTCCACATATTGTATATCTGCCTAAGTGGTACCCCAGCGATCTCGATCCCCAGCTGGGGGTGTTCATCCGCAAGCATGCCCAGGCCGCGGCTTTGCAGTACCGTGTAAGCGTGGTCTACGCCCAGTCTGATCCAGGATTGATGCTACCCTTGCGCCTGGAGCACCAGTCAAGCGAAAGAGTGGATGAATGGATCGCCTATTATCCCCATCGTTCCGGGGGCTGGATGGATAGTTTTCATAATGCCCGATCCTGGCTCCGGGCTATTTCGGCGGCTTACAAAGCTTGCATCGGCTCCAAGGGCCCGCCCGACCTTGTTCACGCCCACGTATTATTGAGACCAATGCTGATGGCCTGGTTGCTCAGTGTGAGGGGTGGGCTTCCCATCGTGCTCACCGAGCACTGGACCGGTTATGTTTTCGGATTTTTCAAAAGTAAACCCCTGGTATATCGGAAGCTGGCTTCGTTTTTGCTTACGCGGGCCAGGGTGCTCACGGTGGTGTCGCCCTCCTTGCAGCAGGCGATGGAAGGCAGCGGACTGTATCATCCCCGCTATCAGATCCTTGCGAATGTTGTGGATGTGGGGGAGGAGCAGGGGGACGCTATTCCGGACGATGGCAGGATCAGGATACTGGTGGTGGCCGATCTGGTGGAGCGGAACAAGAATGTAGGGGGTGTGATCAGGGCGTTTAGCGGGCTTGCGCGGGAACGCGGGGATGCTGACCTGCATATCGTTGGAGGCGGGCCCGATGAGGCCCTGCTCAAAAGCCTTGCGGCAGGCAGCGGACTGCCTGAAGGGCGCATAGTGTTTCACGGGCGGCTCGACAATGCCGGGGTGATCTCCCACATCCGCCGCTGCAGTTTTGTGGTGGTGAACAGCCGCGTGGAAACCTTTTCCGTGCTTGCGGCCGAGGCCCTGGCCTGCGGCAAGCCGGTGGTGGCCACCCGCAGCGGGGGGCCTGAATTCTTTGTAACAGAGAGATTTGGGATGCTTATCGACCCGGACGATGATGCCGCCCTGATCGATGCTATGCGCCGGATGCTGGACCGCTTCGGGGCGTACGACCCTGAAGAGCTGAAAGCCGCGATGAATGCGCGCTTCAGCCAGGCGAGCGTAGGGGAGGCCCTGGCTGCAATTTACCGCGAACTGTTATCGTAAATGTTCAGGAGCATACTCCATACCGTATTTACCCGGGGGATGGCGGCGGTGGCCAGCCTGGGCATCGCCATAGTCCTTTCGCAGCAGCTTGGCGCCGGGGGCAAGGGAGAGCAAAGCCTGATCATCACCACCATCGCGATGATGATGCTGGCCGCCAACCTGCTGGCGGGCGCCGCCCTGGTTTACCTCGCGCCGCGTTTTCCCCTGCTCAGGCTGCTCCTGCCTTCGGCGGTATGGAGCCTGCTCACCGGCGCGGCCGCCTGGGTTTTCCTGCAGCTCGTACCCCTGGTACCCTCGGTATGGGCTGCGGATGTCGCCCTGCTCACCGCGCTTTGCGCCCTGGCGGGCATCTTCAGCAATTTCCTCATCGGGCGCGAACGTGTCCCCGCAGCCAACCTGACTTCCCTGCTCCAGCCCCTGCTCGTCCTCGCCTGGCTCGGCATCCCCTGGGCCCTGAAGACCGAGCTGAGCATCCGTGATTACGTCCACGGGCTTTACCTGGCCTACGGGATCTCGGCCCTGAGCGGGATCTTTTTTCTTAGGAAAGAATGGCGAAAGCCGGTGGAATGTGCCGATATCACGTATCGCCACATCATCCGCCAGATGCTGGAGTATGGCGCGATGAACCAGATGGCCCACATCTTCCAGTTGCTGAGTCTCAGGATGGGCTTTTATTTCCTCGATCATTTCAGCGGTACAGCCAGTCTGGGGCAGTATTCCAATGCCGTAGCCATCATGGAAAGCGTATGGTTGCTAAGCAAGAGCATTGCAGTGGTGCAGTATGCCAGGATCAGCAACAGCAACGATCCGGAGTATACCCGCAGGCTTAGCCTGGAGCTTACCCGGGGCACCCTGGCATTGACAGCCCTGGCCGTGCTGGTCATCGCCCTGATGCCTTCCAGCCTGTGGGTGTATGTGTTCGGGGCGGAGTTTGGCGGCTTGCAGCCGATGATGTGGGCCCTGGCGCCCGGAACCCTGTGCTATGTGCTGGTACTGCTGCTTGGTCACCATTTCAGCGGACAGGGATTATATCGATACAATACCCTGGCTTCGCTGGCGGGGATGCCTGTGGCCCTGCTGGCTTCCCTGGTACTTATCCCTTTGTGGGGGGCCGTGGGTGCGGCCCTGGCGTCTGGATTCTCTTATGCCGTGAGTGCGGGCACCGCCTTCCATTTCTTTCGCAGGGAATCTCCTGCCTCCTGGAGGGAGTTGCTGCCCGGCAGTAAGGATGTCCGTCGGATACTGACATTGCTCAGGTCAGGCAGGGGTACCTGAGCCCGGTTGAACATCCGGTCTTCGCTGCTGTTCCGTATATTTAGACGGACCTAAATCATGACTATGATCACGGCATTACAGAAGTTCATCCGGACGGAGAGCCTGAGCGGCATCATGCTGCTCGCAGCCACCGTCCTGGCGCTCCTTTGGGCCAATTCGCCCTGGGCCGATGTGTATAAGGCCATCTGGGACACCCGGTTGGGGTTCAGCGCGGCCGGCTGGGAGCTCAGCAAGCCGCTGCTGCTTTGGGTGAACGACGGACTGATGGCCGTGTTCTTCTTTCTCATTGGCCTGGAGATCAAGAGGGAGCTGCTGATCGGGGGGCTCAATACCCCCCGCAAGGCCATCCTTCCGCTTTTCGCGGCCCTGGGGGGCATGCTGATCCCCATCACGCTCTTCCTTCTGCTTAACCGCGATCCCGCTACGATGGATGGCTGGGGCGTGCCTATGGCCACCGACATCGCCTTTTCCCTGGCCATATTGCAGATGCTCGGAAACCGTGTGCCGGTCAGCCTCAAGGTATTTCTTACGGCCTTTGCCATTGTGGACGACATCGGTGCGGTGCTGGTGATCGCCCTGTTCTACAGTGGTGGCGTGCAGTGGGCCTTGCTGGGAGGGGCCGGATTGTTGCTGGCAGGGCTTGCCTTCCTCTCGATGCGGAGTATATACAATAAGTATCTCTACTTTCTTGTCGCTATAGTGGTGTGGTTCCTCTTCCTGAAGGCGGGCGTGCATCCTACGGTGGCCGGCGTACTGATGGCCTTCACCATTCCCCTGCGGCAGCGGATCAGGGTAGATACCTTCACCCGGCGGCTCGGTTTTTTCAGTACACGGATGGAGGAGGCCGACGAGCCCGCCACCCCTGTGCTTACCAGGGAACAGATTGAAGAGCTGGACGACCTGGAGGATTGGATAGGTTGTGTGCAGTCGCCCCTGCAGCACCTGGAGCATAGGCTGCATTCCTGGGTGGCCTGGTTCATTATGCCGGTGTTCGCCCTGGCCAATGCAGGCATTTCCTTCAGTTCGGGAGTTTCCCTCGACCTGCAGCTGGTACTGGCCATCGCGCTGAGCCTGTTTGTGGGCAAGACCCTGGGTGTGAGCCTGTTCACCTGGCTGGCCGTGCGCCTGGGGCTGGCAGACCTTCCGGAAGATTTTGGTTTCCGCCAGGTGCTGGGTGTTGGTATGCTGGCGGGTGTTGGTTTTACGATGGCCATTTTCATCGCCAGCCTGGCCTTTGCCGGCAATGCGGCCTACCTGGATTCTGCCAAGGCGGGCATCCTGCTGGGCTCGGTGGTGGCGGGGGTTAGTGGTTACCTCTTCCTAAGGTGCGCCCGGACGGCTCAGTCCTGACGACTTGCAATTGGAATAACCGCTCGTGAATAGTCATTGCCTGGTGCGGTCTTCATAAACTCTCACAAGAGGCAGTTGGCCGGAGGCTTACATATTATGGATGACTTGTATACTATTTTGAGGATGCCCTAAGTAATAACTTGGTATGGTATGACTTTCCTGATTCATCACTAACCTTGACAATGTATAGTCCCGCTGATAAATCATACAAATCTATTTCCATGGGTTCTCCTGTATTCCTTTTTTTAAACTTTCGGGCAAGTAAGCCAACAGAATTAAATACTGCAATGTCAATTAAGTCTCCTGGCGGGTAAAATGTGGTAAGATTGATTCTTGCCGTTTTTGAGGTTGGATTTGGATAAATCAGAGGACTTATACCTTCATTCATGTGTCCGGATGAAGTAATGACGGTGTCGCAATACTGGTACAGACAACCGATACTATCCAGCCGCACTATCCAACTATCCTGTGAACCAGTATCCGGTGGTTGGGGTCTGACCTCTCCGATAGCGATTATGTTATTCTCCGCGTCCTCAATTACTCCCCATAAATAATTCCTGCTATGAGTTCCTGATAAATATTCGTACTCCCTATACCAAATACTATCTCCATCCGAAGTCGTCTCCAAAAGGTAGCCCAGGCGATGAGGATAGGGATTAGCTGTGTAACCTGCCAATAAAATATTTCCATTCCTTCTAACGGTAAAACTCAATACTTCTCTGTTATATGTGGCTGTAGCATATTCTCTCATCCACCGGACTTGACCAAGGTTATCAAGCTCCATTAGTTTAATAACCTTGTAAGCATCATTAATTCCAGACATAGCTTTACCATAGGCAAAGCAAATATTAATTGTAGTATCGTCAATAACCTGAATACTTGCATATGAATCTGCAAATTGTCCATATGCAACATATTGCCAGTTTAGTTGGCCATCTCTCCCGATAGAAAGGACAACTGGATCTATTGATTGTATGTACGCCGGATTATATTTAGATCCCCCTACAATGTATGTGGAATCTCCCATCATTTGTACACTCAAAAGATGTGTAAAAACAGAATACCCTGGACCATAATTCCTTTCCCAAACTTTGCTTCCTGAACTATCAATTTTAATTATGCAGCCATAGCCAACCGTCGAACAATACTTCAATCCTACCAGTACGAAGCCCCCATCTGGAGTTTGTGAATGTCCTGAGAAATAGTACACTGTGTCATGATTAGGGGTTTGGTCACCAAATTCGAACTTATGGACAATATTAAAATCGGTATCAATGATAATGAGAAAAGCTTGATAGTAAGTGCTTGGGGAATAATAGGTCCGATACCCGGACATTGCAATCATACCATTGTCAAGTAATGACAAAGCACCTGGATACCCAAATGTATATTCGGATATGGAATCTGAAATCCTAAGCGTATCAACTATTATCCCATTCGAATCTAATCTTGCAAGCCATGTTGCCCGTAATGTGGGATTAATCTTATTGCCACATGCTCCGCCGATCAGATATGAGTTATTGTTCTCTTGGATAATATTTGTTGCAAAATCATAGGCGCTGCTGCTACTAAAATCTATACGCGTGTTTGAATACTGTCCGTGCACCAGCTGCGATCCCAATAATGCCAGGAATATAAGGATATCCAGGTTCTTTGATTTCATCATTTATCTGATAAATGTTGCAGATTCTGTTTGACCATCAATGTACAACATTTGAACAAAGTATTTACCCTTTGCCAAACTTTGGGTGTATGTCTTCAAAGAATTCGGACACGGACAGGGCTAATTTAAGTTATACCCTGGCCAATTGCAAGTGATGATTCTGTCGTCTGATTTTCATTGATTTCTTTTTGGTCTCTTGACGTTTGATCAGGA
>JAKLHK010000008.1 GCA_022710185.1 Bacteroidota bacterium
CAAGCTGGCGCGCGTCTGCGACGCGTGCCCGGGAGCATCGCGTTTGTAACGCGATGATGTAGGCTGAATGGCTGAAAATTGATAGTTACGTGCAGCACAAGCTGGCGCGCGTCTGCGATGCGTGCCCGGGAGCATCGCGTTTGCAACGCGATGATGTAGGCTGAATGGCTGAAAATTGATAGTTACGTGCAGAACAAGCTGGCGCGCGTCTGCGACGCGTGCCCAGGAGCATCGCGTTTGTAACGCGATGATGTAGGCTGAATGGCTGAAAATTGATAGTTACGTGCAGAACAAGCTGGCGCGCGTCTGCGACGCGTGCCCGGGAGCATCGCGTTTGTAACGCGATGATGTAGGCTGAATGGCTGAAAATTGATAGTTACGTGCAGAACAAGCTGGCGCGCGTCTGCGACGCGTGCCCAGGAGCATCGCGTTTGTAACGCGATGATGTAGGCTGAATGGCTGAAAATTGATAGTTACGTGCAGAATAATTTTCAGCTCGTCAGAGACGAGCAGCCCGTAAGCACGCGTCACAGACGCGCGCTAACTGAGAGCATCGCGTTTGCAACGCGATGATGTAGGCTGAATGGCTGAAAATTGATAGTTACGTGCAGCACAAGCTGGCGCGCGTCTGCGACGCGTGCCCGGGAGCATCGCGTTTGTAACGCGATGATGTAGGCTGAATGGCTGAAAATTGATACTTACGTGCAGAACAAGCTGGCGCGCGTCTGCGACGCGTGCCCGGGAGCATCGCGTTTGTAACGCGATGATGTAGGCTGAATGGCTGAAAATTGATAGTTACGTGCAGAATAATTTTCAGCTCGTCAGAGACGAGCAGCCCGTAAGCACGCGTCACAGACGCGCGCTAACTGAATCGCTGCAAAATGATGGATACGTGCAGGATAATTTTAGCTCGTCAGAGACGAGCATCTCATACGCACGCGTCACAGACGCGCGCTAGCTGAGAGCATCGCGTTTGTAACGCGATGAATAATGCTATACCTTTGCTATACCCCAATCATCAGCAAATGAACAATTTCCTTACCCTGGCGCTATGGCTCGGATCAAGCCTGGCGCTGTTTTCCCAGCCCTGTGCCGACCCGGCCAATATAGTGAGTTTCACGTATAGCGGGAAGACGTATGAGATCGTCAAGCAGAACAAGAACTGGGTGAGTGCGGCGGCCTGCGCCGTGGAGCGCGGGGGCTACCTGGCGGAGATCGGCAGCGCCCAGGAGCAGGATTCGCTCAATTATTTCCTCACACAGTCCGGTATCACCAACTCCCTTACCGTGGCCCCCGACGGAGGGGGTGCCTCCTATGTTTGGATCGGCGGCAACGACCTGGGCCAGGAAGGAAAATGGATGTGGGATGGGAACAATGACAGCAACGGAACGCAGTTCTGGCAGGGCAACTACACCGGCAGCGCGGTGGGGGGGAGTTACACCCATTGGGGAAGCAGCGGGTTTGGCAGCGAGCCCGACAACTACGGCAGCGGGCAGGATGGGTTGGGCCTGGCACTAACTAACTGGCCCCTTGGAAGCGCGGGGTACTGGAACGATATTTCAGAGAATAACTCCCTCTATTTTGTCATCGAGATCGAAAACTCCACAGGAGCGACGAACCGAGGGTTTCCGGAAACAGACCTGCAGCTTTTCCCGAATCCTGCCGGTGATATCCTCTATTTCAGTCTGCCAACTGAAGACGCAACAATGGAAAAGGTATGGATCCGCGACCTGGGTGGCAGGACGGTGTATGAAACCCTCCTATCTGGTGCCGCCTCAACCTCAATTGATGTCCATTCTATGCCGGCAGGCATCTATCTTCTCGGTACTATGCTATCTAACGGGGACATTCTGCACCGGACCTTCGAGATCGCCCGCAAATGACAGGGCGCCCCTTCGGGGCTTATGATGTTCCAAGCTGGCGCGCGTCTGCGACGCGTGCCCGGGAGCATCGCGTTTGCAACGCGATGATGTAGGCTGAATGGCTGAAAACAAGCTGGCGCGCGTCTGCGACGCGTGCCCGGGAGCATCGCGTTTGTAACGCGATGATGTAGGCTGAATGGCTGAAAATTGATACTTACGTGCAGAATAGTTTTCAGCTCGTCAGAGACGAGCAGCCCGTAAGCACGCGTCACAGACGCGCGCTAACTGGGAGCATCGCGTTTGCAACGCGACGAAATTTGCTGAATCGCTGGAAAATGATGGATACGTGCAGGATAATTTTAGCTCGTCAGAGACGAGCAGCCCGTAAGCACGCGTCACAGACGCGCGCTAACTGAAAATTGATGGTTACGTGCAGGATAATTTTAGCTCGTCAGAGACGAGCAGCCCGTAAGCACGCGTCACAGACGCGCGCTAACTGAAAATTGATAGTTACGTGCAGAATAATTTTCAGCTCGTCAGAGACGAGCAGCCCGTAAGCACGCGTCACAGACGCGCGCTAACTGAATGGCTGAAAATTGATAGTTACGTGCAGAATAATTTTCAGCTCGTCAGAGACGAGCAGCCCGTAAGCACGCGTCACAGACGCGCGCTAACTGAAAATTGATGGTTACGTGCAGGATCATTTTAGCTCGTCAGAGACGAGCAGCCCGTAAGCACGCGTCACAGACGCGCGCTAGCTGACTTCCGAAATCGACATTCGTTAATCGATATTCGATATTCTTTGCCTCCCTCCTCTCACACTCCTTCCCGCTGCCGCAGCGCCTCAAACACCACAATGGCTGCACTGACCGAGACGTTGAGCGAATCAGCGGTGCCGCGCATCGGAATGAGAATGTTCTCATCCGCTGCCCGGATCCAGGTTTCGGAAAGCCCCTCCGCTTCGGCACCCATCACGATGGCCAAAGGACCTTTCATATCTGCCTCGTGGTATGGCACAGAAGCCGCGAGTGAGGTGCAGTAATTCTTCACTCCCCGCTGATCGAGCCAGGCAATGACTTCGCCGGTGGTGGCGATGGCGAGCGGAACGGAGAACAAGGCGCCGGTGCTGGAGCGTACCACATTGGGATTATATATATCGGTGCGGGGATCGCAAACGATGATGCCGTCGAGACCGGCTGCATCGGCGGTGCGCAGCAGAGCCCCAAGGTTGCCGGGCTTTTCAACGGATTCAAGCACCAGCAACAGTGGATTGCCGGAGAGCTTCAAGGTATCCAGGCTATGGCCCTTCTGTCTCATCACGGCCACCACCCCTCCCGTGCCGTCGCGATAGGCGATGCGGGAGAATACATGGCGGTTCACCCGGTAATACAAGGCCCCGCTGATCGCGGAAAAACCCCTGGCTTCCCATTCCTGCAAGGGAAAGATATCTTCACAGTGGAAAAGCTGGTCGGCAACGAAGCCATGCTTCAAGGCTCTCTCCAGCTCCCGGGGCCCTTCTACAACAAATAATCCGCTAAGCTGCCGTTCTGCAGCCTTTTCGGTGAGCAGGAGCAATGACTTGATGCGGGGATTCTGGGTAGAGGTGAGTTCCATTGGAGCAAAGATAAGGGAGAGGGGAATATCGAATATCGATTACGGAATTACGATTTAAGAAGGAAAGTTAAGAATGGGCAGGGGACAAGAGGTAAGCGAAAAAATAAATTACTGAATATCTGAAAGATACATATTATGCTTATCTTTGCTCCATTATTCAATTACCTAATTACAGTACAATGCTTACAGGAAAAGTAAAATTCTTCAATGATGCCAAAGGATTTGGATTCATCAGCGAAGACGGCACGAGCAAGGAACACTTCGTTCACGTGTCAGGATTGATCGACGAAATTCGCGAAGGCGATGCCGTTGAGTTCGAGCTCAAGGAAGGAAAAAAGGGACTGAATGCCGTAAATGTTAAAGTCATTTAATATTTGCGCATCAACCTCTTTTTAATGAGAAAGAGCCTGTCAGATCCTGATGGGCTCTTTTTTTATCCGGGAAATCCGGGATATCCTGAATGCCAACAGCTGCACCATGGCCGATACGAAGGAAGGGTGAGCGGGTACTCCCAACTTTAGGCACTTCAGGCACTTTCTCTCTGTGAAAATCTGTGTAATCTGTGGTGAAGTATTGAACATCGAACACAGAACACAGAACATAGAACATACACCCTCTCCGCGCCTATGCGCACATCCCTGAATACGTTCAGCATTACGTATGCTGTAATTTAGATTGTTTCTTATTTCGTCGTGAAGCGGGCTTGCGGCAAAGGAGAGAAAACGCGGACAGGGCTACGGGGGCCTTGATATGGGTCAAGGGGGTGGGGCAGGGGAAAGGATATTTCCTACCTTGCCGCGATTCTTGAAGAACCGAAGACGGAAACGCTATGGGACACCACCCTACCGACGAGAGCAACCTCACCCCGGCTGAAAGGCACTACGCCGACTTCATGCGGCGGGGGGATGACTTCTATGCCATCGACCTGTTCGTGAGGGCCAGGGAAATGTATGAGAAGGCCCTGGAGCACTTGCCCGGCGACGAGAACGCCCTGCGAAAGATCGCACAGTGCCGTGACAATGTAAGCCACGATACCCGCAAGGTGCTGATCATCCTCGGGGTGGCCGCCCTGGTGGTGCTCGCGTTCCTTATCCTATGAAACCCCAACATTGAGTAAACAACCTTAAGCTATGAGTTCCGAGGCATTGGTACTATTCTTCATCGTGGGGACCGTACTGGTCGGAGGCGCCATCCTGTTCTCCTGGTATGCCGCCCCCCGATCCTACAACCCGGTGAAGTTCGAGCCCTATGAATGCGGCATCGAGGTAAACTCCTCCGCGTGGATACAGTTCAACGTGGGTTATTACCTCTTCGCCATCATCTACCTGATCTTCGACGTGGAGACGGTATTCATCTTCCCCTGGGCCGTGGTAATGAAGGAGATAGGCATGAGGGCCTTCATAGAGATCCTCATCTTCTTCTTCGTGCTGGTCCTGGGTCTTATTTACGCCTGGAAGAAAGGAGCCTTGAAATGGGTATAAAGATAAAATCGATGAAGCATGAGGATTTCAAAGACAATGAAACCCTCGAAATGCTGCAGAAAAGCGGCAGCAATGTGCTGTTGACTACGCTGGACAGCCTCATCAACTGGGGGCGCTCCAACTCGGTATGGCCCCTCACTTTCGCTACCAGCTGCTGCGGCATCGAAATGATGGCCACCGGGGCCTCGCGCCACGACTTCGCCCGCTTCGGGATAGAGGTATATCGCGCCACCCCGCGCCAGGCCGACGTGATCGTGGTGGCCGGCACCATAGTGCACAAGATGGCCCCCGTGCTCAAACGCCTCTACGATGAAATGGCCGACCCCAAATACGTGATCGCCATGGGCGCCTGCGCCGTTTCGGGCGGGCCCTTCTTCTACAACACCTATTCGGTGGTGAGGGGCGTGGACCATGTGATCCCGGTGGACGTATATGTGCCGGGCTGCCCTCCCCGTCCGGAAGCCCTGCTGTATGGCGTGATGCAGTTACAGCGCAAGATCAAGGGAGAATCCATCAGTGACCTCAGGGACCCCGCCAAGGGATTTATCTAAGAATTATGGAAAGAGAACAACTCAAGGAAGCGATCGCCCGCCTCGCCCCGGGGCTGGAATTTCCGGAGAACGCCCAGTTGACGGAGGTCCTCGCCCCAACGGCCGGGTTCAGGGACCTCTGCAAGGCCCTGCGTTCAGATGCCGCGCTGCAGTTCGACTACCTCATCAGCATGACTGCCGTGGACTATCCTGACCATATCGTCCTGGTCTACCACCTGCATTCCTCTGCCCTGGGGCATACCCTGGTGCTGAAGCAGAAGTTGACGGACCGTGAAAAGGCCGAAGCCGACACCGTATCCGACCTCTGGCTTACGGCCGAGTACCAGGAGCGTGAAGTGTTCGACCTGTTCGGGGTACACTTCAACGGACACCAGGATATGCGGCGCATCTTCCTGGAAGATCACTGGGTAGGTCATCCCCTGCGCAAGGACTACGTGGACGAGATCAACATCATAGAGCGTTAAGGTATGTCGACAGAAACCAGCACCCTCAACCTCTTCATCGGCGAGAACGATGAGTACATTATAAATATGGGGCCCCAGCACCCGTCGACGCACGGGGTGCTCCGGCTAGAGCTGGCCCTGAAAGGCGAACTGGTGGAGCGGGTGGTCCCCCATGTGGGCTATATCCACCGGGGTATCGAAAAGATGAGCGAGAAGCTCCCCTACCCCCAGATTATCCACCTCACCGACCGGATGGACTACCTCTCGGCACTGATGAACAACGAGGCCGTATGCCTCGCCGCCGAAAGCGCCTTGCAGGTAGAAGTCCCCGAGCGCGTGAAATATGTGCGCACCATACTGGCTGAGCTGCAGCGCCTGGCCTCCCACCAGCTGTGGTGGTGCGCCTTCGGCATGGACCTGGGAGCGCTCACCACCTTCTTCTATGGCCTCCGCGATCGTGAGAAAATTCTCGACATCTTCGAGGAGTCCTTCGGATCCCGGCTGCTGCACAGCTATTATCTGCCCGGAGGCTTGATGCACGACATCCATCCCAATTTCCAGAAGCGGGTGAAGGAGTTCCTGAAGTACTTCCGCAAGAAGCTCCCGGAATACGACCAGCTGCTTACCGGCAACGTGATCTTCCAGAACCGGGTGAAGGGCATCGGCCTGCTTTCGAAGGAAGACGCCATTTCCTATGGGGTCACCGGTCCTTCGGGCCGCGGCTCCGGCTTCGCCTGCGATGTGCGCAAGCACCAGCCTTACAGTGCTTACGATAAGGTGGAATTCACCGAGTGCCTGCATACCGATGGCGACACCTGGGCCCGCTACAAGGTGAGGGTTCAGGAGATGTGGGAGTCCATGCACATCATCGAGCAGCTCATCGACAATATTCCCGAAGGGGACTATACCGCCAAGATGAAGGCCATCATCAAGCTGCCCGCCGGGGAGTATTTCCAACGGGTGGAGACCGCCCGCGGCGAGCTGGCGGTGTACATCGTGAGCGATGGCAACAAGACGCCCTACCGCATCCACTTCCGTACGCCCAACTTCTCCAATATGTTCGTGATGAGCAAGATCGGGGTGGGCTGCAAGATCGCCGACCTGGTGGCCCTGGGCGGTTCCCTCGACTTAGTTATTCCTGACATAGACCGATAATACGCCATGAGGTTCGATATCTACGATTTCACTTCATTCACCCAGGACATCGACCGGCTGCTTCAGGAGAACCTGACGCCGTTCTGGGCCACCGTGGCCGAGCTGACCATCGTGGGGGTAGTGATCCTGGCCTTCTACGCCCTGGTGGGGCTGTTCCTGGTGTATGCCGAACGCAAGGTCTGCGCCTTCATGCAGAACCGTCTCGGGCCCAACCGCGTAGGGCCATTCGGCATCTTCCAGACCATCGCCGACCTGATCAAGCTGCTGATGAAGGAGCTGATCCCCATCAAGCATGCCGACAAGATCCTGTTCAACCTGGCGCCTTTCATTGTAATCATCGCCTCGTTCATGGCCATTGCCGCCATTCCCTTTGCCAGGGGGCTGCACGCCATCGACCTGAACATCGGGGTGTTCTATGTGTTCGCCGTGTCGTCCATGGGGGTCATCGGCATCCTGCTGGCCGGCTGGTCGAGCAATAACAAGTACTCCCTCATTGGCGCCATGCGTAGCGGGGCCATGGTGGTGAGCTACGAGCTGAGCGTGGGGCTGTCGCTGCTGTCCATCGTCATCTTTGCCGGAACCATGCAGCTTTCGGGCATAGTGGAGAGCCAGGCCGACGGATGGTGGATCTTCAAAGGCCATATCCCTGCCTTCATCGCCTTCCTGCTCTTCATCACCGCCTCCACCGCCGAGACCAACCGTGGCCCCTTCGACCTGGCCGAGGCCGAGTCGGAGCTCACCGCCGGATTCCATACCGAGTATTCGGGCATACGCTTCGCCTTCTTCTTCCTGGCCGAATACATGAACATGTTCATCGTGGCCTCCATTGCCGTCACCATTTTCCTGGGCGGATGGATGCCCCTGCAGTTCGGCGGACTGGAGGGTTTCAATACCGTGATGGCCTACATCCCGCCCCTGGTGTGGTTCTTCCTGAAGGTGGCCTTCGTCATCTATCTAATGATGTGGTTCAAGTGGACCTTCCCCCGCCTGAGGATCGACCAGATCCTGACCCTGGAATGGAAGTACCTGCTGCCGCTGAGCCTGATCAATACCGTGCTGATCGCATTGGTCGTCCTCCTGGGATGGCATTTCTAAGATCCTGAGCCATGAATGTGATAATCAACTATTTCAAAGATATTTTCCAGGGGGTGTGGTCGCTCATCCAGGGGATGCGCGTCACCGGGTACTATTTCTTCCACCCGCGGCAGATCGTTACCCAGCAGTACCCCGAGAACCGGGACAAGCTGGTGATGTTCGAGCGTTTCAAGGGCGAGGTCATCATGCCCCACGACGAGAACAACCAGCACCGCTGCACCGGTTGCGGCATCTGTGAGATCAACTGCCCCAACGGCTCCATCGAGATCCTCACCGAGACGGTGATCAACGAGGAAGGAAAGAAGGAGAAGCGCATCGACAAGCACATCTACCACCTTTCGATGTGCACGTTCTGTGGCCTCTGTGTGAAGACCTGCCCCTCGGATGCCCTGGCCTGGGGCAACGAGTTTGAGCACGCCGTCTATGACCGTCACAAGTTAACCAAGGTGTTGAACCAGCCGGGCTCGTCCCTGAAGAAGGAACCCAAGTCCACCGCAAAAGAGATCAAGGCATGACAACCAACCTCACCATGTTCTGGCTGCTGTCGGGAGTGATCCTGGTATTCTCCCTGCTCACCATATTCTCCAAAAGGATATTGCGCGCAGCCGTTTCCCTGCTCTTCGTGCTGGTGGCCACCGCAGGCTTCTACTTCATGCTGGGCTATGAGTTCATGGCCGGTGTGCAGGTGACGCTGTACGCGGGCGGTATCGTAGTGCTCATCATCTTTTCCATCCTGCTCACCAGCCACGTCACCCACAAGTTCGACAAGCCCCTCCTGGCCAACCTGCTGCTGGGGGGAGGTATAGCCGTGCTGGGCAGCGCCACCGCCATCTACACCATCCTCAACCACACCTTCGTCCCCTCCACCGAGCCGGCGATAACCCCCGATATGCACACCATCGGCCACGCCCTGCTGAGCGTGGACCGCAACGGGTATGTGCTGCCCTTCGAGGTCATCAGCGTGCTGCTGCTGGCCGCCATGATCGCCGGCATCATCATCGCCAGAAAAGAAACCAAACAATAAGTCACGCCATGCACGAGATCCCGCTGCAATATATCCTGATCGTGAGCACCCTGATGTTTTTCATCGGGGTCTGGGGGTTCATCGTACGCAAGAACCTCATTACCATATTGATGGCCATTGAACTGATTCTCAACTCGGTGAATATCAATTTCCTGGCCATCAACAGGTTCCTGTACCCCCATCATCTCGAAGGGCATTTCTTCGGCCTGTTTGTGGTGGCCATAGCCGCGGCTGAAGCCTCGGTGGCCATCGCGATCATCATCAACATCTACCGCCGGTTCACCACCATCAATGTGGAGAACGTAAGTGAAATGAAACACTAAAGCAGACGACGATGGACTTTCTCTATACGATCTGGATCCCGCTGATCCCCTTCCTGCTCTTCCTGCTCATCGGACTGACGGGAATGTACTTCAAGCCCATAGTGTCGGGCATTGTGGGTACCGTCGGACTGGGCGTGATCACGCTCCTTTCCTTTATCACGGCCTATCAATACTTCTTTGTTGACGGAATGGTTGACGGGGTGTACCAGAAGATAGTCGCCGGAAGCTATACCTGGCTGGCCTTCACCGACACCCTGCACATCGACATGGGGGTGATGCTCGATCCCATCGCCGTGATGATGTTGCTGGTGGTGTCGATCGTGTCGTTTATGGTGCATATCTATAGCCTGGGCTATATGAAGGGAGAGAAGGGCTTCTCCCGTTTCTATGCCTTCCTTTCCCTCTTTACCTTTTCCATGCTCGGGCTGGTGGTGGCCACCAACATCTTCCAGATGTACATCTTCTGGGAGCTGGTGGGTGTTTCCTCCTTCCTGCTGATCGGCTTCTACTATGACAAGCCCTCGGCCGTGGCTGCTTCAAAGAAGGCTTTCATCGTGACCCGCTTTGCCGACTTCGGCTTCCTGGTGGGCTTGCTGCTGCTGTCTTACATCACCGGCACCTTCGACTTCAAGACCCTCACCAGTCCGGAAGGCATAGAAACGATCCGCGGGGCGGGGCTCACCTTCATGGGCGCCTCGGCCGTCACCTGGGCCATGCTGCTCATCTTCATGGGCGGGGCCGGCAAATCGGCCATGTTCCCCCTGCACATCTGGCTGCCCGACGCCATGGAAGGTCCGACTCCGGTATCGGCCCTCATCCATGCCGCTACCATGGTTGTTGCCGGGGTGTACCTTGTAGCCAGGCTGTTCCCGGTGTTCATTATGGTAACGCCAGAAAGTCTGAATGTGATCGCGTACATCGGGGGCTTTACCTCTCTGTTTGCCGCGGTGATTGCCTGTACCCAGTTCGACATCAAGCGCGTGCTGGCCTTTTCCACCCTGTCGCAGATCGGGTATATGATGCTGGCCCTGGGCGTTTCAGGCTATGGTGAACACGGGCTGGGCTTCACCGCCTCCATGTTCCACCTGAGCACCCACGCCATGTTCAAGGCCCTGCTCTTCCTCGGGGCCGGAGCCATCATCCATGCCGTGCATTCCAATTATATGTACGAGATGGGCGGGCTGCGAAAGTACCTCCCCATCACCCACCTCACTTTCCTCATTGCCTGCCTCACCATTGCCGGCGTTCCCCCGCTTTCGGGCTTCTGGAGCAAGGATGAGATCCTGGCTGCCGCCTGGCACCATGACAAGCTGTTGTTCTTCATCGAGTTCGCCGTAGCCGGCCTCACGGCCTTCTATATGTTCAGGCTGTATTTCTCGGTCTTCTGGGGCAAGGAAACCCATTACCACCACACTCCCCACGAGTCCCCGCTCACCATGACCATTCCGCTGATGCTCCTGGCAGTGGCCTCCATCTTTGCAGGGTTCATTCCATTCGGCGAATTCGTCTCCAGCGACGGTATCCCCCATCATGGCGAGATCCACATGAACATCGCCGTGCCCTCGGTGGCCATCGGCCTGCTGGGCATCCTGGTGGCCCTGCTGATGTACCGCAGGGAGACTACGGTTCCCGACCGTATCGCCAAAGCACTGGGCGGTTTCTACCGCACCGTGTACCATAAGTTCTATATCGACGAAGTTTATCTCTTTGTCACCAAGAAGATCATCTTCAACCTGATCTCGCGCCCGGTGGCCTGGTTCGACCGCCACCTGGTAGACGGCACCATGAACAAGGTGGCCTGGGTGGTGGAGTTCTCCTCCTACCGCACGCGCCAGCTGCAGTCCGGACAACTGCAGCACTACGCCGTCTTCTTCGTCGCCGGCGTGCTGGTCCTGGTGCTCACCTTTGCCTATTTCCTCTTCTAAAGTCCCGGCCCTATGAGTATATTGAATCTCTTCGTCATCGTTCCCGTCCTTACGGTCTTCGCGATCCTGTTCACCAAGGACTTCAAGGGCGCCCGTGTGGTTTCGGCCATTGGGATGGGCATCCAGCTGCTGCTGGCGGCCTACCTCATCTTCGCCTACCTCGACCTCAGGGCCATCGGCATCACCGATGAAATGGTCTTTACGCAGGATATCCTGTGGTTCCCCATGCTCAATATCCACTATGCCATCGGGGTGGACGGCATCGCGGTGTCGATGATCGCCCTTACGGCCATCGTGGTGTTTGCCGGGGTGTTTGCCTCCTGGGAAGTGGATAACCTGGCGCGGGAGTTCTTCATCTCCCTCATCCTGCTGGCCACGGGGGTGTTCGGGTTCTTCATCTCCCTGGACCTGTTCACCATGTTCCTGTTCTACGAGATCGCCGTGATCCCGATGTACCTGCTCATCGGCATCTGGGGCAGCGGTCCCAAGGAATACTCGGCCATGAAGCTCACCCTGATGCTGATGGGCGGTTCCGCCCTGCTGCTGGTAGGGTTGCTGGGGCTTTACTTCTATTCGGCACCCGATGGGGGGCCATTGACCTTCAACATCCTGGAGATTGCCAAGGTGCATATTCCTGTGGAGATGCAACGCCTCTTCTTTCCCTTCCTCTTCGTAGGATTTGGCGTTTTGGGGGCCCTGTTTCCCTTCCACACCTGGTCGCCTGACGGTCACGCTTCGGCACCAACGGCCGTATCCATGCTGCATGCCGGGGTGCTGATGAAGCTGGGCGGATACGGCTGCTTCCGCGTGGCCATGTTCCTGCTGCCTGAGGCGGCCAACGAGATGGCGTGGATCTTCATCATCCTCACCACGATCAGCGTGGTGTACGGAGCCTTCGGGGCCATCTGGCAGAAAGACCTCAAGTACATCAACGCCTATTCCTCGGTGAGCCATTGCGGGCTGGTACTCTTTGCCCTGCTGATGATGAATGAGACCGCCATGGACGGCGCCATCCTCCAGATGATCTCCCACGGTCTGATGACGGCCCTCTTCTTTGCCCTGATCGGCATGATCTACGGGCGTACCCATACCCGCATGATCGACCAGATGGGCGGCCTGATGAAGGTGATCCCCTTCCTCTCGGTCGTCTACGTGATCGCCGGCCTCGCTTCCCTCGGGCTGCCGGGGCTCAGCGGCTTTGTGGCCGAGATGACCATCTTCGTAGGTGCCTTCCAGCATCCCGACATCTTCCATCGCGCAGCGACCATCATCGCCATTTCCTCCATCGTCATCACTGCGGTGTATATCCTGCGCGTGGTGGGGATATTGCTCCTGGGACCGGTGAAGAACACGGATTACAACCTGCTGACCGACGCCAGATGGTATGAGCGCCTCAGCACCATCACCCTGCTGGTGGCCATCGCCGGCATCGGGATGTTCCCCTTCTGGCTTTCCGACACCATCATGAACAGCCTGGGCCCCATTGTAAGCCGGCTGCTGGCCGTGGTATAATAGTAATGGACATTAAAAACTGACGAACGTGGACCTTTCACAGTTTTTCATCATGCGGCACGAGGTGCTGCTCCTGGCGGTGATCATTTTGATCCTGCTCATGGAGATCTTCGTGGGCAAAGCGAACCGCAAGGCCATCATCCCGGTCTCCATCGGCCTGTTCTTACTCAGCACCCTGGCCGGGTTCCTTCCGGCCGAGTCCGGACAGCTTTTCGGGGATATGTACCGCACCAACGGGCTCATCGTTTCGATGAAGAATATCCTGAACATCGGGGTGCTGATCGTGATGCTCCTCTCGGCCGAATGGCTGCGCAAGGAGGAGAACCTGGACAAGGTGAGCGAATACTACCTCATCATGCTCAGCACCCTGGTGGGCATGTTCTATATGATCTCTTCGGGGGATTTCCTGATGTTCTACCTCGGGCTCGAGCTGGCCAGTATCCCTATGGCTGCCCTGGCGGCCTACGACAAGTTCCGCAATTCCTCTGCAGAGGCCGGCATCAAGTTCATCTTCTCTTCGGCCCTCTCTTCCGGGGTGCTGTTGTATGGCCTTTCGATGATCTATGCCTCCACGGGATCCATCTATTTCACCGAAGTGGCTGCCCATATGGGTGAGCAGCCCCTGCAAGTGCTGGGCTTCATCTTCTTCCTGGCCGGTATGGGCTTCAAGATCTCCCTGGTGCCTTTCCACTTTTGGACTGCCGACGTTTACGAAGGGGCGCCCATCAGCGTCACCAGCTATCTCAGCGTAATCTCCAAGGGCGCGGCCATTTTCATCTTCTCCATTGTGCTGTTTTCAGTATTCCCCATGCTGGAGCCGCTGTGGCAGGAACTGCTGTACGTCCTGGCCATCCTCACCATGACGCTGGCCAACCTCTTCGCCGTGCGCCAGAACAACATCAAGCGCTTCCTTGCCTTTTCCTCCATCGCACAGGCTGGTTTCATCCTGCTGGGGATCATGGGTGGGCCGCACCTGGGGCTCACTACGGTAGTCTATTTCATCCTGGTTTATGTGTTCACCAACCTGGGCGCCTTCGGGGTAGCCATCAGCATTTCCGACAAGACCGGCAAGGAGAACATCAATGATTACAACGGCCTGTACAAGACCAACCCCATGCTATCGCTCACCATGATGCTGGCCTTGTTCTCACTGGCCGGCATACCCCCGGTGGCCGGTTTCTTCGGGAAATTCTTTCTGTTCACCTCGGCAGCCAGCAAGGGCTATTACATCCTGGTGCTGATCGCTGTACTTAACGCCACCATCTCCCTGTACTACTATCTGCGCGTGGTGAAGGCCATGTTCATCGAGAAGAGCGACCATCCGATCGCCCCGTTCAGGAGCAGCCTGAGCACCCGCATGGCCCTGGCCCTCTGCGTGGCTGGTACCTTTGCCGTCGGGTTCATCAGCTGGATCTATGAATACCTGTACGACATGACCTATCTGCTGTTCATCTTCTAATTCCTGAACCATGTCACTGAACAAAGGCAAACATATCGTTGAAGAGATAGGGGGCGTAAGGTGTACCCTGGTCGAAGCCGGCATCAGCGCCGAACGGGCCACATTCCTGAAGCGACTGCTGGAGCACAACGGCTATGAGGTGAAGATGGAGAAGGACAGCGGGGAAGAAGGTCCGGAGACCTTCAGGCTGGGGGTCACCGACCTGCTCTTTCATGCAGTGGTAGACGTATACAAGCGCCGTCTGGTATCGCTCAGCGGCAAGCGGGTGACCCCGGCTTACTGGTTGCAGCTTTCCGAGGCCGAGACCGAAGAAGAGGTCAACTACTACAACACCAGGCGTTGAGCCCTGATCAACCCAGGTTAAGGTGGTGGCGGATGAAGTCCGCCATTTCTTCCATGGCCTGGGTGGCTTCAGGGAACATAGGGGCGAGCAGGGGGTAGCAATGCACCATATCCCGGCCGGCCCTGAAGGTGACCTCCACTCCGGCTTCCCGTGCCCTAAGGGCGAAATTCTTTCCATCATCGAAAAGCTCATCGGACTCCCCTGAATTAATGAAGAGGGGGGGGAGCCCCTGCAGTTCTCCGAACAAGGGGGAAATCAAGGGATTGGACGGGTCTTGGGCCCCGGCATAATGCCGGCTGAACACCGTCCAGGACTCCAGGGGGGCAGGGGAGAGGTGGTTTTTGGTCCGGTAGGAAGCCCCGGAGCAGGTCAGGTCGGTCCAGGGCGATATGGCCAGGCAGGCCACCGGAAGGGGTACCCCTTCTTCCTTCAGGGCCAGCAATGTGGCCAGGGCCAGTCCCCCCCCGGCCGATTCCCCGGCGATGAGGATATGATCAGGGGCATAACCTGACTCCAGCAAAGCCCGGTATACGCTCACCGAATCCTCCAGAGCAGCAGGAAAGGGGTGTTCGGGTGCCAGCCGGTACTCATACAACAGGGTACGGACCCCGGCATAGCGGGCGAAACCGGAAATGATGCCCCGGTGGTCGTTGCAGGAGCCGGACACATACCCGCCCCCATGTGCATACAGGATCAGCTTATCCGCGGCAGCTCCCCGGGGCACCAACCATTCGGCCTTCATCCCGGCCAGGGATTCCGGCATCAGCTCCACGTTCTCAGGCACCTTTCCAAACCGGGCTGCCCCGCGCTCACAACGCTCACGGAAGTCCGGAATGGAGGTGGTCATATCAAAGGTCTCCTTCCTCCAACGGCCGCGTATAAGGTGGCCATTTCTGATCATGAAGTTGAACGAACGGGCTTTGAAACTCGTCATGGTCGCTGGTGATTATGGGTTGATCGAAAGCGTTGGGGTGGGTATAGCTTGATGAAACATTGACGGAGCGTAGGACGTGCCAGTCCGGGGGGATGTTACATGCGGGGCTCAGAAGTCTGCTTTCAGGCTCAGTATGAAGTTACGGCCGGCCCCGGAAATGCCCGAGCTGTAAGGCCGGTAACGCTGATCGGTAAGGTTTTCCATGCCCCCGCTCAGGCTGAAGGTCTCGTTGAGCTGTACCATCGCCTTCAGGTTCAGCGTGTACCAGGAGGGCGCGTAGTTGTTCCCCTCAGCATCCTGGGCATAGATCTCGTCCTTGCCCCGCTCCTCCTGCGGGAGATTGGCATGCGATTTCTCACCCTGGCACTGAACGTTCAACTCAAGGCTGAGCCCGTTGTGGCGGTATCGCAGCCGGCTCACCCCGAACCAGGGTGCGGCATGGCGGGAGGGACTGGTAGTCCCGTCGTCCAGCTCCTCCTCTCCGCGTTGAAGGTTGAGGTCGGCCAGTATGGCGAACCCCGCAGGCAACCGGACCTCCACCCCAGCCTGAAGGCCGTATACGTAGGCCACCGCAGCGTTCTGTATGGCCTGCACCTTGCTCATCTCGCCGAAATAGGGGATGCTGTCCTGTCCGTTAAGCAAATAATCCCTGCGCACCAGGGCATCCTGGAGCACGGTATAATAGCCTGTGAAGTCCAGCTTGACCGCATCGCCCAGCACCCGGACGACCCCCAGGTCGGCATTCCAGGCATACTCCGCTTTCAGCCCCGGATTAGGAACGGTGACCGTTCCGGGCTCAGAATCGAACACCTTGCCCACATCATCCACATTGGGTGAACGGAAGGCAGTACCCAGATTGGCCCTGAATGCCCAGGCTCCTGACGGCCGGTATACCGCCCCAAGGCTGCCGGTAATGGCCCCCTTGCTGAGGGTGGCGCTGGTGAAGGGAAAGAGATAATACGGGGCATTGTTATTAAAGTCTGCGTCCAGGCTGTAATGGTTGTACCTGAGGCCTCCCTGCAGGGTCAGATGGGTTGACAGGCGGAGCTCATGACTGAGGTAGGCAGCCAGGGAACGCCATTCCGATGAAGGGTAACGGGAAGGGCCTGCCTGGGCGGTACCCTGAACAATATCGCTGAGCAGGCCATGGGATGCTACCGTGTTGTATACGTACTCCATTCCATAGAACAGGGTGTTCCGGGAGCCGGCCTGCCGGCTAAGGTCGAGATTGACCGACCAGGCCTCAACCTCTTCCTTCTGGGTGTTGCGCTCGGGGCTGTTGAAAGAACGGTCGATCCGGCTTTCTTCGAAGGATTGCTTTGCCAGGCGAAGGCTCAGGCGGTCATACCAGATGCTCTTCCCCTGATGGGCCAGGGAGAAATGGTGCATCATCCAGCGTTGGGGTCCATAATCCCATTCAGCATAGCGCAGGGTGCCGTTACGGTAGCGGTTATGCCGGTCATAGCGCCCATAGGACGAGGTGGTGGAATAATGGAACCCATACTGCAGATCCCAGTGTGCATCCGGACTGTACCTCACTTTCTGCATCAGGTTCACTTGGGCATAGGCCGAGGGGATCTGGAGCAAGGGGTCATCCTGGGTGATGACTACATCCAGGCTGTCCTGGCGCTGTGCGTATACCTTCTTGAGGTATTCCTGCGGGCCGTGGCTCCCCTGACGCAGGTGGTCGTAATCCCAGGAGCTGAAGCTGGTCACCAGGGCCCATCGTTTCCATCCGATATTGAAATTGAGGTGCCCTGTACGTTCCTGATTGGCTGAGGAATAGCGTGTAATGGCCTTGCCCGAGATCAGGGGCTGGTCGTCCAGGGATAGCTGGGGCGTAAGGGTCTGGAAGCTCATCACCCCCCCGATGGCATCGCTGCCATAGATCACCGAACTGGGGCCGAACAGGGTCTCCGTCTTTTCGATGGCGAAGGGATCGAGGTTGATCACATTCTGCACGTTGCCCCCACGAAAAATGGCAGTGTTCATGCGTACCCCATCCACGGTGTACAGCAGGCGGTTGGCCGCGAATCCCCGGATCATGGGGCTACCGCCGCCCTGCTGGCTTTTCTGGATGAACACCTTGCCTGTTATTCCCAGCATATCGGCCGCAGTCTGGGGGTTCTGGAGGGCAACTTCCCGGGGACTGATGGACAGGATGCGGGAGGGTACGTTGCGCGAGGCCTGGCTCCAGCGCGTGGCAGATACCACCACCTGGTCGAGATCGAGGGCCGAAGGAACCAGGTGCAGCACAAAACCGGAGTCCTGCATCTGGCGGTAACTGAGCTCCAGCGTGACATAGCCGAGACTCCGCACCTGGATGGTTTCTGCGCCCCTGAAGGCTGAAATGCCGGCCTGCCCATGGGCATTGGTCACCGCATATACGGGAGGGACCTCACTGATCAGCACTACGCCTTCCAGCGGAAGGCGCGAATGCAGGTCCCGTATGGTCAGCGTCTGACCCTGGGCCAGGATCGCCCACAGCAGGAGCAAGCCTATGATAGAGAAACGTTTCATTGCCGTATTCCAGTTGAATCCCGGGATACACAGGCGCCGCTATGCCTGCCCGGGGGCTTCAGCCAGGTTATGGATTTCCGTCAGCAAGTGTAGGCAGAATGCAGATCATATACAAGATGGCGTGATTTCTTGCGGGCACTGCATTTGCCTGTCTTGAGGATCAGGAAAGGGAAATTCCGCGGTGCAGGGTCACCCCGGGGCGCATGCAGGAATAGATTGGACGGGAAATCGATACCTTTGGCCCGATTCAGCGCATGGAAAACCTCCTGATCGAATCCATAGGGCATGAAGCCTATGCCTACATCAGCCAGTACTGCGACCTGGGCTCTGCGGACACGCTGATGCTGTCCACCACTACCCTGTTTAACATTCAGAAGGAGCATGACGAGGCGTTCCTCGCTATCATCAACTTCAGGAGAACCAATGACATCCAGCAGCTGAACCCTTTCTTTCATGCCGTGAATGAGAAGCTGGGGATCGGCGGCGTTTATATTGGCTGTGTGGAGACCTATGTCCTGCGCAAGAAGCGTCTGCTGGCCAAGTATCCTCCGGGGCTCAACTACCTTTACTATGCCCTCGATTTTCTGGTGAAGCGCATCTTCCCCAAGCTCAAAGCCACCCGCAGGCTGCATTTCCTGCTTACCCGGGGCAACAACAAGGTGTTGTCCAGGGCGGAGACCTTCGGCCGCCTCTGTGCGGCTGGCTTCAGGATCAGAGATGAGAAGACCATTGGGAAGTTCTTGTTCTTTGTTGCGGAGAAACAGAAGCCACCCCAGCCCGAGCCCCGGTCCAATGAAGGTTTTCTGATCCGTTTGCCTCGGGTGGGCAAGCACGGGAAGACCATTATGGTGTATAAATTCCGCACCATGCATGCCTATTCGGAATTCCTGCAGGACTTTGTTTACGAGAAGCATGCACTGAAGAACGGGGGCAAGTTCAATCATGATTTCCGAATTTCCACCCTGGGCCGTTTCATGCGCCGTCTCTGGCTGGATGAGCTGCCCATGCTCCTCAACCTGCTGAAGGGGGAGATCAAGTTGGTGGGCGTAAGGCCGCTGAGCCGGCATTATTTTGAGCTGTACGACGAGGGACTTCGCAACCTGAGGATCAGGTACCGGCCCGGGCTGATCCCACCCTATTATGCCGATCTTCCGGAAACCCTGGAGGAGATCATGGAATCTGAGCGGAAGTACCTGGAATCATACCGCAGGGCACCGTTGCGCACAGACCTGCGGTACCTGGGCAGGGCGCTCCGCAACATCGTCCTGAAACGGGTGCGCAGCAGTTGATCTGACAAGGTCTGGTGCCAAAGCATTATCGTAATTTTGCAACATGGGGGCTCACATTCAGAGGATATGCACCGGATACTGACCTTACTGGCGTTTTTATGCTCCGCCGGATCGGCAGGGCTCCGGGCCCAGCCCGATCCCCCTCCCGGGGGTCCGGGAGGAGGGGATCCCCCCGTAGGCGGCAGCCCGCTTGACGGTGGCCTGGCTGTGCTTCTGGTGTTGGCCGGGTTGTATGGCCTGTGGCTGGGCTTCACCTGGTGGCGGCAGCGCCGTCAGGAGGTCCCTTCGACGCTGCCACGGAGCGCCTGGAGGTCCGGGGCAAAGGAAACGGAATAGGCAAGCCCCATGCGCCCCGCATTCTCCCATATCCATACCTGGCTGAGGTCGCGCACACCCGCCTCCCGCATGGCAAACCTGGGGATCTTCGTACTGCTTACCCTGCTGATTCACTTTGGCTTCCGTTGGTGGGCCTATGAGGCAGACTACCAGATCTTCGGGGTGACCCTCATCACCCTTGACTTCTTAGAAGCCATGGGCAGTGTGGTGTTCCGCCAGGCCAGATGGATGGTAATGGAGCTCAGCGGAATAGATGCCCGTGTAGTAGGTCAGATCATGTACATGCCCGATGGAGGTGGGGTGGCCGTCGACGGCTCTTGTTCAGGCCTCAAGCAAATGCTGCAGTTCGTCCTGCTCCTCCTTCCCCTGCCGGGCCCCTACCGCACCAAGCTGTGGTTTATCCCCCTCGGCCTGCTGATGATACACCTCATGAATGTGCTGAGGGTCTATGGGCTCTGCCTGGTGATGCTCTGGGACCCTCCGTCCTTCCAGCTCTTCCACGATTACCTCTTCCGTCCGCTCTTCTATATCCTGATCTTCGGGCTATGGCTGTGGTGGACCGAGCGGCTGAGGCCCGCTCCGTTCAGGGGCTGATGCTGTACGTTTCCTTGTCCGCATGCGGGAAAGTGGCAACCTGCCCCATGACCCAATCGTAGGTCCGACGGCCCATGAGGACGAAGTCCACCCCCTCAATGAAGCGTGCATAGCCGTAATCCTCCCCGGGTCTGTTCACCCGGTCCAGAAAGCTCAGGTCATCGCCCGGTGCATCAATGTAGCCATCGCAGGAAACCGCGATGTAGAGCAGGAGTTTTCGCATATTCCCAGGAAGCCCTTATTCCAGGGTGAACTGCGAATAGCCGATCTCGTACCCATCGATGAAGATGTACACATTGTAGGTTCCCTTCATCGCAGGTTCCTCGCTCTGCTTTTCCCAACTGAGGCACACGTTCATGGCCTTGTTCTGGTAATTCACCTCCTGCTTCATGGAAAAGTTCAGCTTCTGGCCCTGGTGCTCAAAGGTGAAGGCATCGTCTTTGCCCCGGGTGATGATGACATTGTCGGGGCGGGCGATGCGCACATAGATATTGCGCGGACCGGGCTGGGCCACAGGATTCTCGCTGAGGGTAAAGCAAACCCTGACGGCATCCACACGGCGGGCCTTGTAGGTGACCTTCTCACTGTCCTCTCCCCTGACCCGCAGACCCTCGCAAACAATGTTGTAGGCCTTGAGCACTGCCGCCTGTGTCACCTTACCTTCAAGCTCCACCTTGCTCTTCTCCAACTCCTGTGAGATGGTGACCTGTTTCTCGTATTTCTGGGTGAGCTGAACGTTCTCCTCGGTCAGCTTACGGTTGGCGGTATAGAGCGAATCCAGCTGATTGAGGTAGCCCTGGGTGGTTTTGCGCAGCAGGTCGAGCTTTTTCCGGATACGGTAATAGTCGGCCTGGGAGGCGATGAGCTTCTTGATCTCATCGGCATTGGCGCGGATGAGGCTGTCCGCGGCTATCAGGGAATCGGCCAGTTCACCGTACTCCAGCTTGATCACGTCATGCTCCTTCATCAGGGAATCCAGCTCCGTCTGCAGGGTGAGGTTCTCCTTCACCTTCTGTTCGATCTTTACCACCGAGCTCTTGTTCTGCTGAAGCAGGGCGATGACCAGGCCGATGATGATCAGGACCAGCAGGATGATGATCCCTTTGTACCGCCGGTCGCGGCGGGAAGCTTCAGGCTGGGCGTATTCGTTCATGGCTCCTTTGTTATGTGGTTGATGTGGGTGGGTACGGAATAATTAACTCCCGCCCAGGGTGTTTTAGTGTGCAGCGCCGCCCACCACCTTAAGCCGGTCACCCGTAGTCTCGGCGATCTTACGGTACCATGACTCACCATAACCGGGTTGCGACACCTTTGGGTTACGGTTCCCCGGATCGGGAACCTTGATGTTGCCGTCCATGTACTTGGTGAATAGGTGCTCATAAAGGCTGCGCCATTCGGCCACCGTCTTATCGGTGTTGCTGACCGTATAATCCGTAAGGTATTCCACGGCCAGGGCGGGGTCTTTGGCATGAAGCTCCGTGGCGGCCTTATCGATGGCGCTGGTATAGGTGATGAACTTGTTCTCGAGCCGGGCCTGGCGTTCGGCAATCTCAGGGTGGATATCGCTGTAGCGGGTATAAGCGAAGTTGGAGATTTCGTTGAAGATCCAGAAGGCGGCAGAGGGACTGTAGGTCATCATATCTCCATTGCCCACGGCTACACTGTGGGCAACGCGGGTGCTGGAGGTGTATATGGGCATGTAAACCGAGCTGGCGGCATCGTCTACGCCCCACCAGATGATCCCTCCCACAGGGTCGGGGAGCCAGGAGCGCGACTGGGTGACGAAGGAGAAGCCGGTCTGCTGGGTGGCCACAGCCCGCTCATTGAGGTAGTCCACCCCATCCACCTTGAAGGTCATCGGCCTCCAGCGGTAAGGCTTGGCATAGGGACCGGCCCCGATATCCTGGGTCATATCCATGGCCGTTCCTTCATAATGGTCGCGCATGAAACCGAACATATCCTGCAGGCTGATCTTGCGCTCGGGCTTGATGAAGAGCGGCATCCGGTTCTTGAGGTTGTGTCCCAGGGCATAGTCCTCGTGCTTCTGCATGTCGGCGTTCACCTTACGGAACATCGACCATACGCGGGCATCGCAAAAGCGGGCCCCGCCGAAGTCCACAGGAGCATAAGTGTCGGAAAAGCTGAATTCCTTGTCCTTGCCGCTGAACCAACCCTTTTCGCGGGCGAAGCTGATCACATCGCTGGAATAGAGGCAGTTTTCGGGATCGTTCAGGGGAAAGGTCTGAATGCGGGCCTGGTTGGCGTGGCCGCTGACATAGCCGTCAGGAATTTTCACGGCAACCCATACGGCGCCTTTCTGGCCCTCGCCCTTACCGATCATCTCCATGATCCACACCTCGTTGGGGTCGGCGATGGAGAAGGATTCCCCGGAGCTGTAATAGCCGTATTCGGCCACCAGGTCAGTCATAATGCGTATGGCCTCGCGGGCGGTGGTGGCGCGCTGCAGGGCTACGTAAATAAGGCTTCCGTAGTCCATGATGGCCCCACTCTGTGAGCCAAGTTCAGACCTTCCGCCATAGGTTGTCTCCCCAATGGCTACCTGGTGTTCGTTCATATTCCCGTTGACGGTATAGGTCTGGGCGGCCTGCCTGATCTTGCCGAGATATTTCCCGGTGTCCCACTCGTAGATGTCGAGCATGCTGCCTTCGGGCCATTTCTTCCCGGGCCAGTGATACAGCTCACCGAAGAGGACATGGGAATCGGCGGAATAGCTGATCATGGTGGATCCGTCGGTGGAAGCACCCTTGGTGATCAGGAAATTGGTACAGGCGTCGGCCAGGCGGGGCGCAGCCAGGCTGAGCAGGGCCAGGCTGACGATCATCGGGAGGTTCTTGCGCATGTGCAGTCGTTTTAGGCTTGATTAGCAATAGCCTGGCAAAAATAGCAGAAATCGGCGGAGAATCCAGCACCACAACGAATGCTGTAAAAGGATGGAAATCGGAAAGCGAGGGCTGTTTCGGGACACACCCCCAGTCTTCAGTAGTTCCAGTTCAGGCCGAAAGTGTAGGTGGGTCCGGAATTGGGCAGGAAGGCGGGCTGGGGACGCCCCGGCCACGTGGACAGGAAGGCTGCATTCAATGCCAAGTGAGCGAAAACCTCATAGCGCAGGCGGAGCTCATGACAACCCGAGCTCCAGTTCTCGCTTTCCATGAAGGGAAGGCCCAGCCTGTCGGCGCCCAGGGAAGTGTAGTCGGGCCCAAGCCTCAACCCGGTATAGGAATACTGCACCCAGCCCATGGGAAGGGGTGTCCAGCGCAGGGAAAAATAGATCTCATCGGCATTGTCTGGAAGATAGCTGCCCAGGTTGTAATGATTGGATTCGAAGGTTGTCAGTGGGGTGTTGTGCCGGTACACCAACGGATTGTTCCGGGTGTATTCCAGAATGAAGCGAAAATTTCGGGCAGGGAGGTCGTACACTGCCATCCCGGCCTTCATTCCAAAGAAATTGGAGTGCTCATCCTTGTCCCACAGCCTGCTGAAGGAGATCTCATCCACAAACAGGCTGGCGTAGAAATGAAACCTGCGGAGCTGGTATGAACTGATATCGAAGAACATCTGGGAGTTCTGTCCCAGCCGGCTGCTGCCGGCCCCGGTAAGGGTGTGGTCCACCGATTTCCAGAAGAGAAAAGGGATGAAGAAGGCGAACTTCGGTTGATCGTCGCTGTATATTATGCTGTTGCCGAAGGAGATGCTGAGTTTTTCCATCGGCCTCACAGTAAAGAGGTTAGCAGCGATGTACTTGTCATAGAAGTACTCCCTGCGCTCGGTGCCGTAGGCGTTGGAATACCATCCGGTGCGGGAGCTGTCGATCACCCCTGAGATCAGCCACCCATGAAAATAGTTGAATTCCAGCCACTTTGCCGGGTTCAGATGGAGTTTAAGGAATGGGAAGGAGGGAGCTCTCCCCCCAAAGATAGAGGTACCGTGGTATCCGCTGCCCCAGCGGATGTCGTCCTTGGCTATCGTAATGTCTCCCCAATCCCAGGCATAGGAGATGCCTCCCCTGGCCTCGCTGTACTCCCCACCTTCCCCGGAGATCTTGTAATTGGCCCCGGGCCTGAGGGTGATATCCTTCACTTCGCTGAGGCGGACAGATTCGTAATGGTCGGCCAGACCGCCCCAGAAGCCCCAGTGCCTGCCCATGCCGGCGGTGAATGCCAAGCCGCTGCGCCTCCAGTATTCCATTCCATGCGCGTTGACCATGCCTTCCGCACCCAACAGGGGCTTGATCCTCAACCAGAAGCGGGAGTCGCGTATGGAAAGAAGGTCGCTGTTCACCGCAGCGTCAGGAAATTGTCGCAGACCCTCAAGAATGGATCGTGTCCTTACAGGGCCGGCGGGAACCGCTTCCTCTTCAAACCGGAGCGGGGCAAGGTGATTGCGGAGCGTCTGTGCGAGGCGGCTATTGCCCGGAAGGGAATCGGCGGCTCCGCTCAGGGCCTGGCGTATGCTGCGGGAAGAAAGGGATCCGGTGGCCAGGTCAAGGTCTGTGTAGCCGAGGGCTGTCAGCTCGTCCAAAAGATCATACACCCCTTCATTGCGAAAGTGGACCGGTACTTCCTGGCTCAGAACATTCCAGGAGAGGAGCAGGAACAGGAGGAAAGCCGTATGTCTCATAACCGGCGGCTTTACTTCCTTCCGAAATCCGCCGGCACTTCTCCCCAGGCGGAGGTCTCCCACTTGAGCACGGGGTTCTTCCACCGGTGGATAGCCAACCAGCGTTCTGCGCGTTCGATCAGTTCGAACACCCGGGCATTCCTGGCACTCCTGGGGAGTTTCGTATTGGCCTTCTTGTCCTTTACCCATTTGATGGCGGTCCGTGAATCCGAGTACACGGGGATGTCCAGGTTGCGTTCATGAAGGAATGCCAGGGCGTGGACGATGGCCAGGAACTCTCCGATGTTCACGGTCCCTTCTTCGAAGGGTCCCTGGTGAAACAGTTGCGCTCCCGTGCGGGTGTCCACACCCCGGTATTCCAGTACGCCGGGGTTGCCTGAACAGGCGGCGTCCACCGCCAGGCTGTTGGTGTCAGGTCCCCGGCCAAACTCAGGCTCAGCTCCGATCAGCTTAGCCTTTTTACCGATAAAGTGGTGCGGAGGTTTCGAAAAAGCCTCCCAGGCCTGGTCTTCATTCTCAAATCCTTTGTATAAAGCACCTTCCACGCCATCCACCTGCTCCTTGCAGGCTGCCCAGGAGGGGTATACCCCGGGCACCTTACCCCTCCACACGACGTAGTGGGTGTTTTTATTCTTTTTCGACATGGGGATAAAGATAAGGAAGACGCGAAAGAGGAGGAATATGTTGGATAGGGTTAATAAAAAGGCCGCTCCCGGAGTGCGGAAGCGGCCTTTTAGCGAGTGTTACAGCTCAGTGCGCGATCACCAGGATCCGGCTCTGCTCAACGCGGTGCTGGGCCGAGGTGGCGACCAGGCGGTAGTGGTAGACCCCGGGTGCCAGCTTGCCGGCATCGAAGGCTACCTCATGGCTTCCGGCCGGCTGTTCCCCTGCAAAGATCGTGGCCACCTCTTCTCCGAGGAGGTTCAGCAGGCTCAGCTCTACCCTGCTGTCGGCAGGAAGGCTGTAGGGGATCGTGGTGAGGCCCTGGAAGGGGTTGGGGTAGTTGTATCCCAGTACGAACTCGGGTTCAGCAATGTACAGTTTAGGTATGGTCAGCAGGGCATGTCCCAGCGGACGGGCTTCCGGATCGGCCAGGCTGCTCTCGCTGCCGATGCGCCAGGCATTGTGAGGCGGTACCAACCAGGAGGCTTCGATGTACAGCAGGGCCTGTCCGGCGCTTGCCTTCAGGGGCTCGGTGCTGAACCAGGCGATGCGCAGCTCGTTGCCCTGCACCCGGTACACCAGGTTATCGGGCTGAGGTCCATTCATGCGTACACTCTCCACCCTGAGCCCGGCGGGCACATACAGCACCAGGGAAACGGCCCCCAGTTGCATCCCCTGCGATGCCTGCAGGGGGATCAGGGTGCGTCCGGCCGTGCTCCGGAGCAGGCCGGATTCCTGCAGGTCTACCGTGGCAGGCGTCTGCTTGCCGGGCACGAAGGAACCGTCTACGTCCCCGTAACATATGCCACGGAAGTTGACCGTACCGCTGCCTATGCCTATGGTGTAGAATGTGGGACTCTCGAAGAGCCAGTCTCCGGCCGCAAAAGCGGTATCCAGGCCGGCGAACCTCCGGTTGCAGAGCAGGGCGTCCACGGAATTCACATAGGCTGAGCCGTTCACGTCAGCAGCGCCGGCCTTAAGCCCTGAAAGGGTGAGGGAGTCGACGAAATGCTTCATGATCAGCAGGGCGTCGGTGGCATTGACCCCACCCCAGGGCCGTTCGGAACGGGCCGACAGGGTGTACCAGCCCGTGCCTACATCGACGAAGCTGAACGCCCCGCCGCTGCTGGTAAGGGCCGTGTCAACCGGCAGGGCCTGGTTCAAGAATACCTGGCTGGAGGGCACAGGCGAAGCCATGGTGTTGTCATAGCTGAGCAGCCCGGAGATGGTGGCGCCATCCTGGGGACCTACATAAATGGTCACATTGTCGCTGGCCTGGCATCCGTACTGGTCGGTGACGCTCACGGATACCGTTGAAGTGCTGCCCAGGAAGACGGTGGTAGCGGAATCGGTGTAGTCACCGAAGGCCCACCACGGGCTCCAGTAGAAGGTGTAGGGCGGGGTGCCTCCCATGGCGGCAGCGCTCACCTGGGCGGTATCCCCGAAGTCGACCACCTGGTCCATGCCGGCCTCGACCGTAGGATTGGGGTGCACGGTCACGCTGAGGGATGAGGCGGTGCCCATCCCGCAGGCGTTGACTGGAGTAACCGTGACCAGTCCGGTCTGCGGTGTGCCGTGGAAGTCCACATAGACCCAGGGCCCGTACCACCAGGTGTTTCCGGTGCTGACGATCGTCGCCCCGGAGGGAACCGTCCAATGGTAGCTCTCGGCATTCGCCACGTATGGGATGCTGAAATAGGCAGTCGACCCGCTGGAACAAAGGTCGGTGGGGCCATTGATGGCCCCGGCCGCTGCGGGCAGGGGATACACATCGAATTCAATGGGTATTCCCGTATACAGCCCCGTGTAATAGACATCGCTCACCTGCAACACCCTGGCCGTAAAATGTCCTGCGGTATCAGGGATCACATTGAAGCTGAAAAAGGACTGCGGTATGCCCGACACGGTGTGGTTGGTGAACCCATCGAAATAGCTCAGGGTCCAGGGCCCGGTACCGGTCATATGCACCAGGAAGCTCGCGGTGTCGTTGATGCATACGCCTACCGGACCGCTGAGCGAGGCCGTAGGCAGGGTGTCGATGTAGTGGAAGATCGTATCCCGGGCGTAGAGGCTCCATCGTCCGTATTCATCCTTCACCCTGACATAGATCTGGTGCTGCCCGAAGCTCAGCCCGGTATAGTCCAGGGGCCAGGCCAGGAAGGGGATATGGGCGGTGGGTACCGCCAGGGGGACATTGATTGCGTTGCCCTCCCCGGGGTCTGTATCGAAGAAGTATTCCACTTCGGCAATCTGGGGCAGACTGGGATATACGGTCTGTTTGAAGAAAGGCCTGAAATGCGTCATGCTCCATTTTCCCCTGCTGTCCTGCGCTCTTACCATTAGCTTGTGGAAGCCTTCAGTCAGGGAATCAATGGGAATAAGGATGTTCAGGCTGAGATCTGAGGTGTCATGGGTCACAGGAATGGCCGTGGCCTGCCCTAAACCCGGGTCCTGATCGATGAAATACTCCATCCGCGTGATAGTAGGAAGGACCGGGGACTTGCTTTCCTTGTAGAAGAAGCGGTAGCTCGTCTGGCTCCATTGTCCGGAGGCATCCATTACCCTGGCAAACAGGCTGTGGAAGCCGTCAGGGATGGCACTGATGTCGATGGACAGGGTAACATCCATTCCCGGGGCATGCGTGAAGTTTACCGGAGTCCCCTGACCATAGCCAGGATCAGTATCCAGGAAGTACTCCGCAGCCACGAGATGGTGCAGGGAATCGGCCAGAGGCAGCCGGAAAAAGGCTTTCGACTGGCTGTGGCTCCAGCGCCCTTCACTGTCCTTCACCCTCACATGAAGGCTGTGGAAGCCCAGGGACAGCCCAGAGAGGTCAATGGAAAGGCTGATGCTGTCGTCAATAGGGCCTGGAGTCACGGGCAGGGGGGTAGCCTGTCCGAAGCCGGGATCAGTATCGAAGAAATATTCTCCGGCCACGATATCCGGTATAACGGCTGGTGTGGTCAACTTGTACAGGCTGCGTTGCTGGTTGAGGCTCCATCGCCCGAAGGCGTCCATTGCGCGAACATGCAGGCTGTGAAAGCCATCGCTGAGCGCGCTCAGGTCAATGGTATGCGACACCAATCCTGTATTCTGAAGAGGAGTGATGGAGATTGGTGTGCCTTGCCCAAATCCGGGATCGGTATCGAAGAAATACTCCAAACGGGTAACATCAGGCTGCAGCGGACCAGCCACCAGGTGATAGAAGCTGCGGGTGATGGTGTGGCTCCATTCGCCCTGGTTGTTCAGGGCCCTGACATACAGGTTATGAAACCCCGGACTCAGGGTGCTGAGGTCGATGGCAACAGCCAGGGAATCCACCGGAGAACTGTGGGTGAAAGCCACCGGGGTCCCGTTACCACGACCAGGGTCCGTGTCGAAGAAGTATTCCATTTTTACCAGGTGGCCCGCCGGGGGCGCGCTCACCAGTTTGTAGAACATCCGGTGGATGGGATGGCTCCAGCGCATGCTGTCGTCCCTCACCCTCACGAAGAGACGGTGAAAGCCGGGACTGACGCTGGCCAGGCTGATGCTCAGGGGCAGGCTGTCCAGATGCGCGCTGGGGGTGATGCTGACCGGGGTTCCCTGCCCGTGGCCGGGATCCGTGTCGAAGAAGTACTCCACCGCGTTGATCTGCTGACCGCTCGCCATATAGGGCAGGATCGCCAGCACACTGAGCCAAAGAAGGCGCAGCACGCTACGTTTGAGCGCACCCAGCCTGTTCCTTGGGGCATGATCGGTTCTGTTCATAGCCAGTTCGCGTTTGCGGACCTTGCTTCCGGCAACGTGCCGGGAACAGGGATCAGTTGTGTGACTTGGCTTTGATGGCTACATCCAGGGTATTGGAAGGGATGGCCGGAGCCAGGAAGTAATACACCGAGGGGATATTGGGCATACCGGAAAGGATATAGGGGAAGGGACCGCCGTACATGCCACAGTCTACCCCGTTCTCCCCTGCACCTATGGCCGGAGAACCCGTGCGAAGCTTCCACTGCCCGTCGGTGCTGGTGCCGGTGGTGCCTTCGAATACGTTGGCCATTGATACGTTCGACTGGTTGCCATTGGCCGTGCCAAAGGAGGCATCGTACCCGATGTTGTACTCGTAAACACAGTTGTAGTTGGTAAACCCGCCCCAGTATAGGATGTTGTTCTTGAGGGTGGAGTTGTATACGCCGATGTATCCGTGAACTATGTTATTCGTAATAATCCCGTAAAAATTGCTGCCCGAGTTCAGGTAGCCGTGGATGTAGTTGTTGCTGATCAGGATGTTGTTGGCGGCATAAGGGAAATACACAGCGTATCCGTACACGGAGGAGGATCCGATGTAATTCTGGGTGATGATGATGTTGCTCAGGTTGTTCTCGGGAGCGTAGATAGCATAATAGGAAGAGAAACTGAAATAGTTGCGGGTGATGAAGATGTCATTGGTATAGATGTAGATGTACCCAACGGTAATCCCCATCACTTTGGACCCGGCGCTGCCGGCGTTGAAGTAGATGTAATCCACAGTGCCGGACACCGGGGCGGCCTGGGTCTGCGGGTTCTGGGAAAGGAAGTATCCGCTGCCGATGATCACCAGGGGCTTGGTGCACGTCAGGGAGCCGGCGCTGATGGCACTGCCTTCGATGTAGAGTGTATCGCCAACTGAGGCGGCATTGTGAGCGGCCTGGATGGTGGCGAAGTCTGCAGCACTACCTGCAGCACCGTTCACCCGCCAAACGGCGGCCGTGGCATTCGAGGTCAGCACAACGAGGGCAAGGATGAGCCCGCTGAAGAGGATGGTTCGTTTCATTGCTTTGAAGGTTTGAGGTTAGTTATTCTGATTCGAGGTTTGATTTTCCGCAAGCGGGTATTCCTTAATTCGCAGGGGCCAGTGCACATCACATTAAACCGTCCGCAAAGTTGCGGCCAGCGGTAAACTCACCCAGACATTCCGGAGAATGTCACAGGCTTCAGGATGTCTTTGATTCTCACGCCTACTGCTAATCCAAAGATACGGCAGATTTGGCCGTATAGCATTAGAATGCCGGGGCCTCTTTAGCCCGCCTGGCCGCTTCATATTCAAAGAATTCAGAACGTGCGCAATTAATAACAACAAAATCAATCAGATACATACAGGCCGCAATTATTTCAAGCTATTGATCAGAATTAAAATACGGTAAACACCGTATGGGGATTACGGATTTACTCCAGTCTCCCGCACCAGGAGTTCGCACGCGTACTCACAACTCAAAGTACGGGTGCGGGTACCCAGGGAAACCGTAGCCTTGCACTCGCTTTCCCACATGCATTCACACCTCGATGTACATGTTCAGGTATCCATATACATCAAACATACCAGCCACTAGCCCACTAGCCACTAGCCACTAGCCACTGTCTGCCGCAGGCAGACCCGCCACTGTCTGCCGCAGGCAGACCCGCCACTGTCTGCCGCAGGCAGACCCGCCACTGTCTGCCGCAAGCTGGCTTGCCACTATATTCTTACCTTCGCACCCACATTAACCAGCAAGCTTATGCTACGTTCACATACCTGCGGGGAGCTTCATCTTGGGCACGTCGGAACCCCTGTACACCTCAGCGGATGGGTGCAGCGCTCACGCGACCTGGGTGGGATGACCTTCGTCGACCTCCGCGACCGCTACGGCATCACCCAGCTCGTATTCAACATGGATACCCGCCCCGATCTCTGTGCCCAGGCCCGGAGGCTGGGCCGCGAATTCGTGATCAGCGTGAGGGGAAGCGTGGCGGAACGCAGCAACAAGAACCTCCGCATCCCCACCGGGGAGATCGAGATCCTGGTGGAAGAACTGCAGGTCCTCAACGCCTCCAAAGTCCCTCCCTTCACCATAGAGGATGAAACCGACGGGGGCGACGATCTCAGGATGAAGTACCGTTACCTCGACCTTCGCAGGGCCCTCGTCCGCAATAACCTGATGCTCAGGCATCGTATGGCTATCGCTACGCGGAACTACCTAAACCAGGAAGGCTTTATCGAAGTAGAAACCCCGGTACTTATCAAATCCACACCGGAAGGCGCCCGCGATTTTGTGGTCCCCTCCCGCATGAACCCCGGGGAGTTTTATGCCCTGCCCCAGTCGCCCCAGACCTTCAAGCAGTTGCTAATGGTGTCGGGCTTCGACAAGTATTTTCAGATCGTCAAATGTTTCCGCGACGAGGACCTTCGGGCCGACCGTCAGCCGGAGTTTACCCAGATTGACTGCGAGATGGCCTTTGTGGACCAGGATGACATCCTTTCCACCTTTGAGGGCCTGGCCCGTCACCTGTTCCGCCAGGTAAAAGGGGTGGAGATTGGCGACTTCCCCCGCATGACGTATGCCGAGGCCATGCGGCGCTTCGGTTCCGACAAGCCGGACCTGAGGTTCGGCATGGAGTTCACTGAGCTCACTCCCCTGACCCGGGGCAAGGACTTCAAGGTTTTCGACGAGGCGGCCCTGGTGGTGGGCATCTGCGCCCCCGGCTGTGCCGAATACACCCGCAAGCAGCTCGATGAGCTGACCGATTTCGTCAGACGCCCGCAGATCGGGGCCAAAGGATTGGTTTATGTGCGCTGCCAGGCCGACGACACATTTAAATCGTCAGTGGACAAGTTCTACACCGAAGAGGATCTGCGCAATTGGGCTGCAACCTCGGGGGCAAGGGCCGGCGACCTGCTGCTCATCCTGGCCGGGGAACCCAACCCGACGCGTAAGGCGCTCAACGAGCTCCGTCTGGAAATGGGGAACCGCCTGGGCTTGCGCGACCGGGAGAGCTTTGCGCCGCTCTGGGTCATCGATTTTCCCCTGCTGGAATGGGATGAGGACACCAGGAGGTTCTATGCCATGCACCATCCCTTCACCTCGCCCCGTCGGGAAGACATCCCCCTGCTGGATACCGATCCGGCGCAGGTGAGGGCCAATGCCTACGACCTGGTGATCAATGGGGTGGAGATAGGCGGAGGATCCATACGTATTCATGACCGGGACCTGCAGAAAAGAATGTTCAGCATACTTGGCTTCACCGATGAGGATGCCCAGGCCCAGTTCGGATTCCTGATGAACGCCTTCGAGTACGGCGCTCCCCCTCACGGCGGCGTGGCCTTCGGCTTCGACCGCTGGTGCGCACTGTTCGGAGGGGCAGACTCCATCCGTGACTTCATCGCCTTCCCCAAGAACAATGCCGGCCGCGACGTCATGATCGATTCGCCTGCTCCCATTTCTCAGGAGCAGCTCGACGAGCTCAGCATAGGGATACGGAGAAGTTCCAGCAACGGATGAGCGACCCCCTGTCCTTCCCCCCGATAGAGATCATGGCCCCGGTGGGGAGCTATGAATCCCTCATGGCCGCTGTGCAAGCCGGCGCCAACTCCGTATACTTCGGGATAGGAAAGCTCAATATGCGGTCGCGCTCGGCCAGCAACTTCACAGTCAAGGACCTGCCCCAGATCGCCAGGGTGTGCAGGGAACACGGGCTCAGGTCCTATGTTACGGTCAATACCGTGGTGTACGACCAGGAGATGGAAGAGATGCGCGCCATCGTGGATGCCGTCCGCGAAAACGGGCTCACCGCCATCATCGCCACGGATATTTCCGTCATTGGTTATGCGCGCAGCCGGGGGGTGGAAGTGCATATGTCGACCCAGACCAACATTACCAATATCGATGCGGTTCGCTTTTGGGCCAAGTTCGCCGACGTCATGGTCACGGCGCGGGAACTCAACCTGGATCAGGTCGCGGCAATCACCCGCCAGATCCGTGAAGAAGGCATCACCGGCCCCTCAGGCCGGCCCGTCCAGATCGAGATCTTCGTGCACGGCGCCCTCTGCATGGCCGTTTCCGGCAAATGTTACCTCAGCCTCGACAATTTCAACTCCTCCGGGAACCGCGGCGCATGCCTGCAGCCCTGCCGAAGGCCCTACAAGGTGACCGACCGCGATGGTGAGGTTGAGCTTGAGATCGACAACGAGTATATAATGTCCCCCAAGGACCTTTGTACCATCGGCATCCTGGACCGCATCGTGGAAGCCGGGATCACCGTGATGAAGATCGAGGGACGGGGACGCTCAGCGGACTATGTGAAGACGGTGGTCCAGACATACCGGGAAGCGGTGGAAGCCCTGCGGAACGGAACCTACAGCGAGCAAAGGGTGGAGGAATGGACGCGCCGCCTGGAATCGGTGTACAATCGTGGGTTCTGGACAGGCTATTACCTGGGCCAGAAGATGGGGGAATGGTCGGAGAAATACGGCTCCCAGGCAACCAAGCGCAAGGTCTATCTGGGCAAGGTCACCAATTTCTATCAGAAAATCGGGGTAACCGAAATAGCGATCGACAGCCATGATCTCTGTCCAGGCGATGAGGTAAACATCATCGGGCCCACCACCGGGGTGTACGAAGGGATCATAGCTGAGCTGCATCTGCAGGCCGGTCCGGTGGAAAAGGCGAAAAAGGGCGAGGTATGTTCCTTTGCCGTCAGCGGAGTGGTGAGGAGGGGCGACAAGGTGTATAAGGTGGTGGATGCCTCCGAGGTAAAGGAGGACTATTATCCGAAGGAAGAAAAGATCGGCCTCTTCAACTACCATACCCATACCCATTACTGCGATGGCAAAGGCAGTGTGGACGACCATGTCACCCATGCCCTGGCCTCGGGCTTTCATTCCCTGGGGTTCTCCTCACATGCCCCGGTGCCCTTCAGCAATGATTTTGCACTGAAGGAGGAGGACCTGGACAACTACTGCCGGGAGGTGAGGAGTGCTTCAAAACGATACCACGACCGGATCGGGGTCTATCTGTCCCTGGAGATCGATCATATCCCCGGCCTCACCCGGGAGTTCGGTTACTGGAAGGAACGTTGCGGGTTGGACTATACTATCGGAGGGGTGCACCTGGTGCGTTCACCCGATCATGAAGGCCTCTGGTTCACCGATGGTTCAAAACAGGAAACCTACGACCGGGGGCTCAGGGAGCTGTTTGACGGGGATATCCGGAAGGCCGTTGCGGCCTTCTACGGGCAAACGATTGATATGGTGCGTCAACAGAGACCGGATATCCTCGCCCACTTCGACAAGGTCCGGATGCACAACCGCGATCGTTACTTCAGCCAGGACGAACCCTGGTACATCGCCTGGGTAGAGGCTGTGCTGGATGCTGCCCGGGATGCGGGCTGCATCATCGAGGTCAATACCCGCGGACTGTACAAGAAACGCAGCGACGATTTCTTCCCTGCCTCCTGGACCTTGCCGCTCATCAGGCAACGCGGCATAGCCGTCACCGTCAGTGCCGATGCGCATGCTCCCGGAGAGCTCGACCTGTACTTCAGGGAGGCTTACGATGCCTTGCGAAAGGCGGGGTTCGAAGAGGTGCAGGTGCGCACCGCCGGAGGCTGGACCGGGGTGCCCATCAGGAATGTGAGGGTGCCACGCTGATCAGGGCTTGTACTGCTCGCCGAGATAGATCGACACAGCCAGGATCATCGAAATGACCACAGCGTATATGATCCAGTGCAGGTGCTTGCTGATGGCGTTTTTCATAGTTCCTTCATTTTTTCCGGTTCCACTGCAAAATTAATGCCCCAGGACCGCCTGGGGCAAGCCATTCAGTAAGGTTTAACAATACATTAACAATTGAGGGCTAACAGCCCACCGGACGTTCCATAACGTAGTGGAGAATTCCGGCCTCCAGGAAGGGATTGCCGCGACATACGAAGCCATGGCGTTCGTAAAATGCTACTGCGGTATCCTGGGAATGGAGGTAGATACGCTTTCCGAGGGGGATCACATCGGCCAGCACCTCGTCAAGCAGCCTTCCGCCCAATCCCATACTGCGAAACTCCTGGAGGACGGCGAAACGCTCCAGTTTGATGCCTTTTTCCGTCTCCCTCCAGCGGGCGGTGGCAACAGGCTTTTCATCGGCCAGCAAGAGGTAGTGCAGGCACTGCGGGTCCAGCCCGTCGTATTCCAGGGCTTCCGGGACCTGTTGTTCCACCACAAAGACCTCATGCCTGATCTGAAGGGCGGTGGGTGTTCCTTCTTGTGTGAAGTCGAAGCGGAGGATGCTGAGATTCATGGCTGAATGATGCGGGTCAAAGATAGCGTAGAGATGGGTACTGTGTGAAGTAGGGAACTAGGGGATTTGTTTGTGGAATAGGGAGAAAGATGGTTTTTAATAATCAGAATATCAGCGGATTAAATCCAATAGCCGTTATAACCGTTTTTAACCGTTATATCCGATATAACGGTTATATAACTTAAGTGGCTGATATTGAGCCACTATCTGCCCAATGGAGACAATCCCCAAGCCCAGTTCCCCCTGACCTCACCTCCATCCTGGGCCCTTTATCCACAACACTAAAAGGGAGGCCTCATAAGTATTTATTGCTCACAGAGAATCGGATATTTCGAGGTACACTATTACAGGTGCCCGAATATGAAAAGGGCTGTCCCGACTTATGAGACAGCCCCTCTTCCGAAAATCATTCAGTCTAAAGATCAATCAGCAAGGATCAGCTTGCCCTGCAGCATCCTCCCGTCATCCATCCTCATCCTGACCAGATATGCCCCTGGCTCCAGGTTTCCCGCATCCACGCGGAAGGGAGCATCAAGGGATTCTATGGCATAGCGTGAACGCTCCACTATCCTTCCGCTCAGGTCGCTCATCTCCATTTCCATCACCCTGGCTCCTGTGCTTCCTGGATCGACCATGAAGCTGCCCCGGGCCGGATTGGGATAGATTCCAAGGGCCATTGCAGCTTCTGCTCCGGGGACATGGGTAACCACTCCAGTGCTGAGCACGGTGATGGAGATGTTGCTGACCACCGGCTGGGCAGCGGAAAGGCTGATCATGGCCGGGGTAGTCGGCAGCCCTGGAACTTCCGCATACACCTGATAAGTCCCATAGGCAATGCCGCTGAAATCAAACTGCCCGCTGACATTGGAATACCTCAGGTCCAGGATATTCCCCTGAAAATCCTTCAATAAAACCTCCACATCGGCCTCCGGCTCGCCCTTGCTCCCACCATTGTATACCGTGCCCCCTGCTGATGCCGGACCCGCTCCGGGTCCCGGGACAGGGATGAGGACAATGTTGTATGGATTCTGGGCCTGTCCGAGGCTGATGGTGTTCGCGGTGCCCCAATGTGGAGCATGGACATAGTATGTGGGAAGGTAGCTCATGAAACCGCCGGATCCGGGCAGGGGCTCCGCCCTGAGGATGTATATGCCCGGAGGTACATTGCTGAAACTGTACTGCCCCCCAACCGAGCTGAGGGTAGAGTCGTACACCAATCCCCCGGTACCTGGGTTGAAGCCCATGAGCACCACCAGGAAGGGGCCCTGTCCGATGGTACCGGAATTGCCAAGTACGGTACCAAATACCTGCTGGGAGGTAGCCGTGCCTATGCTGATGCTGTCCATGTCTATGGCCACACATCCGTTGGCCCCTGTCATGGTGACAACCACTGCATAATTGCCGGCACTTGCATAGGTATGCACCGGATTCGCTCCCGTTCCGGTGGATCCGTCTCCGAAGTCCCAGGTGAAACCCAGGGGCTGGACCATTGGCGTGGTGGCGTTGAAATAGGCTGTCAGGCCGGCAGCCTGCCAGGATAAGTTCACGGAACAGGGATTTCCCCCGGTAACGATCACTGAGTCGCAGTAGATGCTGGTGCAGAGCGGTTGGAAGACCGGGCCGGTGGTGATGGTGAGGCATACGCTGTATACCCCGGGCACAGTATAGACATGCACCGGGTTGAAGGCGGCCGAACTGGTGCCGTCTCCAAAATTCCACTGGCACAACAGGGTCCCGGTAGCCGGGTTCAGCGGCGTGGACAGGTTGGTGAACTGCACCACTCCCGGGGCCCCGGAGGAGACCGTGGAAACGAACAAGGCCTGGCAGGGGATGGTGTTGCCCAGGGTGATGGTGGATGTGAAGGTGGAAGAACATCCTGCCGAATCCACGGTGGTGAGGGTCACGTTGTAGGTTCCGGGGGTGGCGTAGGTATGGCTTATGTTTTGGCCATTGCCCCCCGTGCCGTCGCCGAACGACCAGGTATACACAGTCGGGTAGGGGCTCTGGGTGCTCCCGCTGAAGCCCGCGGTCAGTCCGGATACCTGGGTAGTGAAACTGCCCTGGCAGTTGACACTCCCTCCTCCGCTGCAAATCTGAAAGTTCACCGAGACCGGGGTGTTCACCGAGGTTACGGTGGCCATCTGGATCATCCCGTTGCAGTCATAGGTAATCACATAGAAAACATTGTTCCCTATGGAGGGCAGGGGAATGTTCACCGAATAGAACCCCTGCATGTTCGTGCTGACGGTGGTATAGAAAAAGAACATCGGGTTCATGGAAGAATCGGAGAACACCGTGACCGGATGGTTTGGGATCCCCTGACCGCTGACGATGTCGGTGACCTGGCCCTGGATAGTTACCAGGCCCTGGGCGCGTACGGTACCAAACAGCAGGGTGATGGCAAAGAGAAGTAGCAGTCGCTTCATGTTCAAAGTGTTTGTGTTGTAAAGTTAGACACAGCCGGGTCGCTTATCGCTGCCTGTGTCGGCGTTTTTTCTGATTTTCTTTCCAGCAGTTCAATAAAAAGGAAAAGGCCACCCGGGGGCGGCCTGTTTCCTATGATGGAGGATAAGGTTAACGGACCTTGTTGAGCTTGCGAACGTACTGCATTCCGTTCTCGTGGCGAACCATCAGCAGGTAGGAGCCTTCCATAAGGCCCGACAGGTTAAGCTGGATGCTTTCCGTGCCGGCATTCACCTGCTGCACCTGGCTCATCACGATCCTGCCGCTCATGTCGAGCACCAGGGTGCTTACCTCACCGGCTTCGGCCGTGCTCAGCTCGAACTTCACACTCTGCTGGGCCGGGTTGGGGTACAGATTCCCCATGGCTTCGTTGCCCAGGGCCGTATGGGTGGCCAGGATGGCGTCAATGCTTACGGCCAGGGTTACCGTCTGCATCGTACTGTCGGTGCAGCTGCAGTTGGTGTATCCGATGCTGAGTGTCACGAAATAGGTTCCGGGAGCCTGGTAGGCATATACCGGGTTCTGTACAGTAGAGGTCCCGCCGTCGCCGAAGTTCCACAACCAGGAGGTGGGTACTGGGGTGGACAGATCGGTGAAGGCCACGGCACCGGTGGAATCGAAGGCCCAGCTGAAATCGGCATTGCAGTTCATGCCCTGACCCCCGCCGGGATTCCCGCCACCTGGATGTCCGCCACCCGGATGGTGTCCGCCCGGATGCCAGGTGCTGTCTACATTCACAAGGATGCAGAAGGTGTCCACGCACTGGTGTGCAGTATCTGTCATCACCAGGCAAACATTGTAGGAACCAAAGGCAACGTAGGTGTTGGTCACATCCTGGCCTGCACCCGTATTACCATCGCCGAATTCCCAGGCAAAGGTGGCGGTGGGGGACTTGGACATGGCATGGAAGTGCCATTCCAGCAGGTTGGTTGAATCCGGATGTCCGACGAACTTGGCGTGGCAGCCCATTCCAGGGATCCCATTCCCGCCGCCGGGATGCCCACCGCCGGGATGTCCACCACCGGGATGCATTCCACCCGGATGCCAGGTGCTGTCCACGTTAACCAGGATGCAGACGGTATCCAGGCATTGGAATGCGGTATCGGTGAGCACCAGGCAAACATTGTATTGTCCGAATGCAGCATAGGTATTCGATACGTTCAGTCCGCTTGCAGTATTTCCATCGCCGAAGCTCCACTCATAGGTAGCTGTCGGAGATTTCGGCATAGTATGGAAGTTCCAGGTCAACAGGTTAGTTGAATCAGGATGTCCGCCAAAGTAGGCATGGCATCCCATTCCCGGCACACCGCCGCCAGGATTGCCACCGCCGGGATGTCCACCACCGGGATGTCCACCACCGGGATTACCACCGCCAGGATTGCCACCGCCGGGATGTCCACCACCGGGATTACCACCGCCGGGATTACCACCACCGGGATTACCACCACCAGGATTACCACCACCAGGGTTGCCGCCGCCGGGATTCCCGCCACCGGGGTTGCCGCCACCGGGGAGACCCACACAGATGCTGAAGTTGACGGTCTGGGTTCCGGCATTCACCGGCACAGCCACGCTGTATACTGTCATCATGCAGCCATGGGTGATCACATAAACCTGGGCCATATTGGGATTGGCAAGAGTCAGCGTCAGGGAATAATACCCGTTGCTGTCGGTGAGGGCCATGCCCAGGGGGCCGGACGGCTGGGTTCCGCCGCCGCAGTTGCCGCCACCGGGCAGCATCATGGAATCGGCGCGTACCAGCACGTTGTGGTGGGCCACTGGGGCACCTGTGGAGTCATTGGTCACCTGCCCCTGGATGGTCAGCACGCTTTGTGCTGACAGCAGACCCATGGAAAGGGCCAGGAGGGAGATGAGGATGGAAAGGGTTCTTTTCATGGTCAGGGGTTGTTTACTGTTCTGGAATGCTTGTCTGTTCTGGAATATGTTCAACGATCGTTTTCTGATACCAAGACCTTGGCTTTGTTACGGGGTTGCCTCCCGTATCCTGTCTCTCATGATTTTTTTTCATCATCAGGGCATAATGACTACCCGCCTGCTGGCAAGGTATCGCCCGTCCATGCTGATCTTCAGCAGGTAAACTCCGGGAATCTCTCGTCCCGTCTTCACCATATATGTTTCCTCTCCTCCCTGATGGGTGTATGTGGTACTGCCGATGCGGCGCCCTGATAGGTCGTGAAGTTCCGCCTGCACCTCTCCTGCCCCGGCAAAGGAAAGGGTGATCCAGGCTTCGCCCGAAGTAGGGTTAGGGAAAATGTTCCCCACCGCAGCCCCCTGTTCCAGGGCATCCTGTACGGGCAGCACCATCATCGGCTGCACTTCAAGGAGGATGTCGTTCACCACCGGATGACCGGGGTTCAGCTGTACTTCTGCAGGGACGGTCTGGATGCCGGGGATTTCCGCATGCACGCGAAGGTTGCCGTAGTTCACCTGCATGAACTGGAAGTTACCAAGGGCATCGCTGATTCGCAGGGCCATCGGATGGCCGCTCTGGGTAAGCAGCAGGATGTCAACCCCAGCCGCGGGGCCGCTCAGGCTGTCCGGCCGGTCGTCGCTGTATACTACCTGTCCCCCGATGGTCCCACTGCCATTCGTGCCGCCCGGCAGCCCCTTCAGGCTGATGTCCGCCCCGAAGTAATCCTGGTTGAGCATGATCTCATCGGCCATGAACCAATGAATATCCGAAGGGAAATAGGTAGGCAGGAAGGAATTTGGGGCCGGGGAATTTCCTGCCTCCCTGGCCCTCAGGATAAATTGTCCCCCCAGGACCTGATAGAACCAGTAAACGCCCAGGGAGTCAGTCTGGGCGACCCGGTCGAGCATATATTGCCCGCCAACTTTTCTGAACAGCTGGACCATGGCGCCTTCCGCCGGGAAGGGGCCGCCGAAGACCTGTCCGGCCAGGTTGTGGTAGCCCGGACTGATCACGGGGATCAGTTTGCAGGCGGTATCCTCGCAGGCGGGGCCCAGGATGCGCAGGCAAACCAGGTAATGCCCGGTATCGGCAAAGTGGTGTTCAATATTGAGGCCGCTACCGACCTGTCCGTCACCGAAATCCCACAGCCATTGGTTTACATTGCCCTGGACCTGGGCATGGAACACCCAGCGCAGGGGATCTGTGGGGGTAGGCCAGGCGTTGAAGCCGGCCTGGCAAGGAATCGGAATGCCGACATATACACTGTCGCAAAAGGTATCGCTGCACGAGTGCGTGCTGTCGTTATGCCAGACCTTCAGGCATACCTCGTAGGCGCCCGGCTGGTTATATTGATGCGAGGGGTTCATCTGCGGGGAATGGTCCCCGTCGCCAAACTCCCAGAATACATGGTCAAAAGGACCTGTCGACAGGTTGGTGAACAGGATGCGATTGACCACATTGGGATGGGGCGCATAGCCGAACATGGCCTGGCAGCTGTCTTTCCATCCCCCATGCCCGGGTTGGGCCATCAGTAAGGGCATGGCAGCAAACCCGAAAAACGCGGTCAGTACTGTCAGGAGCATCCTTCCGGCCTTATCCGATATTTGGGCTAAGCTGTCCATGATGCTTGCAAGGTAAGGATTAGAACTCATAAATGATGCCGGTCCTCAGGTTCACCGACCAGGGCTTGGTCTGGAGTTCCTGATAGATGGGGTTTAAATAATACCGTATGCCAGGCTCCAGGGAGAGGCTGAGCTTCCGGGTCAGGGCATAGCTCAGCCCGGCGTTCATCAGGAACTGCCAGTTGGTGCGGATGCGGCCCGGGGTCTGGTCATCCACCCTCAGGATACGGTCGGAAGCTTGGTCAACATATATCTGGGGTTCTCGACTGCCCACCAGCACCGAAAGCATCGGCCCCCCGCGCAGGCTCAGGGAGAATCGTCCCAGAGGGTGGCGGTACCCCAGCATCAGGGGGAACTGAACATAGGTATAAGTGTTTACCGTGCGCTCGAAGTATTGACTGGTGGTGGAATCGTACACTTTCACTTCACTGAAGAAGTATTGGGGAACGATAACCTGGTTCACGGTATCCACGGAGAAGGCGATGGAATCCAGATCTTTATAGGTACCGAGATAGGCGTTGTAATCTACGGTGTACAGGTTTTCGTTCCTTACCCGGCTTAACCCCAGGCCAAACTCCAGGGTATAATTGAACCAGGTGTACCGCATCATCCCGTCGAAGCCGTAAAGCGTCTTTTCCGCATGCAGGTCTTCCGAATGGTAGATCTCTGGGATATAGAATAACCCCAGGCTCCATTCCGGACGTATGGTGCGTTCCATTCCTGTGATCCCCAGCGTCTTCTTCCATCCTGCCGTATGCTGGGTGCGGTTTACGTGTGAGTATGCTGGGAATATGGGTTCCCAGCCCAGGTAGCGGGCCTGAAAGGGGACCGGTCGGAGCGTCAGTGCGGCTTGCATGGTGTTCATGACCAAGGCTGCCGGTGTCTCTGTGTGCAGGGCCAGGGCTGGGGGCACGGCCTGACTGACGGGAGCCGGCTCAAGGGTTGCGGTTGGCAGGTCGCTGTTCCCGGTGGCCGGGGTCAGGAGGGTAGCCGGGGTTTCCGGCAAGGGGACGGAGGTTGACGCTTCAGGTTCTCCGGTGGGTACGGCCGGGGAAGGACTATGCAGGTTTGGGGTCGTTTGCAGTGGGGCGTTTGAAGAAACATGGGCCCCGGATGGCCCTGAAGAGCGGACGGGTTGTGCCGGAACGGGTTTTTCTGCAACGGCAGCCGTGGTGCTTGCAGTCCTGAGCGGTGCCGGGGCTGCCGGACGGAAGGTCGGGGTGTTCTTTTCGGCCGTTGGAGCGGGTTCCATGACCTTCACTGCCGGTGCGGCTGCAATGGTGGCCTGCTGGCCTTGTCCCGGGAACAGGTAGAAGCCCCCCGTAATCAGCATCACGCCCAACGGGAGGATTAGGGTGTTCAGCCAGGCTTTCCAGCCTGTGGTTGGGGGTGGCTCCAGGCGGCCGCTGATGCCTTCCCACACCCCGGGAGAAGGCTCCAACTGGTACCCGCCCAGTTTCTGCCGCAGCAGTTCGTCCATGCGATGGTCGGTATTCATCGTTGTACTGGTATATATTCTCTTTCCTTTTCCTCCGATTCGAGCAGCCTTCTCAGAAAACGCCGGGCCTTCGACAGCTGCGACTTGCTGGTGTTTTCCGTGATTTCCAGGCTCCGGGCGATCTCCCGGTGGGAGAGCCCCTCAAAAACATACAGGTTGAGCACCATGCGGTACCCTTCGGGCAGGCGCTGAATAAGGGCCATTACCTCCTCGGGCTTCAGTCGTGCCAGCAGGGCTTCTCCTTCCTCTGTCTCCTCCCCGGCGGCAATGCGCTCCTCCATCCCGTCGATGTCCTCCGGGAATCCCTGCCTGCGGCTCGCCTTGAACCAGCTGAGGGCAGTGTTCATCATGATCCTGCGGATCCAGCCCTCAAAAGAGCCTTCCCCCCGGTAGCTTCCGATGTTCAGGAAGACCTTGATGAACCCGTCCTGCAGGATGTCCTCCGCCGTGGCCCGGTCTGGGGCATAGCGGAGGCATACGCCCAGCATCTGCGGAGCATACATCCGGTACAACTGCGACTGACTTTTGCGCTTACCGGCCTGACATCCTTGTATCAGCGTTTCTTCCGGGGCCATCCCGTATGTTCTGGACATAAGACTGTGCTCATAGCAAAGCGTTGCCTGAACCACACAATATTACTCCATAAATTTAGGGCCAGGAAAGAAAATAGGGCGGGTTGTGGTGAGGATTGGCCGGACATATACCTCTGGCTGCTGGATGCGTGTACTTGTCCCTGCTGTTGCTGTTGCTCTTGCTTCATAATCATTTCTTTAGAGTAGAATCTGCGCTATGAAAAGTACTTCACGAACAACATCCCCCGGCTTCATCCGGCGATATGGCTTCGCACTGATCCTGGCCGTGCTCCCGGCAGCGATATATGTCAACACCCTTCCCAACAACTATGCCCTGGACGACCTCTATGCCATCACCCGCAACCAGTTCACCCAACAGGGGATACAGGGGATCCCCGACCTCCTGGGAAAGCATTTCTTCGCTGGGTACCTCGGGGATCAGGAGGTGGACCTGAGCGGGGGCCGTTACCGGCCGCTGTCCCTGGTCACTTTCGCCCTGGAAATGGAGCTGTTTGGCGAGAACCCCCACCTGAGCCATGCCGTCAATGTCCTGATCTATATACTCCTGGTCCTGGTCATGTTCAGCATATTCCGTAGGATGTTCCCCCCGGGGAAGCAGCCGTGGTGGGAGTTTGCGGCATTCACCGCAATGTTGTTGTATGCCGCCCACCCCCTGCATACAGAGGTGGTGGCCAACATCAAGGGCAGGGACGAACTGCTATCCGCCCTCTTCGGCTTTCTGGCGCTCCGGCTGGCGCTGGGCCAGGGCGCAGACCTGCGGTGGAAAGGCGGGACAGGGATCGCCCTCTTCCTGTTCCTGGCCCTGATGTCCAAGGAGAACGCAGTGGCTTTCCTCGCCATCATACCCCTGGCGCTGTTCTGGAAGGGGGAGCGCAGGCTGCGCCCCCTGCTTGCCTACCTCCCGGCACTCCTTGTCCCCCTGCTGGCTTACCTGCTGATCAGGCTGGCCGTGCTCGGCACACCCGAGACGGGCTCCTCCCCTGAGCTGATGGACAATCCCTTCCTCCATGCCAGCCTGAATGAGCGCTATGGCACCATTCTGAGGACCTTCGGTGATTATTACCGACTGATGCTCTATCCTGCCGTCCTTACCTGGGATTACTATCCCTACCATATCCCGCTCACAAGGCTGTTCACCTCCCATGCCCTGCTTCCCCTGGCCCTCACCCTGGCCCTTCTCCTCCTGGCCATCCTGGGCATCAAAAGGCGTGCTACGGCCTCCTTCGGCCTGCTGTTCTTCTTTATCGCCTTTTTTCCTGTAAGCAATATCCCCGTCAACCTGGGGGCCTTCATGGCCGAGCGCTTCCTCTTCCTTCCCTCCACAGGGCTTTGCCTGGCCCTGGCCGCCACCTTCAGCGGGCTCTCTGCACGCCTTTCCGAAGGTAAGAAAGCCCTGGTCCCTGCCCTCATCCTGGTCATGCTGACCTTCTTCTCCTATCACACCTATACCCGGAACAAGGTATGGAAGGACGACTTTACCCTATACACCCACGATGTAAGGATATCTTCCAACTCGGCCAAGAGCAACAATATCGCCGCCAAATTCTATGCCTACGAGGCCCGCAACGCCCAGGACACCCTTCTAAGGCGTGAATACTTCGACACCGCCCTGACCCTTTTCCGGCAGGCGGTGCGCATCCACCCTGCCTTCATGGATGCCTGGTTCCACTATGGCAACACCTGGTATGAGGGGAGAGGATTGCTCGACAGCACCCTGGGGTGTTACAGCAGGGTACTGGCCCTCGATCCGAAGGAGCCCAATGTGTGGAACAACCTTCGCCGTCTGGCGGACGCTGGCAGCATGGAGGACAGGATGAAGGTCAGGGGAATGATCCTGCAGCGCCAGCCCCGTGATACGGCCTCCCTGAGGGCCCTGGGCAGGATGTACCTCAGCTCGGGCCGGCTTGGGGAAGCCCTGCCCTACTTCAGAAGGTGGAGCCATGCCGACAGCCTCAGCCTGCAGGCCTGGGATTACCTCGGGGTGATCCACTACCAGCTGGGATCGTTCGACTCCTCGGCTATGGCCTTCCGCAAGGCATACGACCTGGCCCCCGGCAACCTGCGTAACCGGGATAACCTGTACAGCGCCCTTTTCCGCGCAGGCCGGCTGCGCGAGGCTCAGGAATTACTGCGCTGAGGTCAGAGCGAGCGCCCCGGATTCCTCCAGGCGAACATCTTCACCCTCAGCAGATAGGTGAGGTGGTACATACAGGGTACGATGACCAGGGTCATGAAGGTGGAAAAAGTCAGACCGAAGATCACTGTCCAGGACATCGGCCCCCAGAAGGCGACCATATCTCCCCCGAAGTAGAGCTGGGGGTCGAAATCGCTGAGCAGGGTGGCAAAGTTGATGTTCAGCCCCACCGCCATGGTGATGAGTCCGAGGATGGTGGTGATGGCTGTCAGCAATACCGGGCGCAGCCTGGTACGGCCGGCCTGAACGATGCAGTCCGTGGAGTCCTTCTCGCTCAGTAGCCCGTTTTCTTCCATGCCCAGCTCCACCCGACGGCGGGCCTTCAGCAGATCAATGTAGTCGATGAGCACGATGGCGTTGTTCACCACGATGCCGGCCAGGGACACGATGCCGATGCCGGTCATGATGATGACGAAGTCCATGCGGAAGGTAGACAGCCCACCGAAGACCCCGATGAAGCTGAACACCACACTCGCCATAATGATGGCCGGTTTGACCGCCGAATTGAACTGGCTTACCAGGATGAGCAGGATCACCGAAATGGCGATCATCATGGCCTGCATGAGAAACTCCATACTGGCCTGTTGTTCTTCCTGCTCCCCGGTGAATTCGTACTTATACCCTTCGGGCATGGGGAAGGAAGGCAGGAGTTCCTTCAGCTTTCCGTTGATCTCATTGGCATTATAACCTTCCAATACATTGGAATACAGCGTGATGACCCTGTCAAGGTCCTTGCGCTTCACCGCATCGTAGGTGGTGCTGTACGAGATGTCAGCCACCGCTGAAATCGGGACCTGACGGATCTGGCCCGTGGTATTGTCGCGGAAGGTGATGGTTTGGTTCATCAGGGTGGGCAGGTCGTAGCGGGCGTCCCGGTCCATGCGGAGCTGGATGGGATATTCATCCTCGCCTATCTTGAAATCGGAGATCTCCTTGCCGTAGAGGGAGGTGCGCAGGGTGGCCGCCACCGAGTAGGTGGAAAGCCCGAAACGCCTGGCCTTTTCACGGTCGATGTTCACGATGAGCTCCGGCTTGCCCACGTCCAGGTCCATGCGGAGGCCTTCGATGCCCGGGATGGATGCTGAATTGATGTATTGCCGCATCTCATCCACCAGCAGGATCAGGCGGTCGTAGTCCGTGCCGCTCAGCTCAATGTTCACGGGCTTACCGGCCGGGGGCCCCATGCTGTTCTTTTCCACCGCCACCTGTACTCCGGGATAACGGCCGATGAGCGCTTCGGATACCTTCTCATGTACCTCGGAAGTGCTAACCCCTCCCCGGTCTTCAAAATCTATGAAGTTCACCGTGATGCGGTTGCGGTGGGGAATGGCTCCCACCACACCCATCTCATTCTCCCCAAAGGCCCCTTCGCCCACGGTGGTAAGCTTCGATTTGAGGATGCCCTGATAAGGGACCAGCACGCTGTCTACCACCTGTTCCATCTCCAGGGTGAGGGCATTGGTCCGCTCAATGTCGGTGCCGATGGGGAAGGTAGTGAGGATGTTGAGGTACTGGGGTTCATTGTCAGGGAAGAAGAGGACCTTGGGCTGACGCAGGGCGAACAGCACCAGGGTAAACAGCAGCAGCAGGAAGGACCCGAGGATAAAGAGGAAGGGTCGCTTTCCCCTGAGGGCAAAACGCAGGGTGTTCGCATAAATCTCGTCCAGCCAGGGGAGGCCCTTGGCCTGGAACCAGCTGCCCATAGGCCCGAAGAAGAAGATGTTGAGCAGGGTGATCACCATGGTGAATACCAGCAGGTTCGCCATGGTGTTCCACCCCAGCAGGTAGAACATTGCAGCCAGGACAGCGAGCACGGCCTGTATCCTGAGGATGCGCCGGCGGTTGGGCTTGCGCTCCAGGTCTTTCGGGCGGATGAAGGTGGCGGTGAACACCGGCACGATCACCAGGGCCACGAACAAGGAGGAGGTGAGTACGATGATCAGGGTCACCGGCAGGTCTTTCATGAACTCTCCCACTATGCTTTTCCAGAAGGCCAGCGGAAAGAAGGCGGCCAGGGTGGTAGCCGTGGAGGAGATGATGGGCATGGCAATCTCGCTCACCGCCCTGCGGGAAGCCTCCGTCGGGGATTTTCCCTCACTGATGAAGCGGTGGATATTCTCCACCGCCACGATGGCATTGTCGACCAGCATCCCCAGGGCGAGGATCAGGGAGAAGAGCACCATCATGTTCACGGTCATGCCCATCAGGCTGATCACGACAAAGCTGAGCAGCATGGAGGTGGGGATGGCCAGGCCCACGAACAGGGCGTTGCGGGTGCCCAGGAAATAGAAAAGCACCAGGATCACCAGGATCATCCCCATCAGCATGTTGTTCTCCAGGTTGCTGAGCTGGAGGCGGATCATCTCCGACTGGTCATTGGTGGTACTCACCTCCAGCTTCTCCGGCAGCAGGCCTTTTTCCCGGCCCTCATCCAGTACATCGTACACCTGGTCGATGGCCGATAAAAGGTTGGCACCACTTTTCTTCACCACCTGCAGCGACACTACAGGCTGGCCATTGAGGCGGGCAAAGCTGCCAGGTTCGGCGAAGCCGTCCGCCACGCTGGCCACATCACGCAGGTATACGATCCGTTGGCTCTCGTTCTTCACTACGATGTCGCCGATCTGCTTCACTGTAAGGAACTCTCCTACGGTGCGCAGCGACATCCTCACGTCCTCCATCAGCAGCTCTCCCCCGGAAATATTGAGGTTCTCGGCCTTCACCGCATTCTCGATGTCGTCCATCGATACTTCCATCATCTGCATCTTCACCGGGTCGGCGTTGATCTGGATCTCCCGGTCCATCATGCCCACGATGTCCACCTTGCTTACCTCGTCTATCCCCTCGATCTCGTCCTCCAGGTATTCGGCGAAATTGTCCAGCTCATTCAGGCTGTAGTCCCCGCTCAGGTTCACCGTGATCACTGGAAATTCCGAGAAGTCGATGTCCGCCACCACGGGATCATCCATCAGGTCGTTGGGGAGTTCGCCCTTGGCGCGGTCCACCGCGTCCTTCACGTCCTGCATGGCAGCATCCACATCGATGCCGAAGTTGAACTCCACGAACACCAATGACGCATCCTGGGCCGAATTGGAGGTGACTTTCTTCACCCCCCTTATGCCTTCGATCTCCTTCTCAATGGGGCGTGTGATGAGGTTTTCTATGTCCAGGGGAGAGTTTCCCGGGTAGACCGTGGTCACCATGATATAGGGGAACACGGCCTCCGGGAACAGTTCCTTGGGCAGATTGCGGTAGGAGTACAATCCGAAGACCAGCAGCACCCCGGTGAGCAGGAATACCGTGGTCTTGTTCTTCAGGGCGATACGGGTCAGAAAGAAATCCCGTGTTACCTGACCCTGCCCGGTCGTCTTATCTTCCATCATGTTGGTTCTTGGGTTGGGAGGGTCAGATGCGGATATCGCTGCCGTCGGTTACCAGGTTGTACCCTTCCACGATCACGCGGTCGCCCGTTTTCAGTCCACGGGTGATCATGGTCTGGTTCTTGTAGGTGAGCCCGGAACGGATGTAAACCTTTTTTGCCTTCATGGATTCCTTTTGTCCATCGGCTACATAGAGGTATTGTCCGTTCAGGTCTTGTTTGATGCAGATGGAGGGTACCAGGATGGCGGTGTCGGACGCGAAGTCCATGAACTTAAGGTTGGCCATGAGGTTGGGCCTCAGTTTGTGGTCGGGGGTATTCCTAACCTTCACCTGCACCGTCACGGTGCGGTTGAGGGCATGAACGGCATTGCCGATGCGGTCGATGGAGGGGCGCATCTCCAGCTCCGGCCAGGTGGGGAAGCTCACGCGCACCGGGTCCCTGGGGCTGAGGGCCGGAAGGTGGCTCTCGGCCACGTCGGCTTTAACATAGAGTTCTTCAAGGTTGATGATGCGCATCATGGGCATGCCGGGGGCCGCCAGTTCCCCCACTTTCTGGTTCACTTCTTCCACCACTCCGCTGATGGGGGAGCGGATCACCGACATTTCCAGCTGGGCCTGCATGGCCTCCAACTGGCTTTCCAGGGTTTCCCGGGCATTTCTGGCCTGCAGAAAGTCCACCTCGGAGCCTATCTTCTGCTTCCACAGTTCGTTCTGTTTGGTGAAGATGGCCGTGGCCAGCTCCAGCTGGGCCTTCACCCCGCGCAGGCTGCTTTCCGTTACGTCCGAGTTCAGGCGGGCCAGTACCTGTCCCTGGCTCACCCGCTCGCCTTCCTTCACCAGCACCTGGCGGATGCGCCCGCCCGTCTCCGGGCTGATGAAGGCCTCACTCACGGCTTCCAGGGTGCCGGCCACCTCGATGAAATGCTCGAAGCGCTCGGACTGTAAGGGTTTCAGGCTTACCGGGACCTGACCGGCTGCGCTCAGTGCCAGGGTGGAATCGCTACCCAGCTCGGCACGCAGGGTGGCGATCTTCATGTTCAGATCAGCGACCTGGGCCTCAAAGGCCGCCAGTTGTTGCTGTTTGTCCTCCGGCGCACCGGTGTTGCCACAGGAAGTCAACAGTGCGGTCGTAAGGGCCGCGAAAACTATGTTACGGTACATGAGATTGGGTTTCATGGGGTGTTCAGTATGTACGGTTGGCTTTATCGAAGGCGGTTTTGGCGGTAAAGAGTTGCAGCATGGAGAGGACATGGTCCGACTCGGCCTGCAGCCACTGGTTGTAGGTTTGCTGCAGCTCCAGGCTCGACGACATGCCTTCACGGTAGCGGATGCGGGTGCGTTCGTATATCTTACGTGCGGTCTCCATGCCTTTTTCCTTGTTGCGGTAGATCTTCCAGGCGTTCTCCAGCCCGCTGCGTGCGTTGGCGGCTTCCAGCTTCAGTCCTTCCCTTACTTGTTCCTTCAGCACCCCCGACTTATCCAGTTGCAGGCGGGCCTGCTGAACCTGGTAGCGCCGGCTGCCGCTGCTCCATAAGGGGATGTCGAGCTGCAGGCCGACCACCTCGGTGGGGAACCATTTCCCGTCGGGATCGGTGAAGTCGAACTCGGAACGCTGGGCCGTCTTCTGGTATGAATAGAACGCACTGAGGGAAGGAAGGTAGAGCGACTGGTAGCGCTTCATGTCCAGGCGGTTCAGGGTTTCCTGGTTGCGTACCATGGCGAAGCTTACATGGCCTTCCGGATCGAAGGCAGATGCGGGCAGCAGCTGGGCCTCCACCGAAGACAGCATCCCGTCCAGCCTGTCCCCCAGCACCACTTCCTGGTCGAGGGGCATGCCCATGCGGAACTTCAGCAGGCGGTAGGCCAGCACCTGCTGGTTGCGGGTGTTGGCCACGCTGGCCTCCAGGTCGGAGAGCAGCAGTTCCAGCTGGTCCACATCGGTCTCCTCGATGAAGCCCTGGGCATGTATGATGCGGGTCTCGTTCAGGATGAGCTCCAGGCTGGCCCGGGTAGAGTCGAGCAGAGCAATGCTGCGATCGGCCACCAGGGCCTGGTAATAGGCATTGCTCACAGCCTCCTCCACGCTGGTCAGGCTATGCTGCTCCTGCACCCGCGAGAACTCCACAAAGGCGCGGGCCGCCTGCAGTCCGACGATATACGGTCCGTTGAACAGCAACTGGCTGGCGCTCACCTGGGCGGTAAGGTTATGCCTGGTGCCGAACTGGGCCGGGAAGAGCCGATCGTTGACCCCGGCAGGCACCTCGCTCACCAGTCCTTCGTTCTGCAGCACGGAGTAGATCACCGGACTAAGGAAGTCGGGCAGCAGCTGGGTGGGGATGTTGGGATAGTTGTTGTAGGCCAGGCTGGCATTGACCTGGGGCAGGCCGATGGCCGTGGTCTCCTTCACCTTTTTGCGTGCGATCTCCACGTCCGTCCGGGCATTCCTCAGCTCCGGGCTGTGTTCCCTGGCATATTCCAGGGCGCCGGCCAGGCTGAGCCCCTGGCCCTGCTGCGCTTGGAGCAGGGGAGGGAACAGGCCCGTTGCCAGGCAAAGTATTGCGATCAGGGTCCTTTTCATGATGGGTTAAAGGGTATAGTCCAGTTCCTTGCTTTCGAAATAGGCCAGGCCTTCCGGGCTGGCGATCGACCGGATGTGGTTGCCGAACAGCACCCGGAACATCTGGGTCGAGCTCACCGATTGCCCGGAGGCAATCTCTTCACCAAAGAAATGCTCAATGTTATGCAGGTATAATTTTATCGTTAAATCTTTGTCGATATCCTGGCGGTACATGCCCTGGGCGATGCCCTCCTCCAGGTTGCGGCTGAACACCTCGGAATAAAAGCTGCGGTGCATGGCCACGAATTTCTCCAGGACCTCGGGGTAGTATTTCCTGAGGTCGTACAGCAGGGCGGGATGCGTGGCACTGAGCTGGGCACATACTGCACGGCTCATCTCCAGCAGAAAACCGATGGCGTTCTCCGGTGGCCTGGGACAGTCCTTAATCATCGAACGCGCATAGGCAAGTTGATAATACAGGGTCTGCTCCACCAGCTCCGTCTTGTTGTTCACGAAGGTGTACAGCGTTTTCTTGGAGATGCCCAGACGGGTGCTCAGGTCATCCATGGACACCGATCGTATCCCGTAACGCTGGAACACCTCCCAGGCCCTGGTCAGTATGTCGGTAAACCTTTCGTCCATGGTGTCAGGCAACCACAAAGTCCAGTTTTTCGCGGCGGTTCTCGTAATACGACAGTCCTTCCGGGGTGGCGATGCTGCGGATGAAGTCCTCGAACATCACCTGGAACAGGGTGCTGAAAGAAAAGCGGTCCGGGGGAAAGAAGTTGGGGTCGTGGATGTCGAGCAGCCGGCTGATGTAGAGCCGGGCCACCAGTTCTATGCTGAGGTCGTTGCGGTACATCCCCTGGTTGATCCCCTTGGTGAGGTTGATGGTTATTTTACTGAAAATGAAGTCGATGCGCGCTTTCAGGTGTTCCTCGTAGAGATCAGGGAAATACTTTTTGATCTCCAGGGTGAGGGATGGGCTTACCTGGCGGTAGCGCTGGGACACTTCCCGGCTGACGATCATCAGGATGTCGATGGCATTGGTTCCGTCGAAATCATACTGATCGAAAATGCTTTTGAATCCTTCCCGTTCGAAGGCCAGGGCCTGGCGCACCAGGGCCTGCTTGGTGCTGAAGTGCTCCTTGAGGGTTTCATAGGGCACCCCGATACGGTCGGCGATCTGCCGCATAGTGATGTTGCGGAGCCTGACGCTGCCGGAAATTTCGCGGGTTTTCTGGAGGATGTTGGCGATGTCCTGGTTCATTGGCGAACAAGTAAGAGTTAAAACGGCCGCGAAGGTAGGGAAAAACAGTACCGGAAACGTTCTCGGTGTAAAATGTTTCCAAAGTGATCCGGAATGGAATAGGGTTGGCGATTGAAGAGGAATTTCAATGCTCAGTGCTCATCGCTCATTGCTCAATGCCAATGATCAATTAATCAGCGTTTTCTCGCACTTGTGTCAACATAGCTTCTGAACTCGGCATTCGGCTCCAATTACCCTCACCCTCAAAACTCACCCACAATTCGCCTATGCGAACATCCGCACATCGTACATCGCCCATCAAAAGGAACCATCAACTTCCTCCACACTTTTCCTCAAACTCACACTCTTCCCATAAGTGAGGAGTGCGAGAACCCAGGATAACACCATCCTCACACTCACCCTTTCCCACCCTTGCGGGAGCTCCTGAGACATCAAGATGCTGGTGAATGATCCTGAGTGCTTTCCCCTTCGTAATATTGCAATAACGTAATATTGCGATAAGACGTTGATTCTTTATTGGAGCCCCCCTCCGAAATGCAATGGAGACACGCCAGGTTTCCAATTTTTAGTCATCGTGACAATGCTCAATGAATATGAGCACTGCGTCAAAATCGATTAATCGAGTAATCAATTAATCAACTGGCCCTCAGGTCGGGCGGGCCTCGTTGCCAGGCGCGACTGCGCCTGCTACCTTCGTCACTCGGCTCCAATCACCCACCCTCAAAACTCACCCACAAATCGCCTATGCGAACATCCGCACATCGTACATCGCCAAACAAAATCAACCATCAACCATCAACCATCAACCTCCTACCTCACCACCATTACGCTGCCGCTGACTGTGGTTTTGCGATACGGGGCCAGCTCGGCGGTGAGGGAGTAGTAGTACACTCCGTCGGGTACGTCCCTTCCGTGGAAGCGCCCGTCCCAGGGGTGGTTGTGGTCGCCTTCGTAGAGTTGTTCTCCCCAGCGGCTGAAGATGAGGATGTTTAAACGGGTGCCCTGGGGCATACCGATGTCGAAATGCTCGTTGAGCCCATCCCCGTTGGGAGTGAAGGCATTGGGTATGAAGAGGGGCACATCGCATTCGATCACTTCAACGAAGCACCAATCCTGATGCTGCTGCTTATCGGGGCGCTGTACGATGAGCTGGTATGTGGAGGTATGCGGTGGACTGACGACCAGTTGCGCCTGATCGCCCACAGGATTACCTGAAAGGTACCAGGCGTAGGTTGCCCCGGGCACAGCCGCCTGCCCCAGGCTGATGCTGTCGCCCCGGCATAGCTGACGGTCGTGCCCGGCCGAGGCGGTGATCAGGGAGCAGTCGACCGGGATCACCTTCACGGTATCCGCGCTGAGCTGACCGGCATAGTCGGTTTGGTGCAGGATGTATGAGGTGGTATCTGTGGGGCTCACCAGGGGCTGGCCCTGCTGGGAGAAGATGGTAGGAGAACCCCCGGTGGACCAGGCATAGCTGAAGTCGTCGCGTGGGGTGCATCCGAGGCGAATGGAGTCGCCCAGGCATACGTAGCTGTTGTCGCCGGCACAGGCCTGGGGGATGGTGTCGCAATTCACCACCCTCACCGTGACCGAGTCCCAGGATTCATCAAACTTGAAGTCCTTGACCAGCAGGCGGTAGGTGGTGGTAGTGTTTGGACTTACGCTGGGGTTGGCCAGGTTGGATACCAGGGTAGAGTCCACATACCAGTAGTAGCGGTATTCGGGCAGGTCGTGGGTTCCCAGGACCAGGCTGTCGCCTAGGCAAAGGAATGCATCGGGCCCCGCACGTGCGCTGTCCACGGGAGCATCGCAGGGGTAGAGGGCAACGTCGTCGATGAGGTAGTAGCCTCCTCCTAACGTTCCAGAGGGATTAGCCAGGATGCGCACTACACTATCCTTAGGTTCAAACACGCCAATGGTCAGGTAGAGTCCTTCAATAGTTGAAGTGAACGAACCGCCTATGTCAGCATAACCTTCTGTAGTTCCCAATTCGTTGCTTGTAACAGGAGTGAAGTCATTCGTAAGGATAAATGTTGGTAATGCTGGGTAATTCTGTGTTGGAATTTGCGTTGTTATTAGTAATCCAAATTCATTTAGTGAGTAATTAGAGTGTGAACATAATGACATCCTTAACTTGTAACAATACTCATCGCCGACCGTCAATGTACTCTTTAATTTTGTTGCAGCGTATTCTCTATAGTTCAAGTCGTCAAAAAAGAATGCAATGCTCGATGAACCTGTCCTCGGCGGATCGCCAGGACCTGTTTTGGAAAGTAACGTCACAATTGAAATAACATCGGAACAGGTATCTAAGTATTCTACGGACGAATTGATGGGGAACCAGTGATTGCAAAACGACAGTTGCCCGATGTCCCAGGGACACTGGCTTTTATCCTCAAATGATGCATTAGGTATAAGATTTAGCTGTGCATAACCCAATATGCTATGCATTAGAATTATCAGGAAAGTGGAGAAGAACAATTTCAGCATCACTCCCAATAACTATCGAATAACAATTTTTCCTGTACCATAATTCTTGCCATTCAGGCTAATTCTTACAACGTAGAATCCAGGTTTCAGATTTCCTTTGATGGGTATACAATTAACTCCTGTTGTTGCAGAGATAATAGTATGCTCAACCCACTGCCCATAAGCGTTATGGAAATCGATGATTGCTGTTGTAAAAGGGCTTGTACTCTCAGGAGCAATAAAACATATTTTATCAGTTGTAGGATTTGGGTAGAAAACCATTTTACTCGGCTCAGACACTGTTTTCTGTACGATACCACTTTCAGTTAGTGGTACATCATCCGGATCCAGTCCCAGGAGTACACGGGCTGAGAAGACGGCATCACCGTACATATTAGGGCTCTGTATGGCAAGAGTGAGCAAGGTATCATAGTCCGCAGGGTTGAAAGAATAAACCGATTGGCACCAGGAATCGAGATAGCGCTCATTGACCAATCTCCTGCTTCGTATCCAAAATTCTGTAGAAACAAGGCTCTCATTGAGGGTCCTGGCAGCGAGATATCTGCCGCTTTCGATATAACGATATACTTGATCCTTAAGGCCCGTTTGCGACGCTGAAACAGCGTTGTATGTATTCTGGAAGACTGAATCCGATGAGGATCCAAGTATAAGGATGTTTGGTGATGAGGATACTATCTGATGAAAGAGATCCCCTTCCACTGCACGATATTCCTGTTCTAGCGCGGTATATATGATTTCCTCCCGTGCGATTTCTCCCAAAAGAGATTCACGCTCGGATTCTGAAAAAATACCAAAGGGATCATATACTATGGAATCGGGTAGACAATCTGTCTGGGCGCTGTTATTTAGTATTTCATCAATTCTACCATACAATGGATGAGAAGAGCTGCAATCTTCAAACCCAGGCCTGAAAATATTATTCATATCATCAGGGTAGTACCAATCCACCACCGGGTTGAGCAGGTTGCCGCTGGCCTGAAACATTCTTCTCCAGTACTGGCAATTGTTTCCGGAGTAGTCGCCCATCCATCGGTTTAGGGTATTGTACAGGTCTGCTTCGCCCTGATCGCTCAGGCTGGTATTTTGGCCGATGTAGAACCCAAAATAGCAGGAGTCGAAATTATTGCACGAGAAGCGTGTGAGCAGGTCGGGGCCGGAAGTATATATGCCATTTCCCATACGCAGCAGGTTGTTCCCCTGCACCAGGGCAGCCCCGGTATGGTTCACCCAGATGCCGTTGTGCGAACTTACATAGAATCCCGAGTCGGGCCGCTGGATTGCGGCGATATCGTTCCAGAGGGTCTGCGACCCATCGCAATTGTCGAGCTTAATCCCGCTAATACCGGATCCGTTGGCATTGAAGAGGATGGTATTGCGCATAAAGCGGATGTTGCCTGGGGTTCCCTTGAGCAGGTTGGTTGCCCAGATGCCCTTATGGTATCCCTGGATATAGTTTGAGTCCACCAAAACCGTGATGGCCCGTGTGTTGGGGTTCACATTGGCCAGGCTCACCGCATCCTCACCGCTAAGGGTAGTGGAGGATGATTGAAGCAGGGAATTCTGGGAAATACGGGTGGTGCCCACCAATTCGAGCCCAAATATGCCGTACTGGCAATCGTTGAATTCATTCAGACGGATATTGGCAGGACATTCCCTTAGGGTAATGGCATAGGAGCAGGAGTCAAAGATGTTGGCAAGCAGCCCATTGGTTCCGATAGGCCCAACCCTGAGGTCCATAAATTGAATCCCTGGGGTTGCTGAGCGGTAAGCATCGATGGCCCCAGCCGGGGGATAGGTTTCTTCTATCAACCCCACCCTGGTGAACTGGTTGTTGCGGATATCCGCATTGCTGTTTATACTGATGATGCCCTGGGAAAGGTCGTGGAAATGATTGGGATCGAAGGAGGGCTTGCCGATGATCAGGGTATCGCAGTCCTGCAGCAGTATTGCGCAAATGCTGTAGGTGTTATCGTAAGGTGGATAGGGCAGGTTTTGCTGGGGATATCCATATTGGTAGAATTCGGTGCTGTGGACCTGCAAAGGCCAGTAATGCCCGCTCCCGTCGATGGATGGCTTGTAGGAGAAAGGAAAGTTGCGCAGGACTACCGAGCGCAGGTTGTTGGCGAACACACATTCCATTATTTCTACCTGGGCACCACTGTCGGCTACCACGGCATTGATGGCGTCCTTAAAGGTAGATACCGAGGATGCAAATACCTGGGTGGAATCCATCAGGTAAATGCCATCCCACATATACTCACACCCTGCTTCCAATGTGCAGCTGTCGAATCGAAGTTCAGTATTTGGGCTGATGATCTCGATGCGGGCCTCGGGCCCCATAAAGATCTTCCATCCAGGGGCAAGGTCGAAAAGCACGTGGTGCTGGGCATTGATCACCAGGGTACCGTTGATAAGGTAATGCTGTTCTGCAGTGAACACAGTATCGCCCAGGGTGTCGTTTTGCAGGAGAATGGTGGCATCGGCCTGGCAACAACCGAACACCTTAAGGGTATCCCTTCCGATCAGTTCATCGCAGAAATACTCCTCCAGGGTAATCAGTGCGAAGGAAGGCAGGTTGGGTACAGTATCCCACTGCACCTGCACCGAGCTGGTGCCATAAATGGTATCGGTATTGGTGTTAGTTGCGGTAAAGATCCCGTAACTGTTGGGGATAGTCCATACATAGGTATGCTGAGGGTTTCCCTGGGAAAGATGATATGAGGTGATGGAATCGCAGTCGTTGTTGTGCCCCACAATGCTGGCCCGCTGTGGGGGCGGAGGCAGGATACGCACCAGTGCGGAAAGCACGGTGGTGTTGCAGCCTTCGGGATCGGTAACAGTTACCGTGTAGGTTGTGCTGATAAAGGGCTGAACCTTGATGGAGTCGAGCTTGGCGCCGGTGCTCCACAGGAAGGATGCTGCACCGCTGCCCACAACGCGCAGCAGGGCGCTGTCGCAGGGCATAATGTCCACGGTATCCTGCTCCAGGTACACCAGGGGTGCGATGGGGCGCACACTTACCTGGTCGAGGAACTGATAGGCGTAATCGACAACGATATACGGGGGGTTGGGGTTGCTAACAGCGGGATGGTAGGCATATACCGCATCCTGGGCGGGGATCAGGCCGCCCAGCATAATCCAGCTCAGTCCGTTGGTGTCGGGGGTGAACACATCGTATACCCTCACCCAGGCGGCGGTGTCCTGGATCAGGGAATCGCCCAGGGGATGCAATACCCATTGGGGGTTCAGGGAATCTTGCAGCTGATCGAAGGATGATGCCAGGATCAGATGATCATCGAAGCCCACCTGGAGGGCATTGGAGGAATAGTGGGTAAAGTTCGCCCTGCTCACCCAATACTCAACGGCATAGCGCTGGTCTTTCAACAAGGCTTTTTTAAGAGGTGCGGCAATGGACTCAAATCCCAAGGAATCCCCTGGAGTGCCCAGGCTCAGGCCGGCATAGGCGTTGCTGTCCCAGGGTATCTGATAGCCCAGCATATTCAGGGGAACCCCGGAATAGATCCAGTACTTGCTGTTGGTATTGAACAGGTCGCCGTGGCCAGCCAGAGACCTCCAGGGCGGAGCAAGCCAAATCTCATTGGAGAACTCTACGGTATCGGTATTCCATTCGAAGCTGCCGTTGCAAACCAGGTTATCGTGTATGCAGGAGAAGGTGTCCGGATCGAAACAGCTGTCCAGGGGCGCCGGGGGTTGAGCATACGTAATGTAGAGGGTTTCGCTGTGTTCATTTTCGAGCGTATCGCCCTTGGAGGAGATGGCTACCAGGCGTATGGTGTATTGTCCGGGCAGGCCAAAGAATCCCTGAAAGCTGGTATCCTGGTTGGTGGTTTGTACAGTGCAATGCAGGGCGTTGTCGGAATAGAAGGCACAGTGCTGGAACAGGAAGCAGAAATGGGCGCCCTCGGGCAGCTGTTCACTTTGGTTGGTGAGGGTAAGTTGCTGGCCTTGTTGGAGGGAATCGGCGGATACGGAAAACATTACATTTTGTCCCAGTGCGATAGCCTGGGCAAAGGTGGTGATGATCAACAAGCTGATGTACAGCTTATTGGGGGGGGGTGTGGTGTTCCCCTGACACCCGGTGATTGCAGGCATTCATTGTGGTAGGTGTTAAAGATAAGAAAAATCTGTCAGGAATTAATACCACAATCATATAAAAGGTTACCCTATGTGTACTCTCCTCTCACACTCCGTGCGATGTTTGTGTCACTGGCTGATAACCAACAGATTGGCGATTGACGAGGCCGATTGACGATGGACGAGGAATTTCAATGCTCGGTGCTCAGTGCTCACTGCTCAATGACAATTATCAATTAATCAGCGTTTTCTCGCACTTGTGTCAACATAGCTTCTGAACTCGGCATTCGGCTCCAATCACCCTCACCCGCAAAACTCCCCCACAAATTCCACAAATCGCATATGCGAACATCCGCACATTGTACATCGCCCATCGCCCATCAAAATGAACCATCAACCATTATACGATCTTTCGTCCGTGGCATTCCGCCACTCCGCTGGCCCTCACCACGGCATCAAGGTTCTCCGGAGTGATCCTTCCTGCGGCGATGATCACCAGCCGCTGGTCGGCCGCCTCCACCATACGTTTCAATACCCCTGCTCCTTCCAGGGCGGTGGCCGCCCCTCCTGAACTCAACACGGAGGTTAGGCCGGGGATAGTGCATAACCTCTTCACTTCCGCTACCGGGTCAGGTGCGGCATCGATGGCCTTGTGCACGCATACAGGTAATGGAGCTGCAAGGGCGGCCAGCCGGGCGATGCGCTCCAGGTCAAGAAATCCGTGAATACCGGTGATTCCCAGTACCAACCCGTGCACACCCATCTTCAGCAGACGTGACACACTTTGCTCCATCTCAAGGAATTCTTCATCAGAATAAAGAAAATCCCCACCCCGGGGCCTTACCATAACCTTCACCGGGATATTCACTCCTTGTAATATATCCCTCACCAGGGTATCTGCAGGTGTAATCCCGCCCAGGTCGAGACGGGCGCATAGCTCCAGACGGTGTGCCCCCCGGCCCTCCGCAGCCAACGCCTCCTCCAGGCTTTCTACGCAAGCCTCGAGCAGGACAGCAGGCCTGCCGGACAAATTCTCGCTGCCGCTCATACCGCTGTTTCAGTTGATGCCTTGTACAATCCCCGTAACAGGGCGATCAGGGATACCAGGGCCCAGGTGCCTTCCAGCAGGATGAAGGGCAGATAGTCGATCATCCAGGAAGCCAGGCAAGCCAGGGAAGCGCCCAGGAAGTTCATCAGGGCGTAGGTTCCGGACCTTACCTCCAGCCACCGGAACAGGCTGAGGATGTAAGCCAGGAGAATGAGGAACACACCGGCAGCGCCGGTCCAGTCGGCAAGGTTCATAGGCTGGATTTATAGGGTAGGTGAACTGAGCAAGCGTATGAATGCCTCCCAGTCCCAGGGCTCCGTACCGGGAAAACACTCGTCGAAGGTATAGATGAGCTTCAGGTTCCAGGCGATCATCAGTATCCCGAAGCCAAAAAGGAGATGGCGGTATACTGGCTTCCAGCCTTCCATTCGTTGTACAAAAGCCGCCAATGGAAAGGCGAACAGGGCGAGGTATTCAGTATAGTTGCGCCCCCCGAAGGAACAGCCGAAACCGGGGTCCCACCAGGCTGCGGATACCCAGGAGATGGCAAGGAAAAACAATGGGATAACAATGCCTTCAGGAGGACTTGTCTTCAGAAGAATGATGAAGGCCGCGAGAATCAACAGATACAGGGGATTATAGGTCAGCAGCCCGTGCATAGGGGCCAGCCAGCTCCTGGCCAGTTGGGGCTGCATCCAGTGGAATCCTTCCCCGGGATAGGTGTCCATCAGCCATTGCCCATCCAGGTAACGCCAATACATAAGCTGGGGGATCATCACCAATATAGCCATAGCCAGGGCGGGCATCCATACCCGGGGCTTCAGCAGCATCTTAAGACGGGAACCAACATCTTTCCACATGCCTGTGTGGAAAAACAAAACCACCGGCAGGAACAGCACATTGGAAGGCCGGGTAACAAGGATCAGGCCGGCAATGAGGCCTCCGGTCACACCAAGTATCACACCCGGATCAGGGTGTCTTGCAAGCCGCTCCGTCCATCCCAGCCAGGCCGCCAACAGGAAGAAGGAATATACGTGCGACATCCCGGTTTCGTCGATGCTGTAGTAATAAAGGTTAGTGCCTGCAAAGATGGCCACCAGTGCCAGCAACGCAGCCTGTCCTCCATACCTCCGCCTGAGCAGGGGCCACAACAGCATCAGGGCTGCTATCAGCCAGGCAACGGCAGCCACGTTCACGGCCTTTTGATAGGGGAGGGAGAAACCGTCGCGCGGATGCCCCGTCAATGCAGCCACCACATCTGCCCCCAGGAAGAAAGGAGCCTGCATCAAGGCTGTCCCGTAAAAATACTTGGTGCGTACCTTATCATTGGCCAGGTCCAGCCTGAACCCATTTCCGCAGAGCGTATCCATCCCTTCCGGAAAACGCGAAGCCAGGAAGCCATAATGCCAGGCCGCCGGCAGGTACACAAAATACCCCGCCTTGTCGGCCCACACTTCCGCGTGGTAGTTGAACAGCCCGGCCTTGCTGTGCCGGTTCAGGCTGAGGAAAAGGCAAAGCACGCCCAGGGCGGCAAAGGAAAGTAAATAGGCGGCTTTGCTCCCGGGTTTCACCATATACAGTACAAAGCAACCAAGTTATGTTACTTTCTGATAAGTCTGGTCCGCACAGTGGATGAAGTCTCCCGTTCAAGGACCAGTACATATACTCCTGGTCTGGACGCCGATAGGTCAACTTTCCCGCTTTCTTTGTCCATTACAGCGATCTGGCGGCCCTGGATATCATATACCCTACCGTATACGATGGGTTCAGGCGAGGCATCCAACACGGTGAATATCCCGTCGGTGGAAGGATTGGGGAACACCAGGATGCTTTGAGAATGTGTTCCGCCAGATTCTTCCGTGCCTACCACAAAGTTGCCGTATTTCACCGTGAGGGTCTTGAACAGGAAGTCGTTGTAATATTCGGAAGCGGTTCGTCCGGTAAGGATAAAATTCCCCAGGCTGTCGCTGGTCATATCTGTAAGCTCATCCCAGCTGAAATAGGGTGCCGCCGGAGTGGAATAGGTGTTAACGAAGGCTGAAGCGCCCGTAGATCCGTAGGCGGCAAGCACATAATCGTGGTTGGTGGTGGTGCCGCTCAATGCCCAGCCCGCGGTCACTACCAGGTTATTGGCGTCTACCAGCATATCCACAGGTTCACGGTCACTGGCCGTCTGGCTGTATATACTGGCCCACTGGAATGCCCCTGTGCCGCTGTATTGCACCGTGAAATACCGCGCCACGAACCCTGTCCACCCCCGGCAAATGAAGGCAATATTGCCGGCAGGGGTGAACTGCACCTTCTTCCCGTATTCACTGGTCGTGGTGGGGTTGTAAACCTCCCGCCACACGGGATTCCCTGAAAAGGCATTCATACTTCCCACGATCGCACGGTTGCCTGAGCTGCCGGTAAAGGCAATATCAGCATAGCCGCGTACACTCACATCATTGATGATATCCGTTACATTCAGGGAGTCAATGGTAGCGGACCAGAGCTTCGTTCCCAGGGCCGAGTAGCGCTGAATTAATCCGGCGCTTTGTCCGGACACCTGGGAATACCCTCCGGCTGCCAGGTCCCCGTTTTCGAAGAACTCGACACTGTTGGCCCGGCTTATTGCAAATTGGGTGGAATCGATCTTTGCGGCCCAGCGCAAGCTGAGGGAGGAATCGAACACGATCAACATTCCACCGGCGGTGCTGGAATTGGCCGCAATGCCTATACTTCCGTTGGGGTCAATATCCATAGCGCTGGCAATGACGCTGCCCGGCCCGGTATACCAAACCGTGTCCGTGAAATTCCCCTGCTGGTCGAGCCGGAGCAGGGAAATCTGATAATTCGTCATCGTCTGGTTTGCATCCGTGGAAAGGCAGAGTATGATGTCGCCTGAGGGATCCAGCTGCATTGCGGTAAGGGTGTCGTTCCTGAATCCGCCGGAGCTGTAATACCTCTCCCACAAAAGGTCGCCGTATGAGTCGTATTTGACCACAACCACATCGGTTCCCCCGCTGTACAGGCGGTCGACGGTAGCTCCTACGTAGATATTATGGGCAGAATCAGTTTGAACGAACTGGCCGCTGGTGATGGCATCTCCACGCCCGTTGTATTTCCATTCGCTCAAGATCGCTCCGGAAGTATCGAGATTGAGGGTATAGAGGTTTTCATCGACGTCGGCTGTATCGGTCACAAACCCGCCTGCAGAGATCCGCCCGTTGGCGTATGTGATCGCGAAGCCCATCGAGCTGTTCTCCTGCTCCTGGCAGCGGTAGGTCCACAAGGTAGCTCCGTTAGCATCGTATTTCACGATGATCATATTGGGTAAACCACCGTTTCCATAATAACTAGGCCCGGGATATACTCCCCTTCCGGTGGCATATACATTCCCCTGGTCGTCAGCTGTTATGCCGTGGAAAACATCCGAACCATTGCTCAGTGGTCCGGTCCACAGGCTGCGCCAGCCCTGGGTGCCATTGCTGCGGATACAGGTAAGGTAGGCATCCTGGTAATTGGTGCCTGCAAAGAAGACATTGCCTGAATCGTCAACAATAACATCGGTAAGGTACTCATCGGATGCCGTGCTGGCATCGCTGTATATCTTCACCCACTTCCGCGAGCCACTCCCGGAATAGCGGATTGCATAAGCATCCCGGTTCCCCCCTGTGCTATTTACGGTTTCCCCTCCCACCAACAGATCGCCAGCGGCATTGTACCTCAATCCGTAGGCCTTGTCTGCAGCGTTAAAGGACGGGTTTGTCCAGGTATCAGTCCAGGCGGTCCCGTTCGAAGGAGTATATTGTTTCACAAAAGAATTGAAATGTCCTGATGCATTAACGGAGTAGGCGTAGCCGCATACCGTGGGGTTGCCATTGGGGGCGATCACAATGTCCAGCGCCTCGTCGTCCCAGTTCCCCGGACCGTTGAGCACATCAACCCATTGCTGCACCCCGAGGGAGTTGTATTTTATGACCAACCAGTCGTTGTTGCCGGAAGCGGGATCGGTGTAACCGGCAACATACACATTGCCGGCAGCATCCAGGGCAAGTGCATTGCCAAAAGTCTGGGTATTGTTGCCCGGTGCGTAGCGGGTTTCCCAGGCCGGGTTACCCGTTGGGCCGATCTTTGCAGTGAAGCATTCGAAGAAGTAAGAAGTTCCCTGCGACCGTCCGGTAACATAAGCGTTGCCTGCATTGTCAACCTCAATGTCAGTGGCATAATCCTCGTTATTCCCCATACCGTCATAGTACCAGGTCCAAAGCGTATCGCCCAGTGGACTGCGTTTCATTGCGAAAGCATCTGGTGCGCCGTGATGGCTTCCGGCCTGGCCGACGGTGTATACATTACCTGCATTATCCGTGGTGATGGCTGCGATACGGTCGGCGGCCTTACCCTGGGCCTGGAATGTTTGCACCCACTGCTGGGGAAGCTGCGCGGTGGCATAGTCGCAGGCGATAACCGTGAGCAGGGAAAAAGCAATCAGTTGTTTTGTCAAGTTCGAAGGATGTTTTATCCCTCAGGATGAGTGAAGGAACAATAAAATGTAAAGATGGGGGGATTTTTTTTGAAAAGGCGGCTTAAGTAAGCGGGCAAAGGTTCGGATAAAGGGTCAGGCACCATCCTCCTTATTCCCTTCGCACCACGATTTTCCGGGTCATTACCCCCTCAGGGCCGCGTAGCACAAAGCTGTACAGGCCTTCGGCGAGCATGTCGACGGGATAATGCTCAACATACTTCCCGGCAGCCAGGAGCTGGTCGTCATAGATGGTGGCCACCTGGCGTCCGGTAGCCTCGATCAGCTGGAGGCTGACCTTTGCAGGATGCCGCAACTTGAAGGAAAAGAAGACTTCATTGGATGCCGGATTGGGCCAGGCTTCGGTTTCAGCCAGGGGTAAGGCGGCTTCGGGCAGACCTACGACCGTGGTATTTATCATGGCGGTATATACGCTGTTGTTGCCGTTGTCCATGCGGGTCCAAATGGGGCGTACGACGTCGTTGTATGCCACAATATGCGTATAGTCTCCAAAGAAGACATTGGAATTGGGCAGAAAAGGGTTTTCGCTGATGCGGAAATCGGTCCAGGTGAGGCCCCCATCCGTGGAGCGTGCCAGATATACGTCAGTCTGGGTATTGCTGTGGTTACGGCGGTCGTAAAAAACCACCCAGAGGTGTCCCGTTACCGGATCCACGGCCATCCATGGGAAGAACTGCATCTTACCGGGGCTGTCCTGGTTCACCCTCACCGGACTGCTCCAGGTGTTTCCCTGGTCAGAAGACCGGCTCACCCAAACATCCAGGTCCCCGGCACCGGCCCGTTCATCGCCCCAGCACACATAAATACTGCCGTGAAAAGCCGAGCTGCCGGTATCGCAGAGGGTGATGGGCATACCGTTGCAGCGGTAAATTCCCGGCACGCTCTGGTCCCAGCCCCCGATGTGGTCGGCCACCAGGATGTCATTCTCCAGCCAGCTGATGCCCCCGTTGGTTGAGCGATCGAAACGTATGCCGGCCGGCCCGCTCCAGGCCACGTAGACTTCCCCGTTGGGACCCACTGCCGGTACGGCTCCTTCGGTAGTATTGTCGCTGTCCACGCAGTCGCCGGCCTGCTTGCTCAGCCGTACGGGATTGCTCCAACTCAGCCCCTGGTCCAGCGAACGGGAAAAAAGTATGACGGAACTGTCCAGCGGATTATAGCTATCGTATTCGTCGAACTGGGTCCAGCTCACATAGATATTGCCGTTGCTGCGGTCCACTATGCCCCATTCCTTGTCCTGCACCTTGGGCAGATTAAGCCCCATATAGGTGCCCGCCGACCAGGGACCGGCAATGCTGTCGGCATACTGGCAAACAATGCGGTCGATCCATTGCCCGGGAGAAGGGGGATTGCTGAGGTGGAAGTAGTAGAAGCGCCCGTTAAGTCCTGATATGATCACAGGGTCGCCCCAAACGCCGTAAGGACTTGTCAGGGTGGATGATGACCAGGTCCACCCCCCATCGCTTGACCAGTATACATTATTGAGGTTGGCACCGGCTACCAGGTGCATAGGGTTGTCCGGATCCAGCGCTATGCTGGGCTCATTGTCGTACCCGGGCCCCCCGATCAGGATATTGGGGTGGGGCCACTGGGCCTGTAGAAGGAGTGAGGTGAGCAGCAACACTATGGTGAAGAGGTATCGCATCTTGGCAGGCGTTGGTCCGAAGACAAATATAGATGATTGACAGTGCTGAATGTCAATCAGCACCACAACATCTGATGATCATACAGGCCCCTGGATTAAACACCGCAAGGGGTTGATTGTCCCGCGGGTTCACCTCAAGGAGTTGTTTATCAATACTTCTCCATGGCGGCCATGACAAGATGAAGCTCCTTCTCCATCTGCAGCAACTCGTTGCGGCTGTTGTAGAAATAGGCCAACTCCTGCAGGTAGGTGGTCAGGGAGATTTCCCCCTGCTCCAGCGCCTTCAACAGCAAGGGCTCGTTCAGGTATTCCTGCAGCCCGCTTCGCATCCGACCGATGCTTTGCTGCAGGAGCAGCGCCCTGGTATGATTCAGCTTCATCTCCTGGTAAAACTGTAAGTTGGCATCGTGCTGCATATCCTGCGAAGCTTCGGTAAGGGCACGAGCGTGTTTCACGGTGTTCCTTTTCTCCCATAGAGGGATACTCAGCCCAACGATCAACCCGCTGAACTGCTCTACACCCACCCGCTCGCGCGCATAGCCGGCCTGGAGCTTCGGAAAGGCCAGGGCCTGTTCCAGGCGCTCGTTCGCAGCGGCCAGCCGCAGCTGTTCTTCCATCCATTGCAATTTGGGGTTGCGGGCGCTCACCCCGGCATACCATTGTTCAAAATCTGCTGCAATGGGGCTCAAGGGGAACAGGCTGTCCGAAAAGGCCAGGGGGATGCCTCCGTTCAACCGTGCCAACTCCCCAAGCAATGCCGTGCGTTCAATGCTGGTGTGTTCCAGTGCCTGGGTAGCACTGAGGAGGCTGATCCGGGCCTTGTTGTATTCCAGCACCCCGGCTTCACCGGCCTGGAACTTCTTTTCGTAGGACTCCGCGATAAGACGTGCGTGTTCCGCACGCGTCTGGTGCTCCCGGACCAGGGTGTTCCGGAAGCTTAGCTCAACACAGATCAGCCTGGCCTGCTGCAGCACCTCCGAGCGCTTCTCCTGATAGTCCATAACCGCCTGCCGGTCAAGCAAATCGGCAATCCGGCCCCTGTAGGCATAAGCGCTGGGAAAGTCGAAGCGCTGCACAAGGCTGAGGTCCTTACGGTCGCCCATAAACGAAGGCTTGCCCCAGAGGTAGCTGAACTCCACTTCGGGATCGGGAGGTTGATTGCCCGTATGGTTACGTAGGATTTCTGCCTCAAGGACTTTCCTGTATGCAGCCAGGGTGGTGTTATTGCGTTCTACCTGGGTGAGCACTTCGTCAAGTCCGCCAGCGCCGCAGGCAATACCGGGCAACAGGACGATAATTATGATGATGCTGAGGGTTCTCATAAGCTATCGTGATGATTAGTTCCCCCTTGGCCTGCAAGGTAATAGACCACGGGAATGATATACAGATTAAGGAGGGTGGACGTTAGCAAGCCTCCCAGGATCACCCTGGCCATTGGGCTTTGGATCTCGTTTCCGGGCAGGTCGCCCCGGAAGGCCAGGGGGATCAGCGCCAGGGCGGCGGTGAGGGCTGTCATCAGGATCGCATTCAGGCGGTCGGCCGATCCGTGTATCACGATGTCTCGCAGGGAATATCCCTGCAAACTCAATCGTTGATAGTTGGATATCAGCAGTATACCGTTGCGTGTGGCAATCCCGAACAAGGTGATGAACCCGATTATGGCCGGGATGCTCAGCATCCCCGAGCTTATCCGGATGGCCAGCACACCGCCGATCAGGGCCAGGGGGAGGTTCAGGAGGATGAGGCCGGCCAGCTTCAGCTCCCGGAACTCCTGGTATAGCAGGAGAAAGATGATGAATATGGCCGCGATGGAGGTATAGAGCAGCCGCTGGGTGGCCCTGGCCTCGCTTTCGAACTGACCGCCATATTCCAGATGGTATCCTTCCGGCAGGGAAACATCCGTTCCGATCTTCCCCTGTATCTCCTTCACCACACTGCGGAGGTCGCGCCCACTCACATTGGCCGAAATCACGATCTTGCGCTGGACGTTCTCCCGGCTGATGGTGTGGGGCCCACTAACGGATACCACATCCGCCACCTGTTCCAGGCTAACCTTCCTCCCATCCTCGGTGTCGAGCAGGGCAGTCCCGATACCCTCCATTGATTGCCGGTGCCGCTCATCCAATCGTAGCATCAGGTCGAAGCGGTTGGGGCCTTCGTAAATATCTCCCATTTTCCCGCCCCCCAGGGCCACATCGACAAAGGTGTTGAAAGATGAAGGTCTGATATGATAGCTGGCCAGGAGGTCACGTTTAGCCCTGATCTGGAGCTGGGGCACCTCGATCTGCTGCTCCACGTTCACATCCACCAAACCAGGCGTTCCTTCAATGGAAGCCTTGATAAGGTTGCCAAGACCGAACATCCTGTTCAGATCTGTGCCGAACAGCTTGATCGCGATATTGGCCCGGGTTCCGGACAGCATGTGGTCGATACGGTGGCCGAGGGGTTGACCTACGGTAAATGCAATGCCGGGGATAGCCGACAGGGTGGAACGCACATCTTCCATAAACTCCTGCTGACTTCTCTCCTTAAGCCGGAAATTCACGTCCACCTCCGAACTGTTGGAGGTCTGGGAGTGCTCGTCCAGTTCCCCCCTCCCGGTGCGCCGGGCGGTTCCCGTAACCTCAGGGATGCCCAGCATTTCCTTTTCCACCAATTGTCCAAGACGGTCGCTCTCCACGAGCGATGTCCCGGGCCGGGTGATGACCGACAGGGTGAGTGCCCCTTCATTGAATTCCGGAAGGAAGCTGCGCCCCAGGTTGCCGAAGATTACCAAGGCCAGGATAAAGGCCCCGAGGGTGGGTACAAGAATGGCGTTGCGGTGCATCAGCGCCCAGTTCAGGGACTTTTCGTATCGCCCCGAAAGCCAGCGCGCAAGCCATTTCTCCCTGGGATTCCTTTCGAGGAAAGATTCTCCGGAAAGCATCTCTTTGGCCAGCAGGGGTGTTAGCGTCATCGCCACCACCAGCGATACGAAGAGGGATACAATGAAGGAGATGCCCAGGGGTTTCAGCATCCTGCCCTCCATTCCCGACAGGAAGAAGAGCGGGAGAAAGGCCACGATGATGATGAGGGTGGCATTCAGAATGGAGGCCCGGATCTCCCGTGAGGCTTCAAACACTACATCGAAGGCTGTTCTGCGTTGTTCCTGCGGAAGGAGGCGGTTCTGGCGGAGCCGCTTATACACATTCTCCACATCAATGATGGCATCGTCTACCAGTGAACCTATGGCAATGGCCATACCTCCCAGGCTCATGGTATTGATGTTCATACCCAGCCCTTTCAGTGCCAGGATGGCCCCGAGCAGCGATAAAGGGATGGCCAGCAATGAGATAAATGTCGTGCGGAAGCTCCCCAGAAAGAGCAGCAGTATGATCAGTACGAAAATGCCGCCTTCGAGTAATGCGATCTGCACATTTCGGATAGAGGTCTCAATGAAATCCGCCTGGCGAAATATTTTGGTATCCATCCTTACATCCCCGGGCAGTGATCCCTTGAGTCCCTCCAGATTCTCTTCTATCCGGCGGGTTACCTCAAGCGTATTGGCGTGGGGCTGTTTTGAGATTGAAAGGATGATGGCGGGCTCGGTATCCTGGGATCCGTGGCCCATCCTGGGGGCGCTGCCAATGCTAACGGTAGCTACATCCCTAACTCTCACCGGTTTGCCGTCCAATGAGCGGATGAAGGTATTGCCCAACTCTTCAAGATCGGGCGTGCGGGCGATGCCCCTTACCACATATTCGTTGGAATACTGGCGAAGGATGCCCCCGGATGAGTTCATACTCATCCCCTGGCATGCTTCGATGAGTTCCTCCAGGCTGACTTTGTGCCTCAGCATACGGGCGGGATCGGCCAGCACCTGGTATTCCTTGTAGTCCCCTCCGATGATCGTCACCTGCGATACCCCGCCCGTGGCCAGGATGCGGGGCTTTACCACCCACTCTGCCAGAGTGCGCAGGTCCATCATGGTTGTGGAATCCGCCTTCATCCCAACAAAAAGAATTTCCCCCATCACGCTCGACTGGGGCGCCAGCAGGGGTTGCCCCACTCCCTGGGGCATCTGCGTGCCGATGCTGATAAGCTTTTCGCTCACCACCTGTCTGGCCCTGAAGATGTCTGTTCCCCAGTCGAACTCCACCCAAACAAAAGAATAGCCCTGGGCCGAAGCCGAGCGCACCCGGCGCACATCGGTGGCACCGTTTACAGCGGATTCGATGGGAAAGGTCACCATGCGCTCCACCTCCTCCGGGGCCATCCCGTGGGCATCGGTCATCACCACCACGGTGGGGGCCGTGAGGTCAGGGAACACGTCTATGTCCATATTGATGGCCGTCCTCGTACCGAAGACCACCAGCACCACCGAGGCCAGGATAACAAGGTACCTGTTGCTCAGCGAGAATCGTATGATATGATTCAGCATAGTCGCGGGCGATTAATGTACGTGGCCGGAATGGGCGTCCAGGGTCCCGGTGGCCTGCGCCAGGCGGACCATCACAGCCCCCTCGGTCACTATGCGTTCTTCCGCTGATAGGCCACGGATTACCTCAACGCGCTGTCCGTCACTGCTGCCGATCTTCACCTCCCGTTTTTCGAACAGCTCCGGGCTTAGCTGGACCCACACGAAAAACAGCCCCTGCTCTTCCAGCAAGGCGGTAAGCGGAACGGTCAGGGCTTGGGCATCGGTCCTGGTCCTTAGGTATATCTCCACGAACTCTCCCTGGATGAACCCAACGGTATTGCTCACACTAAGCGTCACCGGGATCAGGAAGTGGTCGGGTCCCGCATTTCTTCCCGCAGAGACGATCCTGCCCCCAAGCTCCTCCAGGCTGTAGGCTCTCCCTCCATTCTGACTTCTGATGGTGGCGGAGGTTATGTTCCCTATTACAGGTGCATAGCGTGTGGGAACTTCGGCCTGAAGGAACACTTCCTTGCTTTGGGCCACATTGAGCACCGCCTGGCCGGCTTCGACATACGCCCCGTTGCGCACGAACACCTGTCCGATATACCCGGAGAGGGGGCTGCTGACGCGGCGCCCCTGCTCGCCGGTATTCTTTTCAAGGTTATCGAAGATGGCCCTGGCCTTTTCTAAACGGCTCTGCGCCGCCTGCAGGTCCTTTTGGGCCATGATACGGTCTGCGGCAAGCACCACGGCCCGATCATGCTCTGCCTTGGCATTCAGGTATTCGCTGCGGGCCTCCGCCAGGCGAACCGAAAAGTTGTTGTCGGAGAGCTCACCGGAAGAAAGCGTGAATAAGGGTTGCCCCTTCACCACTTCCATACCGCTCACCAGGTTGGCTTGCCCATAACGTACGATGCCCGGAGCGCTTGCCGTAACTACCTGTTCCTCAGAAGGCGGAAAGGTAACCAGGGCGGAGGTGCGGATCACCTGACCGAAGGCTTCCGTACGCGGAAACCCGGTAGCGAAATCCACCTTCCACGATTGCTCCTTGGTGAATATTGTGGCATTGGTATGCGAAACGGACTGCTGCCCGGCGGCCTCTTCGGCAGTATGCTGATCAGTAAACACCCTTACCTGGCCTGCATTCACCTCAAACCTGCCCTTTTCGTGTTCGATCTCGAAATGGAGAGTCCCATCACCGGATTGCACAGGCGTAATATCAAAACTGTAAATGCCTTTACGGGTGGGCTGTTCAAGCGTCTGGCGGGTTTCCTTCCCATCAACCATCAGCACAAGGCTCACCCTTCCCTGTTCAAGGGCCCTGAATTCCGGCAAGATGGAGAAATGGCACAACACGTTCGCTGGGGTCCCTGCAACAAAGGGATCAGCCTCTGCGAAAAGTTCGAATGTCTCACTATAGGCAGTGTACTGTACTTTAGCAGCTTCGTGCCCGTCGTGCTCCTGGGCGTCGTGCGAGTGGGAATGGCAACCTGCCAATCCCACGAGAGCCAGGGGTATAAATAAGGATCTTAAAAACATATCGTTGAATGATTGAGAAGATGAATACTGCTCAGACCCGTATGCCGGGAGGGCAACGGGGGAAATGGAATTTCCGCTGAGAATGGGATCTAAAGACTGGGTGGCCCCCTGTGGCAGGGGGGTGAGGTGAACGCAAGGGTATGCAGCGGAGCACATTGGATTTCACCAAGTACCCGTATCACCCTGACGGGATGTATTGTTTTATATCCAATTTCCTGGAGCAGCCCAGGGGATGTCCCGTGATCGACTCTTGTTTGAGAAGAGCCCTGGGAGGTTTTGGGCGTTGGAAGAGGGGTAGCCGATTCCAGCTCACAACAAGGGGAGGTTCCGTGCCCGTGATGGTTGTGTTCCGGGATATCCTGCGCTTCAGGATGCTCTGGTGAGTGCATCAGGCACACCGTACCCTCCAGGCAGCCGTCGTGATGGTGGTGGTGCGGAATCACCGCGTGGGCCAGCCATACCGCCTGTACAAGGATAAGAAGGAGGATAGTGATGCGCTTCCTGTGCATAGTAATCCAGGTTCCTGGATGGATTACTGCAAAACTAAGCATAAATCCTGTAAGGCAGCTATTTACCGGGTAATGGCGTTGACTTGTTCTCAAAAATATGCTGGACAAGTAATCCTGCGCTGCCAAGGATAAGAAAGATATCCAACAGGACAGAAAGCCTGAACACACCGAAAAGCCCGTAGAACAAACCCAGGAAGATGAGGATCAACCTCAGATAGGAAGAGCCAAATCCCCGAAAGATAAGCAGCCATCCAATAACGACAGAAAGGCTTGGACAAGGGATCAGCCCGGCAGGGGAGGCGTACAGGTATTCCCACCAGGTCGGATCTTCAAGAAAATGTGGGTATACCAAACCGAAGAGGAGCATAAACATCCCAAGACTTGCATAAAACCCTGAGGAGATCTTAACTTGAGTACGTGGTGCTTTCAAACCAACGATCAATACCGAAACGAAGCTGAGAATGAACAGTATTCCGTTAAAAGGATTGCCCTGTACCCAGGCGAAAATCGACACAGATAATAAAGGAAGCGACATCAGTACGGCCAGGAGACGATTTTGGGGGCGCAATCTGAACAGAAGGGCGACTACAAGGCAGTACCACAGGAAATGCCACAGTATAGCGAAGACTTTGTAATCATTGGCAAGAGCCTGAAGTCCATAAAGAATGTCGTGTGTGGTAGGCATAGCTGATGGGGTGGTTGAATAGCAACCCGAAAGTTAGCGTAATCAGCTCACACACGCAAATTAGTGTTTCTCTATGATACCCGGTTTGATGTTTGATTTTCGCTGTGATTGTTGTGTGTATCCCTCAGGATCAGCCGCAGCGCGGTATCCTTGGTGATGTAGGCCCAGGCCCAGTTGATGAAGATGATGAGCTTGTTGCGGGTGCTCAGGATGAGCATCAGGTGCAGGAACATCCAGGTAATCCAGGCGAAGAAGCCCGTGAACTTCACGAACGGGAGGTCAACCACAGCCTTGTTCCTACCCAGGGTGGCCATCGTCCCCAGGTCGCGGTATTCGTATGGTTTAGGCTTGCTCCCGCGGAGTGCACGGTTCAGGTTGTGCGCCAGGTTGCGGGCCTGGTTGATGGCCACGTTGGCTACCTGGGGGTGCCCCCGGGGATAACGCGGGGTTTCCATATAGGCGATGTCGCCCAAAGCATAGATGTTTGATGTGCCCAAAACCTGACTGAAGCGGTCCACTTTCAGGCGATTGCCGGGGCCTTTCCATTCGGGCGGGATGCCTTCGATGGTATTGCCGGTAACCCCGGCCGCCCAGATCACGGTACGGGTGCGCAGGGTTTCACCGCTGCTCAGCTGAAGAAACTCCCCATCGTAATTCTGTACAAAGGTTTCCGTGCGCACCTCCACGCCCATCGACCGCAGGTAGCGCAGGGAAGCCTCCCCGGCCGTTGGGCTCATACTGTTGAGGGTGCGGGGGCTACCTTCCACCAGGATGATCTTCAGGGCGGAAAAGTCGATGCGGTGATAGTCCCTGGGGAGTATGGTCCGCTTGATCTCGGCAAAGGCCCCGGCAAGCTCTACCCCGGTGGGGCCGCCCCCAACCACCACGATGTTGAGCAGGGCTTCGCGTTCCGGCCCCTCCGTGGTGATGATGTCCTCGAAGGTTTGAAGAATATGGTTGCGGATGGTGATCGCCTCGTAGGTGGTTTTCAGGGAAAAGGCATTGCGGCGGATCTCTTCCTTCCCGAAGAAATGCGTGGAACACCCGATAGCCAGCACCAGGAGGTCGTAGGAATATGGCCCTATGCTGGTATGCAGGGTGTGGGTGTCCACGTCCACCGCCTTCACCTCCGCCAGGCGTATCTTCACATTCTTCTGCTTCCTGAAAATGTGACGGAGCGGAAAGGAAATGCTGGAAGGCTCCAGCTGGGAGGTGGCTACCTGGTAGAACAGGGGCTGGAACTGATGATGGTTCAGCTTGTCGATCAGGATGATATCGAATTGCCTTTGGTCAAGCTTACGCACGAATTGCAGGCCGGCAAAGCCGCCGCCCACAACAATTACCGTTTTCTTCTCTGCCATAGTCTTGGGGTGTTTCCCCCAGGGGTCTGCACTTTGAATAGAATCAATCATACCATTGTTCATACACGCACGCTTATCCTCACTCCATCACCAGCTTCCCACTAAACACCTTCCCATCTTCAAATATCAGGTTTACCAGGTAGAGGCCAGACGGCAGGTTTTGGGTGTTGATCTCCTGTAGCTGTGTGCCGAGGGCAAGCGTGGTGGTTTGTACCAGCATTCCATTGATGTTGAAAAGTTTGAGTGTGGAGCGTGAGTGTGGGAGGTCCTTTACATCCAGCTCCATCCAGCTTATACCACTTGTTGGGTTTGGGGACAGTTTGAGCTCTGAAACCATTGGCTCTGGTTTGAAAATGCCCGTAGGGTATGCCCCGGGGGCATAGCCGTTGCTGTCCGTTCTTACAAGCCAGGCCCCGGCATTATGAGTCCAGGGGAAATGATAACCCACGGCAAGAAAACCCCCGTCTTCCATCAACAGCACATCATTGAACTGGCATTGGTCGTGGAAATCTCCGTATTGATAGTACTTCACCCATACACTGTCGCCGTTGTTGTCCAGTTTGAACAACACTCCTTTGTGTTGGGTCTGAGAAGAATCCGGTGCTACAACATCTCCGGTAGCAGCGATAATAAAGCCATCATCCAATGGCTGAAGCTTGAGGTTCTGATGCAAAGTAGCACATCTTATGGAAGAGTATGGTTTATAATATCTAGAAGTTAGTACGGATTGAGTTTTCGTATTGAATAGAAAAAAATCTATGCCATGGCTGCCAAGAAAGCTTGAATTGTCATACTCATATTGCCCCACTACCACGATCATACTGTCACTAATGAATTCAACATCTTGCCCAAGCATGTGTGTGTGTGTGCTATCCAGGACAGATTGCCATTGCAAATTACCATCCTTATCCGCTTTTGTGATTCGAAATCCCGGATCATCCACCTCAAGAAAAACGAAACCGCTATCTGATGCTACCTCAATATCAAAAATGCTGTGAAGATTGGGATACACCTGCCACCACTGTACTGCCCCGGCGGTATCTACCTTCAAAAGGCAGGCGCGGTCGCTGATGGTGCCCGGCTGGCAGTTCAAACGGTAGTTGCCCGCAATAATATAGCCCCCGTCCGGGCATTGGCGGATGGCAGTAAAGTAGTTGCCGACAAAGGTATCCGCCGGACAACCTGCCAGGGTGGGTGGCAGGTCGTAGGTGCGTGTCCAGAGTGTGTCCAGGTCGGGGGTGAGTTTGACCAGGTAACCGTCAAAGGGATTCTCCATTAGGCATCCGTGGCTGCTCGCAACCACGAGATTCCCAAAGGCATCTTCAATTATACTGTTGCCAGGATAGGTTACTACAAGTCCACAATGATGGTGAAGGGATAATTGATTTAAGGCGTTTCCATTGCTGTCAATTTCTACAATACTCAAGTATTGATCATTATTCACAGCTGTGAGTACCAGAAATAATTTACTTTCAGTCTGTAACGCAGATTCAATGTGATTCAAGGTATTTGATGGAGATCCCTGATAATAGAAAATGCGGCTAAAAGTATCAGTGTTCTGCCCTGTTGCAATGATGCAGAGCCATACTTGAAACAATACAAGGGCTAGCCTTTTCATAGTAGAAAAAGGGCTACGCTGAAAACAGCGTAGCCCTTTGATATTGTTATCTCACTTTCGTGAACCTATCTACCCCAATGGTTTTTCCATTCCCAACCATTTGCAGTAAATAGTTACCCTTCGGGTATTCTCGCAAATCTAATAACCTTTCAAATGAACCGGACGGCAGATCTTGTGAATATAATAACCTTCCACTCGCATCAATGATCTGAATGGAAAGACTGTGGAATTCCATTTCACCAACAGTATATGCTAGTGTAATATAATCCATTGCAGGATTCGGGTACAGTTTGAAGATGGTGTTACTCTCAATTCCCTTGACAAACCTTGTCCGCTTGGGCACTGAACTGGTATCTGGTTCCAGGATGATCTCATTGAACACGAAGTCAGGATCATTTTGCTTTAGCATTGCTACCGCAGCTGCGGTAATCAGCGGACGATTGGCTTCCACATAATCCATCAGATTGTCAGTTTGAGCCTGACTTAAGCATCCGACGGGTACGCTGCTTTCCATCATCGTTTCTTTGATGCCCAGCAAGGTAGTGAATTTCTGGTGATCTGCTGCTTCTGTTTCACTCAGCTCGTAGGCTGTGGGAATATCCTCCAGGGTCTGGTTGGCGGCTTCAGAAAAACCGAATTCCATTTGTGCAGAGGCAAGCTCATAGCGTGCAATCAACTGATGATCCCGGCTCATAAAGTAAAGCAGGCTATCCACTGCCCAGGCGTTGGTGGTATCGCTGCGGTACCAACACTTAATCGTAAGCCTCCGGCCAACTGCATCTTGAAAACGTAAGAAGAAAAGGCTATAGGCTACTGCCGGTAACCTGGATGCAGCTCATGCAACCGGTTACTCGACCAATTGATGAAGATGAACACATCCCCGTTGATCGGATCCTGTCCCAGGCGGTTCATCACCAGCCCACACAAGCCGTAAAAGCTCTTGCACATATCCGCCGGCTCGCCAAACACAAAGTAGCGTGCCCCTGCGATGGAGGGCATCAGCCCAGGCGGATCAGCTCGGCGATCAACGCAGCGGGAGAGCCCGCGGGCATCATCAGCTCCACCCCGTTGGGGTAGCGCAGCCGCAACTGGGTATGGCCCGAGGACCGCATCTGAATGAACACGGAAGCCGGGGCACGATGGTCACGGTACTTCTTATGCCAATACTGGAGTCCGGACAGGGCGATGCCCTGGAATGTGGCGAAGTCCTTGAGCGTTTCCCCGCTCTGCTTCCACTGTTCTACCAGCTCGAACATCCGGCGCTGCTTCTCTTTGGAACTCATCGGAAGAATTTTTTCCAAAGATCACCGCCTTCACCAACCCTCACAAGATGCAGTTGGCCGGAGGCTTACGAAAGGCTTATCCAACGCTTGGAACAGGAGGATGGTTTTACAGATGCATATTGCGAGTCCTGGGATGATCCTCAATCCACCCTGTACGTCAGCTTCATCGTAATGGTAGCCGACTTCTCCCTTGAGGCGGTATTGAAGGTGCCTCCCCAACTGAACTCTTCGTTGGAGTTCTGCCCGGTGATCTGGAAGATGCCCATCTGGGCAGATACCAGCTTGCCGATCTGCCCCCCCGATTTCTCCGAGATCTTCTCCGCCCTGGCCCTGGCATCTTCGGTGGCCTTGGAGATCAGGGCGATCTTCAGGTCGCTGAGCCCGGTATAATAATAGCGGGGCGCTTCGGAATAAAACCGTATGCCCTGGTTAAGCAGCTCGGTGATGCGCCGGCTGATGCCTTCCACCAGGCTTACCTTGCGGGAGGTGATGGTGAGCGACTGGGACAGGATATACCCTTCGAACACCTCTCCGGTGTAACGCCCGTCCCCGGTGTAGGTGGCGCGGGTGCGCTCCATCGTCTCCACGGCGCTGAACACGATGCTGTCGGCCGGGATACCCTGTTTTACCAGGTATTCCTCTATCACCTTGCGGTTGGATTCAAGGTCGGCCGCGGCCTGCCGCAAATCGGCATTCTCCTGGGAGAAACGCCCCTCCCATACCACCAGGTCGGAACTGAAATCCTCCTTCCCAAGGCCGGTCACGGTGATGGTGCCCCTCACCTGCGAGCGCTTTACATAGGCATTGCCAAGAATGGCGGCAGAAACAACAATGGCCAGGGCGAACAGCAGGGCAGGAACACTTGTCTTCATTGCAGGGTGGAATTATGTTCGAAATACAAAGCTAAGGAATCAATGCTCAGTGCTCAATGCTCAAGGCTCAATGACAATTATCATTGAACAGTTATCCTTCGTAATTCTTAATTCCTTATTTCCGCCAGATGGCGGACAAGCTTTATTCGATATTCCATTCCTCCACCTATCGCTTACTTCCAGCTGAGCACCGCCAGCACCACAATGGCCAGGGTGGTGAGCAGCATCAGCCAACCGCTGAGGTTTACGCGGCTGAGGTTGCCGACCGAAGGGGTTTTGCGTGCCTTGCGGGCGCTGATGCTCAACATTGTCAACCAAATGATCAGCAGGACCACCAATGCCAGTTTGGTCATCATCAGGGGCATCGTGGAAAGTCTGGCCCAGTATGGCGTCATCAGGTAGCCCCCGCTAAGGACCAGCAAGGTGAGCCCGATATGCGACATCTTGTGCAGGGCGAAAAGCCGCATCGCGAAAGCGCGGGACTCGTGATCGGAGGAAAGCATACGGGTACTCTTGAGAAACAACAGGCTGAAACTCATACCCAAAGTAAGGGCAAGGCCGGTAAAATGCATAATCAGCATTACTTCACGCATCGTTCTTGTGTTTTGGTAACTAGTGTAACAAGCGTTCAAAGGTATTGTTGCAAGCCTTTCCGGGGTTTTATTCCTCCGGAAACCAAGGTAAGCGCCGGGCTATGACCCGGTTTCCGCCTCCTGCTGTATCCTCCCTGCCTCTTCTTTTCCGAGGTATTTGTCGATGTAATGATGGGCAAGGTAGATCAATGGTGTAAGGGCAATGGCAAACAATACTTTATATCCGTATTGCACCACTCCCACCCGCATCACCTGGCCGAAGCTCCAGTTGCCGAACACATAGAAGGCCACGGTAAGAATGACGAAACTGTCGATCAGTTGGGAAACTACCGTGGAGCCCGTAGCTCGGAGCCAGAGCATGCGATGGCCGGTGAGCCGTCTCAGCCAGTGGAAGGTGTAGGCATCGATGAGCTGGCTTACCAGGAAAGCCAACAATGACCCGGCGATGATACCCATCCCCTGGCGGAAAATGGTGTTGTAGGCGTAGTTGATGTCGAACGGCCTTCCCTGGGCATCCTGGCCGTTGATCTCCAGCCAGAAGTCGGCCGGGGGTACGCTGGTCCAGCTGAAGGCGATAAGGAAGCTGTAGCTGATGAGTATGGCCGTCATTATGCTGATCCACCGTACCACTTTCCTTCCGAAATACTCATTGATAAGGTCGGACAGCACGAACACCAGCGGCCAGATGAGCACGCCAACACTCAGGTTGTAGTCGATAATGAGCCCGCCGATGTCCATGGAATCCAGCCCCAGCAGCTTTCCGGCGCTGAAGATCTTCACGCCCCCGAACTCAGCCAGCAGTGCGTTGGCCAGGAAGATAAGGGAGAGGACCAGGTAGAGCCGGTTCAGTTTTTCCTTGGTACGGGTCATGGGGGCGGGGGAAGGTTTGCGTGATGTGTAGCTTTGACTAAAGGTGAAGTGAATCCTTGATATCTGGTCAATATAACATACAGTATGTCAGCGAATTAATGCATTTAACCGTTATATCCGTTATAACCGTTAAGTTTATGATGCTGTATGTCAGATATATACGTGAGCTTCTTCTGATAAACCACTTTCCCCACCTATTCAAAGGCCGCACCTGCACACCCCCTTATTCGAAGGACTACCTCGCCCACCCAGGCGGACAGGTTATGCCAACACACACGGATCACGCCAGGTCCGCCGGAAGATCACGGAATACGTGTCGCCTGAAAATCCAAAGAAGAATAGTTAACAGCTCAAGAATAATTATCAGTACATTGGATGTCCTGATATTGAATGTTGCCCTAAAGGATGAAAAGAAGACTTCCTCCTGCGATTATGAGTTTTTACCTGTTACTCCTGCTGTCCTGCAGTCACGAAGCTGGCCTGGAACGCAAGCGCGTAGAACCTGATGCCTGGTTCCCGGCTTACCCGGGGAGTTTTTGGGATTATGATACCACTGTTTGGAACATATCCGATGAGTATGCGGATTTTCACCAGTACAGCCTACCGTATTTCAAGCAAGCGGGATATTATGTTTTCCGGTCATCACTAATGCATTCTGTATACGCGGGCCTGGGGCACGCAGGAGAAAATACTTCTCCAATAGTTCCCCCTGGTAAAAGCAGCATTTGCTCGGTAAGCTTCGTAACGTTCGAACTGAGCCTGCCCGGTGGATTGGTGCCGGACACTGCTGAAATAGCATTCAGGAGGGGAATGATAGTTCAGGACACTTCAATCGTAGTGTTGGGTAAGGCGTTTACTGATGTGAAGCTCGTTAAGGAGTGGAGCGTTTTAGATACCACTCACCTCTATTATGATTATTTTGCCAGGGATATCGGACTTGTAAAAAGGGAGCAAGCCCTTGGGGGTGACCCAGCCCAGATAGTTACTATCCTTGAGCTTCACAGTTTTTATATCAATAAGTAAGCCGAGCCCTTCACCGCCCCGCTACCACCAGCATTTCAAAATCCTCGGTGGTCAATGGATGTTCCCTTGAAAAATCCCCGAGGCGGGCCCCGAATATTTCGATGGTATGATAACCCAGCGACTTCAGGAGCCAGGTGATCTCGCTGGGCACATAGTAGCGCTCGTTGCACTCCAGCCGGAGGGGATTCCCCAGGTCATCCACCACTTCGGTGATGTTGTGGTCACGGAAGGTCATCAGGTCGAAGGTGTTGCTGCGATAGGTGGCGTTGCCTTCCGCAGAGCCCTCGGCACAGAACTGCTCCACGCTGTGATAGAGCGGGAACAGCCCGTTGAGCGTGGTGAAGATGAGTTTCCCGGGCGTCTTCAACGCCCTCGTTGTGCTACGCAGTATGGCGTAGTTCATTTCATCAGTCTCCATCAACGGAAAGCCTCCTTCGCAGAGCATTATCGCCAGGTCGAATTCCTCATCGAAAGGAAGGTCGCGCGCATCGGCCTGAAGGAATTCTATCATCAAACCTTCTGCCCGGGCTTTCTGACGCGCCTTGGAGAGCATATTTTCCGATAGGTCGACGCCGACAACAGGGTATCCCCTTCGTGTCAGCTCCAGGCTGTGCCTGCCTGTTCCGCAGCCTACATCGAGGATGCGGAGATTGCGGTCGTACGAGGCCTCCTTCTCTATAAAATCGCATTCGCCCAGGGTTCCCCGGGTGAAGTTCTCTTGTTCGTATTTCTCCGCATACTGGGAGAACAGGGCTTCGTACCAGGGTTTCATCTTCTGCTGCTTTGAAGGCTTTGCTCATAGTATCCGATCCATTCATCCACGCTCACACGCCCTGCCAGCTCCGCGATGAGCGGCCAGGGTATGTGTTCCGCCTTCTTGAAACGGATGCAGCTCTTGCCCATATCGAGGCGCAGGGGGCTGTGCAGAGGGTAAGCCTCGGTGAACCATGCGTTCAGGGCCGGTATGGAGTATACCCCCATGTGATAGAGCGCGATGTGGTTCTTCTGGGAGGCGATGCTGATGAAGGGCAGGGCCTGGGAAGGGTCGGCATGGTAGCCCTGAGGGTACCGGCTGCGCGAAACGCAATAGGAGATCATGCCGTAGGCCATGTGCTCTTCAAAGCCTTCCGGCAGGTGGTCCAGGATGACCTGGCGCAGCCGGGCGACTGGTTCCCGGCGGTTTTCGGGCAGCCGGGCGATGTAGTCTTCAGGAGAGGATGCTGGAATATTCATGCACTGGATCGATGAAGTTCAAAGATATTCGGAATATGCAGCCTGGCCTGCGGCCTGTTTGACTTTTCCTCATCGCTTCATGGCTACCACATGGTCCTTCAGGGTCGTCCTCATGGGCAGGTAACTCATTCCGAGGGACTGCATGCTTTTGCTATGGTCCAGGCGATAAGGGATGCCCAGGTTGCGCCGCACAAAGCGGGCGCTGATGCCCATGAACGGTCCGGCGGCGCTGACCAGCCAGCGGGGGAGGACCTTGCGCGGAAGGGGGAGGGAAGGGAAGTCCTCCCGGAGCAGGTTCGCCACCTCAAGCAGAGGGACGACGTCACCCACACAGATATGCCGGCCCTGTGCTGCGGGTTGCAGGGCCGCGGCGATATGGGCGCGGGCCACGTCGCGCACATCCACGATGCCGAAATACAGGTCGGGTACCCCCATGCGGTATTTCCCGCCCACCAGGTCGTTCATGATGCCCAGGCTCGCGGAATCGGATGCCCCCGACAGCGGGGGCCCCAGCACCAGCCCCGGATTGATGACCACGAGGTTCCAATGGTCCTGAGCCCGGGCTATCTCCCAGGCCGCCTCTTCGGCCAGGCGCTTGGAGTACTGATAAGGATTATATTTCAGACTGCTGCTGGTATTCCAGTGCTCCTCCGTGAAGGAGCCGTCACCGGTGAGCTCCACATCCGCGGCATCCCCATGGATCGCGGCGACGCTGCTGGTCAGCACGACCCGCGTTATCCCCGGGAACTCATTCACCAGGCCCAGCACATGCGTGGTCCCCTGTACGGCGGGCTGTACCAATTGGGAATAGGGGTCCTTAATTTTGTTGATAATGAAGGGCGAAGCGGTATGGATCACGATATCGCAGCCCGTCATGGCCTCCCTGAAACTCTCCTTGTCCAGCAGGTCAGCTTTAAAAAGGCTCAGATTTCCCGGATAGGCTGCCTTCATTTCCAGCAGGTGGCCCACTTTTTCCTTGCGGCCCGGGTCGCGCACCGTGCCGTGCACCTCATGTCCTTCTTCGAGTAGGTACCTGACAATCCAGGAGGCGATGTATCCGGAGGCCCCGGTCACGAGAAAGGTATTCATACAATGGTCGTTTTAATGTTCATGATAAACAACGGAGAGCATGCAGGGTTTGGGTGTGTCCAGGATATCGGGCGTTAGCCTGTCAGAAAGCGGAAATCTACTAATAATTCGTGGAATCCGGGCAGCACTGGGTTACTTGCGAATGGCTATTTTCGCGCCATGACAACAGGAACGGACCATATCCGTCATTTTGATGGGATAGGCCCTGTGCGCTTCACTCGGAGTGCCAGGGCGGGCAGGATGCGCATCCAGGTGAGAGCGGGAGAAGGCGTCAGCGTGGTCATGCCGTTAGGTATGGTGCTGGAGACGGCGGAGGGTTTTCTTCTGTCACGAAAGGAATGGATTCAGCGTGCGCAGCAAAAATTCGCTCAGGTCAGGCTTTCCCCTACGGTCTTTCGGCCCGGGGAAGCTTTTCCCATCAGAAACTATTCTCTGAAGATGGTTAAGGCACCGGGGAATATGCTCCGTACCTGGCTCCGGGATAACGATCTCATGGTATCCTTTCCCGAGACCGCGAATCCGGAAGACGCCCGGGTACAGGCCTTCGTGCGCAAGTCCATCGAGCGTCTGCTGAAGGCCGAGGCCTTGACATACCTGCCCGCACGTACTGCAATGTTTGCCAGGCTGCACGGGCTCTCCTGTTCCGGGGTCAAAGTCCGGAACAACCGCACCCGCTGGGGCTCCTGCTCCTCCCAGGACAGCATCAGTCTGAACATCCACCTGATGCGCCTCCCCGACGCACTCATCGACTATGTCGTGCTCCATGAATTGGTCCATACCGTGCACCGCAACCATGGCCCCGGCTTCCACCAGTTGCTGGAAAAGGTATATCCCGGGCACCGTAAGGCGGAGAAGCTTTTGAGGAATTATTCCCCGGGCGTCTTCTGAAAATATTGCCGCTTCCTCATGAGTCGGCATTCTGTTCCTTATTTTTAGCCCATGAAACTTCCCGCACTTCACTGGCAGATCCTCATTGCCCTCGTGCTGGCCGTGCTGACCGGCCTCTTTGCCCGGGACCTTGTTGTTTATGTCAGTTGGATGGGAACCCTCTTCCTCAGGGCGCTCAAAATGCTCATCATCCCGCTCATCCTCAGCTCGCTGATCTCCGGGGTGGTGAACATCGGAAGTGCGGGCACCCTTGGACGATTGGGCCTGAAAACCTTTACCTATTATATTGTTACCAGCCTGCTGGCCATCGTCACTGGCCTTTTCCTGGTCAACCTGTTCCGACCGGGCGTGGGCGCCAACCTCAACCTGGCGCAGGAGGTGCAAGGAGTCATGGGCCACCGGCCCCTGTCCGAGACCCTGCTGAATATCATCCCAGATAACATTTTCACTGCCTTCAGTCAGGGTGATATGCTGGCCATCATTTTCTTCTCCATCCTCTTTGGTTTTTTTACCACCCGGGTCAAGGAAGAGCATAGCCGGGTGATTGCCTCCTTCTTCAACGCCCTCTTCGAGGTGATGATGGGCATCACCCTCTTCGTGATCCGCTTCACCCCCCTGGGAGTTTTCGGCATCGTGGCCGGCATGGTGGCCCAGCAGGACGACCTCCTCTCCCTGGCCCAGAGCCTGGGCATATACATGGGCGTAGTGTTGCTCGGACTGGCACTGCATGCAACCCTCACCCTTCCTCTCATCGTCCGTTTTATCGGCAGGGCCGATCCCCGCAAGCACCTCAGGGCCGTCTCCACTCCCCTGCTCACTGCATTCTCTACCGCCTCCTCCGGGGCCACCCTGCCGCTGACCATGGAGGCTGTGGAACACCGCTCGGGGGTGTCCAACAAGATCAGCAGCTTTACCCTGCCCCTGGGTGCTACCGTCAACATGGACGGAACAGCCCTCTACGAATGCGTGGTGGCCATCTTCATTGCCCAGGCCTACGGCATCGATCTCAGCCTTGGCCAGCAGATCATCGTGGTGATTACCGCCCTGCTGGCGTCCATCGGCGCGGCGGGCATACCCATGGCCGGGCTGGTGATGATCAGCGTGGTGCTTTCTGCCGTCGGCCTGCCCCTGGAGGGTATCGGGCTCATCCTGGCCGTGGACCAGGTCCTCGATATGTTCCGCACCACGGTCAATGTATGGAGCGACACCTGCGGCGCGGTGGTCGTGGCCAGGAGCGAAGGGGAAACACTAAAGGTCTGATCCAATCCTGCATAGCGTATCCCTGTATGATGGGCAATGGAATACTGAACGATGAATTCTTCATGCGGGAGGCCCTGAAGGAGGCCCGCAAGGCCTTCGATGCGGATGAAGTACCGGTGGGGGCCGTGGTGGTCTGCCGCGAACGCATCATAGCCCGTGGCCATAACCTTACAGAGGCCCTGAACGATGTGACGGCCCACGCCGAGATGCAATGCATCACTGCGGCCGCCATACACCTTGGGGCCAAATACCTCGACGAATGCACGCTCTACGTCACCCTCGAGCCCTGCGCCATGTGCGCAGGAGCCCTGCAATGGGCCCAGCTGGGGCGCATCGTCTACGGTGCTTCCGATGTCAAACGGGGTTACACCCGCTTGTCACCGGACATACTTCACCCTTCCACCTTGCGGAATACAGGTGTCCTTCACGAAGAATGCGCATCCCTGATGCGGGAATTCTTCGCACGGAAAAGGGACTAAGACTTTTTGGGGCAGGTACGTATCCCGAAGATACTGTAGAGCCCGCACCAACCAATCAGACCGGTGAACACCAGCACGGCGGCCAGGATCCCCAGCACCACGGCCAGGGTGCCCGTAAGCACATGTGTAAAGATCAGCACAGCCACCAGCGCGGCCAGGAGGTAACGGATAATGGCATCAGCACGTCCGACATTTTTCTGCATAGGACAGAGTTATTGGGGGTTTACCTGCATTAAACAAATAAGCGGGATATTTGATCACGGAAAGTAATGATAAAACCTATACTATGCTAAGGAACGAATGCGTGAAACGGACGCTCAGGGTCCTGTCCCTCTGGCTGCTGTGCCCTTTCCTGGGCCTGGCAGGCCCAACCTACCGGGTGGTTTTCGACAGCACCAGCGTGGAGGTGGAGGCCAGTGGACTGAGCAAGGTGAAGGGCCATCAGTATTACCTCGTCCAAAGCTACGAGGGGGCCCGGGAACTCAGCACCATCATCCTCGACTACGATCCCCTCTCCGCCTATGTGGAGTTCCGTGAGGCCATCATCCACCGGGCCCATGGCGATGCGGAGGAGATCGACCTGGGGTCGGTGGCCGACTACCCGGCCCCGGCCAGGGCGATATACTGGGGTGCCCGTCAGAAAATGCTACCCGTCGGCCGCCTGGAACCCGGCGATGCCCTGGAGGTCCGCTGGTTCAGGAAAGGCTTCACCTACGCTCTGCTGCAGGATGATGATGACCGCTATATCCCTCCCATGAGGGGCCATTTCTACGATATCGTGGAGTTCTGGAGCCGGGTGCCATTGGATCGCAAGGTATATACCCTGCGCCTGCCCGCCGACAAGCTGCTGCAGTACCGCTTCTTCAACGGCAACCCCTCGGTTGCCCAGCGCAGGGAAGGCGAACGCATGGTCTATTCCTGGGAAATGACCGGGATCAAACCCCTGAGCACCGAACCCAATATGGTGGCCCCCTCCGACGTGGCCCCCAAACTGGTGATGTCCACCAGCCCCGACTGGGAATCCAAATCAATGTGGTTCTATAGGGTCAACGAGGATTATGGCAGTTTCGGATGGGATGATGAGATCCTGAAAAAGACCCGGGAAATCCTTGAAGGTGCCGAAAACGAGCACGATTCCATCAGCCGCCTCACACATTGGGTGGCCGACGAGATCCGGTATTCCGGCATCTCCATGGGCGAAGGCGAAGGCTTTACCCTGCACAAGGGCTCAATGACCTTTGCCGACCGCTGCGGGGTGTGCAAGGACAAGGCCGGGATGCTGGTCACTATGCTGCGCGCCGCGGGCTTCGAGGCCTATGCCGCCATGACCATGGCCGGCTCCCGCATCGAGGACATCCCCGCCGACCAGTTTAACCACAGCGTGACCGTGGTGAAGCGCCGCAGCGGGGAATACCAGCTGCTGGATCCTACCTGGGTGCCCTTCGTGAGGGAGCTCTGGTCCTCGGCCGAACAGCAGCAGCACTACCTTATGGGGCTCCCCGACGGGGCCGACCTGATGGAAACCCCGGTATCCCCTGCCCAGGCCCATTACATCACCTTCGATGGCTTCAGCGCCATAGGAGAGGACGGCACCCTCACCGGCGGGTTCACCCTCCGTGCCGAAGGACAGTCCGACGCCGCCATCCGCCGCATCTTCACCTCCTCAGCCCGGGAATCCTGGAACGGCCGCATCGCCCAGGCCCTGCGCGAAGCCCATCCCAATGCCGAGCTGGTAAGCCTGAGCTTCGAAGACCCATACGACTACAGCGATCCTATTCTCCTGACCATAGAATACACCGTGCCGCGCTATGCCACGGTTACCAGTCAATACATCATCTTCACCCCCTTCCTGCTTGCCGGGCCCTTCTCCCGGGCCATCGGACACCTGGGCCTGGATACAGGCCTTGAGACCCGCGAATATCCCTTCCGCGATCGCTGCTCCCGCATGATGAACGTCAGCGAGAGCGTCCGGGTTCCGCAATACAGCCGGGTCGTCTTTGCCCCGGAAAACAAGGAGCGCATCGGCCAGGCCGCACGTTTCGATGGAAAGTACAGCCCGGCGGAGCGCCAGGTCAGCGTCAGTATGGAAGTCGTGCTGGAAAAGCGCGTATACGAACCCTACGAATGGCCCAATGTCAGGGAAGTAGTAAGCTGGCATGAGCGCTACCGCAGCGAACCCGTAATCCTGGCCCGCTAACCGATACAGCAAACATCATGAAATCAAGTATTATATCCCTGCTTGTTGCCGGATTGCTGCACTGCGGGGCCCTGACCGCCCAGCCCGATGCCCGCTACCGCCGCATGGTGCACGAATACACCCTTCAGGCCGACGGGAGCGTGGACTACCACCACTTCCGTGAGCTGGAGCTGATGACCTATTATGCCTTTCACCGCGCGCATGGGGAGACCTTCATCGTGTACGACACCCTTAGGGAAAGGCTGAACGTTCGTGAATGCTATACCCTTATGGCCGACGGGCGCAAGGTGCAGGCCCCGGCCAATGCCTTCAACGAGGTGCTGCCCCGCCAGGCCTCCGGGGCACCGGCATACAACCACTTCAGGGAACTGGTGGTGACGCATGCCGGGCTGGAACGTGGGGCCACCATTATCCTGGATTACGTAAAGAAGAGTTTTCCTGGTCCTGTGGCCTTCTTTTCAGGGACGGAGGAAATGGCAGCAGATGCACCCGTGAAGGCGCTGACGTTTATCCTGCGCCATCCTTCCGGGAGTCCGTTGTATTTCAAAACCCTGAACACCGAAGTCGCGCCGGAAATTACCCAGGCCAACGGGATGACCACCTACCGCTGGGAGTTCAGCGACCTGCCCGCGGCCGCCCACGAGGCCCTGTCAGGGCCTGCCCCGAACCCGGTAGTGATGTGGTCCTCGCTCAACGACCATAAGGCGGCCTGGGAGGCATTCACCGGCCAGCCGGCCTTCACCCTGAAATGCGATGCCGGTATGATGCTGTTCGTCGACAGCCTCCGGCAAGCGGAGCCTCGTCCAATAGAGCTCAGCCTGCGCATCGCGGAGCATCTGCGGGAAGCCGTGCGCGAGTATTCCCTTGACCTCGATCATACAGCCTATGCCTCCAGGACCGCGGTCGAAACCTGGCACTCCGCGGGAGGCACAGCGCTGGAAAGGGCTGTGCTGCTTGCTGCCCTGTGCAGGGCGGCCGCTCTCGATGCCGTCCCCGTCCTGGTCACCGATGCCTCCCTGTTCGACCCATCCCTGCCCGCAAAACAACTGTGGCGGCAGCCGCTGGTGCTGGTCCGGGCCGATGGGCGAAACTATTGCCTTGATCCGGGCGGGCAGAACAAGGTGCCGGCTGAGCATTCCCTCCACGGGAAACTGCTGCTTCCCATCAGCCCCGGAACGGCCCCAGATCCTCGTCCGCTGCCCGAACAGGCCGCACGGGCAAGGATACACTATAGGTTGGCATTGGGTATGGACGGTAGGATGGGCGGTGAGGCCGAGCTTGAGCTGGAAGGCGCCGCCAATCCATACTTTGCCTTGCTGAAGGCCGGCGACAAGGCGGCTGCGCTCGGTTCTGTGCCTGGCTACCGCATTGAAGCGCCCGAAGCAGACGCAAAAATCGGTCCGGAACGCTCCGTGCTCAAGGTACGGATGCTATCCAAAGATACCCTACCGTCATACGGTGGACTGCAGAAACTGGTCCTGCCAAGCTTCCCTCTGCCCCTCGACGCGCTGGCCAGACAAGCGCTGCCCGGCGACAGGAAGGGGGATTTTCAATTGCCCCACCCGGTGGATATCGCCCTCAGCTGGGAACTGGAACTGCCCCAAGGGCGCAGCCTGATCCCCATCATCGCGAAGGATGGGGAAGATAGCCCCGCCGGAAGGGTCACCCATCGTATGGAGATCCGGGGAAATACCTGGACGATATACCAGGAAGCCCTGATCCCGGCAAGGGCCGACCGCACCTACTCCCGGGAATTCCAAAAAATGATGGAAGTGTGGAAAGCCCCGCACCTCACCAGCTTCTGGGTGGTGCCGGCGGAATAGTGCGGTGGATGTTCTGAGTTCTGTGTTCGATATTCGATGGGTTACCACCGAAAGCACCGATCTCCGGAGAGGAATACCTGCCTGAGAACCCTAATGACTGATTACGCGGCCCAGCAGCCGTGAAATCTCTACTTTCTTACGCAGGAGCTCATTCTGGCGCGCCATCAGGGCCAGCTGGTGCACGGCTTCCAGGGGTCCCTTGAGGTCGGTACCCAGGCGCTCCAGCTCCCGCTCCACATGGGCCAGTTTGAAGGCATTCACCGCATTGATTACCAGCTCTCGGATCACCTGCTCTTCGGTAGGCACATGGATGCGGTGGCGCTTCCAGTTGGCGCTCAGGTTATGGGGCGAGGTGATGAGGTCGATGGCCAGGCGGGCCACCCCTGCATCGGGATGGTTGAGGAAAAGATCGATGGGGGGCAGCTCCTCCTTTTCGAGGTGGCGGCGGAAGACCTGGATCACGGTGCGGCAGGCCGGGTCGCTGGCCTCCAGTCCGTCGCTGAGCAGGTGGTGCAGGATGTAGGTCGCGGTGTTCACCGGCACCAGCTCCGTGCTGCCCTGGTCCTGGATCGGCATATCGAAGTCCAGCATGCCGTGGTTCAGCAGGATGCGCACCAGGTCATTTTCCACGGCCTGGTGGTCGCGGGTCCTGGTCTGCAGGGCCTGGGGCGGTGGGGGCGGGGCCTCGGTGACCTGGTCCTCCCCACCTTCCGTCCGCCTTTCCTGAAGCCTGCGCCTCAGCATCTTGTTCATCTCGAACATCAGCGTCTGCTCCGGGATGTCCATGAGCTGACTGCATTCGCGGATGAAGAGGTTGCGTTTGATGCCGTCGGGCACCAGGGCCACGGATGCCACGATGTCGCGTATGCCCCCGGCCTTCTTCACCGGATCGCCTTCCGACTCGCGAATGAGCAGGCGGGCCTTGAAGGGGATGAAGTTCTCGGAACGGGAACGGATGAAGTCGCGGACCACGTTCACCCGGTTCTTGCGCACGAAGCTGTCGGGGTCTTCGCCCTCGGGGAAGAGCACCAGCCTCACGTTGAGCCCCTGCTCCAGGATGAGGTCGATGCCCCGGAAGGAGGCCTTGAGCCCGGCCTCATCCCCGTCGTAGAGTATGGTGATGTTCTCGGTATACCTTCGGATGAGGCGGATCTGGTCCACCGTGAGGGCCGTGCCCGAAGAGGCCACCACGTTCTCTATCCCTGCCTGGTGGAGGGAGAGCACATCGGTATAGCCTTCCACCAAAAGGCATTCGTCGTGGCTGACGATGGCCTGGCGTGCGTGGTGGAGGCCGTACAGCACCTTGCTCTTGTGGTAGATCTCGGTCTCGGGAGAGTTGATGTACTTGGGACGGCTCCTGTCGGAGCTCAGGATACGCCCGGCAAAGGCTACCGGGGCCCCGGTGAGGTTGTGTATGGGGAAGATGACCCTGCCGCGGAAACGGTCGTAGTAGCGTTCGTCCTTGCGGATGGTCAGGCCGCTCTCCACCAGGTAGTCGGAGCTGAAGCCCTCGTTCATGGCCCGGGCGGTGAGGGCGTCCCAGGCCTCCGGACTGTATCCCAGCTCGAACTTCTGCAGGATGTCCTCGCGGTATTCCCGGTCCTTTAAATAGCTCAGCCCAATGGCCTTGCCTTCTTCGGTCTCGAACAGGCTCTTGCGGAAGAAGTCCAGGGCGAAGGCATGCACATGCAGGAGGCTGTCGCGCCGGTCCCTGAGTTGGCGTTCCTCGTCGGTCTGCACCTCTTCCTCCACCGCCACGTTGTATTTACGGCCCAGGTAGCGCAGGGCCTCCGGATAGCTGAGGTGTTCGTGTTCCATCACAAAGCCCACGGCATTACCGGCCTTGCCGCAACCGAAGCATTTGTATATGCCCCGGGCCGGGTTCACGTTGAAGGAAGGGGTTTTTTCGTTGTGGAAAGGGCAGAGCCCCACCAGGTTCACCCCCCGCCGGCGTAGGGTAACAAAATCCCCCACCACCTCTTCGATGCGCACCGCGCCCATGATGGCGTCTATGGTCTCCTGCCGGATCATTTCCCGACAAAGATAGCACCTTGATGTTCGATGGGCGATGTTCGATGGACGATGTTCGATATTCATCATTCATCCTTCCATTCCCCGTTTTCCCTACATTTGGACTGCTCATCCATCAGAAAGGGGACAACCATGATACGGGCCGTCATCATCGAAGACGAGAAGACCTCACGCGATGCCCTGCGTGCACTGCTGGGGCGTTACTGCGGCGAAGTGGAGATCATCGGGGAGGCCGATGGTGTCCGCAAAGGCATAGAACTGATCCGGGAGAAGAAGCCCGAAGTGGTGTTCCTTGATATCCAGATGCCCGACGGAAGCGGGTTCCGGCTGCTGGAAGAGGTGAGGGAAGAGGTGTTCGAGGTCATCTTCACCACAGCCTTCGACCAGTTCGCTATCAAGGCCATCAAGTACAGCGCCCTCGACTACCTGCTGAAGCCCATCAACCCCAGCGAACTGGTGGCCGCGGTGAACAAGCTGAAGCGGCAGGAGTTCAGGCTGAGGGCCGGACAGCATATCGAGGCCCTGCTCGAGAACCTCCGCAACCCCGAACAACCCCGCAAGATCGTGCTGAATACCGCCGAACGCATCCATGTGGTGGAAGTGGACCATATCATCCGATGCGAGTCGGACAACTATTACACGCGCTTCTTCTTCACCGACGGCAAGACCCTGCTCATTTCCAAGACCCTGAAGGAGAATGAGGAGCTCCTCAGGGAGCACCACTTCATCCGCCCGCACAAAAGCCACCTCGTCAACCTGAAGTTCGTAAAGCACTACAGCCGCCACGACGGTGGCCTGCTTATCCTCGAGGACGGGACCCGGGTGCCCGTCTCGAGGCGCAAACGGGAACTGGTGGTGGAGACTATAAGTCACATTGGGACAGGGAGTTGGCCCTGAACCTCCTTGCCCGTTCCTGTACCCGGTAACTGTTTGCCGTAAGCCGTAAACTGATTAAGGGACCCCCAGGCGATGGGCGTCCGTAATTTTATGTTTCCTAAATTTGGGGACTTAGGAGAAAGGGACCATGGAAGACTTATTGTACATATTGGCCGTATTGGGATGGGTGGCCTATTCCTTCTACAAGAACTCGAAGAAGGTCAAAGAGAAGCGCCCCACCATCTCTCGCCCGGCCTCACAGCGTGAGGAGCCTGTGAAGGAACATCCCGATGTCAGGGACATATTACGCGAGCTATTGGGCGAGCAGGAGGTGAGGGTCCCCGCTCCGGCCCCCACTCCGGTCACGGTGGCTCCCCGGCCCGAACCTCTATCCATGGAGTCCACGGGCGAAGCCTTTCCTTACGACCCCCAACAGGAGCAATTCTCATGGGATGCCATGTATGAGGAGAAGAAGGGAAGTAAGGCGTCGGGCCTGGCAGAACGGGAGGCGGTGAAGTACCACAGCTCCCCATTGTTAGCGGGGGAACAGAAAGTCAGGAAAATGAGCCGGTTTGACCTGCGGAGGGCCGTCATCCTTTCGGAGATATTGAACCGACCATACGATGAATCAAGGCTTTCCGGGGGATATCCCCGGGGGTGAAAGATTTGGCGGGTAAGCGATTTTTCTTTTACCTTTACCCGCTTTTTTTGAGGCAGGACACGAGCGAAGACAGAAGATCAAGTAGCAATATATCAGGCACTAAACGAACGCGTATTTCACATAAATCTACACGGTATGCTGCGAAAGTTACTATTGACAGCCTGCCTGGCCATGGCAGCGAACGCGCTGCTTTACGCCCAGTCGGGAACGCTGAAAGGAACGATCAAGGACAAAGAGTCGGGGGAGCCCATCGCCTTCGCCAACATCGTCCTTGAGGCCGGGGGCCGCCAGATCGGCGGGGCCACATCGGACTTCGACGGAAATTACACCATCAAGCCCATCACGCCGGGAAAGTATGACCTGAAGGCCACCTACGTGGGGTACAAGCCCTTGACGGTCACCAACATCGTGATCAACTCCGACAAGATCACCTTCTACAACATCACTATTGTCTCCACGGCTACCCAGCTTGACGTGGTGGAAGTGGTGGACTATAAGGTTCCGCTGATTTCGGCCGACAAGACCTCCACCGGGGGTACGGTGACTTCGGAAGAGATCGCCAAAATGCCGAACCGCTCGGCCAATGCCGTGGCTACCACGGTGGGCGGGGTGTTCTCGGCCGACGGGGAGCGCGGCAGCGTGCGTGGTGCCCGTACGGAAGGCACGGTGATGTACATCGACGGCATCAAGGTGCGCGGCTCCAGCGCCCTGCCCCAGGCCGCCATCGAGGAGGTGACCGTGATCACCGGCGGTCTGCCGGCCCGTTACGGCGATGCCGTAGGGGGTGTGATCAACGTGACCACCAAGGGCCCCTCCCGTACCTTTGGGGGCGGACTTGAGCTCCAGACCTCCCAGTTCCTCGACGCCTTTGGGTACAACCGCCTGGGCTTCAACCTGCAAGGACCGCTGCTCAAGAGCCGCGACAAGGAGAACCCTGTATCCCTCCTGGGATACTTCGTGGCCGGAGACCTGCTCTACCGCGCCGACGGGGCCCCATCCAACATAGGACATGTGAAAGTGAAGGACGATGTGCTGGATAAGCTCATCGAAACCCCGCTGCGGACTTCCGGCACCGGGAGCGGCTCCCTGCTCAGCTCCGAGTTTGTGACCGACGATATGATCGAGCGGGTCGACGCCTCCCAGAATACCAACACCTTCCAGGGCAACGTGAGCGCCAAGATCGACGTGCGCACCAGCCCCACCATCAACCTGGCCTTCGGGGGATCATACAACTACGCCAATTACGATGACTACGACTGGTCACGCTCCTTGTTCAACTACGAGAACAACCCCCAGTACATCGAATCCACCTGGAGGGTATTCGGACGCTACACCCAGCGCTTCCCCACCGACAAGGACAGCAAGTCCAAGATCAAGAACGTATACTACACCATCCAGGCGGACTACTCCAAGTACCACCGGGTGATCCAGGACCGTGACCACAAGGACAACCTCTTCAACTACGGCTACGTCGGGAAGTTCAAAACCCACAAGATCCGCTCTTACGAGATCGGTTCCGATTCCACCCTGGGCCTCGATAATATATATGTGCACAACGGCTTTGCCGATACCCTGTATTCGTTTACCCCATCCAGCGTCAACCCGGAAGTGGCCCGCTATACCTCGCTGTACTACGAGCTTTATGACGATCCCTTCCTTCACTACAACAACTTCACCCAGGTACAGCTCGGGGGCGGTCTGCTCAACGGCGACCAGCCGGAGTCGGTATACGGCCTGTGGCAGAATGTAGGCCAGCAGTACAACGGATATTTCGTGAATGACAACGCCCAGGTGGGTATCGCCGCCCATGGCTCCGCCGACATCGGCAACCACGAGATCCAGTTCGGGATACAGTACGAGCAGCGTTCCGACGCCTACTACGGGTACTCCCCCGTGGGCCTCTGGACCCTGATGCGCGCCCTCACCAATGCCCATATCGAGCAGCTGGACAAGAGCAGCCCCATCGCCATATACGACCAGTTCGGCGTATTCCAGGATACCGTTTATTATGAGCGCCTTTACGACGGATCTTCGCAGTACTTCTTCGACTACAACCTGCGCAAGCGCCTCGGGCTGCCCACCGGCGGACTGGACTGGATCGATGTGGACAACTACGATCCGGAGACCTTCTCCATCGATATGTTCAGCGCCGATGAGCTCTACCGCGGAGGGGTCAACTCCCTGATCTCCTACTTCGGCTATGACTATACCGGCAAGAAGCTCACCACCCGCCCGTCTTTCGACGATTTCTTCACCCAGCAGGACGAGTTCGGCAATTACACCCGCACCATCGGGGCTTACGAACCGATCTATATCGCCGGGTACATTCAGGATAAGTTTGCGTTCAAGGATCTGATCTTCAACGTGGGTCTGCGTGTCGACCGCTTCGACGCCAACCAGATGGTGCTGAAGGATCCCTACCTGCTCTATGAAGCACGCACCGTAGGTGAGGTGAACAACCTCGGTACCCACCCGGGCAATATGGGCGAAGATTTCATCGTGTATGTGAACGACGTCAACAACCCCACCTCGGTCACGGGTTATCGCGACGGCAGCACATGGTACAATGCCGCAGGCAAGGTAATCACCGACCCCAGCATTCTGGATGCCGGTCAGGGCGTTTCCCCCTACCTGGTGAATTCTTCCGAAGTGCTGAGCGCCTCCGCCTTCAAGGATTACGAGCCCCAGACCAACCTGATGCCGCGTATCAGCTTCTCCTTCCCGATCTCGGACGAGGCCCTGTTCTTTGCGCATTACGATGTGCTGACCCAGCGCCCCACCGCCTTCGAGCGCCTGGACCCCACCGATTACCTCTTCCTTGAGGCACGCAACGGCTACATCAATAACCCCAGCCTCAAGCCCTCGCGCACCATCGACTATGAGCTCGGCTTCCAGCAGAAACTCTCGAATACCTCCTCCCTCAACTTCTCCACTTTCTACCGTGAGATGAGGGACCAGATCCAGGCCTTCCGCTTCAGCGGCGCCTATCCCCAGTCATATTATTCTTACAACAATATCGACTTTGGTACGGTGAAGGGGCTCACCATGACCTTCGACATGCGGCGTACCAACAACGCCCGTATCCGCGCCAGCTATACCCTGCAGTTCGCCGAAGGTACAGGTTCCGACGCCGAGTCGGCCCGCTCCCTGGTGTCGTCCAACCAGCCCAACCTGCGTACCCTCTCTCCCCTCGACTTCGACCGCCGCCACGGCATCAATGTACTGCTTGACTACCGCTACGGTGAAGGCAAGGAGTACAACGGTCCGGTAAGCAACCGCACCGGAGCCGACGGCAAGACGAAGACCACCCAGTGGCTGAAGAACACCGGCCTGACCATCACCTTCAACGGGGGTTCGGGAACACCCTACTCCAAGTCGAGCCGCGTGGTAGCTACCCAGCTTGGGGGCGGAAGCGCCATCCTCCAGGGTTCCATCAACGGATCCCGCCTGCCCTGGCAGTTCAGGATGGATGCCCGTCTGGACCGCGACATCATGCTGACTGCCAAGGACAAGGAAGGCAAAGACCTTTTCATCAATATCTTCCTTGATGTGCTCAACGTGCTCAACACCCGCAACATCCTCTCTGTCTACAGGGCAACAGGCAACGCAGATGACGACGGCTATCTTGCCGCCGCCGAGTTCCAGGCCGGTATCCAGGCCCAGACCTACGAGCAGGCCTTCCGCGACCTTTACGCCATCAAGGTGAACAACCCCGGAAACTACAGCCAGCCCCGTCAGATCCGCCTGGGCGTAAGCCTTAACTTCTAAGGGAACCGCAGCAATCGAGAACAAAAAACATCGCAATACCATGAAGAATATACTTCGGATTTTCTTACTCACCTTCCTGATGGCTGCGGTCAGTGGGGGCGCCTACGCCTACAAGAACCCCGGCAAGGAGAAGAGCAAGGCTCCCAAAGCGGCCGGTTGCGCGGCAGGTGCTGCGTTCGCCGACCTGAACCTCAATAACGTACGCTGCCGTATCAATACCGGGGGCGATATGTGGTGGGACCTGCTTGACGTGGCCCGCTATTTCATCCCCAAAAACAGCCAGAAGACCTCCATGTTCTCCGCTTCGCTGTGGATCGGGGGCCTCGACGTGAACGGACAGCTCAAACTGGCCGCCCAGCGCTACCGCGGCAACGGCAACGACTACTGGCCCGGTCCCCTGTCGATCGACGGGACGGCTTCGGTAGATGCCGAGACCTGTACCAAGTACGATAAGCTGTTCAAGATCACCCGGGCCGAGATCGACCAGTTTGTGGCCTGGTTCAACGACCCCGCCAGCTTTCCCGACTATTCCATTCCCAAGTCTATCCTCGACTGGCCCGCCCATGGCGATATCTCCAAGAACCAGAGCTATTACCTGGCCCCCTTCTGGGATGAGGACGGGGACGGGAACTACGACCCCTACCAGGGTGACTACCCCTATTATGACCTCGACAACAGCCTCTGTCCACGTAACCCCGAGAACCTTGGCAAGCCCCCGGCCCCGACCATGGAAGGCCAGCTGGGCATCGTAAAGGGCGGCATCCTGGCCGACCAGGTGATCAAGGGCGACCAGACCCTGTGGTGGGTGTTCAACGATAAGGGCAACATCCACAGCGAGACCCAGGGCGCTCCCATCGGCATGGAGATCCGCGCCCAGGCCTTCGCCTTCGCCACCAACGATGAGATCAACAACATGACCTTTTATTCCTACGAAATCATCAACCGTTCCACCTTCCGGCTTACAGAGACCTATTTCAGCCAGTGGGTGGATACCGACCTGGGCGACGCCTGGGATGACTACGTAGGATGCGATGTGCAGCGCGGTCTTGGATATTGCTACAACGGCAAGGCCGTGGACGGTACCGGCAAGGACGACCATTACGGCGTGCAGCCCCCGGCCGTGGGCGTGGACTTCTTCCAGGGACCCTATATGGATCCTGACGGACTCGACAACCCCAAGGTGGGGCCTGACGGCAACATGATCTGCGACGTGAGCATCAACGGGATCAACTTCGGCGACAGCATAGTAGACAATGAGCGTTACGGGATGCGCCGCTTCGTGTACCATAACAACCTCGGAGGCTACTGGGCCATGACCGACCCGGAGGATGCTGCAGAATACTACAACCTGCTCCGTGGTATCTGGAAAGACGGGATCAAGATGATGTACGGGGGCAATGCCCACCCCAACTCCGGGGCTACCGGCCCCGATTGCGACTTCATGTTCCCGGCCAATACCGACCCCTGTAACTGGGGAACCGGGGGCGTGCAGCCAGCAGGCTACATCACCGGTGCCGGCGGCAGCGGGGTGCAGTGGACTGAAGAAACCGCAGGCAACGAACCTTACGACCGTCGTTTCATGCAGTCGGCCGGCCCCTTCACCCTGGAGCCGGGTGCCGTGAACTATATTACCGTAGGTATTCCCTGGGCCCGCGCCTCCAGCGGCGGCCCCTTCGCCTCGGTAGAACTGCTCCGCATTGTGGACGATAAGTGCCAGGCCCTGTTCGACAACTGCTTCAAGGTGGTGGACGGACCCGATGCCCCGGACCTCGTTGCCCAGGAGCTGGACCGTGAGGTCATCCTCTTCCTCTCCAACCGCAAGACCTCCAACAATTACCAGGAAGCTTACAAGGAGATCGATCCCAACATCCCGGAGAACAAGGTGGAGACCACCACAGACTATGTGTTTGATACCGCCACCGGACAGTATACCCAGGTCATCACCCTCGACACCGTGGAGTATGATCGTTACTATCGCTTTGAAGGCTATCAGATCTTCCAGGTGGCCAACGGGGATGTCGACGTTTCCGAGATCGGCGATCCGGATGTATCCCGTCTCGTGGCCCAGTGCGACGTGGAGAACGGGGTGAGCAAACTGGTCAACTATTATTATAACGAAGAACTCCAGGCCAGTATACCGGTAATGGAGGTGAGCGGTGAGGATAAGGGTATAGTCCATTCCTTCCGCCTGCTCGAAGACCAGTTCGCCACCGGCGACCGCCGCCTGGTGAACCACAAGCAATACTACTACATTGCGGTAGCATACGCTTATAATGAGTATGCCCCCTATTCCCAGGAGCCGGGCGTGCTGAACGGCCTCTACGGGCAGAAAAAGCCCTACCTGGCCGGCCGCAAGAGCCCCACGGGACGGATTCAGTCCATTACCGTAATCCCTCACAAGACCAGCCCCGAGGCCGGAGGGACCATCATGAACTCCAGCTATGGGGACGGTCCCAAGATCACCCGCATCGAGGGCCAGGGTAATGGCGGACTCGAACTGGAGCTCACCCAGGAGTCCATCGATGAACTGTTGGCCAAGGACGCCCCGCCCTACATCCTGACCAACCCCACCTATCAGAACGGTTTCGGACCGGTCAATGTCAAGGTCATCGACCCCCTCAACGTGGCCCCGGGCAACTTCAGCCTCAGGTTCGTGGTTGACAGCACCAACAACATCAACAACGCCTCCTGGACCCTGACCAACACCACCACCGGTGAAGTATGGGAAAGCCAGAACGCCATCAGCATCAACAACGAGCAACTCATCCCCGAGATCGGGCTGTCCATCCAGATCGCCCAGCCCAAGTTCCCCGGAGACACCACCGGAAGGAATACCGGATACATCACCTCCTCCATCACCTTTGCCGACAGCACCAAACAGTGGCTCAGCGGCATTGCCGACCGCGACGATCCGGGTCCCTACAACTGGATCCGATCCGGTATCCTCGAAGATCCGGATAACCCGACCAACAACGACTGGAAGACGGGGACGCCTTTCGATCCCAGGGAAGACTATGAGAAGATCGTGAACGGCACCTGGGGCCCTTACACGCTGTGCGCCCAGAACAGCGAGGATATCTTCGGGCCGGCCTTCGACGGGCCTTCCCGCACCCTGTCCAAGATGGCCAACCTGTACAGCGTGGATATCGTCATCACCAGCGACCGCAGCAAGTGGACCCGCTGTCCGGTGATCGAGATGTGCCCCGACAAGAACCTGGCCCAGGGCGGCGCCAAGCGGTTCGCCCCCAGGGCTTCCCAGAGTGTGGACAAAGACGGCAACCCTGCTGCGGTGGGTAGCGGTTCCAGCACCAATCCCAACGATGCCAACTACATCCGGGAAACCGGTATGGGATGGTTCCCGGGCTATGCCATCAACCTGGAGACCGGGGAACGCCTCAATATCGCCTTCGGGGAGAACTCCTGGTATTCCCAGTACAACGGGCGCGATATGCTCTGGAACCCGTCCTTCATTGCCAGCAGCCTCTTTGAAACCGTATTGGGCGGGATGCACTACGTCTATGTCTTCGGCCACAATACCGGCATGGAGCCGGGTTATCCCGAGTTCGATGCCCCGGCCTACGACCATGGCGCCTGGGCCCGCGACCTGCTCGCCGATGAGAACTTCCGGCGCTACGCCTACGCCAACGTAATGTGGGTCAACCTGCCCCTCCAGGTCTACGGCCAGGATTACCTCGCTACCGATGTGCATACCCGCATCCGCGTGGCCAGGCCCTACCAGAAGAATTGGTCGGTGGTGGGTTCGGACAACCCGGTGAACAACAACTACCCGCTGTATACCTTCAGCACCAACGATATCGCCGCCAATACCAACAGCAATGCTGCCGCGGTGGAAGCCCTCGATATCATCAATATCGTCCCCAATCCCTACTACGGCTATTCCGGGTACGAGATCAACCAGCTCGACAACCGGGTGAAGGTCACCAACCTGCCGGAGCGTTGTACGGTAACCATCTACAACATCAGCGGTACACGCATCCGTCAGTTCACCAAGGACGATGCCAGTACCTTCGTGGATTGGGACCTCAAGAACCAGGCTGGCATCCCAATTGCGGGAGGCATCTACCTTATCCATGTGGATGTGCCGGGGGTAGGAGAAAAGGTGATCAAGTGGTTCGGTACCTTGCGCCCTGTGGACCTCAATTCGTTCTAAGGGAGGTGATATCGGTCAATAATATTTAAAGACGGAAACATGAAGAAGTTCACAGCATATCTGATCGCATTCACCCTGGCGGGGCTGATGCTCCTCCCCGCGATCGTGGTACAGGCCGGTAACAAGGACCGTTCAGGTCAGGCCGGGGCCTCCGAACTGCTCATTAACCCCTGGGCCCGGGGCAACGGCTGGGGCAATGCCAACGTAGCCAGCGTGCGCGGGTTGGAAGGTATCTGGACCAACGTGGCCGGTACGGCTTTCACACCGCGTACTGAGCTCATCTTCTCGCACACCAACTGGCTCAGCGGGTCGGGTGTGGATATCAACGCCTTCGGCTTCAGCCAGAAAGTAGGCGAGAGCGGAGCCCTCAGCATGGCCGTGATGTCCATGGCTTTCGGTGAAGTAGACATCACCACTGTAGACCAGCCTGACGGGGGCATTGGCACCTATACGCCCAGCCTCATGAACATTAACATCGCCTATGCCAAGGCATTCTCCAACAGCATCTACGGGGGGATCAACGTGAAGATCATCTCCGAGTCCATCGCCGACATCAGCGCTCAGGGCCTGGCGATCGATGCCGGGATCCAGTATGTGACCGGCGCAGCGGAGAACGTCAAGTTCGGCATAACCCTGAAGAATATCGGACCTACGATGAAATTCAGCGGCGACGGCCTCTCCTTCCGGGGTTTCATCCCCGGCCAGGAAAGCCAGTTCACCATTGAGCAGCGCGCCGAGGATTTTGAAATGCCCTCAGCACTGGCCATCGGTGCCGCCTACGATTTCCTCTTTTCCGAGATCTCCCGCCTTACCCTGGCCGGAAACTTCCAGTCGAACTCCTTCACCAAGGATCAGTTCAATGTGGGCGCCGAGTATGCCTACAAGGAAGTGCTCATGCTCAGGGGCGGCTTTTCCTATGAAGAGGGACTGTTCGACGATGGCGAACGTTCCTCCGTGTATACAGGACCCAGTGCCGGCCTTACC
>JAKLHK010000009.1 GCA_022710185.1 Bacteroidota bacterium
ATGGTCCAGCACCTTATCTCCGCTGCCACTGAGGATGAGACTGGCACTGCTGTCGATGTTCACGACTACCTTTGCCGCACTCATATACAGCGGCCCCCCGATGGAACCTCCGGTCCATAGCATGCTCCCTTCAACCATAATGCTCCCTGGGCCCACCAGGTTACCTGAGGCGATCTCCCAGCTTCCGGCTATCATGAGGTCCTGACCCGTTCCATCAGCGACGGTAACCTGACCGCTCTGAACGACAGTAGCCCCGGAGTCCACCACCAGCTGGTCTACGGTTGCGTTCGTCAATGAAAGTATATGAGGCGACCTGACGCGGATCTCCCCGGCAGAAGCGCCTGGTGCTGAGGAGGCTGCAATCCACATGCTTCCGTTATATCGCTCCCACACGGCAATGGTGCTCCAGGAACCGGAGGCTACGCTCCGGAAATCATCAGTATTCTGGGAAAATCCCAATAGCCTGCAGCAGGCCAGTACTAAAATTATGGTAATGGACCGCATAGGTGCGACTTTGTTTAGGTGGGTGCTCCTAAACAAAGATATCGGGGGTGATGTTCATAAAAGCCCTTCAGGAAGGCATTAACTAATACTTAACATATATATTATCCTACATTTGTAGGGTGGCCAAACTGAACCTTCAGCCAGGTCAATACGTTCCTTTTAAAATTGTCAAAATGAAACTTCATTCCATCCCCACCGGTAACCTGATGCTCGACGGCGGTGCAATGTTCGGTGTGGTACCCAAATCTTTATGGGAAAAACGTTACCCAGTCGACAGCAACAACCTATGCAATTGGTCCATGCGCTGTCTGCTGATTGAAACCGACGATCGTCTCATCCTCATCGACAACGGTATTGGTAATAAGCAGGACGACAAGTTCCTGAGCCATTACCACCTGAACGGGGACGAAACCCTGAAGGGCAGCCTGCGGAAACTCGGCTATGAACCAGGGGACATCACCGATATGTTCCTCACCCACCTCCACTTCGACCATGCCGGGGGCGGGGTGGAATGGAACAGGGACAGGACGGCCTTCCAGCTAACTTTTCCCAATGCGAACTACTGGGTCACCGAGAGGCAATGGGACTGGGCTATGGCCCCTAATCCCCGGGAAAGGGCCTCGTTTCTGAAGGAGAACCTTCTGCCGATGAAGGATAGCGGCCATCTGAAATTCATCCGCGAAGAAGGGGAATTGTTCCCCGGATTTGATGTGCGTTTCTTCCATGGGCATACCGAAGCCCAGGCCATCCCGCTAATCCGTTACAAGGACCGCACTGTTGCCTTCATGGCCGACCTGATGCCGGCTTCGGTCCATATGCCCCTGCCCTGGGTCATCGGATATGATGTTCGTCCACTGGAAACCATGAAGGAGAAACAAGCCTTCCTGGAAGAAGCCACCGCAGGGCAGTACATACTGTTTTTCGAGCATGACCTGTACACGGAAGCCTGCACCGTTGAGATGACCGAAAAGGGGGCCCGGGTGAAAGAGACGTTCAGCCTGACCGAATTTTTCGGAAATTGACCCCTCTAACCCACGAAATCTCCCCACCCCGTGTACAGGATCAAGTCTGCCCTCGACCCCTCCTCCGAGACCTACCTCGGGAACAAGGCCGCTTTTGAAGCAGTGCTGGATGAGTTCAGGCACCGCCTGGAGGCCGCACGCAATGGCGCACCGGAGAAGGCCGTAACCCGTCACCGTGAGCGGGGCAAGCTCACCGCACGCGAGCGCGTGGATCTCCTCCTGGACCCCAACACCCCCTTCCTTGAGCTTTCCACTCTGGCGGCCAACGGACAATATGCCGATCAGTTCCCCTCTGCTGGCATTGTCACCGGCATCGGCCGGGTTCAGGGCAGGGAAACCATGGTCATCGCCAACGATGCCACCGTCAAGGGGGGCACGTATGTACGCGAAACCATCCGTAAGCATGTAAGGGCCCAGGAAATTGCCATGGAAAACCACCTGCCCTGTGTTTACATGGTCGACAGCGGAGGTGTTTTCCTTCCGGAGCAGGCCCGGGTGTTTCCCGACAAGGAGGACTTCGGGCGCTTTTTCTTCAACCAGGCCCGCATGTCGGCCGCCGGTATCCCGCAGATCGCCATTGTGATGGGCTCCTGTACGGCAGGAGGCGCCTACGTGCCTGCCATGAGTGACGAAACCATCATTGTGCGCAACCAGGGGACCATTTTCATCGGTGGGCCGCCTCTGGTAAAGGCCGCCACAGGGGAAGAAGTGAGCGCGGAAGAGCTCGGGGGCGCTGATGTGCATACCGCCATCTCCGGCGTGGCCGATCATTATGCCGAAGATGACCGGCATGCCCTGCAGATCTGCCGCAACCTCTTCGAAACCCTGCCCTCCCCGTCCCGTCAGCCCCTTGAGGTCAAAGTCCCTGAAGAACCTTATTACGATCCCAGGGAACTGTATGGGCTGGCCCCAGTGGACCTTCGCAAGCCGGTGGATGCCAGGGAGATCATTGCCCGCATCGTCGACGGAAGCCGCTTTCATGAGTTCAAGGCACGCTATGCCCCGACCCTGGTGACTGGATTTGCCCATATCATGGGCTTTCCAGTGGGCATCCTCGCCAGCAATGGCGTCCTTTTCGGCGAATCCTCGCTCAAGGGCGCCCATTTCATTGAACTGTGCGCCTTCCGCAAGGTACCCCTCGTCTTCCTCCAGAACATAACCGGATTTATCGTAGGCAAGGAATATGAGCACAAAGGCATCGCACGCGACGGGGCCAAATTCGTGCATGCCGTAGCCACAGCCAACGTCCCAAAATTCACAGTGATCTTTGGCGGGAGCTTCGGCGCAGGCAATTATGCCATGGCGGGAAGGGCCTACAACCCCCGCCTGCTTTTGATGTGGCCCAATGCCAAGATCAGCGTCATGGGCGGAGAACAGGCCGCGGGAGTGCTCATCACCGTGAAAAAGGAACAACTGGCCTCCCAGGGAAAATCCCTCGGAGCGGAGGAGGAGGATACGCTGAGGCAGGAAATCCTCGAAAAATATGAACAGGAGGGCTCAGCCTATTACAGCACCTCCCGCATCTGGGACGACGGTATCATCGACCCGGTGGATACCCGAAAGGTACTGGCGATGGGCATTGCTGCCTCCCTGAACAAACCCTGGCCTGAACCGCAGTTCGGGGTGTTCAGGATGTGATGATTCCAGTGGCTGGTGGCAAGTGGCTAGTGAAAGTGGATAGTGGATAGTGGATAGTGCAAGTGGAAAGTGAATGATGTGCAACTAATGCATGTTGAATGAGGCCCTTGTAGGGATCCGAACTCATTGGCCTGCAGAAGGAAAAGGCAAAACAAGCGCCCGGAGGGGCGCAACATAAAACGGAAATCATACACGGAATGGGTGAACGAAACTTTGCGCCTTCACGCCTTCGTGTGAGAAAGAAAAAAGTATGATGAATTTCGAAACAATCACCTTCGAGCTCAATAGCGATGTTGGCACCATCTGGCTGAACCGTCCGGACATCCGCAACGCCTTCAACGAGGTGATGATCCAGGAGCTCATCGACTGCTACGAGGAAGCAGGAAAGATGGATGAAGTAAGGGTGTTGGTGCTCCGTGGAAAAGGCAAAGCCTTTTGCGCCGGGGCCGACCTAAACTGGATGCGGGGGGTGGCGGGATACACCTATGAGCAGAACTACGCCGAGAGCCTCAACCTCAGCAAGTGTTTCTACACCATATACACCTCCCCAAAGCCCACCATCGCCCTGGTGCATGGCGCGGCCATCGGGGGCGCCAATGGCCTGCTGGCAGCCTGCGACTTCGCCTATGCCGATCACGACACCGTCTTCTCCCTCAGCGAAGTGAAGATTGGCATCGTGCCGGCCTGTATCTCCCCCTATGTGGTGAAACGTACCGGAGAGTTCGTATCCCGCGAGCTGATGCTCACCGGAAGGCGCTTCAACGGCCCGGAAGCCCAGGCCTACCGACTGGTCAACCGCTCCTTGGACGCTGGAGAGATGGACGCACACCTGAGCGACCTGGTTCATATGCTCCGTACCAGCGGGCCACGGGCCATATCACAGTGCAAAGACCTTCTGTTCAAGGTTTCCAACACCATGGACCTGGATGAGGCCTACGAATATACCGCCCGCATGATCGCCGCAATAAGGGCCTCTGAAGAAGGACAGGAGGGCATGGCCGCCTTCCTTGAGAAACGCCTTCCCGCCTGGGTCAAACCATCCCTTCCGTCCAACTGATGCCTATGATGGAATTTCATAAGGTCCTGATCGCCAACCGTGGCGAGATCGCCATGCGGATCATCCGCAGCGTGAAGAAGCTGGGACTCTCTTCTGTGGCCGTCTATGCCGAAAACGACAAGCACGCGGCCCATGTGCGCGCCGCCGACCAGGCGTTTTCCCTGGGCGACGGCCCCTTAAGCGACACCTACCTCAGTATTGACAAGCTATTGCATATCGCCTCGGAGTCCGGTTGCCAGGCCATACATCCTGGCTATGGCTTCCTCTCCGAACGCCCGGCCTTGGCCATGGCCTGCGAAGCGGCCGGTATCGCCTTCATCGGCCCCGGGGCGCCGGCCATACAGCTAATGGGTAATAAGGTGGAAGCCAGGCGCTTCGTGCAAGAGCTAGGGGTCCCCGTCATCGAAGGACGGACCGGAAGCCCGGAGGAACTCATGGCCGCCGCCCGGGAACTTTCCTTCCCACTGCTTATCAAAGCCGCGGCCGGGGGCGGGGGCAAGGGCATGCGCATCGTAAGGGACTCCGCGGAGCTCCCCCCGGCCCTCGAAGCCACCGCACGTGAAGCCACGGCCTATTTTGGCGACGGCACAGTATATGCCGAACGCTTCCTCGAAAACCCCAGACATATCGAAGTACAGGTCTTCGGGGATCAACACGGCAATGCCGTCCACCTTTTCGAAAGGGAATGTTCGGTACAACGACGCTACCAGAAGATTATCGAAGAATGCCCCTCCCCTTCCGTTAACCCTGAATTGCGTGAGCGTATCACCGAAGCTGCCCTCACCATCACCCGGGCCATAGGTTACAGCAACGCCGGAACCATAGAGTTCCTGCTGGAAGGGGAAAAAGATTTCTTCTTTCTTGAAATGAATACCCGTATCCAGGTGGAACACCCGGTGACCGAGATGGTTACCGGTACCGACCTGGTGGAAGAACAAATCAGGGTGGCCGCAGGGCAACCCCTATCCTTCAGACAGGAGGACCTCAGGATCCGAGGCCATGCCCTTGAAAGCAGGATTTATGCCGAAGACCCCGACCAAGGCTTCCTCCCTTCACCCGGACAGATGACCCTCTGCCGTCTCCCCGAAGGCGAAGGCATACGCGTGGAAAGCGGTATCAGCCATTCCCTCCAGGTATCCGCCGACTACGACCCCATGATCGCCAAGGTGGTGGTTTGGGGCACCGACCGCAACCTGGCCATCGAACGCATGGAAAAGGCCCTCGCCAACACCACTATCCACGGCATTGCCACCAATGTGCCTTTTCTCCTGAACCTTCTCTCCCACAACGACTTCCGGGGCAACCGTATCTCTACCAAATACATCGACACCCACCTGGACCAGCTTCTTCCCCCTGTCCCGTCAGAAAGCCGGTTTCCGCTGGCTGCCTATCTGCTGTGGTGGATCCATGCCCGTGGGCACCGGGGCGGACAAGAGGGAAATGACACCTGGGAACGGATAGGATACTGGAGGCAACAATCGGAGTTCCGTTTTATGCTCAACGCCATGCCGCATCACATCGCATTGCTCTACCATCAGGGAGAGGAATTCCTGCTGCGTATCGATGGCGCGCTGGCCAATGCCCGTATCATGGAAACCGGGCCCCACTCCGTTCACCTCATTCTCGATGAAATGGTGCATCAGGCACAGGTTTCGGAAGACGGGAAAGGCAACGCCTGGGTCAGTGTGGAAGGAAGGCTGAATACCCTTCACCGTGAGGATGTCCTTATTGAAGAAGATTTCTTCAGCGGGTCAGGACCAGGTTACGGCGGTGATCCTGGCCGGATATGCTCACCCATGCCCGGCAAAGTGGTTAAGGTCAATGTGGAAGAAGGGGAAAAGGTGACCCGCGGCCAGGTGATTCTCATCGTGGAGGCCATGAAAATGGAGAATAGCATCCTGGCTCCCACCGATGGCACCGTGGATGCGATCAATGTTAAACCCGGCGACAAGGTAGATACCAGCAAGCCTTTGGTACATCTTGCCATGATTGAGGAGTGAAGGGACTCAATATCGGACAAGCAACAAGAAACAAGAAGTTATTTGCGAACCGATCATTGAGAATTGTCTTTGAGCACTGAGCATTGAGCACTGATAAATGATACGACCATGGACTTTAACCTGAGTGAAGAACACGAACTTATACGGCAGACAGTGCGCGATTTTGCCGAACGGGAGATCAAGCCAGCAGCACAGGACCTGGATGAAAAGGCCGAATTTTCCATTCCCCTCACACGCAGAATGGGTGAGCTGGGACTGTTCGGGATGTACCTGCCCGAGAAGTACGGGGGCCAGGGGATGGATACCCTCTCCTACATCATCGCGGTAGAGGAGTTGGCACGGGTAGATGGCTCACAGGCCGCCACGCTGGCTGCCCATAACAGCCTGGGAATTGGTCCATTATATTATTACGGTACAGAAGAACAGAAAAAGAAATACCTCCCACCCCTTTGTACAGGTAATGCGCTCTGGGCTTTCGGACTCACCGAGCCCGAGGCCGGTTCCGATTCCCGTGGAACCCGCACCACTGCCGTACCGGAGAATGGGGAATGGGTGATCAATGGAAGCAAGATATTCATTACCAATGGCTCCAGCGAGATATCTCTGGGCGCAACTGTTCAGGCAGTTTCCGGTACAGATGAAAAGGGCAGGAAGATCTTCAGCACTATCCTTGTGGAAAAGGACACGCCCGGATTCACCCGCCAGGAAATGCATGGTAAGATGATGTGGAGGGCCTCCGACACCTCCCAGCTTTTTTTTGATAATGTCCGTGTACCTGAAGCCAATCTTCTCGGCACCGTAGGCGAAGGTTCCCATATCATGCTCAGCACCCTTGATAATGGCCGCTTATCAATAGCTGCCATGGGGCTTGGGTTGGCGCAGGGTGCCTTCGAGATGGCCCTTCAGTATGCCCACGAGCGCAAGCAGTTCGGCCAGGCCATCGTCAAATTCCAGCATACCGCCTTCACCCTGGCCGATATGGCCACCAAGATTGAGCTGGCCCGCAACCTCCTGTACAAGGCTTGCTGGCTCAAGGACAACGCCAAGCCCTTTGCCAAGGAAGCCGCGATGTCAAAATTGTATTGTTCCGAAATCGCCAAGGAAGTGGCCGATGCCGCCGTGCAGATCCACGGGGGATATGGACTGATGAAGGATTACCCCGTCGAACGTTTCTACCGTGATCAGCGCCTCCTTCAGATCGGCGAAGGCACCTCGGAGATCCAGCGGCTGGTGATCTCACGGTATATTGGGTGTTAGAGTCCCCCATTGAAGTGGGATACAGGGGGATGTTAATCTCTACCAAATACTAATGCCTCGCAACAAGATCATCCCATTCAACCCCAGTCTCCAAATGCTCGCCAGGGAGTTGCACAAGAATATGACGCTGGCTGAAATACTACTTTGGAGTAAAATCAGAAGAAAAGACCCTGGCTGACAATTCCACAGGCAAGTACCCATTAATGAATTCATTGTCGATTTCTATCATTCAAAAAGAAAAATGATCAGCAGGCCTATGATAATATAGGGATGTGGTCTATGTTACAACATCCCCCTAAATCCCCCTTCAAAGGGGGACTATGGTTGCCTATATAACATTGAGTTAGGGGTGCTTCTCGCATCATTGTCTCTTCGTCAACCGGCCTCGTCAATCATCGATCCCTTGTCCCTTCCCCTCCCTCACGATGCTCTCCAGTTTCGGGCAAACCTCTTGCTGTTGCTGTTGTTCTTGCTATTAATCTCCTTCCCTCTTCATTCCTTGTTGGGTGCTCATTGTTCGATATTCTCCCCCCAGCTTAAATCAGAGATCGTTAATTCCGCCAGTTGGCGGACAAGCTTTATTCGATATTATCTTTAGACCTGAGTCCAAAATCTGTATTATGTCCACCCGCATTACTTCCCTCTTCGGCATACGTTACCCAATAATCCAGGGCGGAATGATCTGGTGCAGCGGCTGGCGGCTGGCCGCGGCCGTGAGCCATGCCGGCGGGCTGGGGCTTATAGGGGCAGGGTCAATGTACCCCGGCGTGCTCAGGGAGCATCTTCGCAAGTTAAAAGCGGCTACCGATAAACCTTTCGGTGTTAATGTGCCCCTGCTCTATCCCCAAACGGACGAGTTGATGCAAATCATTCTTGAAGAAAAGGTCCCCATTGTTTTCACCTCCGCCGGGAATCCGGCGAAATACACTCCCTTGCTGCAAGATCACGGGATCAGGGTGGCCCATGTGGTACCCAGTGCCAAACTCGCTGTCAAGTGTGAAAAAGCCGGGGTGGATGCCGTGGTAGCCGAAGGGTTCGAGGCCGGGGGCCATAACGGCAGGGAAGAAACCACCACGATGACGCTCCTCCCTATGGTCCGCGATCTCATTTCCACCCCCCTGATCGCCGCCGGGGGCATAGCCTCCGGCCGGGCGATGCTGGCTGCATTCGCCCTGGGCGCCGAAGGGGTGCAGATCGGCAGCCTGTTCGCCGCCTCTGAAGAAAGTTCGGCCCATCCTGCCTTCAAGCAAAGGATTGTGGAAGCAGGGGAAGGCGATACTATGCTCTCGCTCAAGGAACTGGTCCCGGTAAGGTTGCTTCGAAATACCTTCTACGTAAAGGTGAAGGAAATGGAAGCACGGGCTGCTTCAAAAGAAGAGCTTCAGGATCTGCTTGGGCACGGCCGCGCCAAAAAGGGTATGTTCGAAGGCGACATGGACGAAGGTGAACTCGAGATCGGTCAGGTGAGTGCACAGATCAGCGCAGTGCGGCCTGTGGTGGAGATAATGCAATGGCTGGTGAATGACTTTCAGAAAGCGAAGGAGGGGTTGATATCTGATATCTGATATCTGATATCTGATATCTGATATTTGATATGGCTGCGTATCATTGAATGTCTGTGAATTATTGTCAAGCATTCCCACTAACCACTTATCACTAACACTAGCCACTAGCCACTAGCCACTAGCCACTAGCCACTATCATATATATATTATTTGATTTGTTCAGAAATCCATATCTTTGAATTCCTGTACTTCCTGATATCACACCATAACACGCCACACAATGAACTTCAACTTCACCGAAGAGCAACTGATGATCCAGCAGGCTGCCCGCGACTTCGCGCAGCGCGAACTGATCAAGGACGTCATCGAACGCGATGAGAAAGCCGAATACCCAACCCAGCACGTCAAAACGATGGCCGAACTCGGCTTCCTGGGGATGCTTGTCGACCCCCGTTGGGATGGAGGCGGGATGGACACCGTATCCTATGTGCTGGCTATGGAAGAAATTTCCAAAGTAGATGCCTCCTGCAGTGTTATTATGTCGGTAAACAACAGCCTGGTATGCTATGGCCTGGAAGCCTTCGGCAACGATGTCCAGCGTGAAAAGTACCTCAAACCCCTGGCCCGGGGCGAAAAGATCGGCGCCTTCCTGCTCTCCGAACCGGAAGCCGGCTCCGATGCCACCAGGCAGCATACTCTCGCCGAAGACAAGGGAGACTATTATCTGGTAAACGGCACCAAAAACTGGATCACGAACGGCAATACGGCCGGCACCTACCTGGTGATTGCACAAACGCATCCCGAAAAAGGACACAAGGGGATCAACTGCCTTATCGTGGACCGCAACAGCGAAGGCATCTCCGTAGGTCCGCACGAGAACAAGATGGGTATGCGCTCGAGCGACACCCACAGCGTGATGTTCACCGACGTTAAGGTTCCTAAGGAGAATCGCATAGGTGAGGATGGCTTCGGATTCAAGTTCGCCATGAAGACGCTGGAAGGCGGCCGTATCGGGATTGCCGCACAGGCCCTCGGAATCGCCTCGGGCGCCCTGGAACGGGCAGTGCAGTACGCTAAGGAGCGTAAGGCCTTCGGCACTGTGATCGCCAACCACCAGGCCATCGCCTTCAAGCTGGCGGATATGGCCGTAAAAGTGGAAAATGCCCGCAACCTCTGCCTCAAGGCCGCCTGGCTCAAGGACCAGCACCTCCCCTATGGTGTAGCCTCCTCATACGCAAAGTATTATGCCGCGGAAATCGCGATGGAGGTAACCACCCAGGCCGTGCAGATCCACGGGGGATACGGTTATGTGAAAGAATACCACGTGGAACGGTTGATGCGCGAGGCCAAGCTGACCCAGATATATGAAGGCACTTCAGAGATCCAGCAGATTGTGATCTCCCGCGACCTTCTCAAGGACTAATAAACGCTGAAAATGAAGATACTTGTTTGTATGAGCAATGTGCCGGACACTACCACCAAGGTCCGGTTCACCGACGGGAACACCCGGCTGGACGCCGCGGGCATCCAATGGATCATCAACCCCTGGGATGAGCTCGCCCTCACCCGGGCCCTGGAGCTTAAGGATGCCGGTGCCATCAGCGCGGTCGAAGTAATCAATGTGGGTCCCGCCCTCACCGAGGCTACCTTGCGCAAAGCCCTCGCCATTGGTGCCGACAAGGCCTGGCGTATCGATGCCGAGACGGCCGATGGTTACCAGGTGGCCCAGTTACTGGCCCAATGGCTGAAGGACCAAGCCTTCGACATCTTACTGGCCGGAGTGGAGTCGAGTGACTACAACAGCTCCGGGGTTGGCATCATGCTGGCCGCCCTGGCCGGCATCCCCTCCGTGTCCAATGTCTCCGGGCTCAGCATCGAAGGGGGACAGGTGATCCTGAAACGCGAGATCGAAGGTGGTCAGCAGCAGCTCAAGGCCCATGGGCCCTTCCTCGCTGTAGTGCAGAAAGGCATCGCGCTGGAACCACGCATCCCTTCAATGCGCGGGATCATGACTGCCCGTACCAAGCCCCTCGAGGTGGTGCCGGCCCATCCGGTTGCGGCCCGCACTGCTTACCAGGCCTTCAGCCTTCCCCAACCCAAAGGATCCTGTCGCATGGTGGACCCGGAGCAGCCCGATGAGCTTTTCCGCCTGCTCCATGAAGAAGCACGGGTAATCTGAACATAACGTCCAAGACACACATCATGAGCAACATACTCTATCTTGCAGAACACAGGGAAGGCAGCTTCCGCAAACCTGCCCTGGAACTCGCTTCATACGCCCATGCCCTGGCCAGGCAAACCGGGGGCCAGGCCATCGCCCTGGTACTCGGGAAAGTGGGGGCCGACCAGCTCAGCCGTCTGGGAAGCTACGGCACCCAACACATCCTCCATGCCGCTGAGGGATCCTTCGATCCCATGGACAACGGTATCTGGTCCACCGCGGTTGCCGAAGCCGCTATCAAGGTTTCCGCCCGCCTGGTTGTCTTCTCCGCCAGCCTGCAGGGCCGTGCCATCGCCCCGGCTGTGGCTGTCCGTTTGGAAGCAGGCCTGGTCGCAGGTGTCAATGGCCTGCCCTCCTCCATGCAGCCGTTGACGGTGGAAAGAAAAGTTTACTCAGGGAAAGCCCTAGCGACAGTTGTTGTCCATACAGAAAAAGCAGTGATGACGTTGAGCCCCAATACTTTTGGATTGAAGGAGAGCAGCGGGGATGCCGTTGCTGAAGTCTGGACTGTCCCCACGCTTCCTTCCCTTTCCTTTGAAGTGTTGGAGACCAGCCGAAGCGAAGGGAAGCTCCTGCTTTCCGAAGCCGATGTGGTAGTATCGGCTGGCCGCGGCATGAAAGGCCATGAGCATTGGAAGCCGGTGGAAGATCTGGCGACCGTCCTGGGCGCTGCAACTGCATGCTCCCGCCCGGTATCCGATGAGGGCTGGCGACCGCATGGCGAACATGTGGGCCAGACCGGTAAGATCATCGCACCCAACCTCTATTTTGCCCTGGGGATCAGCGGGGCCGTGCAGCACATTGCCGGGGTCAGCTCATCCAAGGTGATCGTGGCCGTAAACAAGGATCCCGAAGCCCCTATCTTCGGTGCTGCCGACTATGGCATACTGGGTGACGTGCATACCGTGGTCCCTGCCCTGGTGGAAGCCGCCAAACGGTTCAAGGAGAACAGCTGATTAGTGGCTAGTAGCTAGTGTTAGTGATAAGTGGTTAGCGGGAATGCTTGACAATAATTCACAGACATTCAATGATACGCAGCCATATCAGATATCAGATATCAGATATCAGATATCAGATATCTAACCCTCCCTCCTTCCCCAGCGGAAGCTCGCGATTTCCAGGCCTGAGAGCTCAAGGGCCCGGTCGGTGACTGTGGCCACGGCCGCTTCCAGGCTATCCGGCCGGCTATAGAACGAAGGGGAAGCGGGCATAATGATGGCCCCGGCCTCGGTCAGGGTGACCATATTTCTCAGCTGGATGAGGTTGACCGGACTCTCCCGGGTTAGGAGGATCAGCCGTTTTCGTTCCTTGAGCATCACATCGGCGGCCCGTGTAATCAGTTCATTGGCGGTGCCGGAGGCGATGCGCCCCAGGGTACCCATACTGCAGGGGGCTATGATCATCACATCGGGGGCCGATGAACCCGAGGCAAAAGGGGCCCAGAGGTCGTGGTTGCGGAAATTCCATTCCGGTATGGCAGGACCTGGATCGTAGCCCAGCTCATGCTTCCAAACGTCTATGGCGGTATCCGAAAGCACCACTCCCGTCAGCTCAACCTGTTCCTTCAGTTCCCTCAGGCGCTCCAGCAGGATCCTGGCGTACATGGCACCACTGGCGCCCGTTACAGCGAGGAGTATGCGTGTCTTCTTCATCGCAGGCGGCTGATTTGGTAATGCAGGGCAAACACCAGCACAGAGTTGTACTGCCCCTTATTGAGCCGGAAGGTGGCCCCCGAGAGGTGGTCCCGTACGGGAAGTATGCTGGACTGATAGCGAAGGTTTACATAAAGGCGCTCCCCGAAGCGAAAATATCCCCCTCCCAGCACGCTGAGATCCTGCTTGTTGAATGCCGGCGTTGGCGCCAGGGGCGGGTACCCTATTTCCCTGGTGTTAAGCAGGGCGGCCAGGGCCAGGCCCGCCTCAAGGGAGAAACGCTCGTTGTAATCGAGGCGGTATACCACCGGAACTTCGATATAGTCCAGGCGCAGGCGGTACTCGTTGAAATCATTCTTATCGGGATCGGGGTTCTTGCGGCTTCCCTTCTGGATATACACCATCTCCATCTGCACACAGGCCCTGGGCCACAGGTAGAGGTTGACAAAGGGCCCGGCCACAGGGCCTGCCCGGTTGAATCCCGAGAGCTGGTCGCCACTGATCTGGGTGGCACTCAGCCCCCCCCTGATGCCGGCATTGAACTGCTGTGCCTGAACGGCCAAACATGGGAGGAGCAGGAGGAACAAGGTCTTCAGTAGCTTCATGGGATTCGGCTTACATCTTCCGAAGGTACGCAAAAGCACGGGCATGCATTACGAGGCAGGTGGCAAGGGAGCGCGGAAAATATAGGAAGGCCGGGGAGGAGAACCTCACCCGGCCTTTTCCTGGGCAGATGTTGCCTTATCATTTCGCTATGGCAGCCGGTACGGGACTGGTGTATGTTACACTGATGATATTGCTCCCGGTGAGTGTGATGAGGTTACCACTGATGCGGGAGGGGTCGTTTTGCGGACCGGAGTAGCGGATTTGTCCGTTCATGGAAACGTCCTCCTTGAAATACCCGTTTACCATGGTGGTAATAACGGAAGAGCCGGTTTGGGCAGCGATGCGGGAGAGGATGAGCACGCGGTCGTTGTTGGGCCCGCTGTAACGGATCACGCGGTCCTTGTTGAGGTCCCCGGCGATCATGCCATATATTCCACCCGCCAGGTTGATGGCCGAGGCGGTTCCCCCGTAGAGGTTGGCAGGGTTGCTGAAGTCAACCAGCGTAGTATCGGGAATGGGCTTGGGATTGGCCGACATCACCGGCATGTGGTTGCGGTGGTCGATGACGACGTAGTAGCTGCCGGCCGAATCGAAGGGGATTTCATTGGTCAGGTCGGTATGCAGGATGCTTCCGTCGCTCATAAGCAGGGCGGCGCGGCGCTCCACCACGGTAGCTCCGTCAACGATATCACGAAGCTCCACAAGGACCCAGTCGACCATCCCGCTGGGGATGGAGGCAAGGGTTTCGGCGCCGGCATAGTTCCAGGGGCTCACGTTGTAGGGCTGGGCCAGGGGAAGATAGCCCCCGGTATTGAGGTTGGTACCCATTCCACTCCCGTTCCATGCGCTTTGCAGGAAGAGGCGGGCCTTGACGCCCTGGGCCAGGGATTCGGCCGTGATGGAGCCGCTGGTGAAATGGGCGGGGTAAATATCTCCGATGGCGTCGCTGTACTGGCAGTTCCCCGAGGTCAGCGTGTCCCAGGTAAGGGCGCTGTAGCCAGCATTGTGGGCCAGGAACTGCAGCTCGATCAGCGTTCCGCTGCCGATGGTGATCGGCGTGATGGCGAACCATGCCAGCTTGAACAGGGGCGGAATCCCCCCGGGAATGAAAATACCGGAGGCCAGGGAAGGATGTGCATTCTGATGGCCAAGGTAGGTGAGTACCGAGGTATTGTATCCCAGGACCAGGGATATGGATGAGACCGCGTTGAAGTTGGAGACCTCTACGGCCACCACAACCGTATCACCCTCATTTATCACGGTGTCAGGCACAGTCGTTTGAATGGACTGGGCGAACAGGGCGCTGCTGATCAGGCTTATGCATACAACAGCCAATGTGCGGATAGGACGCTTCATGATGTTTGGATTAATGGCAGGGTTACAGACTAAGCTGGGCTGCTTTGAGGTCTAACAGACAAAAGTACAAAATTTCTTATCAAGATAAAACTCCTTTCTCAGTTCTTTGTGCAAGGTAGGTCAAGTAGGCCTACTCGCTTGTAAACAAATTGTTAATTATTTAAATACCCGCAACATCCCTGAGCCATAATGGCATAATTTTGAGGAGGAAAACAGGGCAGTGCCTCCGTTGAGGACCAATCTTCAAGCTGTCACAATCCTCCCCTATGGAGAACGAATCCTACCGTATACTGCTTGTGGACGATGAGCCGGACGTCCTGGAATTCATCGGGTATAATCTGCGTAAGGAGGGCTTCCAGGTAGAAACGGCCGGCAATGGCCAGGAAGCCATCGCCAGGGCCTCGGTTTTTATGCCCCAGTTGATCATCATGGATGTGATGATGCCCCGCATGGATGGAATAGAGGCCTGCCAGGCCATACGCCAGATCCCTGAACTCCAGCATGTCCTGATCCTCTTCCTTACCGCGCGTGCCGAGGATTACTCACAGATTGCCGGTTTCGAGGCCGGTGCCGACGATTACATCACCAAGCCGGTGAAGCCCAAGGTGTTGGTTAGCCGGATACGGGCCTTGCTGCGCCGGTATTCCGACCAACCCGCGGAGGAACCCCTGCTCGAGTTCCGCGACTTTACCATCGACAAGGTGCGCTACCTGGTGATCAGGAACGGGGAAGAAGTGGTGCTCCCCAAGAAGGAGTTCCAGCTTTTACTGTTGTTGACCTCGCGGCCGGACAAGGTTTTTACCCGGGAAGAGATCTTTGCCCAGGTGTGGGGAAATGATGTGATCGTAGGGGACCGTACCATCGACGTCCACATCCGTAAGATCCGCGAGAAGCTGGACACCCAGTCGATCCGAACGGTCAAGGGCGTAGGGTACAAGTTCGAAGCCTGAGGCTTTTCCCTATCTTTACAAAAAGTGACTGCGGATGAAGTACGACGATCCCAGGAACCTCAGTGCCTGGTCTGCCCTGTATGTCACCGGTATCGGCCTGCTCGTTTACCTCTTCACCTCCCTCTCCACCGACACCTTCCATTGGGTGGTCTTCACTGGCATAGCTGTGGGGCTGCTGATATTCACCTATCTGCTCTCGCGCACCGTGCTGGAGAAGTTCATCTTCGAGAAGATCCGCCCGATCTACAAGACCATCCTCACACGCCGGAGCACCAGCGATGAGATCCGGGGGGAAGGCGGAAAGGAAAGCCGCTCCGACATGATCGAGAGGGTGAGCCAGCGGGTGAAGGAATGGGACCAGGAAAAAAGTGCGGAGATCGCCCAGCTCAAGAGACTGGAAGCCTACCGCCGGGAGTATATCGGAAACATCTCTCATGAGCTCAAAACGCCCATCTTCAATATCCAGGGCTATGTGCTGACCTTGCTCGACGGGGGTCTGGACGATCCCAACATCAACCGGGATTACCTGCTGAAGACCGAGAAGAGCATCGAACGGATGATCACCATTGTGAAAGACCTGGAGATGATTTCCAAACTGGAGTCGGGGCAGCTCAAACTGGAGATCAGCCGCTTCGATATCATCACCCTTTCGAAGGAGGTGATTGAATTCCTGGATGATAAAGCCCGTACACGTAAGGTTGGCCTTAAACTTTCCAGGGGATTTGAGAAACCCATCTTCGTATACGCCGATCGCGACCGTATCCGCCAGGTACTGACCAATCTGGTGGACAATTCGGTGGTATACGGGCGAAAAAAAGGCAGCACCACGATAGGGTTCTTCGATATGGACGACCATGTACTGGTGGAGGTGACCGACGATGGGGAGGGCATTGCTGCGGAGGAGCTTCCCCGGCTATTTGAGCGCTTTTACCGTACCGATAAGGCCCGGAGTACGGAAACGGGAGGTTCGGGACTGGGGCTCGCCATTGTGAAACATATCATTGAGGCCCATGACGAGCGCATCAATGTGCGCAGTTCGATAGGCGTTGGGACTACCTTCGGGTTCACCCTGCCCAAGGTGCCCTGATCAGCGCTTTCCTCCGCGGGTGCCGTTCTGTTCCTTAACCACCTTTCCCTGCTTGTACACCTGTTGCATCAGCACCCCGCCCTGGTCGTCCCAATACGACCACTTTCCTTCCTTAAATCCGTTGAGGAAGCTTCCTTCGGCCTTTTTCTTCCCATCGGCATAGTATTCTGCCCAGTAGCCTTCGGGCCGGCCGTCACGGTAATGCTGTTCTTTGGCCAGTACCCCGCGGTTGTCGTAGTATAGCCATCGCCCCTGCTGCAGCTCCCCGGCATAGCTCCCCCTTTCCTTCATTGCACCCTCCAGGTACCATTCGGTCCACAGCCCGCTCTTCTGGCCCGCCGAAAAGCCCCCTTCGGCCTTCATCTGGCCATTATCGAACCACCATCGGGCAGGTCCCTCCCTTACCCCCAGGGCATAGGTAATCACGTATTCCCTGCGCCCGTTGCCATACCATCCTTCCCAGGTCTGGTCCATCACCCCCTGGCTGAAGGTGCCGCGGTCGCGCATCTGGCCGCTCTCGTACCAGCTGGTCCACTGCCCATGCTCCAGGTCGTGCTGAAAGGGGCCTTCGTGATCTTTTTTCCCATTCTCGTACCAGGTGACCCAGAGGCCGGTGCGCTCACCCAGGGCAAAGGCGCCCGCCTTCCATTTCTCGCCTGTATCGTAAAAGTATTCCCAGGGTCCATCCTGTTCGCCAGCGATGAACCGGCCCTTGCTCCCAATAGCCCCGTTCCGGTGATAAAAAACCCAGATGCTGTCGTGCAGCCCCTTGCTGAGGAAGCCCTCCATTTCGGGCTGGCCATCTTCGTACCACCATAGCGTTTTGCCCTCCAGGGTATCGTTGACATAGGATCCCGTAAACGCCTTCTTTCCATTGGCATGAAAGCGCTCGACCGGTCCGTGGGCTTTGCCGCCACGGTAGGTCAGTATCTCCTCCATCGTCCCGTCGGCATACCAGGACTTCCATTCGCCTTCCCGCTGTCCCGCTTTCAAGAAACCGGTGGCGGCCAGCTGCCCGTTGGGATGATACTCCGCTGCACCACCCCTGGAGAAATCGATCACTTTCTCCTTCCCCCCCCGCTCATACCACCAGGTCCATTCCCCCTGGCGCTCCCCAGCAGCAAAGCGGCCCTCCGACCATTTGTTCCCATTGGGGTACCACCAGGTCCACAAGCCTTCTTCTTTTCCATCCACATGGAGGCCTTCGCTCTGCTTCTTTCCCTCTTCCCACCAGGTAGTGGTCTTTTCCTGGGCACCCAGGGGGGACATGAGCATCAGCAGAAGGGTCGACAGGAGCAGTCGGGTACTCGAGGCAATGGAAATGGAGGGCATAGCTTATGGGGGTGTCAGTGTTTCCTGTCGGTGGTGAACACAAGGAGCTGCCGAAGTCCTTCTCGCTCGGGGCAGGCGGGGAAAGTGTCGAGAATCTGCATGGCTTCGTTGCGGTAGTGGTCCATTTTGGCCATGGCATAGGCAATCCCCTGGCTTTCCCTGACCTTGCGTACCAGGTCGCGGGTCTTTCGACGGTTGGTGCTGTGGCGACGGATGAGGCGTATGGCTCCTTTGCGTTCACCTTCAGAAGCGTTCCCGAGGTACCAGATGAGGGGGAGAGTCATCTTCTTCTCCTTGATATCCACCCCATTGGGCTTTCCTGTAATGCGACTGTCACTGAAGTCGAGGAGGTCATCCTTGATCTGGAAAGCCATGCCCACCTTTTCGCCGAAGAGGCGCATCTTTTCCACGATCTCCGGATCGGGAGTGGCGGAACGTGCTCCGCTGGCACAACAGGAGGCGATGAGGGAAGCGGTCTTCTTGCGGATTACTTCGTAATAGGTAGCCTCATCGATGTCGAGACTGCGGGCCTTTTCGATCTGCAGCAGTTCTCCTTCGCTCATCTCGCGTGTAGCATCGCTTACGATGCGCAGCAGGTCGAACTCCTGGTTGTCGATGGCCAGCAAAAGGCCGCGGGCGAGGAGGAAATCCCCCACCAGCACCGCGATCTTGTTCTTCCACAGGGCGTTAATGGAAAAGAACCCGCGCCGCTCGAAGGAGTCGTCCACCACATCGTCATGTACCAGGGTAGCGGTGTGCAACAGTTCCACCAGGGATGCGGCCCTGTATGTGGATTCGTTGACGCCCCCGCACATTCCGGCGCTGAGAAAGACGAACATTGGCCTTACCTGCTTGCCCTTACGGCGTACGATATACCCCGTGATCTTATTGAGCAGGGGTACGCGGGTCCGCATGGCCTCGCGGAAATGCCGGTCGAAGGCCTTGAGGTGACCTTCAATGGGCTGGGCTATGTCGTTCAGGCTATTCATTTACCGCTTCTGGCCCAAAATTACCAAATTGCCCGCTCCCGTGTGCTGAAAAGATGCAGGATCTCCCTGCTTGCCGGACCGGGCGGGATAAAGTAAAAAGCCTAATTTAGCGCTATAAGCAACCTGATATGTCGCTACTTTTCCACGAAATGGTTTTCGGCCCGGTGAAAAGCCGGCGGCTGGGAGTTTCCCTGGGCATCAATCTTCTCCCCTCTTCGTATAAGTATTGTAGTTTCGACTGTATATACTGTGAGTGCGGATGGGGTAGACGTAGCCACAAGGACAACGAGGCCCTGCCTAGCCGGGAGGCGGTAATCGCCGCCCTGGAGTCGCGCCTGGCCGAACTGAGTGCCAGCAGGCATTTCCCGGATGCCATCACCTTTGCCGGAAATGGGGAGCCGACCATCCATCCCGGGTTTGCCCGGATCATCGAAGATACCCGCAGGTTACGCGACCAATATATGCCGGAAACGGCCATAGGCGTTCTTTCGAATGCTTCGATGCTGCACAAGCCTGAGGTAATGGATGCATTGAGGAGCATCGAGCTGAATATGCTCAAGCTTGATGCCGGCACCGAGGAGACCTTTCGCCGCATCAACCAGCCCCCGAGCCGGCTCACCCTGGAAATCCTCCTCGACCAGATGAAGCAGATGGAGGGTAACCTTATCATTCAAAGCATTTTCCTGCGGGGGGAATATCAGGAGAAACGGATCGACAACACCTCGGATGCCGAGGTGGAAGCCTGGATCCGCTGTGTGAAGGAAGTGAACCCCCAGTATGCCATGATCTATTCGATTGACCGTTCCACCCCGGTTGACACCCTGGAGAAGGTTGGCTTCGACGAACTCCTGGGCATCGCTGCCAGGGCGGAGGCTCAGGGAGTCAGGGTTAAGGTATACGGGTAGCAAGCCCCGGGCATAAGCAAGAACCGCCCTACGAAGGCGAGGCAATTCAAGTACTCCTGGCACGCCTAACTCCAAAATCTACAGGCACTTTAGCAAGCCAGGTTCACTTCAGGCACTTACTCCTTTGATCTGTTTTCCAGTACTGTAAGTCTTTCCTGCAGCTCAAGGATACGATCCTGCTGTTCCTGAATCGCCTTGATCAACACAGGGATCAGCTCCTCGTATGTCACGCCCAGCGTCGGGGTGTCAATCCATTCCTTGGCAATACTTTCAGGGTTGGGATAGGTATGCTGGCGCGAGCTGACCACCTCACCGATCACCGGCTGCAGTTCCTGCGCGATCAGGCCAATCCGGTCGTTCTGGTCAGGATTATCCTTCCATTTGTACCGCACCGGGCGCAGCTTCATCACTTCGGCAAGGCCGTAGTCCAGATCCCTGATATCCTTTTTCAGCCTGGCATCGGAGCTGACATTGGGACTATTAACAAGGTAGATCTGGTTGAAACGGAATCCGGAGCTGCCCAGGTCATCGGTGTTCTGAACGGCGGGTACTATGTCGCAGTCGGTGCGTAGGATCTTGGTCCCTCCCCACATGAGGTACACACTTCCGATATCGACACGTCCGCCGGCCGGCATCACCACCCGATTGGCATTTACATAGTCTGCAGAGATATCGTCGGCGAAATCCACATCATCCACCTTCAAGGTCATAATAGGGTTGGATGACACTCCCAGGCCGCGGCCGATCTTAAGGTATTCGTTGTCACTCTGGTCGACCCCTATGGTATACTTGGTGCTGCCGCTGAGCGCAAATCGAATCACTGCATCACCAGTGCCTTCCAGGTTTATCCGGATGCCATTGCTTGTGGCCGAAGTATTGAAAGCCACATCGAGATTGACTCCCGGCGCCGAGGTACCCATACCCACCCAGCCTGAGCTGTTGTTCACAAACAAGGCAGGGGTGCCGCCTACATCAACATGCAGCTTGCCCGTGGGCGTGAAGGTCCCCATACCTATCCTGCCGTTGGTGTCAACCATCAGCAGACTGCTCGAGCCGAAACGGATATCGAGCCTTCCCTGGGGACTGACGGTCCCAATGCCGAAATCGCCATTCCCTTCGATGGAAAATACGGAAATCCCGTTTAAGCGGCCGCGTACCAGCTCTTCGGCCGATTCGGCATTGAGGGTAAGCCTTGCCGGCAATTGCCCTCCGGAGGCCCCGAACAGCACCTTACCGTTATCCACGTGCAGCTTAGTCTGGTTGTTTGGAGTGGCAGTCCCTATACCCACGATCCCGGTATTATAATAAATATCGTTACCCGAAGCGGTCCACAGTGAACCGGAGTTGGCTGCTGTGCCTGCCACCAGGGCGTAGGGAACGCTCTGGAAAGGCGTGGTGCCCAGCAACTGATAACCGTTTCCATCGGGGTCAAGCTCCACTTTCAGGTAATGCGGACCGCTCAGCCAGGGGATGACGCTGAAGATGCCAGTAACAACACTTCCTCCGCCGATCACCGCGTTGAAAAGGCCCATCGGGCTGGTGGTAACAGTGTGCGTTTCCTTGTAGAGCTCGGCAGCCGTGGCATCAGTTATGGTGAAGCGAACATTGATGCTGGCATTGGGGATAGGGGCGCTGGCATTGTTGCGCGCCACTGCCTGGTAATTGATCCCCTGAGGTACCTGGGCCATCAGCTGCTGCTGAAGTCCGGCAATACATACTCCCAGGATCAGGGTCATACGCAATAACCCTTGTATGACAAAAAATGATGGCTTCTTCATATCTGGTTTGGTTAACTCATGTGAATATTCTCTCAGTTCTTCAATACACCGGAAGGAACCGGACATACCAGCGTGGAGGTCATGGAGTTGCTCCCGCTGATATTGATCAGGTTCTGGATGATGCGGGAAGGGTCGTTGCCCGGACCACTATATTTCAGGTTGCCGTTCATCGACAAGTCTTCCCCGAAATATCCGTTGGCTGTGGTCTGTATGGATGTGGATCCGGTTTCGGAGATGATGCGCTGAAGGATCATAATTCTGTCGTTGGATGGCCCGCTGTACTTCAGTATCCCGTCCTTGCTGATATCGCCCGAGATCAGGCCCCTTGAACCATCGCCCAGGTCAGCAGTAGCGGTATTACCCCCATAGGCAGGATAGGAGCCAGAATTGCTGAGCTCCCGCACCGTGGCCGCCGGGACCGAATGCTTATGGGCTGTCATAACCGGCATATGGTTCCTGTGGTCGATGACGATGTAATAACTGCCCGGGGCAAGAGAATCGAAGAGAATCCCCTGGTAGAGGCCGGTATCGTAGATCATTCCGTTATCCCTGAGCAGGGCCGCGCGCCGGGCAACTATGGTATCCGGACTGCTTCGGACTTCAATGAGTACCCAATCAACCATGCCCGGGGGAATGGAGGACAGCTGCTCATTCCCCCCATAGAACCACGGGCTTCCGGTATACGGCTGTGAAAGAGGGATATACCCCAGGGCATTCAATCCAGTATCCATGGTGAGGGACCCTTTGTAGGCTCCCTGCAGGAAGGCGCGTACCAGCAGTCTGCCGTTGCCTTGTGCAGGCTGACCTGCCGTATCCGGTTGATGGAAGCCCTGGGTTAGAATTTATCCGCCTGCATTAACGGTGCTTATTACAGCCTCACCAATACTGAACTCGAGGCTTAGGCTGGTGTTGCCAGTATGTCCCCCGCCGGCGGAAACCAGCTGATGCGACTGCCCATTGAGGATAGGAGGAAAAAGCAGTGCTAATAATATGATGGTGTAGATTGGTTTCATACCAGGTTTGAATGAATTCCACTAAAGTATTCATGCCTGCTTATTAACTGGAGCTATAAAGAGCTGTTTAACATTATTTTAACAGTAGCAACTTCGGAAAGAAGCGATGATTTCCAGGAGTTATCCAGTGTTCCGTAGTAGGGTTTTCCCTTGGTGTGTCACTCTTCACACAGCCTGGGGCGTATCCACGAAGGGTTAAAAAAGTCAGGGAAGACTCCCGCCCCTCTGCTTATCTTTGGCGAAGTGATAGGCTTAATGCCATAACCTATCCCCATTGAATGTCAGCTGATGCGCCTCGAAGAGTATCCGGTGGAAGTGTTGTTGGGCCTGGGTGAGGCCATTGACGGGAAAGAGCAGTTCCTGCAGTGGTTTCTAAGGAACGGGTATCCTGAGATAGCGGCGCTGGCCACTGCCGTGAGGGGAAGCGAGCAGGCCTTCGAATGGCTGATGAAACACGGCTTTCCTCACCTGGGCGCCCTGGATGCGGCGATCGACGGGAACCAGAAGGCCCGTACCTGGCTGACGCAGCACCAGATGATGCTGATGGCCACCTTTGCCGATGCCTGCCAGGAAAAACCTGAGGCCATCGCCTGGTTAAATGCCAACAAACTGGAGCTATTCACCCTCCTGGCCAAAAGAATCCACACCCTGAGGAATAATCAGGTGTGGGATTACCATAAGATTCACTTTTAAGTGGCTAGTGGCTAGTGGCTAGTGGCTAGTGTAAGTGGAAAGTGGAAAGTGGAAGGTGGAAAGGTGGAAAGGTGGAAAGGTTCCCACTTATTGCCTGTTTGTCCGCTTTCCTTGATTTTCCTGCCTTTCGCTTTTTCAGCTGCAGGCGGAGTATCCGCAGCTCTTGCACACGAGGCAGCCTTCCTGGTAGACCATATGGCCGGTCTCGTTGCACTTGGGGCATGACTGGGCCACCACGGCGGCGGTTCCATCGGGGATGAACTTCTTAATTGCGCGCTCCAACCCGTTCTTCCAGGTGGTGATGCTGTCTGACTTAAGGTCGAGGGTGTTCACCAGGTGCACCACGAACTGCAGCGGCATACCGTGGCGCAGTATACCCGAGATCAGCTTGGCGTAGTTCCAGTATTCCTTGTTGAAGGAACGGGAGAGCCCTTCCATGGTCACCTTGTAGCCATGGCGGTCTTCATACTGGAAGTCGTATCGGCTGCGGCCCTTTTCAGAGCGGTTCTTGAGGATCCACCCCTTCTCCACCCATACAGGTACCAAGAAATCATCGGCCTTACCCGTGAAGATCTCGTAGGGCCTTCCATTGTATAATCCAACGAAGGCGATCCATTTTTCATAGTCGTTCTGGAAACGGACCACTTCGGCTTCCAGTTTCAGGGGGCGCTTGGGGGCTTCGGTCTCGGTGAACTCGACCTCCTTCTTTTCCTTGCCTTCCTTCTTTTCTGCAGATACCAGCACACCCGAACGGGAGCCGTCGCGATATACCGTCATCCCCTTGCAGCCACTGGCCCAGGCCTCTTCGTAGATACTGCCGATCAGGTCCTCCGGGGTATTCTCCGGTACGTTGACCGTAACGCTGATGCTGTGGTCGACCCACTGCTGCACGGCACCCTGCATGCGGACCTTAGCCAGCCAGTCGATATCGTTGGCGGTGGCTCCCTGGTAGGGTGAACGCTCAATGATCTCCCGCAGGGCCTCATCGCTGCTGTGGCTGACTTCCTTGAGGTCGTAACCGTTCACTTCGAGCCAGGTGACAAACTTATGATGGAATACGTTGTATTCTTCCCAGGCGTCGCCCACGGTATCGGTGAAGGAGACCTGGACGTCCTTTTCGTTGGGGTTCACCTTGCGGCGGCGCTTATAGCTGATAAGGTAGGCCGGTTCCAGTCCGGAGGAGGTCTGGGTCATCAGGCTGGTGGTTCCGGTGGGGGCGATGGTGAGCATGGCGATATTCCTGCGGCCGAAGCGCTTCATATCCTCGTACAGTGCCGGGGTAGCCTCGGCCAGGCGACGGATGAAGGGGTTGTCCTTTTCCCTTTCGGTGCTGTAGAGGGGGAAGGCTCCGCGTTCGCGGGCCATGGTCACAGAAGAAGAGTAGGCCTCCAGGGCGAGGAGCTTATGCACTTCCACCGAGAAGCTGGTGGCCTGCTCGGTGCCATAGCGGGTTCCCAGTGCGGCGAGCATATCCCCTTCGGCGGTGATGCCCAGCCCGGTGCGCCTGCCCTGCAGGGCCTTGGACCTGATCTTCTCCCAAAGCCGGCGCTCAATGGCCTTGATATCTTCCTCCTCCGGGTCCAGGTCGATCTTTTCCAGGATGCGCTCCACTTTCTCGAGCTCGAGGTCGATGATGTCATCCATCATGCGCATGGCATAGCGGACATGACGGGAGAACAGGGTGGAGTTGAAGGTGGCCTCGGGTGTGAAGGGGTTCTCCACATAGCTGTAGAGGTTGATGGCCAGCAGGCGGCAGCTGTCGTATGGACAGAGCGGAATCTCTCCGCAGGGGTTGGTGCTCACGGTCCGAAAGCCCTGGTCGGCATAGCAATCAGGGATAGACTCCCGGATGACGGTATCCCAGAACAGGATGCCGGGCTCGGCCGATTTCCATGCATTGTGCACGATCTTCTTCCAGAGGTCGCGGGCACGGATAGTCTTGGTATAGGAAGGGTCTGGGGCATGGATGGGGAACTGCTGCACGAAATCCCCATCGCTGACGACGGCGCGCATAAACTCATCGGTGAGTTTAACGCTGACATTGGCCCCGGTCACCTTGGTGGTATCCACCTTGGCATCGATGAAGTTCTCGGCATCCGGGTGCTTAACGCTGACGGTGAGCATGAGGGCCCCGCGCCGCCCATCCTGGGCCACTTCGCGGGTGGAGTTGGAGTAACGCTCCATGAAGGGCACTATGCCGGTGGACCGCAGGGCGGAGTTCATCACCGGGCTATTGGACGGGCGAATATGGGAGAGGTCGTGGCCTACGCCGCCGCGGCGCTTCATCAGCTGCACCTGCTCCTGGTCGATTTTCATTATGGCCCCATAGGAGTCGGAAGGGCCGTCGTTTCCAATGACGAAGCAGTTGGACAGGGACACGACCTGATAACCGTTGCCGATGCCGGCCATGGGGCTGCCCTGGGGGATGATGTAGCGGAAATCCTTCAGCAGGCTGTAAATAAGCTCCTCATCCATGGGGTTGGCATACTTCTGCTCCATGCGGGCCAGCTCGCGGGCGATGCGGCGGTGCATCTCATCCGGATTACGCTCATACAATATGCCCTGGCTATCCTTGAGGGCATACTTGTTGACCCACACCTTGGCGGCCAGGTCATCCCCCTTGAAATAGGCTGTGGAAGCCTCGATCGCCTCCTCGTATTCATATCCGCCCTCCGGTACTTCCGGTATGGCGGATAAGGCAGGCAGTTCCGGGGCGATGGTCTGGGCCTCGACTTCGGGCTCAGCTTCCGGCATAAGTTCGGTCCCCACTGGAAGAGGACGCTGCCTCTTCTCCATCACTTCATCATAAAAATCTCTCTCCATCACTTCCCTTTCCACAGTGGGTTCGTTTTGCGCGGCAGAAAACAAGTCGGTACCCATGTTTTTAAATGGATGTTAATCAAATACTTATAAAAAAGGTTCGTTCGTTTTTCCCTGAGGAGATAAGAGCAATCTAAATTACACCGGCTTTTCCGAAAGGGTCAAATCAGGTTTTCAACAATAGCGGTCAGCGTCCCCCTAACCTCCTGAATTCAAAGAACCAATCTCACTAATAATTCAGCTAATCCTTGTCATCGCTGGGATCTGTGTCCAGGGCATTCCATATCAGCTTTTTACCGAAACCGAGGCGGTTATCGGTCAGTTTCATATGGTCGGGCGTCAGGGCCCAGAGGCTGAGGTGAGCGGCCAGGGCTATGGGGAAACGATGGACATAGGCTTTGCGGGCATCGACAAACTCTTGTTCATCAATAAGATAAGCGGTTCCCGCCAACTGCAGTCCCCGGATTCTCCCTATAATTCCGGTTTCCAGGGCGATGGCTGCAGCTACCATTGGATTGACAAGCATTTCGCGCCCGTGACGGGTATCGGTATCGGTAGTGAAGATAAACCGGTTCTTGTCGGGCAGGTAGACATAGAAGCAGGAGGCGCACCAGGGACCCTGATCGGAAGCGGTGGCCAGGGTGAGCACATGGTGACGGGCGATGAACTCAAGGATGGGCTTATTAACACTTTTCTTGTTCATAATCAGGAAGTCATGAAGGACGGGAGTTACCGGCGGGGATCATCTTCCAAAGGCCATCTGGAGGCCCATCAGGACGAGGAAGAAGCCGAACACCTTGCGTAGCGTGTCCATGGGTATGCCCAGGGCGATCTTTGACCCGAAATACCCGCCAATGAGAAAAGCAGTGGCGATGATTGCCGCGTATTTAAGGTTGATCTCGCCTGCCTTGTAGTAATTATACACGGCAAGCAGGCCGATGGGAGGGAGCATGACAGCAAGGCTTGTGCCCTGCGCCATATGCTGGCTCATTCCCAGAAGCAGGATGAGGCCCGGGATGATGATGATGCCTCCGCCTACGCCGATGAGGCCCCCAAGGATGCCGGCGGCCAGGCCGAGAAGGATCAGGATGACAGCGGTTGAGAGGTCCATTATTTAAGTGTTGGGTAATGCTGCGACAACCCGGCGCAGCTGGCTGGCCGGATCAGAAATCAAGGCTTAGGGATAGGTAGAACACGGAAGGCTGCCTCCGCCGGTCCTCCACTCCCCAGGCCCAGTCAGCGCGAAGGAAATACCCGAGCACCCTGCTCCTCAGGCCGAAACCGAAGCCGCCCACCAGGGGATCCTTCTGCTCTTCGAGCACCACGGTGATAGGCCCATCTTCGATGATGCGCGTAAACAGGGCGTTCTCCCTGGAATAAGGATCCCAGCCTGTCCACGCGGTGCCCAGATCCCCGAAGCCCACCACCTGGAAGTTATTGAAGAAATCGGAACGTATGGGACGGTTGAGGAAGTAGCGAAACACCGGCAGCCGCAGTTCACTGTTTATGACGAAGAAGCTGTTGCCGTTGCGGATATTCTGATCGAAACCGCGCATGTTGGTCCCCAGGGTCTGATAGGCGTAGTTCTGGGAGCGGTCAACCTGATTGTCGGAGCTGAACCTCGGGAACAGCCAGTTATCGACCCCTCCGAGATAATAGATGAGCTTATTGGAGCCGAAGGAGGTGCTGGCAGCCACCCTGTTGGCCCAGATGAAGGTACGGTGGATCCGGGTGTAATGGCGAAAGTCCATGCCGAGCACGGCCAGGTCCCCTGACTCGCCTTCCACCTTGCGGTAGTACTCACCAAACAATTTGAACCTCAGTCCATAATAAAGGTTCATTCCCGGGCTGCGCGTGGCATCGAAGATGTACTCGCCTTTTAGCCCGCCCCAGTATCGCATATCTGTAGGCTCCCTGAGACTCTGTTCGCCAAGGGAAAGGAACACGGCCCGGTCGTTGCGAAGGATCGCGCTGCCACGCAGGGCGGCCACCGGACTGAAGGGCCACTTCAGGATATAATGTATTTCGTGCAACTGATGCCTCACCAGGGCATATATCGGATCGAAGGCCTCTTCTTCGAGCACCTGGCGATGGAATACCAGTTCCCGGTCGAGGCGGTTGCGTAGGTTGGCAAAACTCAGCAGGTATTCGTTGTTGGTGAGGCTGGTCGATAACCTCACTCCTCCGGTGATACGGTAATCCTCGAGCAGATCGGTAGCCCCAACCTTCAGCAGTGCGTTGAGGCCTGGATTGAGGTAAATGGGCTGCCCGGTGCCGGTAAACGCCTGGTAGTTGGAATTCAGGAAGGCGAAGTCCACCTGGCTGACCAACTCGTTGATGGAATATTCAACATAGTAGTTCAGCTGCTTGGGTAATATCATGCCGGCTTTTCCTGCGCTGGAAGGGCCTTCTCCGGATGCCTCCTGCATGCGCAGGTTCACAAAGGCCTGACGGTCGAAGGCATAGTTGCGAATGTCCAGGCGTTCATCCTCCTTACCATCCTCTGCTTCCCCCTCCCTGACCGTACGGAAGGTAATCCTGCGGAGCGGCAGGTCCTCTACCTTGCCCAGGGTATCCTGATCCTCCGCAGCCTGGGTGACCTGGCGGATGCGGTATGCGGTGAGCGCCAGGCCGGCCTTCAACCCCTCCCCGGCCGCGGCCAGGCTTCCGAGCATCAACTGGTAACGTCCGTCAATAAAAACCACCTCAGCTATCCGTTCTCCCTGCACAGACATGCTGTACGCCTCTATATTGCTCACATAGTCTGTGACCGGAAGGGCCGAGGTAAAGTAACGGTAATGCACCACGGTGTCCACATAACTGATAGCACTGTCGAAACGACCGGTATACCGGTTGTATACCCCATTGGCGTCGCTCAGGTAGGTGAAATGCCCTTCTTCCTGACCGCCGGGGAAGACCTCATCGGCTTCAGGTGTGTCCATGAGGCGGCGAAGGAGGGGCTTTCGCTGGGCGTACTCATAAATAAAAAGGTCGTGGTTCTCCGGTGTTGGACGGAAATCAGGACCGGTCTCCCATCTCAGGGTGTCACTGTTACGGTTGGAGGAGAAGATGATCTGGCTGGCTCCCCTGATGAAGCGGGGATGAAGGTCATCGAAGATATCGTTGGTCAGTTGCTCGATGGTGCGGGATGCAATGTTATATATGTAGAGGTCCGACTGGCCTTTCTGCACCGCGGACATAACGAAGAGGCGGGCATCGGGCGAATAGCTGAAGCCCACTACTTTTTCGAAGCGGTAAAAGGGGATTTGGTCGAGTTTGCGATCGTGCAGGGTATAATAGTTCAGGAAAATCTTCCCTTTGCCTTCGGTCATGAAGGCCAGCACCTTGCCATCGGGCCTCCACTCGAGCAGGGGGTAGGTGTAGTCGGCCTTTTCATCGAGCTTATGACCTGCGCGGTATATGGCTTTGCGCTTGCCGGTGCCCAGATCGCGCAGCCACACGATGTAACGCCCCAGCTCATTGGTGGTGTAGGCCAGGTGAGTGCCATCGGGACTGAGGGCGACCTGTCCTATCCGCTGTTCAGGCCGTCGCACCCTGTGGAGCACCTGCTGATCGGCTTCGAAGCCCCGGACCCGGAACTCGTCGTATCCCCTCCAGTAGTGGTCCAGCCAGGCATTCACCAGGTTCTTGAACGACATCCCCAGCACAAACAGGAAGCCGCTTTCCACATTCTTGGAAACCCTGGCCATGTATATGATGTCGGGGATAGTGCCGGAGCCGTGCTCATCATGAATATATTTCCACAAGGAGTGGCCGGCATAGCGGGCTTCTTCACCGTCGAGACGGTTGAACTTGTCAAAGCGGCCCGAACGCACCCCATCGCGAACCCGGTTGTCAAGGGCCGTGCTCCATTCCTCGGCAAGGAAGGACACCAGTCCGTTGAGGTACCAGTCGGGAAGCACCAGCAGGGTGCTGTTGCTGACCTGGGAGGTGATGGAACCTCCGTACAGCATTTCGTTGATGAGGACATTGGCGATACCGTGCCGGATCTGCCGTTCGAAGTTTTTGTGACTGCCATCGAAATACAGGAAGACCTTGCGTCCGATGATATGGGTGATACCGCCGGTATTGTAGTGGTCTTCGCTGATAAGGCCGATATTGCTCTGCTTGAGATCGGAGAGGCTGTTGTATATGATGAACTGAATTTTGTTGCTGAGGTTCACTTCCAGCCGCCGTTCCATGGCATCGATCTGTTCACTGGCATAGCGGGCGGTGAACACGGCGAGCTCTTTTCCGTTAAGGTAGAAGTAGGTGTCGAAATCCTCGAAGCGGAAGGAGGTCCACTGGAAGGAAGAATACTGGACCCTGTTCTTCCCGAAGTCCATCTGGGAACCGTTGTAGAACTGGGCCTGGGTGCCCCAGGGCCACAGCAGGGCCAGGATGAGAGCTATGGCCATCCTACGGGGTGCTGGGCAGAGGTAATGACAGATCTTCATCACAGGCTTGAAGGGATACAAAGGTAACGGAAAACCTGCCCGGGTGTTTATGCCGGGGAAGTGGAGGAGGAGGAGGGAGATGAAGGGAAATCAGGATATGCCTTTTATATTCAATTCAATATCAGCCACTTAATTCAATAACCGTTATATCCGTTATAACGGTTAGTTTAGAAATCACTGACCTACTGTTGTTTATGTCCAGATTCATTGACCGAACCACATCAAAATCCAAGAAACCCTACGCAAATCAAGTAATCCTTATGTTTGCCAAAACGATCTCCCATGCGCCTGTTTCAGCTTAGCTTCAACCCTTTTCAGGTCAACACCTATATCCTGGCCTGCGCCGATGGCGATGCCTGGGTGATCGACCCTGGAATGCATACCGATATGGAAAAGAAGGCGTTCGACGACCTGATCCGTGGCAACGGTCTCCAGCCCCGCGCCATCATCAATACCCATGCCCATATCGACCATATCCTTGGCAACCAACATGTACGGGAGACCTATGGCGCACAGCACTGGGCCCATACAGGATGCATTCCTTTCCTCGACCGCAGCCCGGAACATGCCGCAATCTTCGGTCTCGAAATGGAACAGCCTGAACATCCCGACCTCCTTCTCGACGATGGGGAAGTGCTGCATATGGAAGGACGGGCCGTTCACGTACTCTATACCCCTGGCCATGCCGAGGGCAGCATCTGTCTGCATATCCCCTCCATGCACATGCTTTTCGCCGGCGATGTCCTGTTCAACGGGAGCATAGGCCGCACAGACCTGCTTACCGGAGATTACGAACTCCTCCTCCATTCCATACGGAGCAAGCTCCTGGTACTCGACCCTGATACCCGGGTGTTCAGCGGCCATGGCCCGGAAACGACGATCGGCTTCGAGTTGCAGAGCAATCCCTACCTCCGCTGACCCAAGGCATTCAGCCCAAGCCACAGAGACATCAATCCCTCGATTGTGGAGAAGCAATTGGCGAAATCTATGGTCAGCGGGCCCGATCGGCGATAATGGCGGTATCCTGATCCTCCATACAACGGAAATGCCCCCGCGGGCAGCGGTCGAAGCCGATCTTGCTGCAGGGCCGGCATTTCAAGCCCTTCACCTCGGCAAGGTACACCTGGTCCTCTGTCCCGGGCTGATAGGGGTACATGCCCAGGGCCGGCACGGTATTGCCCCATACCGACACGGTTCGCTTGCGGAAGGCTGAGGCGATATGCATAAGGCCTGTATCATTGGTGATGACCGCATCCGCCATCCTGAGCAGGGAGGCCGATTGGCCCAGGCTGTATCGGCCGCAACCGTTGAACACCCTCCCGTCTGTGAGCCTTATGATCTCTTCGGCCCGGGCATAGTCTTCGGAACCGCCCAAGAGTAGCACCGGTCGCTCAAGGACTCGGATAACTTCCGCCGCCTTGGGGGCCGGCAGGATCTTGGTGGCATGCTTACCCCCCGTCACCATGGCTACAAATCCTTCATGGTAATCCGAGGGAAGTTCATGTAGGTCCATCTCATCCTCAGGAGCGATGAAAAATTCCAGTCCGAGGCCATCATTCTCTACCCCCAACCGGCGCACCGCCCTGAAATAGCGGTCCACCACATGGACCTCCGGCATCAGGTCGAGATGTAAACGCACCAGCAGCCATTTGCGCAGGTTCAGCTTGGGAAAAACAGAACGCGGGCGCCTAAGGCGCAACCACAGGCCGAAGGAACGCAGGTTACGGTGCAGATCGATGATGCGGTCGTAGCGCTCCGCCTTCAGCAAGGGAACCACCTCGCCCAGCTCGTCTTTGATGGTGAAGACCTTGTCGATGTATGGATTGACCGTATACACTCCGGCAAAGGCCTCCTTGGTAAGCACATGAAGCTCAAGATCAGAAAGTTGTGACCTCAGGCACCGGATCACCGGAGAAGTGAGGACAATGTCCCCCATGGAACTGAAACGAACAAGCAGGAGCTTCATGGCGTTCAAAGATACCGAAGGAAGCCATATCTTTAGCCAACGGATGACCCTGACCATCGAGAACATATTGCTCATCGGCTCCATCCTGCTGTTCATTTCCCTGATCGCAGGCAAGACCTCATACAAGTTCGGGGTCCCGGTGCTGGTGCTGTTCATCAGCGTGGGGATGCTGGCCGGCTCTGAAGGCCTGGGGGGAATAGTGTTCAACAACCCGGCATCCGCCCAATTCATCGGTATCGTAGCCCTCAATTTCATTCTTTTCTCCGGCGGCCTCGACACCGACTGGAAATCCATACGACCCATCTTCTGGAGAGGGCTGAGCCTGTCCACTGCCGGAGTAGTGCTGACCGCCGGCCTGGTAGGGGTGTTTGTGTGGGCTATTACCGACTTCAGCATTTATGAAGGGCTGCTGCTCGGGGCCATCGTATCTTCCACTGATTCGGCGGCTGTATTCTCCATACTCCGTTCGAAGAACCTGGCCCTCAAGGGTCGCCTTCGGCCCATCCTGGAGCTGGAGAGCGGAAGCAACGACCCCATGGCCTACATCCTGGTGCTGGTATTCACCAGTCTGGTGATGGGCGAGTCCTCAGGACCCGGTGGCATTGTCCTGCTCCTGCTTTCGCAGCTGATCCTTGGGGCGCTGTTGGGCTTTCTCATCGGGAAAGCCTCGGCTGCCGTAATCAACCGCATTCATCTCGATTTTGAAGGCCTGTATATCGTACTCATGATCGCCGTGATGTTTTTCGCCTTTTCCTTCACTGATTTCATTGGCGGCAACGGTTTTCTCGCGGTCTACCTGGCAGCCATCTACCTCGGGAACAGCGACCTCATCCACAAGAAGAAGTTCCTGAAATCCTTTGACAGCTTCGCCTGGCTCATGCAGGTGGTTCTTTTCCTCACCCTCGGACTGCTGGTCTTCCCCAGCCAGATCGTTCCGGTGATCGGCATTGGACTGGTGATCTCAGCTTTTCTGATGCTCGTGGCCCGGCCATTCAGTGTCTTCGCCAGTTTGTCCTTCTTTCCGATGCAGGCCCGCAAGCGCCTGCTCATCTCCTGGGTGGGCCTGCGCGGGGCCGTGCCCATTGTCTTCGCCACCTACCCCTTGCTGGCCGGGGCAGAAAAAGCGAACATGATTTTCAACCTGGTATTCTTTATCTCCATTACTTCCGTAATGATCCAGGGGACTACACTTTCCCTGGTGGCGCGCTGGCTCCATCTGCTTATTCCGGAAGAACTGAAACAGCGCACTTCCCTCGATCGCGAGCTGGAAGACAGCATCAAATCCCTGTTCACGCAGATCACCATTCCACAGGGCTGTCCTGTGGCCGGAAAGCAGATCGTCCAACTCGGCTTTCCCCGCACCATGCACATCTCCTTCATCCGTCGCAAAGGGAAGTACATCACGCCCAATGGTTCCACTACACTACAGGAAGGGGACCAGCTTTTTGTACTATCTGAACATCAGGATGCCCTCAGTCAGGCATACTCCTGCCTCAACATCCCTATGGATACGGAGGCTAAGCCTACCTTTGCCGAATGATCCTGATCGACACTCATACCCACCTTTACCTCGATGCCTTCGATCCCGACCGTGCAGCCACCGTGCAACGCGCCCTCGGTGCGGGGGTGCGCTATATGCTGCTGCCGAACATCGACAGCTCCTCCATCGCCCCCATGCTGGCCATGCATCATGCATTCCCGGAGCATTGCCTTCCGATGATGGGGCTCCACCCTACCTCGGTGAAGGAGAACTGGAGGGAGGAACTGGCACTGGTAAGGCAGCACCTGGATAACGGGGGGTTCTGTGCCGTAGGCGAGATCGGCGTCGACCTGTATTGGGACACCACCTTCCGCGAAGCCCAGGAGGAAGCCTTCCGTACCCAGGTCCGATGGGCCCACGATATGGGGCTCCCGGTATCCCTTCATTCCAGGGAATCCATGGACCTGATGCTTGATATTCTGGAAGGGATGGCGCTGCCCGGTCTGCAAGGGGTGTTTCATTGCTTTACCGGTCACATCCAGCAGGCCCGGCGTATCCTTGCCCTGGGTTTTCATCTCGGAATTGGAGGGGTCCTCACCTTCCAGAATGCGCGGGTATGCGCTGTTCTAGCCCAGGTTTCCCCGGATTCCATTGTGCTGGAAACCGATGCTCCCTTCCTGGCTCCGGTACCCCACCGGGGTAAGCGCAACGAAAGCGCATACCTTACCCTGATTGTCCAACGCCTTTCAGAATGCCTGAACCTGAGCCCGGAAGAAACAGCGGAACGCACCACCCAGGCAGCCCTGCGGCTCTTTGGCCTCAGCCATCCCTAAGCCATGAACAACATATCCGCAGAAAACGAGACATCCCTCCTGGTGATCTACACCGGAGGGACCATTGGCATGGTCAAGGACCCCGGCACGGGCTCCTTGACACCCATCGACTTCAACCATATCAACGAGCATGTACCTATCCTCGACAAGCTCAGGTACCGCATCAGCCATCACTGTTTCGATCCGCCCATCGATTCCTCCGAGGTCAAGCCGGCTTTCTGGCAGCAGTTGGCCACCGTGATCGGAGAAAATTATTCCCGCTACGATGGCTTCGTTGTGCTGCATGGCACCGACACCATGTCGTACACCGCATCAGCACTCAGCTTCATGCTCGAAAACCTGAACAAGCCTGTGATCCTTACCGGCAGTCAGCTCCCCATGGGGGTCATCCGCTCCGACGGAAGGGAAAACTTCCTTTCCAGTCTTGAGATCGCCGCCATGCAGGTCGATGGCACCCCCCTGGTGCCGGAAGTGGCCATTTTCTTCGAAAATCAGCTGTTCAGGGGAAACCGGTCGACAAAATTCAACGCTGAGAATTTTCATGCTTTTGTTTCGGAGAACTATCCCGTGCTGGCCGAGGCAGGGGTGCACATCCGCTTCAACCACGCATACATCCGTAAGCCCAACTTCCGCAACCTCAGGGTACACAGCGCATTGGGAGAAGAGGTAGCCATACTCAAGCTGTTCCCTGGCATCAGCCATGCGGTGGTGGCGAGCCTGCTGCACAGTCCGGGCCTCAGGGGCCTCATCCTGGAAACCTTCGGGGCGGGTAATGCACCCACCGATGACTGGTTCATCCGGGAGCTGCAACAAGCCATAGAAAGGGGACTCGTTATATGCAATGTAACCCAGTGCAAGGGGGGAGCAGTGGATATGGGACGTTATGCCAGCAGTCTCCCCCTGGAACGCATCGGGGTAATCAGCGGGTACGACATTACCACCGAATCAGCGGTAACCAAGCTGATGCACCTCTTCGGGCAGGGATACGATGCCGGTAAAGTAAAAGAACTGTTCACCCTGCCCCTGAGGGGAGAGATAACAAAGTGAACAGTGGGAGAGTGGCGCAATAGGGTGAGAAAATCTACTCCGGATTGAAGTTGATCACACTATTGCTCAAACTCCAGACATGCTTCCTACTCCACGATAATCCTGCGCGTGAGCACTCCTTCCGAGGAACGGACCGTAGCGAGGTATATTCCCCGGCTCAGGCCCGACAGGCTGAACTGCATGCGGTTTGAGCTCAGCTCGGCCTGCAGTACCTCCTGGCCGTTGACACTGCTCAGGCTCAGGCTGGCGTTCCCCAGGCTGAGGTCTTTCAGGTCGATTGTAAGGACACGTTCATGCGCAAAGAGGTCAATGGATTCCGGCAACAGCGCACGGATACCGGCTACGCCGCCAGCACCGGCAGCAATGGCGGTATTGGCTATGCTTTCATAAGCAAAGTCCTTGATGGTAAGCGAGGTAACATCCGAAGGGATATCCATCCTCACCCAGCCATAATGCCAGTCGGTGCCGATCTTAAACCTCAATCCCATGTACTTGTTGGTAGCGCCAAACCAGTTGCCGTAGGTTCCTCCGGTGGTGTACAGCCAGGCCAGGGTAAGGTATCCGCCGTTGGCCGTGCCGTTCCAGGTGGCCTGCCCCCCCCCGATGGGGTCGTTGAGGTTCAGTGCGAAGGGATAGAAGTACGCTCCACCGCTGGATCCCAGCACCTCGTTGCCCGCACTGGGTAGGATACGCACTGAGCGCGAGGCGGTACCCACGGTGAACTGGATGTTGAAGTCGTCCACTCCATCGTTGTTGAGATCCAGAAGGAAATCGGCATTCGATCCTGAATAGGTGGAATCCGGAACCAGGTCGGTATAAACGACCGCCCCGGCAGCAGGCTGCACGGCCAGGATGGCCGCAGCAGCGAGAGAATAGGCCTTGATCTTCTGCTCAAGGCTGCCTTTCTCCTGCGTTGAAGGTGTAAGGGGTTGTTTCATAGGCTATGGTTATGGGGTTTGCGTCTTGGTATACCTGTGGGCCAAATATAATAATGCCCCCGCTGATTTCCAAACGCTGGCGGCTGCTGTGCTGCAAATGACTACATTTGCGTTAAACGATGAAAATGAAGACTAAGGGAATCATTGTCCTGATAGTGCTCACCGCCCTTCTCCCGGGGGCATTCACCGCCCAGGAAGTGAACAAGGTGATCATCGACAAAAAGCTGGGCACTGAAGTACTCAGCGGCTATCTTAACCGCGATGGACTGAAAGGGGAGGTCTTCGGGCGCTACTATGAGGAAGAATACCGGCAGTACGAACCGGATCAGAAAATCATTGAGATACTTAAGAAGCTTCCCTCCGACTGGGAGGCAACCATCGTGCTTGGATCCTGGTGTTCCGACAGCCAGCGCGAGGTCCCGCGCTTCTTCCGCATCCTGGATGAGGCAGGTATTGACGAGCAACGACTCACCCTCGTAGGGGTGGACAGAGCCAAGGAGGCCAGGGGACTGGATCTCGACGAACTCGGTGTGGAACGGGTCCCTACCTTCATTTTTTACCGAAAAGGGAAGGAGATGGGGCGCATCACCGAAACCCCGGCCGAGACCCTGGAAAAAGACATGCTGATCATCCTGGCCCGCCCTCCGGCCCCGGCCACCCCTTCAGCAGCTCCGCCTAAATAAACCATCGATCCATAGTGGAAGTCTTTACCACCATCAGCGCCATCCGCAGCTGGCTGGAATGCCACCGCAAGGATGCAGATTCCATCGGCTTCGTCCCCACCATGGGCGCCCTACACGAAGGCCACCTCGAGCTCGTTCGCCGCTCGGTGAAAGAGAACGACGTCACCGTCGTCAGCATCTTCGTCAATCCCATTCAATTCAACAATAAGGAAGACCTTGCCAAATACCCCCGCACCCTCGACACCGACCTCGAGATGCTGCGGGCAGCAGGTTGTCATGCGGTCTTTGCCCCATCTGCGGAAGAGATGTACCCTGAAGAGGTCAAGGAGCAATACATCTTCGGCCCCCTGGAAACCGTGATGGAAGGTGCCTTTCGACCGGGCCATTTCCATGGAGTAGCCGTAGTGGTCCGCCGTCTGTTCGATATCGTGGAGCCAGCCCGGGCCTACTTCGGGGAGAAGGACTACCAACAGCTGCGTATCATCCAGGCCCTGGTGAAACAACTCGGCCTGGGAGTGGAGATCATCCCCTGCCCTATCGTAAGGGAAGCCGACGGACTGGCCATGAGCTCCCGCAACCAACGCCTCAGCCTCCCGGAAAGGGCTGTAGCTCCTGTCATCCACGACACCCTGAGTAAGGTGAGGGAGATGAGCAGGGAAAAGACCGTGGAATACCTGGTGAACTATGCCACCGACCGTCTTAATGGAGTGCCGGGGATGAGCGTGGAATACTTCAGTATAGCCCGGACATCCGACCTGCAGCCACTGCAGCACTGGCCGGAACCTCCGGAGCCCTGCGCCGCCTTCGTGGCCGTGAACCTGGGCAGGATACGTCTGATCGACAATATGATGCTTTATTCGTAGTTTTGCGCCCTATGCAGATCGAGATCCTGAAATCGAAGATTCACCGGGCAACGGTCACCCAATCGAACCTCAACTATATGGGGAGCATCACCATCGATGAGAACCTCATGGAGGCCGCACGCCTCATAGAGTTTGAGCGGGTGCATGTGTACAATATCAATAACGGGGAGCGTTTCGACACCTATGTGATCCGTGGTGAGCGCGGCTCCGGCACCATTGGGCTCAATGGTGCCGCAGCACGCAAGGTTGAGGTAGGCGACCTGATCATCATAGTCTCCTATGCTTCCATCGATGTGGAACAGGCCCCCGCCTTCCAGCCGGTGATCCTGTTCCCCGATTTCCACAACCAACTGACCTGAGTTGAACAAACGACTGCTATCGGCGGCCAAACTGCTGTTCTTCCTTGGCCTCGGCGCCCTGTTCATCTGGCTGTTCCTGCGAAAGCTGAGCCCTGAGCAACAGGCCGAGATCTGGGATTCCTTCTGGGGAGCCAATTACTGGTGGGCCCTGCTCGCCATAGTGCTGGGCGTGCTCAGCCACCTGGTGAGGGCCATGCGCTGGATGATCCTGTTGAAGCCCATGGGCTACCGGCCACGCCTCATCAATTCCTTCTCCTGCGTCATGGTAGGATATTTCGCCAACCTGGCCCTGCCCCGCCTGGGGGAAGTAACCCGTTGTACAGCCCTGGCCCGCTATGAAAAGGTGCCCTTCGAGAAATCCTTCGGCACCGTAATCGTGGAACGGGTGATCGACCTGGTCATTTTCGGCGGCCTCTTCCTGCTGACCCTGGTGCTGCAATGGGGAAGAATCAAGGATTATGTTTACGACAAGATCTGGATGCCCTTGTCCGAACGATTCCAGTTCCTGCAGGATGGTGCCGCGTTATGGCTGATCCTCCTGGGCTCGCTGGTGGCCCTTTCCGCCTTCCTCTACCTCATCCGCAAACGCTTTGCTCACTTTCGGCTGTACCAAAAACTGCGTGGGCTTATCCTTGGACTGATCGAAGGACTGATCTCCATCGCCCGCATCGAACGCCCCTTCCTCTTCATCTTCCAGTCGCTGCTGATCTGGGGGCTGTACTACCTGATGATCTACCTATGCTTCTTCAGCTTTCCCGGAACTTCCGGACTGGGTCCCGAAGCAGGGCTGGCCATGCTCGTTTTCGGATCGATCGGCATCATGATCGTCCAGGGTGGGATAGGGATTTATCCGGCGATCATCGCGGAAGTGACATCCATATACGGCGTGGCAGCAACCACCGGCTATGCCCTGGGCTGGCTGGCCTGGACTGCCCAGACTTTGATGATCATCCTGGCCGGACTGGCCGCCGTGCTGCTCCTGCCGGTAATCAATCGTAATCATGTCCAGAACGCCTGATCCGGCCCTTAAGATCTTCCCCGAGGGAAGCGCTTCCCGCCTCGCCGCCCTGCTGCATGAAGGCCAGGCTTCCGTGGTGTTCACCAACGGATGCTTCGACATCCTTCACCGCGGACATATCGATTACCTTAGCCGGGCCGCCCGCCTGGCCGACCTTATGGTCATCGGATTGAATACCGACGCCAGCGTGCGCCGCCTCAAGGGGCCTCACCGCCCCATCAACGACGAAACTGGCCGCGCCATGGTACTGGCCGGCCTGGGTTTTGTCGATTACATCATCCTTTTCGGGGAAGACACCCCGCTTGAACTCATCCGCAGTCTGCAGCCCGATATCCTTGTGAAAGGGAGCGATTATGCGGTCGAAAACATCGTTGGCTCCGATATCGTAATGGCGAAAGGCGGCCAGGTGGTCACCCTGGATTACCTCCCGGGATACTCTACCACAGCCATCGAAGAACGGATAAGAACAGCGAACCCCGGACAAAGCGAATAAGAATAAGAGCAATCCATACCCTTCAGCTGCCAATCACCGCCTTCGCTGTCAGAAACCAGAACGTATTGATGACAGAACACCCTTCGACAGCACTTCGACAAGCTCAGTGCCAGGCTGAGGGACCGGAGAACATAGAACATAGAACATAGAACATAGAACATAGAATATCCCCATGTCCAAAACCCGCTCCGCCTATTTCTGCCAATCCTGCGGTCATGAGAGCCCGAAATTTCTCGGACGCTGTCCTTCCTGTGGGGAATGGAACACTTTTGCGGAGGAGCTGCTGCAGAAAGAGAGCGGCAGTGGTTGGAAGCGCACGGGTGCCGAGGGTGCTGCCCAGCCCAAGCGCCTGGACGAGATCAGCCTCGACCGGCAGGAGCGCATCAGTACGGCCCTGGGCGAGATGGACCGGGTACTGGGCGGGGGCCTGGTACCAGGATCCCTGGTGCTGATCGGAGGGGAGCCGGGCATCGGAAAGTCGACCCTCACCCTGCAGTCGGCCATGCGCATGAAAGGGTGCAAAGTATTGTATGTTACAGGAGAAGAGAGCGAGCAGCAGATCCGCATGCGTGCCGTCCGCCTCGGAGAATCGCTGGGGGATTGCTATGTACTGACGGAAACCTCCACCCAGGGCATCCTGCAGCACCTGGAGCGCATGCGCCCTGACCTGGTGATCGTGGATTCCATCCAGACCCTGCAGAGCCAGTACATCGAATCCACAGCGGGCAGCATTTCCCAGATCAGGGAATGTACGGCCGAGCTTCAGAAGTTTGCCAAAACTACGGCCACACCAGTGGTACTGATCGGGCACATTACCAAGGACGGGCAGCTGGCTGGCCCCAAGGTGCTGGAACACATGGTGGACGTGGTACTGCAGTTTGAGGGGGACCGCAATTACGGATACCGTGTGCTCAGGGCCAGCAAGAACCGTTACGGTTCCACAGCCGAAGTGGCCCTGTTCGAGATGAGCGACCGCGGCATGCGGGAGATCCTGAACCCCTCTGAAATCCTGATCAGCCATCACGAAGAGCCCTTGAGCGGGGTATGCATCGCCTCCACCCTCGAAGGGCTGCGGCCCATGCTGATCGAGGTGCAGGCCCTGGTGAGCACTGCCGCCTACGGCACCCCCCAGCGCTCGGCCACCGGTTTCGACCTTCGCCGGCTGAATATGTTGCTGGCGGTCCTTGAGAAACGAAGCGGGTTCCGGCTGGCCGCCAAGGATGTCTTCCTCAACATTGCCGGCGGTATTCGTGTCGACGACCCGGCCATCGACCTGGCCGTGGTGGGGGCCGTATTGTCCTCAGCTGAAGATAGCCCCCTGGACCCCCAGGTGTGTTTCAGCGGTGAGGTAGGGCTGTCGGGCGAAGTGAGGGCCGTGAGCCGGCTGGAACAGCGTGTGGCCGAGGCCGCCCGCATGGGCTTCAGCCGCATGTTCGTGCCCAGGGCCTCGCTGAAAGGCCTGCGTAAAGCCGGCGACGGACTGGAACTGGTGGGCGTGGCCAATGTGCACCAGCTTTACGCCCGTCTGTTCAACCTTCCCCTTTAACTTTTTCAACAGCCCGTTCCCTGACCCGGCATGGTCTCGCACCTGTCCCGGCGACTATTTTTATCTCATTGATTAACAATTTTATAGCAACAACCCGGACCCGGGCTTCTTTAGAATTAATTTAGAATGGGGCCAATGCCTATGTTGAAAATTTTCATAATTTAGCCCCGCCTTACATGGAGCGTGAACGTCCCTTGAAACGTGGGCAATACGGAGAGATGGCCGAGTGGTCGAAGGCGCACGCCTGGAAAGTGTGTATACCCCAAAAGGGTATCGTGGGTTCGAATCCCACTCTCTCCGCCAAAGGATTTTAACCTCAAACAATTCCCCAATTCCAAACAAACACATCTGTCGCTATGAAAAAACTGGTTGCCTTACTGTCGATCGCAGCACTGCTGACCTTCGGTTTCACCTGGAACGTGAACGCCCAGGATGAGAACGCAGCAGCCGATCAGGCCCAAGAAGTGGTGGACAGCGCCGCGATGACCGCCGATACGGGCATGGCCGCCGCGCCGGCCGAAACGCTGGAGGCCCCGGCAGAAGAACAGGGGTTCCATCAGGTCATCAAAGAGAAGTTCATCGAAGGGGGCGCCGGCTTTATGGGCATCATCCTGCTGACCCTCATCTTCGGTCTGGCCCTGGCCATCGAACGCATCATTTACCTCAACCTCTCCTCCTCCAACACCCAGAAACTGTTGAATAAAGTGGAGACGGCCCTCGCCAATGGCGGATTGGAAGCCGCCAAGGAAGTTTGCAAGAATACCCGCGGACCCGTAGCAGGCATCTTCTATCAGGGTATGGACAAGTTCAATGAAGGCATTGAAGGCGTAGAGAAATCCGTGGTTGCCTACGGCAGCGTGCTCATGGGCCGGCTGGAAAAAGGCCTGAGCTGGATCAACCTCTTCATCGCCCTCGCCCCTATGCTCGGGTTCCTCGGAACGGTGGTGGGTATGATCCAGGCCTTCGATGCCATCGCCGAGGCAGGAGACATCTCTCCCACCGTAGTTGCCAGCGGTATCAAGGTCGCTCTGTTGACCACCGTGTTCGGTCTGATCGTGGCCATCATCCTGCAGATCTTTTACAACTATATCGTATCCAAGGTGGATAGCCTGGTGAACGACATGGAAGACAGTACCATTTCCTATATCGACATCCTGGCCAAGTACGAATCTTCCAAAAAGTAGTCTGATGGAAAAGGTCGTTCATAATGTATTCCGGGTCATAACCACCATCCTCATGGCCCTGGCCGTGCTGCTCGTAGCGATCATATGGGCGAAGGGTGATACGGTCATGGCGAATGACCCGAACCTTCAGGACAAGATCCTCAATCCCTTCTCCTGGATGACCTACATCGCCATCGGGATTGCCCTTGTGCTGGTGTTCGTTTTCCCGATCTACCAGATCATCGACAACCCCCGCAATGCGATGCGTGCCGTGCTCGCCATCGGCCTGCTCGTCGCCATTGGGCTCATCTCCTGGCTCATGGCCAGCGACAGCCTCGAAGGCGAAGTGCTTCAACTGGCCTACAATAACGGCGACATCACCCCAACCAGCGCCAGGGTGGTCAGCGCAGCCCTGATCGGCACCTATATCCTCGGTGGCCTGGCCCTGCTTACGGTGCTTTTCTCAGCCGTGGCCAGCATATTCAAAAAATAATCCCAGTACAATGAGAAGACCTGTAGGTGAGATCAATGCCGGGTCAATGGCGGACATCGCGTTCCTCCTGTTGATCTTCTTCCTGGTGACTACCACCATGGATGTGGATACAGGTATCGCGCGTATCCTTCCTCCTCCTCCCGATCCCAACCAACCCATCCCGGACGTCAAAGAACGCAATATCTTCAAGGTTCTCGTGAACCGGAACGATCAGCTCCTTGTCAGGGATAAGCCCGGCGACATCCGCTACCTTAAGGATGAAGCCAAGGAATTCCTCAGTATCCATATCGATGACGAGCGTTTCCCCGAAGTCAAGGAAGAAACCATCCCCTTGCTGGGAACCGTCTTTGTCTCCAAAGGGATCATCTCGCTCAAGAACGACCGCGGCACCTCCTACGATATGTACATCCAGGTGCAGAACGAGCTGGCTGCCGCCGTGAACGAACTCCGCAACGAGTTGTCGCGTAAATACTTCGGAATGGACTTTGAAAAGCTGATCAACGAGGATCAGAAAAAGGCCGTACAGCAAGCCGTCCCGATCTCGATCTCAGAAGCCGAACCTGAAAATGTAGGAGATAATTAGCCATGTCCAGATTCAAAAAGAAAAAAGCTGGAGGTAACCCAGGGATCTCCACCGCATCCCTTCCGGACATTATTTTCATGCTCCTGTTCTTCTTCATGGTCACCACTGTGATGAGGGAAACAACACTGCTGGTCAAGATCAAGGCCCCTGAAGCCACGGAAGTGCAAAAACTCGAAAAAAAGTCGCTCGTCAGCTTTATCTACATCGGCCCCCCGATGAAATCAGAACTCTACGGTACCGAAAGCCGTATTCAGCTGAACGACAGCTATCATACTGTGGGCGACATCCAGGAGTTCATTGCCACCGAACGCGAAGCACGGGATGAAGTGGACCGTAAGTTCCTTACGACCTCCATGAAGGTCCATGGCGAAACCAAAATGGGAATTGTGACAGATGTCAAACAGGAACTTCGCCAGGCCGGTGCCTTCAAGATCAACTACTCAACGCGAAAAAAGCTTCACAAAGAAGGCCTTTGACGCAGGATATGAAATATGAAACGGCTGCCCCTTCTTGGGTGCAGCCGTTTTTTATGTCTCTCCGACAACCCGCCCTAACCTGACCTGAACTCCCCCTATCCCAAAAACCTGATGCTCCACCCACATAGGCCTTCCGGTGCCATCCTCCTCTTCCTCATCATCTGGCTGCTATGCATCCTGGCCTTCTCCGGACTGGCCCTGCTCCTGGGAAGCGCCGTGTTCGGCATGGAGGTGGTTAGCGCAGGAGCCGCCGCGGTCGATCTGCCCGGGGGCCTGTCCTGGCTGCGCACCGGACAACTGATCAACCAGGTGGGAGTGTTCTTCGTACCTTCCTTCATTACCGCCCTGGCCCTGTACGGCCGCCGTGGCGCGGCCGCCGCCCTGAGGCTGCAGACCCGCACCCTCGCCATCCCCTGGCTCACCGCCCTTCTGCTGCTTCCCATGGCATTGCCTGCGCTGAATGTGGTGATTGAATGGAACGCCTCCCTGGACCTGCCCGCAGCCCTGGACGGAATGGAAGGCTGGATGCGCAAACAGGAAGCCCAGGCCACCGCCCTCAGTGATGCCTTTCTCTCGGACATGGGCCCCACCAGCCTCCTCCTGAACATCCTTATCATGGCCCTGATCCCCGGCCTGGGAGAAGAACTGCTGTTCAGGGGTACCCTGCAGCCGCTGCTGATCCGCTGGACCCGCAGCAGCCACCTGGGCGTGACGCTATCCGCCATAGCCTTCAGCGCCCTCCACCTGCAGTTCTTCGGATTCTTCCCCAGGATGCTGCTGGGCCTGCTGCTGGGATATGCCTTCCTCTGGACCCGCAACCTCTGGGTGCCGGTACTTATGCATACCCTTAACAACCTGGCCGTAGTACTGGTGTATTGGCTGCATGCCCGCGGTACGATAACACAGGACCCCGAAACCCTCAGCCTGCCCTTTGAGGGATGGTTCGTGGCTTTCAGCCTTATGTTGACCTTCCTTGGCCTCCGCATGCTCTGGCAACGAAGGCAGACCACCCCTGGCGACGGCACAGCATAGGAAATACGGGCGTTCACAATAAATAATGACTAAGGCCCCTGTATGCATATCGGACCCCTGTTGATCGACCGTAAGACTCCCCTGCTGGCCGCCCCTATGGAGGACATCACCGACCCTCCCTTCCGTGCACTCTGCCGTCAGCATGGAGCGGATATGGTCTTCACCGAGTTCGCCTCTTCGGAAGGCCTGTTGCGGGAAGCCCGCAAGACACTCAACAAGCTGGATGTGCTCGAAAACGAACGTCCGGTGGGGATACAGCTTTTCGGCCACCGGGTGGAAGCCATGGTGGAAGCGGCCCGCATTACCGAAGCAGCCGGCCCCGATGTGATCGACCTCAACTTCGGCTGCCCGGTGAAGAAGGTGATCGCCAAGGGCGCAGGGGCTGCGATGCTCAAGGATCCCGACCGCATGGTGAGCATCGCCTCAGCCGTGGTCCAGGCGGTTAAGGTACCCGTTACCGTAAAGACCCGCATCGGTTGGGACGATTCGCTCAAGCCCATCGTGGAGGTTGCCGAACGCCTTCAGGATGCAGGAATATCCATGATCTCCATCCACGGGCGCACCGCCAGGCAATTATACGGTGGCACAGCCGACTGGTCCATGATCGCCGAGGTGAAGAACAACCCGCGTATGCACATCCCCATCATAGGCAATGGGGACGTGATCTCCCCGGAAACTGCCCGGGAGAAGCTGGACCGCTACGGGGTGGACGGACTGATGATCGGCCGGGCGATGATCGGCTACCCGTGGATATTCAGGGAAGTACGCTCCTTTCTTGAAACCGGGACGGCCTGCGCACCTCCTACCCTTGCCGAACGCCTCGAAGTGAGCCTGGGTCACCTGGAACGCTCCATCTCACGCAAGGGCGAACGCCTGGCAGTGTTGGAGATCCGAAAGCACTATGCCAGGTACTTCAAAGGGCTCCCGGACTTCAAACCCTTCAAGCTCCAGCTGATGAAAACCGAAACTCTGGACCAGGTGAAGGAGGTGTTCGGGGAAATCGGGAGAGCGTATTAGAGTTTGAAGTGAAAAGTGACCGGGGCGAGCATCCCTTCAGGCAATCACATCGTAATGAATCTGGACCGGATTATCATATCCCCTTCAGCCGGCCTTCTTCAGTGAAAAGGGAGGCCAGCTCCATTCCTTCCTTCAGCCAGATAGCCTTCATCCCGACCTGCCGGGCGCCTTCCACGTTTTCCAGGCGGTCGTCGATGAACACCGAGGCCGAAGGATCCAGGGCAAACCGGTGCATGAGGATGCGGTAAATCTCCGGGCCGGGCTTCAGGCATCCTTCCTGAAAGGAAAACACCAATCCATCGAAAAGACCAGCCAGCCCCTCAGGGCCATAGGCAAGGCGCAGGTCCTCTGTGTAACGGTCGTAGTGGGCACCGTTGGAGTTACTGAGCAGATAGCAGTGGTAGTGCCTGCGGACCTTGCACAGCAGTTCCGCCCGATGAGGGGGGAGCTCTCCAAGCATGAGGTTCCAGGCATGCTGGAGGTCTGCAATGCTCGTGTCCTTGCCCATCAATACTTTCAAGCGGTGAAAAAAGTCCGGTGTTTCCAGCCGGCCCGCTTCATAGTCCATGATGTGCCGCATCGCTTCCGGCCAGTATGTTTCCAGTACCTCCCCCTCCGGGAGCAGCGCCTGAAATGCCTGACTGCTGCGCTCCGGGTGAAGGTCGAGCACCACGCCTCCGAAATCCAGAACAAGATTACCTAAGTGCACCATCTGCGGGAAGTGTTGTACTGCCTGCAAAAATGCGTAAATTTGCCATCCTGTTACTCAGGGGATGCCAATCCCAAGGGCCTATAGCTCAGTGGTCAGAGCAACTGACTCATAATCAGTCGGTCCCTGGTTCAAGTCCAGGTGGGCCCACAAAAACAGCGCGAGTGTGAGGAGCGAGAGCGACGAACACCGCGCTGTTTTTACCTCTTGCTCGCACTCAAACTCCCTCCTTTCCACTTCCCCAGCGAGAGCGACGAACACCGCGCTGTTTTTACCTCTTGCTCGCACTCAAACTCCCTCCTTTCCACTTCCCCAGCGAGAGCGACGAACACCGCGCGGGTTTCCCTATTCCCCTTCTTCGGGAGATTTTTCTTTTACAAATACCACGCTCACCGCGCCCAATATCATCAGCACACCTGCCATAAGCAACGAAAGCATAGGGTTGCCGTGGAAGAAATACTTCAGAATGAGCCCTCCGAAGATGCCGTTCACGATCTGTGGTATGGTGATCGACATATTGAAGAGCCCCATATACAATCCCATCCTTTCCGGAGGGATGCTGCTGGCCAGCAGCGCATAGGGCATTGCCAGGATGCTTCCCCAGGCGATACCGATCCCCACCATCGGGAGCAATAGCATTATTGGATCACGGATTATGAAAAAAGACAGGAAAGATAACCCTCCCAGGCTCAGGGCCAGGGCGTGGGTAAAGCGTTTGCCGATCCTTCTTGCGATCAGCGGAAGGCTCAGGGCTATGAGTGCGGAAACACCATTGTACACCCCGAAAAGGATACCCACCCAGTTTCCCGCTTCCTGGTAAGCCGGACTGTTGGGATCGCTGGTACCAAAGAGGTTCATCGCCACCGCCGGCGTGGTATACACCCACATCGAGAAGAGGGCGAACCAGGAGAAGAACTGCACGATCAGCAGCTGCCACATCGTCCGGGGAATGTAGAAACCCTTTGATTTCACACTCTTTTCTGCCTTCTTTTCGGCATAGAACGCTGGCGGATATTCCGATGTAGTGGAAATAGTCCAAAGGATGGCGGACAGCAGGACAGCTGCACCGAAATAAAACGAGAACACGACATTGGGGGGTACAAGACCCTTGCCTTCCGCTGTTGAGGAAATTCCAATCCATTCGCTCAGGATGTAAGGCAGCCAGGATCCCACCACAGCCCCTATGCCGATGAGCAGGGTCTGAACGGAAAAACCCAGGGTATGCTGCTCCTCCGGAAGTTTATCGGCCACCAGGGCCCTGAAGGGTTCCATAGAAATATTGATGGAGGCGTCCATGATCATCAGAAGGCCGCCGCCTATGAACATCGGGGCAATGAAGGTGGCCAGATGGGGGGCATTGGGCATCAGGATAAGGGCCGTGCTGGTGAGCAGGGCCCCCGCCAGGAAATATGGACGACGGCGGCCCAGACGGTTCCAGGTGCGGTCGCTGAAATAACCTACGATAGGCTGTACTATCATCCCCGTGATGGGGGCCACCAGCCAGAACCAGCTCAACTCGTGGAGGTCAGCCCCAAAAGTGAGCAGGATGCGGGAAGCGTTGGCATTCTGCAATGCGAAACCGAACTGTATCCCCAGAAAGCCCATACTCATATTAATGATCTGGGCGAGGCTCAGGCGAGGCTTGGTACTCATATCAGTACAGGATATTGAATCAGATTGAATAGTGTATTACCTTCTCAACTATCTGACGATCAGCTTCTCTGTCTCGCTGCGCCCATCATGGGTGATGGTACATAAGTAGGTTCCGACGGCCAGATTGATCCCTAAATCGCTCACGGGGACGACGACCCTTCCTTTCACCGTCAGTTCAACGGAACCAACACTGCGGCCTGCAAGATCGCTCAGCTCCAACTTCGCTTTGCCCTCCATTCCATCGGGGAGCTCAACGTAAAAGCTGATGTCACCGGAAGAAGGATTGGGGTAGACATGAAGCATCCCCTGCTCAAACTGGGGCGGGAGCCGCCATATCGGCTCCACTCCTGCCGGGGGCTCCAGCCTTTTATCTGTAAAAAGATGGAATTGACCCGGCGCAAGGTCAATGGTGTAGGAGGTCGTCTTCAGTCTTAGCGAGTCCCCGCTGAAGTGATCGTACCACATCCCCGCCGAAGGGAAGGTAAGCTCCGTTTCCTGGGCAGTGACCTCGAAATTTCCGACGATGAGCGCATTCATATCCGGATGGCGCAGCACCACCTGCTTCACCCCGCTCACCAGGGAAATGTCGTAGTCCCCGGTATGAAAGGCTTCCGTACTGCCCCTCAGGTCGTTCATGGCGGAATAGAAGGAATAGAGCGCCCGCCGGTGCGTGTGGCCGAAATAGTCCCAGCGCACCGGCTTTTCCCCGGTGCGCCCGTTGTAGTCGATAGAGTAATCGTATCCCAGCTCGCCGAACTGCCATATCATCCTGGGTCCGGGCAGGCCCAGCAGAAAGAGGGCGCTGAGCTGCATGCGCTGGAGCGCCACCACGCTGTCCTTGATGTGGTAGCCCCCATTGGAAGCGCCCCATTGCAGGGCTTTGTACATCAGCCGTTCCTCATCGTGGCTCTCAGCATACCCTATGGCCCGCGGGGCAGAGAAACCACGATATTTCCACGACATCCAGTTCAGGTCCGATTTGTTCCCCCCATTATAACCCATCACGCCTTCGGCAAAGGCATGGTTGTGGTTCGACCACAGCATCATCCCGCGCGACTGCAGCTCCACTTCCTCGGTATTGTCCGCAAAATGCTCCAGGATCACCAGGGCCATGGGGTTTACCGACCACACCGTATCGGCATAGCCACTCAGGATGGCGATGCGGCTGGCATCATACTGGGCCATGGCACTGGCATTGCCCAGGGTGTATCGCTGGGTGAAACCCTTGGAAAGGTCGAAACGGAAGCCGTCCACGCGGAACTCCTCCAGCCAGTATTTCAGCGCCCGGCCCACCAGCCGGCGGGTGGCGGCACTCTCATGGTTCATGTCGTACCCCACGTTGAAGTCGTGACGTGGGGTCATATTGTAGAAGGGACTGGCTGCGGAAGGGCGGTTGTTGGCCTTGTCCCAGTAAAGCTGGACATAGGGTCCCGACCCGAAGGTGTGATTGTAGACCACGTCCAGGATTACGGCGATGCCCAGGCTGTGCAGGGTGTCGACCAGCCGCTTCAGGTCATTGGGCCTGCCGTAGTATTTATCCACGGCGAAGTAGAAGTTTGGATTGTAGCCCCAGCTGAGGTTGCCTTCAAACTCGTTCACTGGCATGAGCTCTACGGCGTTCACCCCCAGGCGCTTGAGGTACCCCAGGCTGTCGATGACGCCCTGGAAGTTCTGCTTGACTGAAAAATCCCTGACCAGCAGCTCATACACTACGAGCTTATCCTGTGGAGGTGGTGTAAATTGGGTAGTCTGCCATGCATACGCCTCGGGTTGCAGCTGAATTACGCTGGCGATGCCGCTGGTCTTGCCGGCAGGATAGGGGATGAGGCCGGGATAGGAAGAAGCCGGGATCCAGGCATCGTTCCATGGGTCGCTCACTTTATGGGCATAGGGATCCCCTATCCGGATCTCTCCATCCACAAGGTATTGATAGATATACTCTTTTGCCGGATCCAGCCCTTTCACCCGCTTCCAGTAATACTGCAAGTCGGGCGTACGGGCCATATAGCCTGCGGTATCAAGCTCCCATGCGGTAAAATCGCCGATCAGGAACACATGCTGCTTTTGAGGGGCATACAGGCAAAGGATGGCCTCGCCCGTTCCACCGGGATTGAACCCCGGCCTGACCCCTGCCGGCAAGGGGGCAATGGTCAGGGGCGGGCGGATGAAGAAGTAGAAGGAGTCCGCCACGCTGTTCAGCGAATCTTTAGCCACTCCACTGACGGTATACTTGCCTTCCCCGGCAGCCACGAGGGTCCAGGCCAGGGAGTCGCCCGTGCCTGAGACCAGCAGGCTGTCGTTAAGGAACAGAAAGAGGGAATCCGCCGCCTGGGCGCGAAGGAGCAGGTCGAGGGTGTCCCCGGCTTCCGGAAGCAGGAAGCCTGAAGCGGGGGCATTGAGCGAAGCATTCAACCCGTATTCAAAAAGTTCAATGAAGATATCCCCTCCACTGGCCGTCTTTCCTTCATAATAACCCCCGTTGTTCACCGGCAGATCGCTGCGGAACACCATGGCCATCTTCAGTATCTTCTCCCCTGCCGGCACCCCGTAATAGGCCCTCACACTTGGTCCTACCTCCAGCTTGTACAGGGTGGAGCCTATCTTGGTCAGCCTCGTCTCAGGCGTGTTCTGTCCCCAGCCGGTCTTGACGTACTTCCAATCGGATGCCGACACACTGGCTTCGGTGATCACCCCGGTATGTGCATAAACATCGCCGGAATAGGTGGCCAACCCGGCATTCCCCTCGCTGCTGTTGAAATAAACCACCACGGCATCCTGGTCGGTGGGAAAGGCCGGGTTCGTAGTCACCAACTGGGCTGAAACGAGGGCCGGAAGGAAAACGATAAACAGGATGGATATGCTTCTGAACGGATAATGCATAGCTAATGAATTGACTGTCAAGTGCACTGACGGAAAACACTCCCTGCTAAACTGGCGTGCCCTGGACCGGTATCCTCCGACAGGGCCGAAAAGTAAAGGTATCACTTTTTACCCGTGGGATGCCGTCCGTCTCGAGCTGGGGTGATTACATTCAAATAACGAGATGCTTAATTTGGTACAAACCTATGTCTGTGCTTATATTTGCGCGTCATGGCGGGCTGAGGGCAAACGGTCCGGCGCGCCTGGCACACCCTCCTACAGGTGTTGGATCGGGATGAATGAAAAAACACTTACCATGAAGTCAACGCTACGTTACAGGGGCATACGCCTCCTTTTGCTTTTCAGCACCATGCTGGCCGGCACGTTGTTGCACGCCCAGGTGCTGAACATCAATGGTATGGTCAGGGACGATGGCACGGGAGAACCGCTCATCGGAGTGACCCTGCTTCAGAAAGGGACCACCAACGGCACCACCACCGACCTGGATGGGAAGTACCTTCTCAGCCTGCCCAAGGGATCGGTCATGGTGGTATCCTATGTCGGATACGCTACCCAGGAGCTCCTGGTGGAGAAGCCGGGGACCTTTGATATCCGGATGAAGCCCACGGTGACCGAACTGGAGAACCTCATCGTGATCGGTTATGCCACCCAGAAGAAGACCGACAAGACGGGGGCCGTGAGCAATGTGGGCGCCGAAGAGCTGCAGGGCGGGGTCATCACCGACCCCATCCAGGCCATGCAGGGCAAAGCTTCGGGGGTTTCCATCACCAAGAAGGGGGGCGACCCCAACGAGGGCTTCTCCGTCCGCATCCGCGGGGCATCAGGCTTCAGCGCCAGCACCCAGCCCCTCTTCGTGATCGATGGGGTGCCTGGGGCCGACCCGACCATCATCGCCCCGGAGGACATCGAGTCCTACAACATCCTCAAGGATGCCGCTTCCACCGCCATCTACGGCTCCCGCGGGGCCAACGGGGTGGTCATCATCACTACCCGCAAGGGCAAGACCGCCAAGCCGGGCGCCAAGGAGACCAGCTTCAGTGAGGTGAAGTTCAGCTCCCAGGTATCCCTGGAGAAAGTGGCTAAAAAGCTGGATGTGCTTACCGCCGGCGAGATGCGTGACTTCGCACAGTCACTGCTCGAGGAAAAACAGCTCACCGATCCCAGCGCCACTATAGACTCAGTGTTTACCGACGGGGGTTCCAGCACCGATTGGCAGGATGAGATCTACCGTACCGGAGTTTCCACCTCCAACAACCTCAGCCTCACCGGGGGCAACCTACGCAGCACCTATTACGCCAGCCTCACCCAGGCCAGCTGGCAGGGTGTAATGAAGGGGACCTCCAAGGAAAGGACTTCTGCCCGCATGAACTTCACGCACAGCGCCTTCAACGATATCCTCCGCTTCTCCGGAAATATGGTGGGGACCTTTGAGAAGAATGATTACGAGAACTATGACGGATGGGACAAGGACGACATCATATACCAGGCCATCTCCCGAAACCCCACCGATCCCGTCTATGACGACAATGGGGACTATTACCAGACCTCCAGGGTGTTCAACTATGAAAACCCCCTGGCCATCATCAACGAGGTGACCAACGACCGCGACGCCAAGCGTTACCTGGGCAATTTCCGTACGGATTTCGAGCCGATGAAGGGCCTCATCTTCAGCGGCAGCTTCAGCTATATCCGCAACGACCACAACAAGAACTACTTCCGTCCGGCCAACCTGTATGCCTCCGCCGACAACGGCCACGGCAAGAAGGAATACGAGAATACCACCGAAAAACTGATGGAGCTCACCACCACCTACTCCACCATGTTTACCGAAGACCATCAGCTCGATCTCCTCGGGGGATACAGCTGGCAGGAATCCGTCAAGAGCGGTTTCTTCGCCAAGGGGGGAAATGCACAGTCGGACTACGCCGGACCCTCCAACCTCCAGGTCCTGCAGGAGATCAAATGGGGCGACATCAATTCCTGGAAAGGAAAGTGGAACCTCATCGGCTTCTTCGGCCGGGCCCAGTATAACTACAAACACACTTACTACGCTACCGCTTCCTTACGCCGCGACGGCAGCTCCAAGTTCGGCAGCAACAACAAATGGGGCTGGTTCCCCACCGTGGCCGCAGGGTGGACCCTGAGCAACGAGGAGTTCATGAAGGGCCTGCGCTGGCTCGACCAGCTGAAGCTGAGGGCCAGCTACGGCGTGGCCGGTAACCAGGAGATCGGGGAATACCGCAGCATCGTGGTATGGGAGCCCAGCGGCATCGCCATCAACCCCGAAACCGGACAGGAAGTCATCACTTTCAAGCCCGCATGGAACGCCAACCCCGACCTGAAGTGGGAAGAAACGGCCGAAACCAACATCGGGATCGACTTCGCCGTACTCAACAGCAAGATCAGCGGCAGTTTGGAGGTGTACAAGAAAAAAACCACCGACCTGCTCGGGGAATATTCGGTGCCCGTGCCCCCAAACCTTGCCCAAAAAACCTACGCCAACTCCGGCGCCATGCAGAACCAGGGCATTGAGCTCTACGTTCAGGCTTATGCCGTCGACCATGAGAACTTCAAATGGAAGACCAGCCTGAACGTGGCCCATAACCAAACCGAGATCCTCGACCTGGGCGACTACTTCGAGGAAGGGGCCGTCCGCAAGGAAGGCTATATCTCCGGCCGCGGTATGGTGGGCGACGAGTTCTACGTCACCGGGATCATGGTGGGCCAGTCCACCGGCGCCTTCTATCTGCCTACCTACGTCACCCTAAAGGAAGGAAAGTTCATCTATGAATCGAAGAGCGGAGGGTTCACCGACAACCTCAGCGAAGCCAAGCGCACCGTGGTAGCCAATGCCGCCCCCGATGTGGAGCTGGGATGGACCAACAACTTCACCTTCTTCAAACGCTGGAACCTCGACATGACCTTCCGCGCCATGGTGGGGAACCATGTGTACAACGCCACGGCCATGTTCTTCGAAAACGCCGGCAACCTGCCCTCCCTCAATGCCCTTCCGGCCGCCGTTGACTGGTGGAACGAAGGACGGGAGTCCGGATCCAGCATCGCCGATATTTATGTAGAGAATGCCTCCTTCCTGAAGCTTGATTATGTGGCATTAAGCTATAACTTTGATGTAGCCAAGACCAAGTGGGTGAAAGACCTCAGCGTATTCGTCTCCTCCAACAACCTGCTCACCATCACAGGATATTCCGGCATAGACCCTGAGACCAAGATCGATGGCCTTTCCTTCGGCATCGACCAGTACAATGTATACCCGAAAACGCGTTCTATCACCTTTGGTGTCAAAGCAACCTTCTAAGCAGCACGGTCATGAAAACGAAATATTTCTATCTCATCGCTTTCGCACTGGTGCTGGCCCTGGGGTCCTGCACCAAGCTCGATGAAGAGCTCTTCGACAAGATCCCCGGGGATAAGTACCCCGAAAATGAGAACCAGATCGCCAACCTCAGCGTGGACGCCTATACCAAGCTGAAACCCTTTGCCGATGACGAAGGCTGGTGGTTCCTCGCCCAGGAAATAAGCTCCGATGAATTCTGTGGCCCCACCCGCGGCAGCGACTGGGACGACGGAGGAAAATGGAGGAATATGCACCGCCACCAATGGACCAACGACGATGAAGGCGTCAACCGCATGTGGAGTTCCATGTGGACAGGCATCACCACCTGCAACCAGGTGATTGATATGATGCTGGGCCTGCCGCAGAACGACGCCATCCGGGCCAAGATGTCGGAGGTCAAGGTGCTCCGCTCCTTCTACTATTACCTGCTCATCGACAACTACGGGGATGCACCCTACCTGACCACCACCATCGGGGTGCCCGACAAGCCCTCCAAAGTGGCGCGAGAGGTGATCTTCGACAGCCTGGTGGCCACGGTAACAGCCGCCCTGCCCGCACTCAAGCCCATCGACAACAAGTACATGATCACCCGCTACGCCGGGTTTGCCCTTCTGGCCAAGCTCTACCTCAATGCCGAAGTATACACGGGCAGCCCGCAGTGGGCCCTGGCCGGTCAATATACCGACAGCGTCCTGGCCGGCCCCTACAACCTGGTGAACGATGTGCTTTCGCCCTTCGCCACGGCCAATGAGGCCAATCCCGAGATCATCTTCAGCATTCCTTATGATGAAGATAATTTCCAGGGCTTCCGCCTGCACATGCGCACCCTGCATTACCAGCACAACCTCAAGTACGATATGCCGGTGGGCCCGTGGAACGGACTCTGCATCGTCCCCACCCACTTCGACACCTACGAAGCAGCCGACATCCGCCGCGATGCATGGAACATCTACGGTCCGCAGTTCGACACCAAGGGCAATCAGATCATCGACGGGGAGACCTTCAAACCCCTGGTCATTGATCCCCATCTTCCCGCGCTCTACATGCAGCCCCCCGACTTCACCCCTGAGCAAATCCGCACTACCGGGGCCAGGGCCGGAAAATATGAGATCAAGAAAGGCGCCAAGGAAAACCTCAGCAACGACTTTCCCCTCTTCCGTATCAGTGATTTCTACCTGATGAAGGCCGAGACCGAGATCCGCCAGGGCCGCAGCGGAGACGAATGGATCAACCCGATACGGCAGCGGGCCGGGGTCAGCACCTGGAGCGGGGCCACCCTCGTGCAGCTGCTGGCCGAAAGGGGACGCGAGCTCTATCTCGAAGGCCATCGCCGCCAGGACCTTATCCGCTTCGGTGAATGGGAAAAGGCCTGGTGGGAAAAAGATGCCTCCTCCCCCGAACGCCGTACCTTCCCCATCCCGAAATGGGCTACCGACGCTAATCCTAACCTATTGTGATAATTTGTGTCCAATTTTAAACCCAATTTTCTAACCAAATCCTTATCAACAATGAAACAGATCAGTTTCAAAAGAATGATGACCCTGCTTTGGGCCCTCCTGCTTGCCTCCAGCTTCACTTTCGTGGGCTGCAACAAGGACGATGACGACGATGATGATCCCATTATCGTTCTTGACGGTTTCTATGTAAAGGGCGACGCCGTGGTCTCCAATGATTTCGTGGACAAGGCCCGCATGGCCGTGACCCGCAACGAGGTCAACCAGACCGAGCGCGCAACCCTGTATGAACTGTACATTCCCATCAAGGCTACCGGTGGCTTCAACATCGTACAGGTGTCCGGAAGCACCCGCAAGACCTGGGGTCCCGGTACCGACTTTGCCGAGATCACCAATCCCACCAACGACGAGCCCAAGCTCGCCAAGTTCTGGCGCGGCAGCCTGGCCGAGACCAGCACCAAGTTCACCGTTCCTGAGGATGGCATGTACCATGTGATTATCGATACCGAGGTAGGAAAAGTGGTTGTCGCCCGCGTCAACTGGGGCATCATCGGTGCTGCTACCCCCGACGGTTGGGGAGCCTCCACCCAGATGGACGAGTCTGCCTTCAACCTGAACACCATGACCTGGACGCTCACCGACATGGAGCTCCGCGGCGGTGACTGGAAGTTCCGCTACAGTGGTGGCTGGAAGATCGAACTCGACACCACCCTCGATATCGGCGGCGGCAACATCGGCGTGAAGGTGAACACCAACCTGGGAGGTGCAGTGAATGCCCTGGTACCCGGTGGTGCCAATATCGTGAACAGCGCCCCTGGTATCTACACCATCACCCTCACCTACACCCTGGGCACAGGCTATGTAGCCACGGCTACCAAGACGGGTGACCTGCCCATGACCAACTGGACCGGCGTGCAGTGCGATGCCGTGGGTACCGGTGTGAGCGCCGACAACGCCAACGCTATTCCCGACCCCAGTGGCTGGGGATGGGGCAACCAACTCCTGGCCGACAACGGTGCAGTGCCTACAGTAGCCAATAACGTGTACACCTGGACCTGGACCGCCATCATCCTCGAGGCCAACGAAGGCTTCAAGCTGCGTACCCTCAACGGCGTGGCTCCCCCGGTGGGCGGCGCCAACTTCGATGTCGGTTACAGCGCCATCAACCTGACTGCTTCCACCAACAAGGTGGCCGATTCGGGTGGCAATATCACGGTTACCGAAAAGAAAGCCTACAACATCACCCTGAAGATCGACGCTGCCAACAGCGACGTCAAGGAGATTATCATCACCGAATAAGCGGACATTGTCCCTTTTCAGGCAGGGCCGGGCGAGCAATCGTTCGGCCCTGCCTTATGTTCTATGTGCTATGTTCTATGTGCTATGGACTGTATTATGTATCGGTACACTTATGGGGTCGCTACTCTTCTCCGGTTCAAGTGAGATTAATCCAAAGCCTTATTATAGTGCTGGTTAGCCGTCTCGCGCAGTTTGCGAAGCAGGCCATAGAGAATCTTAAGCAGGGCTTCCGTTTCGGAAACAACGCTTTCAGCAGATACCTTTTCCATACCCACATCCCTCAGTAGCTTGAGTGCGAGTAAGGCTTCACTCAATGCCTTAAGAACAATAGAGAGTTTATGCTTATAATCTCTTACAGAAGCTGCAACCTGAGCCTCTCCATAGTTCAGCAAGGCCGAACTGGAAGCTCTTAGAAGCTGGTCCTTAAGGTATTCTCTGCGAAGAATAGCAGGATCTGTATGGCAAAATTGATCAATCAGGCGATAAAGGCGAAGCAGACGATCCTCATACTCTTTTTTATTCATCGATTAAATAGACGTTCTGCCCCCCTTCAAACGGACAAAAAAAATTGGGATATTTTAACACAGTACTTGGTCCAAGGACCAAAAACCAAGGACCAAAGAACATAGAACACAGCACATAGAACATAGAACATAGAACATAGAACATAAAAAGCAACCATTCCCCACGCTCCTGCATCTAAGTATAAACCCCTGGAGCGATGAAACTTATTACATCCACCTTGATGCTTTTGTGCTGGTTCTCCGTTTCCGCACAGTACTTCGGGATCGCCAGCCTGCACATCATTCCACCGAACCCTGTGCCAGGAAACCCCGTGGCCGTGGTTTGCAGCACCTACCATGCTTCGGGACCCTGCAACCTGTTGGCCGACAGCGTGGCTATGGATGGCGACACCATCCGGGTGTTCGGAGAGCATACTCCGGGAATTCTTACCTACATCTGTTATACCAACGACACCACCTGGTTGGGCGAGATCGGCGACGGGCAGTATACCATCATATACTACCTGGTGGAGCACTTCCAGGCAGGCGGTACACTGGTGAAAACGGATACTATCCTCCTGAATATGATAGGTACCGGCTTCGGCAAAGGGCCTCAGCCCGAACAGGTACATATCGCCTTCGACCCCTTGAGCAGCAATGTATTCGTTCGTCTCCCGGAAGAGTTTCCTGCTGCCGTAAGCCTTTACGACCTCACCGGGCGGGAGATCCTGCGCCAGGCCACATCCAGCAACTCAGTCAGGTTTGAAACATCATCCCTTGTACCCGGGCTTTACATTGTTCGCCTGGATGGGGGTAATTGGCGCAGCGCAAGAAAGCTGGCGATCCGGTAATAGTCTGGCGTTTAAATAATTTCACCACAGATTTTCACAGATTAACACCGATGAATGGAGCTCATTGGCATACGTTGCAAACGCACGCCAGCTCGGATTCCCCCCCACCAACTTCCGTATCTTTGGATCACCGATCCGGGGATCACTATGAGCCGACACATCCAGAACCTTATCAGTCAGGGGGAACACCAGCAACTGGATTTCAAGTTCGAGATCTCTGACAGCCGCAAGATCGCCCGCACCCTGGTGGCCTTCTCCAATACCGACGGCGGCAAACTGCTCATTGGTGTAAAGGACAACGGCGCCATTGCCGGGGTGCGCTCCGAAGAGGAATTTTATATGGTGGAAGCCGCCGCCAGTATGTACTGCAAACCCCGCGTGGAGTTTGAAGTGAAGGAATGGGAGATCAACGGGAAAACCGTGCTGGAGGTCGACATCCCGCGCAGGGGCGACGGCCCCTTCTATGCCCAGGACGAGGACGGGCGCTGGATGGCCTACATACGCGTGAAGGATGAAAACCTGCTGGCAAACACCGTACTGCTGAAAGTATGGAAGCGCAGGCGCAAGGCCCGCGGCTCTATGCTGGAGTTCACCGAACCGGAATCCTTCCTCATGCACTTCCTGGAGCGGGAAGGCGAGATCACGATGAACCGCTTCCGCAAAGAAGCCAACATCCCGAAGCACATTGCAGAGAAAGTACTGGTAAACCTCATCAGTATGAATATCGTAAGCCTGGAGATCACCGCCAAAGGAGCTATCTACCGCCTCAGGGAAGGTTATGACCTTCCAGCAGAGAAGCCATCGAAAACATCCTGGAAAACAGGATCAAGGCAATAATCCGAAAATGAATACCTTTACTTGTATAAAGCCAGAACCATGAGAACCCTGATCCTTTTCGCGGCCATCCTCCTCAGTGGCACCCTGCTCCCCGCGCAGGAAACCGCGGCGGATTCGTCGACGGTCACCCCCGCGAAGGAAAAGTCCAACGCGCTCATCTTCATCCTGGACCTTCACCATGACCTCTGGATGGATGTGCCTGAAGAAATTGAGCAGGATGGATTCTTCCGATCGGCCCTGGGCATCAACATCGGCCTGATGTATGGTATCCCGCTCGGGACGAGCATGTTCTCCGTGGCGATAGGCCCCACCGTCGGCACCCACGCCTTCAGTTCCAACGGTCAACTCCTTCAGGATGCGGACGAAAACTCCTTCTTTCAGAAGATCGAAAAGGACATCGCCGGCAACGACATCAGCTATAAACGGAACCGCCTCACCCTCACATACCTCGATCTGCCCGTGGAAGTCCGGATGAAGACCCGTTCCGACATCCGCGCTGCCGTCGGCTTCAAGGCCGGTTATCTGGTTGGAAGCGAGACTTTTTACAACGGGGACAGCTTCCTGAATGCCGAAAAACAACTCAAGGTAAGGTATTACGCCCTCGAGAACATCGAGAAGCTCCGCTACGGGGCCTTGCTTCGCCTGGGGTACAAATGGTTCAACCTGTACGGCTATTACAGCCTGTCCAGGGTATTTGAGGACGGCAAGGGACCGGAGCTGTACCCGGTGTCCGTGGGGATCTCCCTGGTCCCGTTCTGATCCGCAATGCAGGTTGTCCGATGTCCGGGCCCTCAACCAGGTTCTGGTCATTAATGCTAATTTTGTGCACAATCCAATCCAAGCTAATGAATAGGATACTGATTCTTCTTGCCGCCTTCTCCTGCTCCTTTGTGCTCCTTGCCCAGGAGAACAACGATCCTGAGAAGAAGGCCACGGTAAGCCCCAAACCCGAAAAGGAACGTTCTTTCGGCACCACCGTCGACCTGTTCACCGACCTGTGGATGGATGTGCCCGAAGGCATCGATGCCCGCTTCCTCCAGCAGGGGATGAATTTCGGGGGCCTGTTCTCCAACCGCTTCGGCAACAGCGCCTTCAGCATTTCCATCGGTCCGGTGATCGGGGTACACAATTTTTACAGCGACGGGCTTTTCCAGCAGGACACTGCAGGCAGGACGGTCATCGCGGCCATGCCCGGGGAAGACCCCAACGGAGAAGGCATCAGCTATAAGCGCAACAAACTTACCCTCGCCTACCTCGACTTCCCCCTGGAGTTCCGCATGAAGACCCGCTCGGGTGTCCTGGCCAGCCTCGGCTTCAAGGCCGGGTTCCTGATCAACAGCCACACCAAGTACCGCGGGGATGATTTCGGCGATGCCAGCCAGGAGATCCGCCTGAAGATTGCCGATATAGCGAACGTGGAAACCTACCGCTATGGGGTTCAGGCCCGCGTCGGGTACAAGAACGTCAGCCTTTACGGGTTCTATAGCCTGTCCAGGGTGTTCAAGGAAGGCGAAGGCCCTGCCCTCTACCCGGTGTCCGTGGGGGTCTCCCTACGGCCATTCTGACCTCAGAAAAGCAGGAAACAGGCGGTCATCACGACCACCCCCAACAGGTAGCCCAGGCTGACCTGCCATCCGTCGTGGGCCTTCATCAACAGCCGGGCAGTGGCCACCAGGCCTGAGATCACCACCACCAGGGCCAGCCAGGGGAGAACCGCTGCCAGGCCCCTCAACTGCATCCCCAGCAGCATGCCGCTAAGCCCGCCCATGGCGGTGGTGTGGATACTGATGGGGTAATACCAGGTGATCACCAGCAACAGCAGGGCCGCCAGGGCGGTCCCGAACAGAAAAGTGGCATAGATGCCCGGCAGGCTCAGGCGGTGGAACAGAAAATAAGTGAGGTACACCAGTATGGCCCCCAGCAGCAGGGGATAGAGCCGTTCCTCCCGTTTCTCCAGCGTCAGGCTGCCGATGAGGCCGATGCGCCGCAGCACCACCAGGGAAAGCAGGGGCAGGAGGGCTGTGTTGATGAATACCACGGACAGCAGCATCAGTTTGACCCGCAGGGGCAGCACCAGCGAGAAGTAGGACGGCTGGGCGTACAGCAACAGGAACGCCAGGGACGGGATCAGCAGGGGATTGAAGAAATAGGAGGCCACCCTGGGCCATGACGTGCTGGTCTTCATGTCCAGGGATCAGAGTTCCTTGCGAAGGCGGGCTACAGGAATGCCGAGCTGCTCCCGGTATTTGGCCACCGTGCGCCGGGCTATGGGGTAGCCCTTGTCTTTAAGGAGCGCCATGAGCTGCTCGTCGGTAAGGGGCTTGTACTTGTCCTCCGCCTCCACCACATCGGTGAGGATCTTCTTGATCTCGCGCGTCGAAACCTCTTCCCCGTCATCCTTTTGCATGGACTCCGAGAAAAAGCTCTTCAGAAGGAAAGTACCGAAGGGTGTCTGCACATATTTGCTGTTGGCCACGCGGGAGATGGTAGAGATATCCAGGCGAACGATGGTGGCAATGTCCTTGAGGATCATGGGCCGCAGCTTGGTCTCGTCCCCGGTGAGGAAGTATTCCTGCTGATAGTCCATGATGGCCTTCATGGTCATAAAAAGGGTATCCTGGCGCTGGCGTATGGCATCGATGAACCAACGGGCGGAGTCGATCTTCTGCTTGATGAACATCACCGTCTCCTTCTGACGCTCCTTGCTCTGGCCCTTGCTGACGGCATAGGTCTCCAGCATGCGCTGGTACTCCTGGTTGACGCGCAGGTCGGGGATGTTGCGCGAGTTCACCGTAAGCTCCAGCTCCCCATCGCTGTTCATTACGATGAAATCGGGGATGATGGGGAAATTGGTCCGCTGCGACTCCCCCAGGGAGTTCCCGGGTTTAGGGTTGAGGTGGGTGATCTCGGTGATGGCCGCCTTGAGGTCCTCCTCGTTGGCCCCCGTCTTCTTGAGGATGCGACTGTAATGTTTCTTGGCAAATTCGTTGAAATGCCGCTCCATGATGTGGATCGCGAAACGGACCGCAGGATCGTCACCCTCCTTGCGCCTGAGCTGTATGAGCAGGCACTCCTGCAGACTGCGCGCGCCTACCCCGGCCGGGTCAAACTGCTGCACCACCGCCAGCATCTCTTCCACCTCGGCCCGGGTGGCCTCCACATTCTGGGTAAAGGCCAGGTCATCGATCATCGCGTTCACTTCCCTGCGAAGATAGCCGCTGTCGTCGAGGTTGCCGATGATATGAAGCCCGATGGTGGTCTGCTTGGTACTGAGCCTCCGCAATCCGAGCTGGGAAATGAGCAGGTCCTGAAAACTGAGGCCACTTACGAAAGGTACTTCACGGTAGTCATCATCAGGGCTGTCGTTCGACAGCCGCGTACGGTATTCCGGGATGTCGTCCTCGTCGGACATATAATCACTCAGGTCGAACTCGTCATCGGAACTGTCGTACTCCTGGGTATCCTCATCCCGCTCCTCCCCCGACTCGGCCTTGTCTCCCATCAGGTCGTCGGAACCCTCGTCCATGCCCTCATCTTCTCCGTCGCGGGCCTCCAGCAGGGCCGGGTTGTCCTCAATCTCCTGCTTGATGCGCTGCTCCAGGGCAATAGTGGGTACCTGCAGCAATTTCATGAGCAGGATCTGCTGCGGCGACAGCTTCTGCAACAGTTTTTGCTGTAGTTTTTGATGGAGCATACGAACGCTTTTCTCTATTATCCTGATAACGTGCTCCTTTCGGGCATGATCAAAGGATATGCCAAGTTAGGGATTTTTTCAATTGGTCAAGCAGGGAACGCGAACAAGCGGGGAGAACATCAAACAAGAAACAAAAAATGAAAAAGTCCCCTTTGAAAGGGATTAGGGGGATGTGAATATCGAATAAAGCTTGTCCGCCTACTGGCGGAATCAACAATCTCCGATTTCAGCGGGAGAGAGTAGAATATCGAACACAGAACATATAACACGTAACATGCAACTTCCACCCATCAAAACTCCGCATTCTGGGGCGTACGGGGGAAGGGGATGACGTCGCGGATGTTGGTCATGCCGGTAACGAACTGGACCAGGCGCTCGAAGCCCAGGCCGAAGCCGCTGTGGGGCGCGGTACCAAACCGGCGGGTATCGAGGTACCACCATACATCCTTTTCGGGAATGCCCATCTCGTGGATGCGGTTTAACAAGGCGTCGTAGTTCTCCTCGCGCTGGGATCCGCCGATGATCTCCCCTATCCTGGGGAACAGCACATCCATTGCCCTGACCGTCTTCCCGTCATCATTCTGCTTCATATAGAAGGCCTTGATGTCCCTGGGGTAATCTGTCAGGATCACCGGACGTCCCACGTGCTTCTCCACCAGATAGCGCTCGTGCTCCGACTGCAGGTCGGTTCCCCAATGCACGGGGAACTCGAACGTATGCCCGCTTTTCTCCAGGATATCTATAGCCTCCGTATACGCCAGACGTTCAAACTGTACGCTGCGTATCATCTCCAGGGTGTTCAGCAGTTCCTTGTCGTACATCTGGCTGAGGAAGGCCAGGTCGTCGGCGCAATGGTCCAGGGCGTACCCTATGAGGTATTTCAGGAAATCCTCCGCCAGGTCCATATTGTCGTGGATATCGTAGAACGCCATTTCGGGTTCTATCATCCAGAATTCGGCCAGGTGGCGGGGCGTATTGGAATTTTCCGCACGGAAAGTGGGGCCGAAAGTGTATATCCTACCCAGGGCCAGGGCGCCCAGCTCGCCTTCCAATTGACCGGACACCGTAAGGCTGGTTTCCTTACCGAAGAAATCCTGGCTGAAATCCACGTGGCCGTCTTCCTTACGGGGCGGGTTGCCTGCATCGAGGGTGGTTACCCTGAACATCGCCCCGGCGCCTTCGGCATCGGAACCCGTGATGATAGGTGTATGAAGGTAGTAGAACCCGTGATCGTTGAAATACTTATGGATGGCGAAGGCCAGGGCGTGGCGCACCCTGAGCACGGCCCCGAAGGTGTTGGTACGCGGCCTCAGATGGGCGATCTCTCGTAGGAACTCCAGGCTGTGGCCTTTCTTCTGCAAGGGATACGTGTCAGCATCCGCAGTTCCGTAAACTTCGATAGTATGGGCCTGTATTTCCACGTGCTGGCCTTGACCAAGCGACTCCACCAGCTTGCCGCTAACCCCGATGCAAGCCCCGGTAGTCACCTTTTTGAGCACCTCCTCAAATGCAACGGCATCGGCAACAACCTGGATATTATGGATGATGCTGCCGTCGTTTACCGCGATAAAGGCCACCTGCTTGTTCCCCCGCTTGGTCCTCACCCATCCCTGGATGAATACTTCCATCCCGGTTTCTATAGGTTTAAGAAGCTTTGCTATCTCCGTGCGCTTCATCTTCGTCTCGTATTAATTTCTGCAAAATTAAGGGAATCCCGGGTTCTTATCCGTACCTTCGGTCATTGGTCATCCTGGGCCCCTCTTCAGGCCTTGTTGGCCGGGCTGCCTGTTCCACCAAATGACCATCCCTATGCCTGTTCTGTTGTTCATTATAGCCCACTGGTACCTTTCCCTGCTCAGCCAGACCTTCTTCCTTCACCGGTACTCTGCCCACCGCGTATTTTCGATGTCGCCGGCCTGGGAAAAGTTCTTCTTCGTCTTCACCTGGCTCACCCAGGGCTCTTCCTATCTCAGCGCCACCGCCTATGGCATTATGCACCGTATGCATCACGCCTATGCCGACACCGACAAGGATCCCCACTCGCCCAAATTCGACCGTAACCTCTTCGCCATGATGTGGAGGACGAAGAATATATACAATGGCATCCTCTTCCGCAATATCCACGTCGATGAGGCTTTTACCCAAAATATACCTTCCTGGCCGGCTTTCGACCGCTTTGCCGGCTCCTGGCCCAGCCGGCTGCTCTGGGCCGCCGCCTATACCGCCTTCTACCTGCATTTTGCAACGCATTGGTGGATGTTCCTCTTCCTTCCCCTGCATTTCCTGATGGGCCCGGTACATGGGGTGATCATCAACTGGTTTGCGCACAAATACGGGTACCGGAACTTCGAAGTGAACGACACCTCCCGCAATCTCCTGCCCCTCGACCTGCTGATGATGGGCGAGGCATACCACAACAATCATCACGGGAACAGCAAACGAGCCAATTTCGGCCACCGCTGGTTCGAACTGGATCCCACCTTCGGGATCATCCGGCTGATGCAGGGACTGGGGATCATCAGGCCCCGGACAGCCTGAGCACAACAAGCCTCAGGGAGTCGCAGCAAGGGCCTTCTGGAAGCACTCCCGGCACAAGGGCTCGTAGCTTTCCTTCTCCCCCAGCACTACCCGGTCGGTGCGGGCAATGGTCCGGTGGGAGTACTGCGCCAGGTTGCCGCAGCGGATGCAGATGGCGTGTACCTTGGTGACGTATTCCGCTATACTCAGCAAGGCAGGGATCGGGCCGAAAGGCTTCCCCAGGTAATCCATGTCCAGCCCTGCCACGATCACACGTATCCCCTTGTTTGCCAAAATATTGCACACCTCAACCAGATGGTCGTCGAAAAACTGGGCCTCGTCGATGCCTACCACATCCACCTCGCCCAGCATCAGCAGGATCTGGGAGGCACTCTCTACAGCACTGGAAGGGATGGCGTTGGCGTCATGGGACACCACCTTGTCCTCAGCATAACGGGTGTCCGTGGCCGGTTTGAAGATCTCTACCCGCAAACGGGCAATGCTCGCCCTGCGCAGACGGCGGATGAGCTCCTCCGTCTTGCCTGAGAACATAGACCCACAGATCACTTCTATGGTGCCGCTCCCCTCTTTGGCGTGGCCCCGCTTTTCCAGGAAGGTCATAGGGGGGTAAAGGTAAGAAGAAGGCGCTTTGCCTCCTTATACACTATTCTGCTACCTTTACGTTGAAATATCCTTCCCGGCAACCGCCGGGGAATAATATACCGGACCGCAGAGAGCACATGAGCACACGACATTCAATGGAAGAGATCACGGCCTTGCTGGAGGCTATTGTGGAACAAACCGAGACCATCGGCCGGCATGGGGGAAAGATCCCCCAGATCGAGCTTGACCTGGTGAAGGAGAACCTGCGCAAGCTTTACGAAGCCTATCACCGCCTCGACCGGGACAATGCCGTTCCTGAGTCCGCAGCCGCTCCTGCCGCCGCACGCGCGACGATGCCCCCACCGGCGGTGGCACCATCACGGCCTCCGGTCCCGGTACCCATTCCAGAGACGGGAACACCACATCCCTCTACTCCCGAACCTGTAGCGGTGAACGCACCACTGGCCAGGGTACCCTCGGAAGCCGCAAAGGAAGCACCTCCTGCGACAGAGGAGAAGAGTGAGACTGATCGTCTGTTCGAAGACCTGGCCCGCTCCGCCGCTGTCCCCGAACCGGTAGCTGCCACCGCCAGCACTCCTGCCCCGCCGTCCCGGCCGGCCGTTCCAAGCCCGGAACCCCCGGCCGAAGCCCCACGCATCACCATACCGCGGCGACCGGCCGATATCCCGCTCGCCCCTTCCCCCAGGAATGACGGACTGCCATTCGCTGAAACTGACACTCCCAGGCTGGCCGATAAGCTGCGCAAAGAGGAACGTACGCTAAACGACCAGGTGGAGGGACGTAACGGATTCAGCCTCGCCGAGCGCCTTCAGCAGAACCGTATCAGCGACCTGAAGGCTGCCTTGGGAATCAACGATAAATTCCTGTTCATCAATGATCTGTTTGCCGGGGACAGCGAACGCTACAACCAGGCCATCGAAGCCCTCAACTCGATGCCAGGAATGGACGAGGCCAACATCCACCTCAATCACCTGCAGCAGCAGAACGGATGGGAAAAAGACTCCCCCGCCCTCAGCAAGCTCCGGGATTTCCTCCGCCGACGTTACCTATGATCCGAACACTACTGATCCCCCTCTTCCTGCTGATCATCCAGGCGCTGGGCGCCCAGGACATCCGGTATGCGCGACACCTGATCGACACCCTGTGTTCCAATACATACTACGGCCGGGGCTACGTGAACGATGGCATGGCCAATGCCGCCGTCCTGCTGGCCCAGGAGATGGAACGACATGGCCTCAGGACAGCAGGCCCCTCCTACCTCCAGGCCTTCCCCATCGCCGTAAACACCTTCCCAGGGCTGATGGAATTCCGGGCCGACAGCACCTTCTTCACCCCGGGCCTGCATTTTGTGGCTGCTCCTTTCAGCCCAACCACCGAAGGAGAATACCGCCTGGTTTTCCCTGACACTACCCGCCTGCTCAACGGGACCTACCGGGCCCCCGATCCTCGCTCCGTGGTAGTCATCCCCGAACCCGGGCAAAGCCGTAACCTGCGCCGAATGGGGGACTCGCTGCGCTACCGCAACCCATACGGCGGCGCTGGGGTGGTAAGGCTGAAAGAGAAGATATCCTGGCATGTGAGCGGATCCTGGCCACTGAAAGACTATTTCCTGATCGATGCCGTGGATTCCCTCTGGCCTGAAAGGCCCGATTCCATCGGAGTGGTGATCCGCAGCGTGGCCGAGCCCTTCTACATGGTGGAGAACGTTTTCGGCTATATCCCCGGCACCCGCTACCCCGACCGCTTCATCCTGTTCACGGCGCACTACGATCACCTGGGCATGATGGGACCCTACGCCATCTTCCCCGGGGCCAACGACAACGCCAGCGGAACCGCCATGATCTTTGACCTGGCCCGGCATTACGCCGCCCATCCCCCGGAATACTCCGTGGGCATCCTGGCCTGCGCCTCGGAAGAAGCCGGACTGCTCGGCAGCCGATATTTCACCGAACATCCCCTCATCCCCCTCGACAAGATCGAATTCGTGCTGAACCTCGATATGGTGGGCACCGGCTCCGAAGGGATACGCGTAGTCAACGGTACCGTGAACCCAGAGGCCTTTGCCCTGCTCGACAGCATCAACCGTACCGGCCAGCTGCTGCCGGAAGTCCTGGCCCGCGGGGAAGCGGCCAATAGCGACCATCACCCCTTCCATGAAAAGGGCATCCCCTCCTTCTTCATTTTCACCACGGGAAAGGAATACCGGGAATACCACAACCTGAGCGACAGGGCCCAGGACCTCCCTATGACGGCCTGGGAAGAGGTCTTCCAGCTACTGCAGCGCTTTGCGGATGCCATAATGAAGGATGGACACTAGACTGTATATCGTCCCTACGCCCATCGGCAACCTGGGCGATATCACGCTCAGGGCGATCGAGGTGCTGCGCGGGGTGGACCTTATCCTGGCGGAAGACACCCGCACCTCCGCTCGCCTGCTTTCGCATTACGCGATAACCACCCCCTGCCAGAGTTATCACCAGCACAACGAGCATAAGGTCACCGATTCCCTGGTGGAACGTCTGAGGGTGGGCCAGCGCATGGCCCTCATTACCGATGCCGGCACCCCGGGCATCAGCGATCCGGGCTTCCTGCTGGTGCGCGAGTGCCTTCGCCAGGGACTGGAGACAGAATGCCTCCCGGGGGCTACCGCCCTCATCCCGGCCCTGGTGGTCAGTGGCCTGCCCTCCGATCGGTTTGTGTTCGAAGGCTTTCTGCCCCACAAAAAAGGTCGCCAGACCCGCCTCATGCAGATCGCGTCCTCTCCTTACAGCACCATACTGTACGAATCCCCGCACCGGGTGCTGAAGACCCTGGTCCAACTGAGCGAGCACTGCGGCCCCGACCGCCTGGTGTCGGTATCCCGGGAGCTCAGCAAACTCCACGAAGAAACCCTCAGGGGCAGCCTCAGCGAGCTCATCCGGCACTTCGAAGCCAGCCCTCCCCGGGGGGAGTTCGTGCTTGTCGTCTCCGGGAACAAGGAATAAGGATGGTTCATGGTCGAAACCTCTATCCGGCTCAGCTCACCATGCCACACAAGTAATTGATTCCCATCTGCCTCCGCCACTATCCACTATCCACTATCACTAGCCACTAGCCACTAGCCATTAGCCACTGTCTGTCCACTTCCGGACACCAGTGTCCACCGGGATACATCCAACCCCTTGCTTTCGCCGCTGACATCTTCGGAACAATCCTTGTATCACATTCTTTTTCTGATACTTACAAAGTTTGGCACGTAAAGTGTTAAAGGCTTGTCACGTCAATGAACCGAACAATGAAAGCAGTTATGAAAACTACGATAAGCGCCCTCCTGATCCTCATCCTCACCATCCCTGTCCTGGGGGCCATGGAAAACCCGCCCCGCAGGATGGCCCTGGAAGAAGAGGCCTATGTGGATGACATCCCCTTCGACACCCGCGAGGTGGTGCTCGACCTCTCCACCGTCCTTCCTGAAGAAGAATATGTGGACGACATCCCCTTCAACACCCTGGATGTGGTGCTCTTCAGCGGCATCGTAACGGAGGAGGAAAACAGTACTGACGATTCCGTCTATCCCAGCGGCAAAGTGTTCGCCCTTCAGGGCATCCACCTGGAAGAAGAAGCCTACATCCACGACATCCCCTTCAATACCCTGGATGTGATTACCCTGGGCCAGGTGACCCTGCCGGCAGAAGAGAACGTGAACGACATCCCTTTCGACACCGGCTGCATCGTGAGAGCACTCCACAAGGAAAAGAGCAGCTGGGCCCGCTGCATGCTGCAACTCGACGGTAACGCCATGGAATCGCAGCTCGGATTCGGCGAGCGCCTGATGGTGAGCTTCTGAGCCTTTCAACGCCCCCTTTCTCTACTTTCTCATATACCGTTCGGGCGGCCTGCATCTGCGGGCCGCCTTCCTTTTCCGGAAAACTGGGGGCTTATCCCAACCTCTTCAGGAGGGCTTCCCGCTGGACTTCAAAGCCGGGCTTGCCGAGCAGGGCGAACATATTGCGCTTGTAGTCCTCCACCCCGGGCTGATCGAAGGGGTTCACCTCCAGCATGTACCCGCTGATGGCGCATCCCATTTCGAAGAAATAGACCAGTTCCCCCAGGACCTGCTCGTCGACGCGGGGCAGTACAATCCGCAGATTGGGCACACCCCCGTCCACATGGGCCAGCAGGGTCCCCAGTTCAGCTTTCGCATTGACATCAGATAGCCGCAACCCGGCCAGGAAGTTCAGCCCGTCGGCATCTTCCGGGTCGTGGGGTACAAGGAGCGAAGCCCGCGGGTTTTCTATGGAGATCACTGACTCGAAAAGAACCCTCAGCCCATCCTGAAGGTATTGGCCCATGGAGTGCAGGTCGGTGGTGAAGCTGACCGAGGCAGGGAAGATGCCGCGCTGTTGCTTGCCTTCACTTTCGCCGTACAGTTGTTTCCACCATTCGCTGAGATAACCAAGGGCGGGCTCGTAGTTCACCAGCACTTCTATGGCCTTTCCGCGACGGTAGAGGGCCTGGCGGGCCGCGGCATACCATCCGGCGGGGTGACCCTCCAGGGTGGTGGCCACATGCAATGCGTCGGCCATGGATCGGGCGCCCTGCACCAGGGCATCCACATCCCAGCCTGCGGCGGCGATAGGCAGCAATCCCACAGGGCTAAGCACGGAGTAGCGTCCGCCCACGTCATCAGGGATCACAAAGGTGGTATAGCCCTCTTCGGAAGCCAGCTTGCGCAGGGCGCCGCGGGAGTGGTCGGTGACCGCGACGATACGTTCCCTGGCGCCCGCCTTCCCGTATCGCTTCTCCACATACTCCTTGAGAAAACGGAAGGCGACGGCCGGCTCGGTGGTCGTGCCGGATTTGGAAATCACTACCAGGGCCACCTCCCGTGTTCCCAGCCAGCGCAACAGGGCGTGGTGGTAATCTTCCGAGAGATGATGGCCGGCGTATACCACCTCAGGAAAGCCCGTGCGATGGCGCAGCAGCGGATCCTGCAGGGCCTCGATGATGGCCCGGGCCCCCAGGTAGGAGCCCCCGATGCCGATCACCACCAGGGTGTCGCACACCCCCTGTAAACGGAGGGCAGCCTCCTTCACGGCGGCGAGCTCCGCCTTGCCAACCTCTCCGGGTAAGCCCATCCATCCGAGGTAATCGTTGCCAGGACCGGTCTTTTGCTCCAGCACCCCGCGATGGCGGAACACCTCCTTCTCAAAAGCCAGGATATCTTCCCTGGAAACGAAACCCTCCAGATAGGAGGTATCGACCTTTAGCTGGATCATAGGGCAGTAATTTGGCTTACGAAGATAGGGATCAATGATCAGAGCTCAATGCGCAGTGCCCGATGCTCAAGGAAGGCCACAGGTGATATCCCACATCATACGATCGAACTCGGCAACCAGCTCCCATTCCCCGTACCTCTGGGCTTGCACGCTGAAAGGTGTATGTACAAACAAACCAGGAAAGAGCAGCATTACGGTCTGCTTCGGCAGGAGGTAAGCATTGAGGGATCGCATTGCCGAAATGGATTGAGTGGTGATGCGGCAGAACGCCTGAACCATTTCAGCTAATAAAGATAGAGACCAACACCATGATATCAAACTGGAAACATTGAACAACCCCTGTCGAACAAGGAAAGAGGATAGTTACCCCAGCTGCATCTTCACATTTTTCACTAGCCACTAGCCACTAGCCACTAGCCACTAGCCACTAGCCACTAAAAACAGTGCGGCCCACCACAGGCCGCACTCCCAAAACCAAAAACCAAAACGTGCTTATCAGGCAGGATGCACGAAGAAGTACATGAGAAAGCAGCCTTGCATGGTATGCTTTCAAACTACAGGTACAAAAGTAAATCCCGCCAGGCGCCCAAGATGTTAATGCGCTATAACAAACGTTAAAAAGTGTTAAGTTGCCGGTCCGGCGGCCCGGGCCGCTCCTACCTTTGTCGCCTATGAACCGCAGGTCGCTCGCCATCGTGATCCTCCTGGCCAGCCTGGCATTGCTGGGCTTGATGACCATACAGGTGATATGGATACGCAACGGCATGGAGATCCGCGAGGAGAACTTTCGCCGGGGCGTGAGCGATGCCGCCCGCCAGGTGGTGCGCCGCCTGGAACAGCTTGATGCGCTCAGGGTGCTCCAGCAGGATGGGGAACCCCTCTCCGACCTCACCGAGCTGGCCGAGCTCGACTCCCTGAGGCATACCTTCGATCAATACCTCAGGTCCAACCCCGGCCTGCTGCGAAAAAAGGGGCAGGGAGCGCGAAACAGGGCCGGTACCAGTGAGATGCGGCGCGAACAGCGGCGCACCGCCATAGTTCCCGGGCTCAAGCCCTCCGACCCCCTCCCGGACGAGCTGCAGCACGGAAGGACCGACCAGGCCCCCGACAGCCTGAAGCAGGCCGTTATCCATGCCTTCGTCCAGCGTAAGGCCGACCTCATGGAAAAGGCCCTCACCGAGATGCTCTTCCGCAGTCAGCCCCTGGTGCTGGAGCACCACCTGAGGCAGGGCATGCTCGACACCCTGCTGCGCACCGAGCTGCACAACCGCGGCATACTGGCCGAATTTACCTTCGGGGTGTTCAACCCCCTGCGCAACGGATTCACCATTCTCAGCGACGAAACCCTGGAAAGGGAATTGCTGACCGAAGGGATGCTCTTCACGCTCTTCCCTTCCGACATGCTCAACAACCCCGATTTCCTCATCCTCTACTTCCCCCGCCAGCGCTCCTACCTGCTCACCCAGATGTGGGGACTGGTGGCCATCTCCTTTGTACTGATGATCGTCATCATCATGTCGTTCGCATACAGCATCAACAGCTTGCTGCGGCAGCGCCGCTTCGCGGAGATGAAGAATGACTTCATCAACAACATGACCCACGAGTTCAAGACGCCCATCTCCACCGTGGCCCTGGCGTGCGAGGCCCTGAACGACAAGGACATAGAGAAGTCGGACGCCTTGTATGGCAGCTACATCAGCATCATCAGCGAAGAGAACCGCCGGCTGGGGATCATGGCCGAAAAGATCCTGCAAACCGCCATCATCGAAAAAGGCGAGCTCAGGCTCAAGACCGAGATGGTAAACCTGCACGAAGTCATCGGGGATGTAGTGAGGAACATCCGCATCCAGGTTGAGATCAAGGACGGCAACATCGGTCTCCGCCTCGCAGCCACCCGCCATCAGTTGCAGGCCGACCCCGTGCACATGGCCAATGTCATCTACAACCTGCTCGACAACGCCAACAAATACACCCCGCGCAAGCCGTCCATTCTGGTCAGTACCGAAGATCTCGGCAGCGGGGTGATGGTGAGGATCAGGGACAACGGGATCGGGATCAGCAAGGCGGACCAGCGCAAGATCTTCGACCGGCTGTACCGGGTCCCCACAGGCAACGTACATAACTTCAAAGGTTTCGGCCTTGGGCTCAGTTATGTCAAGGCCATAGTGGAACAGCATGGCGGCAAGGTGGGCGTGGAGAGCGAGCCCGGCAAAGGATCGGAATTCTGGTTTACCTTGCCGGGGTGAGATATCAGTGGCTAGTGGCTAGTGGCTAGTGGCTAGTGGCTAGTGCCAGTGGAAAGTGGAAAGTGGAAAGGCATTACTCAGGTACGAGTGACCAGGGAACATACAACATACAACATATCACATCACTATGGACGACAACATTCACGTATTACTGGCGGAAGATGACCGCAACCTTGGGAACATCCTCAAGTCTTACCTGGAGGCCAAGGGGTATCCCACGCGTCTGTGCGTGAACGGGGAGGAGACCCTGGATGCCTACCGTCGCGACCGTTTCGATTTCTGCATCCTGGATGTGATGATGCCGGCCAAGGATGGGTTTACCGTGGCGGCGGAGATCCGCGCGATGAACCAGGAGATCCCTATCCTGTTCCTTACGGCCAAGTCCCTGCAGGAGGATGTGCTCCGGGGCTTTGAGGTGGGGGGCGATGATTACCTCACCAAGCCTTTCAGCATGGAGGTCCTGCTGGCCCGCATGCAGGCCATCCTGCGCCGTTCGGGGCCCGAACCGGGGAACGAGGAGCAGCAGGAGTTCCGCCTGGGGCAGTTTGTGTTCGACCATGTGAAGCAGACCCTGGTGCGCGGGGAGGAGGTGCACAAGCTCACGGCCAAGGAGGCCGAGCTGTTGCGGCTGCTGTGCCTGAAGAAGAACCAGGTGCTGGACCGGGCCGAGGCCCTGAAGAAGATCTGGGGCGACGACTCCTATTTCAACGCCCGCAGCATGGACGTTTACATCACCAAGTTGCGCAAGTACCTGCGCGAAGAGCCCTCGGTGCGCCTGCTCAACGTGCACGGGGTGGGGTTTAAGCTGGTGGTGGGCTGATTTGGTGGCTAGTGGCTAGTGGCTAATGTTAGTGGATAGTGGATAGTGGATAGTGGATAGTGGATAGTGGATAGTGGATGCCGGACAGCACAAGCGAAAAGCGGAGAGCGAGAAGCGCTCCTAACTCCATGATATTTAGTCACTTTAGCTCACTTCAGGCACTTCCTTCCGAGTCGCAGCTACAACTCCTTTCGAAGGTAGATCATATCCACCAGCTGGATGTCGCCATCGAACATGGGATGGTCGTAATGGTCGGTAAAGAAGTTTTTTACCCGGTGCGCCGGCTGAAAGCCGCAGCTTCCATAGAAGGAGAGGATGGCCGGTGTTTCCCCGGTGCCGACCAGCATACAGCTCCCCCTCCGGCAAATACCGTTGGACCATATCTTCCTGCTCATCGGCGAGCAGCAATAAGTCCAGGAAGCGTTCCTTGTTCCGGGTGGTGCGTTCGATCCGCGGCATGTTCTGTCTGAAATAATTTTTGAATCATCGGATACAGCGCAATAAGATCCATCTGCTTCCTGCGCCTGATTACCGAACCACAGCCATGGCCGTATTTAATGAAGTCTCAAAGGTTACGTTCCGTGTATTGTTTAAAGTGATCAAGAATTGCTTGCCAACCTGCTCTCTGCATTTCCTCAGCATTGGTCTCTTCCGCTTCAAAGGACTCAGATAAACTGACTTCATCCATTCGTTCCGTAAACCGGATTTCCACCCTTCTCCCGTCCGATATTCGGTATGTAATCAGTTCATTTTCTTTAACTTGATCATATACACCCGAGAAGTCGAATCCCATACTTCCGTCCCTGGCCTCCATTCGCCAGTTGAATTCGCCTCCTGGTTTCACATCATTCCTTGCCCGTGGACAAAACCATTCGCTGGAAGCAAAGTTCCATTTCATTATGTGGTCCGGTTTAGTCCAGTATTCCCACACTGTTGAGATTGGTGCCTTTACTGTTGTCGCAACTGTTATCTTCTTCATTTTGCTTTACTGTTCTCTTAATTTCATGTAACGGACGGAACCATATGCAGTTGCCGACTGCGGGCTTCGTCCCTGTCGAGCCGCACCGCCGCTGTTGCGGGCTACACGGCTTGTTGTCGGCACGGAAACGGCAATTGACATATAGTTTTTGTTATGGGCAGTAAAGTGTTCTACAAGTCATAAAGCTTTTGAATGAATTCCGTGGCTATTTTTTCATCGATTACTGTTGAAGGTGTCTCAAGCAATTTCTGTATGGTTGTGCCTTCAAATTGGGTTACCCCCCTTGAATTTCTGCCAGCCCAATGTCTTAAAAGAATTGTACTACTCAATAAATCTTTTTGAAAAACTGAAATCAAAATATTATTAAATATTTTCTTGGCATCAATACCTATGAAATAGAAAAGGAAAACAGTGTTTGACCTATTGTGAAATTCCAAAAACTTGTCAATGTTATATGCTTTGGGATTTGAGTTGAGCAAAACGATTTTTGTCTTAACATCAGTCTCTGTATGATGATTATCAAATACTCTTACATAGTCGCCCAATGTGTTTTCTGTTTTGAACGCAGGAAGCTTATTATATTCTTCTGTGATATCACTTACAAGTTGAGCTTTAAGTTTTTCATCGTCTCCAGCGATGAAATATTCAATAATTCTACCTCTAATGTTCACATTTTCAATGTGACTCGCAATCAGAATTTCATTTTCATATTGCTTTACCTTATTGTCTAGTTCATTCTTTAATGTAATAAATTCGGGTATTGAGCAAAATTCTATTGCGCGCTGAATAGACCTTTCTATATTTTCTTTCTCTCGTTCACCAATGTCGAATCTTTTACCCGTTGGGCTTATATTGGATGTTGCCTCGACAAGTCTTGGTAAATTACCTTCAAATCCAATTTCTGAATGAATCGCATATAGCTTATTAATATTGTCTCTATTATTTATTACTCCTTCAAATTCTTTTATGATATCTGACCCGTTAAAGCTTCCCTTAATATTATATACCGTAAGAGCTTGTGAAGAATGGCTGACCTTTGTAAGGAAAGTGGTATTCGCTATAAAAAGTTTATTTTCTGTTTCAGTTACTAGGCAAACTAAAAACGGTACATGATCATACTTTTGAAGTTTGGAAAGTGAAAGAACGGTATTGGAAAAACCACCACTACTTGATTGACTAAACCTAACTGCAAATGAATTACAGTAGTATGCCGATCTATCTTTTGTTAATTTAAATTGGTTGACTGCTAAGCCAGTTAATTTTGCTTTATTCCCAATACCATCATGAGATTTAATAAAATCTATGAAAAGGTTAAGCGTCTTCATATTGTTAGTCGAAAAGGTTTGAGATTGCTTTGGTTGATTCTGATTGCTTTTTCTTGATTGTCTTTTGTTGAATATTGAGTGTATTACGTTCCCAAAAAACCCCATCAACATAACCTTGTATCGATTTATCTTTTTCAGCATTTTCTATCCGTTTTTCAGTCCAAGCACAATATTCTTCATTCATTTCCACCCCCACATATTTTCGATTCAACTTTTTGGCAACAACTGAGGTAGTTCCTGAACCTAGAAACGGATCGAAAACAATACCATCAAGGGGGCATGATGCTAAAATTAACTTAGCTATTAACTTCTCTGGTTTCTGGGTAGGATGATCGGTATTCTCTGGCATTGACCAATAAGGTATACTTATGTCGTCCCAAAAGTTTGATGGATAAGTAAGTCTGAAATTTCCATCTTCAGTCTCTTCCCAGTCCTTTGGCTTTCCATCAACTTTGTATGGTGCAATAACCTTTCTTTTCATTTTGACGGAATCAACATCAAAGTAGTAATCATTTTTATTTTTTACACCGAACCATATATCCTCCATTCCATTTTTCCAGTTTGATAATGCCCCTCGTCCTTTTTCTCTTTGCCAAGTTATTCTATTTAATACAACCATATTTTCGTCCATCACTTGTTGCAATGCCGACGTGCACTTCCAATCACCACAGAGATAAAGTGAGCCATTATCTTTTAAGAGACTAACTACTTTTGGGAACCAAGACCGTAGATATTCCAGATAGGAATTATTATCCGAGGACTTAAATTTGAAACCATGGAAGTCCCTGTCTAGGTTATAGGGAGGATCTATAACAATTAGGTCAGCGAACCCTTTGGGCAATTTATCTAAAGCCGCGAATATGTCCCCAAGGATTGTTTTATTTATTATTTCATCAGGCTTCAATTGTTTTACTTCATCTATTCTAATAAGGCTTTGGGACAATCTTTCCCGCTCTGTATCAGTAACAGTCAATGTTCGGTTTCTGTCAGCTCTTGTCTTTTCTTTCGCTTCTTTCATGTTGTAAAGTTAGTTCCTTTTTTTATTGCCCATAACGTTCAGTGTCGCCGCCTGTTTGCCCTTTTACGGAGGTTTCGCGCACGCGAAACAGTCAAAAGGGCAAATGGTCGGCTACTCAGTGTTATGGCCTTTTATTCAAGTTCCAAAATTTTATCAATAACATCTTTCATACCTTCTGGCCTAAAAACAGCGATTTTCATCCTTGAAACTATCAAATTTCTAAAATGCTCATAATTTATTCCTTGACCATATTTACTTACAAAAATTTTCAAAATATTCCTACCTCGATACTCCTTTTTCCATTCATCTGTTTTTAACGAAGTTGCCATTTTATTCTTTATATACAAGAGTTTCTTTTTAAGATTTTTCTCACTTAATTCGTTAGAAAGTTTTTCATTTATATCTTTCTGTGTCATTTTTGAAGCTTCATAAAACTCTTTATATAATTCTCCTTCCTCATCAACTCTAATATTGATGCATTTATATATTTCATTTTCAACAAATTCATGTAATTTATGTCTTAAATGAAATTTTTGCGTAGATATTGCAAGTGTTTTAAGTTCATTTTCAATTTTTAGTTCGGTATCAACTTCATTTTGGACAATATCTAAGTCTTTAAGGACTTCTAAAATGAACTTTCCATTTAAAAGATAATTCTCAATGTGATATACGTCCCAAGAAAATTCCTTTTTGTCAATTTCTTCAATTCTATTTCCAGAATCTTTATCAACAATAGATATAAATTGCCCATTTATTACACCTTCTTTTTCTGCTATTTTCAATACTTCTTGAACATTTTTCACATTGCTCTTATTTCCTGCCGAGATTGAGTTAACTGTTTTATCAAATTCAGGAAATAAAGATGTTGTCATTTTTTTATCAAAATCTGAATCTTTTCCTTCAAAAATAACTGTTTTATTCCCTTTCTTATATGAGGAAATGCTACCAATGATGTCAATTAAAGCAGCTTCAATGTCTTTCTTAATTGAAATTCTTCGAGCTTGGTTCTCTCCAGAAGAATCACTTTCAGACATATGATAAATACTAAAACCATTTAATCCTACTGATTCTTGAAGAATAGTATCAGAATGTGTAACTAACCAAATTTGATTATTTAAATCTAAGCCAATAGTTTTATAATAAAATTCTGGAAGTTGCTTTGATATTTTGGGGTTCAGATGTAATTCTGGTTCATCAATTAAAATTACTGAATTTCTGGGCGCTTGATTTCTTAATCTTAAATAACCAAATAATACCTCCTTTTCACCAGATGATAATTCAGAAATATCATGTATCTGGCCAGTTGACAACTTTACAGGAAATTCAAGCCGTCCATCCTTTGTTGGAATAATACCCTGAAAAGTTTTTCCTGGGAAAAATTTGTTAAATAATTCTTTCAATGAATCATTTAGTGAACTGATTGCAGTTTCTTCATATCCACTCTCCCTTGCAATTAATGCTTTTACATAACTTGATGCCATTTCAGTCTTGACATTATTGTATTTGTTGGTGTAGTTGTATAATGCATGACCTTTATATTGTTCCAAATCTTGGTCAAAGCGAATATTAAGATTCGATATACTTTCCTTCTGATAATTTCGATGTGCACCATGGTAATCAATTATACCAATATTGTCTGGTTCAAATGTACTGAAAATGATTTCTAATATAATGTTAGAGCTTATAACGGGCTCATTATCAATATAAAATTCAGCTTTACCATGAAATGTATTTTCTTTTATTTGTTTTTTAAGATGAACTAAAGCTGCTTTTGTTTCTTTATCTACAGTTTCTCCATATTGCCTATACTGTTGAGCAAATGATTTAGAATTTATATCAATGACCCCAATATTATTTTTATTTGAATAAGTTTTCCATAAAATTGATTCTATAAGCCTTTTACCATTTTTTTTTAAGAACGATATTTCGGAATCAGACAGTTCCAATTCTGCTGAAATAGTCAATGGCTTGGTTTTATCTCTTAGTACTTTTTCAAATGTAATTTCTCGATTACCTCCACGAAGTTGAAACTCATCAAACCAATGCTCCCATTCATTTGGATTATATCCACCATAACTTGACTTCAATAATCTTATAGCATCAAAAACACATGATTTACCAACGCCGTTTTGACCCACAATTAAAACAATATCATCTAATTCTGTTAACGATAAATTTTGAATTGCACGAAAATTAGTGATATGCAAATTTTTAAATCTCATATTTCATAACATCATATTATTGAATTCATTTCTTCGAATCCTAAATAACGTCAAACTGTTTTAATTGATAGTCAATACTTTAATTAATCAGCAAATTCAATTTGATCAACCCTGATTTGGCCTTTTGACGTTATCTTAAAAAATCAATCAAAATCTTTTCATAGGAGGAATTGGCCATAACGGATTGGCGGTATGTTTTTGTTGCCGATTTCGAAGCACTGCCCTGTCAAGTTACACGAAAGTTTATTAGATGCAGAAACGCTGAAACCCGCACTATCTCGGCAATAAAATATACCGCCTGTTACAAGCTGGCCTTCTTTCCTGTCAAGCGACATACCTATCTGTTTATCAACTATTTCTTTCATACCTTTTCTGTCTGTCGGGTTGTGTGTCGGCAAAGTTTTATTTTTCTTTAAGGGGGGAGATTTTTTGTTTTTTTTCAGGGTTGGAAAAAGCATACTCTTTTGCAAGCTTTGGTTTGTGTCAGGGCTTGTGCGGCTTGCAAATGTGTATGCTTTGTGTGTTGGCTATTCATTTTCCCCATTCTTTAATTTTTTATTTTTTGGGGGTTCGGGCAAATAGTTTTCACTTGTTACAACTTTTTTACCTGTTCTTTGTTCAAGTTCTTTTCTTGCGTTTCCTGCAACAGCACCACCTTGTTTAGCAACTTTTTTATTTTCAACAAATCCTTTTGGATTCTTTGTCTTTACAATCTCAGTAGTTGAAGCCTCTCCAAGCATTGAAAATATCAATTCAAGGTCAGTCATGTGGTCGCGTAAATTCTGACTTTTTAATCCTTTTACTTTTTTATATTCCGAAGGAGTTAAACCAAATGTTGCTTTAGAAATTTCTGCGGTCAATATTGCATATTCAAGTTGTTCTCTAACTCCTCTATTTTTCCATTCCTCTGTCAATTCTTCACGAATGGCAATACTTCTCATTCTCTTTTCTATCCAGTCATCAGAATATCCTTTTGCTTTGTATAGTTCACGAGTACGCTGGGTAGCTAATTCGGGATTTTCAATTTCTTCAAGTCTTTCATATCCTACTTGGGCAAGCCAACGTTTAAAAGGTTCAGCTTTAGGTGATGGGATTGATTGTATTATTCGAAGCAATGTCTTAACATCTGCGACATCAGTCAGATATTTTTTGCCGTCTGATGCCTCCATTTTCAGTTGTCCGATTTTTTCGGACAACTGCTCAAACCCTTCCTGTAACAGCTTTTTCTTTAAGTCAGCCCAATATTTTCTTGGTCTTTGGCTTTCTGTAAGGATTTCAATAACATCAATTATTGAAAAATACCATTGTTGCTCCTTTTCGTTCCACTCGGAACGAACTTTTTTACTCTCAAATAGCTTAATGTTACCCATATACAAATATTTTCTACAAAGTTAACATAAATATATGAGAGCAAAACTACTTGACAATATAATTGTAATTTACAGTCGTAGGTTGACTTTTATAATAAGAAACCGCTATTTCCTTTATTGCTTCAACTCTTTGCTTTTCAAGGCTAACAGCATCATTATATTGCTTCATTTGAAAATCCCATTGCTTTTTTTCTTCGGCATCAACTTTTGTTTCGGCTGTTTTTGCTAATGTTTGTGCCTCATTAAAGCAAGAAGCAGAAGGATCAATTTCTGAAAGAATGTTCAATGCACCAACATAATCATTAGCTGCAAGTGAGGTTTTCGCCTTTTGAATTAATTCAGCACATTTTTGTGTTTGATAAGCTTTATATACCTCAATTGCTTTGTCCTGAATTTGATTGTAGCAACTTGATACTTCTTCAGGAACAGTCATTAATAAACCCAATGCTTGATCATACTGCTGCATCTTAATATAACTATCAGATTTTTTAATAATATCCACGCATTTTGTTTCATAGTACTGGATTATTTTAGTTTTTCCATTTTCAATGAAAGTCTTAAATTCGGAGTCACTTGTTGGAATTTTAGAAATAGCATTTGTAATTGCCAATTCTTTATTGCTTCCGCTTCCTTTGAGTTGTTTACTAATTGTTGAAAATAACAAATTATTGTCAACTTGTTTAATGAACAAACTTAATTCTGCTGTAACGACAGTAATATTTTGCATACCGCCTTCAACAATGTTACTTTCATAAATAGCAAACTTAGGGTAAATGACAAAATTATTATTGTATCCTGATGCCGCTAAACCAGATACGGTAACAATTTGATAGATTTTTGTTTCAAGTTTAGAAAGTTGCGAAACATCTAAACCATCAACATTTTCAGGCATTACAACAGAAAGTGCAATTTTTCCTACATCATTGGTTGATTGAGCAAAAGATGTAAAAGCAAACCCTAAAGCGATTAACGCAAAATATATTATTTTCATCTTTCAGCTATTTTATGGTTATATAAATTGTATTTCCTTTAACGTCTTTGCCTGGTTGTAATCCTAAACCTTTAAAGAATTTAAACAGTTCAAGAGCAAATTTATTAGGATTGTAGTTGTTACCAGTAGCTTGATCTTTCAGAGGAATTTTAACATCATCAAAAATCATTTTAAGGTCTGTTGTACCTTGAATATGATAATTGTTTTTAAAAGCGTTCTTTTCCATCCACATCTCAATTTGGTCTGATAAAGGTAAACCGTCTGGTCCGATTTCAGAGGACATTTTATATTGCGAACCAGCATCAAAACTAATATCTATAATTACAGATTTTCCATTATTCACAATGTCTGTAAACTTTGCTTGCATTACGTTCAAGAAGTCCTCAACACAACTTTCAACCGCCTTGGATGCAAGTTTATTAAAGTCATCTGTATAAAATTTTCCACTCTCGCCAACTTTATTTGATAAAGAATTACCTGTTGATGCTTCGTAAGCTGTGAGAATTAATTTTACTGAACTGCCGGATTGCCCTTTTTCTGCAATCACTTCGGCTTGAACATAAACATCTGCACCAGACATTTGAATAATTTGTGCCTTTATATCGGTCTGATTATCTGATGTAAATGCGTTATTGTCCTTTGCTGCTTTTAATTTTGCAACAAAATCAACTGTTGTAAATCCTCTGCTGTCAAAACCTTCTTTTATTTTAGTTATGGCAATCCTCTTATTTTCATCATTTTCCAATACAGTACGTAGGTCTTCACCTTCCTTTGTATAGGGTATTACCATAATTTTAGGTTGAACCGTAACAACCTGACCACCGCTATTAGTAGATGCATTCTGTCCTATAACAGTGTTCAATAGAATTGCTTGAAAAAGCACTATTGCTGAAATAAATATTCTTATTTTCATTGTTATAAATTTTTAATATCCGAATTTTCGGATAACGTTAAACTGTTCCAAATCTTTTCTTAAAGCAACCAAGTTAATTTTAACATCAACAGATATACTTTTCTTTCCTCCCTTGTGTTTAATTAAATCACTTGTCGGGATTGATGACATTACAAAGGTTTTGTAACGTTTATCTTTGTAAAATTTATCGAAGTAATCTTTGTGTTTTCCTTTTTCCTCGGCCTCATTTGTTCCGATTAAAGCAATTTTCTGTTCAGATTCTGGAAGCCCTCTAAAAAATAAAACATTAAAAGCGTTTTTCTCTGCATCAATAATTGCATCTTCTTGATTTGCTCCTATTCCAATAGCTCTCATTGTAATAGTACCATCACTCCCTGAAAGAAAATTAACTTCTGCTGTGGGTATTGTCTTTCTGCTACAACCAAATGAAAGAAGTAGCAATATAATAATAACCCATACACTCTGATTTTTTCTATGTTTCATAAGAAATTATTTAATGATTAATTTGCAAGATAATTTTTCTGCGGCATTGAATCTTGATAGAATCTCTTTACCACCATCTGAAACCGAACATTCAGAAAAATCATCACCAGCAATTTTTATAATTTTTATTTCTCCAATTTGGCTTGGGTATGGTTTTCCATCAATCATTTCAATTTTTTCAACAGTTAGTTTATCTCCTTCTTTAAAACCGAACGCTTTTCCTCCTGCTATTAACACTGTTGTTGCAGCATCTTTTTTACTCGTGAGAACCTTGCTAATCTTGGTTGTCAATGGAAATGTTTTTATAAAGTAAGATGTCAATTGTGGCTCAATGGATTTTAATGCTTCATTTACAGCACTTTCAGGAGAAAGCATTATTGGACTAACTTCTGTTTGAAAACTCTCTGCTTCTGTAGTTTTGCCAGTCTCGACATCGTTTACTTTTAATGTGAATGCTGTACTTGCTTTATACCCATTTACACTCCCGTCAGGATTTTTCATTGCATAAACACTCATTTTAACTATATGACCAATAATCATATATTGCGCAGCTAATGCAGCATCTTGTTTTACAGTGTTCTTACTATCCAGAAATGCCTCTGATTTTTGAAATTCAAGTTCTTGTTTAACTTTATCGTAACTGGTTCTATCTACAACAATAAAGCGTTTTGTATTTGTTACTACCTGAACAACCTTTTCCGCGACAGAACTGGCGTATTTTGATTCAACCTCTTTTGTAAACTCAGCTACTCCGACAACTGGTTTAGAATCTGTTTGTGAATAGCCGATTAGGCTATTCACTAAACAGAATATTGCAAATGTAAATCTTCGCATACTAATTATTATTTGCTGATTTTAAAGTAGCAATAAGATTATTAACAACCTTCAAATTCAATTGCAGTTCAGGACCTACCAATGCAAGAACTTCCTTTGAATAATTTAATGATTTGGTTGCCTTTGGAGCTTGCATTGGTGAAGCACTTTTTACATCACTTGAAGCAGTTGTAACAGAGGATGAGGCATCAGATACTGCTTTGATTTGTGTTGAAATGTTTGTAGCAAGGGCAACGAGTTCTTCTAAAGTTGGTTTCTTAACTGTAACGTCTGTAACTCCGTCAACTGTTTCACCAATTGTTCTTTTGTACATTTCTGGAACTTGTGCATTAATTTCTTTTGTTGATGTCAACATTTTGGTAGAATTCGTTGCAAGTTCATCAACACTGGCTACACCTGAAGGTTTTGGGGCTTCAAGTTTTTCAAACTTTGCTTTACGTTCTTCAGCTTCTTTAGATTTCATTTCTGATTTCAAAGCTTCACGTTCTGCTTTTAATTCGTCTTTTGTTTTTTCTTGAGCAAAGCAATTTTGCTGCGATGAGAAAACCAAGCCAAGACAAAGGGCTGTTCCGAAAATCATTTGTTTAACCATAAAAATATTTGTTTAAAATTGCCACACCAGCCCCAAGTATGGTGATTATTAATAAAAGAAGCGTGGGACTATAACTATATCCGCAGTTGAGGTATCGCCAGACACCCACGCATACAAATAAGTTCAGCCCACGCCCTTGGCGTGAGCGTTTCACCTATTATTCCTGTATGCGTTTCAAACTGGCGATTTTCAACTGCAAGAATAAAAGCTAACGCTTCTATATTTTTATTTCACTTTATGTTATGTCATAAAATTCTTTTTTCTTAAATTCATAGTCAAAAGTACTTAATATTTATCAATCAAAAAATTCTTTTTGAAGCGTAGGCAAAATTGCACTCTTTGGCAAGTTTTGGTCTGTGTGTCGGCTGGTGCGACTTGCCAATGTGTGCAATGTGTGTCGGCTCTTAAAAACAAAAAATGTGTGTCGGCAAAAAAATAAAACTTTATCGGGTCGGCTGGTACAGTCGGCAGTCAGTCCGATTTGATTTTCTACTTTGTCATTGTATATTTTCTTATCAATTTTCATGTCGCTGTCTTTTTTTTAGGCTTGCTTGTAACATTTCGCTATCAGAACCTATGGCGGATATTTCGCATATAGCGGACGGCGTTCATTGTCTGATAATCAAGAGCCTAAGTCACCGGCCTAAAGATATTGAGAATATTTGGACTATGGTTACCTTGGGTTAGATTTTTAGTCACGTGGTCGCTGTGGTATGCAAGGGAATTGCCTTGTTTCACATAATCAGACACTTGCGCAATCCCGGCCAGAGACTGGATGTCCGGCGAGTAACTGAGCAACGTGCCCTCTGCCGGGTGTGGCTGGAATTTTTGGCGGTTATTTGCATTATCTGGAAATAGCCGCCACGATTCTGGCGTATATTTTATGATAATGAAAATAGGCGAATAGCGGAAAAACGCGAAGCGGACAGCGAACAGCACTCCAGGTACTCCTAACTCCAAGTACTATCAACTTCAGGCACTTCGGACCCTCCAAGTACTCTAAGTACTTTAAGTACTCCTAACTCTATGAACTTTAGGCACTCTAAGTACTTTAAGTACTCTAAGTACTTTAAGTACTTTAAGTACTCTAAGTACTCTAAGTACTCTAAATACTCTTAACTCTGTGAACTTTAGTCACTTTAGCTCACCTTAGTCACTCCCTACTGCAGTATGCCCAGGCTGATGCCGGCGGTGGGAAGCACGCCTGAATAGTCGATGTTGTTCCACTCCTTGTACTTGGTGAACTCATGCTCGCTGGTGTAGCGGCTCAAGCGCATCATCCCCCCGATGTAGGCATCTACGGAGAACACCTTCATCAGGGTGAACTTGCCGCCCAGGATCAGCCCCCCGGCAAATACATGGAGGTGGCGGGTCACTTCCCGCATGGGAATGTAATCGCTGTAGCCGTTCTCGTAGACCCAGTCGTAGAACCACCCGCTGATGGCCAGGTTGCGGTAGAGGAGCTGGGGGGAGGCGTACAGCCCCAGGGGCGCCTTGCGGGCAGGGTTGATGCGGTTCAGCAGGTACTTCTTGGCCTTGAGCTGCAGGCCCCAGCCGGTGATCATGTCCCCGTCGATGCTCTCATAACTGCTGGTCATCTCATTATAGGCCGCCAGGTCCTGCGAACGGAAATACCCCCCACCCAGTCCGCCCCCCTTGGTCAGGTAGGTGCCCAGGAAGGCCATCTCCAGGGAAAGCCCGGGGTTGAGGGCCCGCTCGTAGCCGAGCAGGATGGATCCCTCGAAGAGGCGGTAAGGATCCAGGTAGATGTTTTGCCTGAATTCCGGCACCTCATAGCCGTCGAGGGAGCTCAGCAGGTAGCCCGCCCTGCGCATCAGCAGCATGATGGAATCCCGCTGCTCGGAAAAATAGCGGTCCATGGCGTCCATCTGGCTGCGGAACTCGGCCGGGCGCGCCTCCATGTCGTACAGGCTGCGGTCGAGCAGCTGCAGACGGGCATCGAGCAGATCCAGCCGGGCCTTCAGCAGTTCAACATCCCTTTCCTGGCCCTGAAGGCCTGCCCACGCCAGGGTGAGCATGATCGATACAAACAGTCGTGTGCGCATGATTCTCAGTAATTGGGTTCGGCGACTTTGCCTGCAAACAGAACGTAACCGGTATGCTTTTCCACGATGAAGAACAGGAAGGGCCGGTTGAACATGAGGTAGGGCCCGGCACTGGTCACCCCTATGCTGACCGAGGTAACGGCGGCGGCCTCGGTTCCTTTCTCGTTCACATCGATATACACCTTGTGCTTGACCTCGTCGATGTACAGCTCCTCCTGGGGGTTGATGCCCCCGAAATCGGCCGCGCCCGGCACGAAGGCGAGGGGCATGCCCAGGCCGATCAGGTGATCGTTGAGCTTCATCTCTTTCTCAAACTTGAACTTCGGGAGATGGACCTCCATGGCATTCACCGGGGCAAAGCCGCCCAGCCACTGGTCCCAGAGGCTGGGTTCCAGGGCCGTCACCACATCGTTCAGTTCCACCCCCTGGGCCGGGAGCAGCGCGATCATGGCGTAGCGCCCGTCGCCGTAAGGCAGGCGGATGCCATCCACCAGGGCGGAATTCAACACCTCCAGGTCGCACTTCATATTCATCATGTCGGCGCCCTTCACCGTGCCATCGGCCAGATGGAAGTCCGCGGTATAGGTGTCCGCCTCCCTGAAACGGTACGTCCAGTCGCCCTTGAAATACGTGGCGTTGATGAGGTACATCATGGTGAGCTCCGGGATGTTGTCGACAATGCTGGTAATCTTCCCATGGGTCTTGCCGCTGACCCAGGCATTGATCTGGCCTACCGTGGCCGGGTCGCCGAAATTGGCAGCGATCACTTCGGCGTTGAAATAGGTCTGATTGACGGCGATGAAAGAGGGAAGCACCTGGAAACCATCGCGGTACCAGATGGAGTTGGCGATCTCCAGGCTGACCTTGGGGTCGCTGGACAGGAGGTAGCCGAGCAGTTTCTGGTAAGATTCGTTCACCTCCTGGGCCGAGAGCCCCTGGAACCCGAGCACGTCCTGCATCTGCTGGGCGGTCTGGCCCAGGGCACCGTTCCAGGTCATCCCCAGGGCTGCGGAGATGCTCAGGGGCGAGATCATGTAGTTCTCTCCGGGAAATGCCTGGTCCACTGACCTCAGCATATTGAACCCGAAGGCATTGCCGGCATTCACCACCGCCTGTTGTTTCTCCGTGAGCACGATGGGGGGCACGGTTTCCGGGGCATCATCATCCCTGGAACAGCCGGGAGCCAGCGGCAGCAGGGCCAGTAGGAAAAAGGGAAGGATTTTCATGGATGTATCAAATTTAACTGGTTTAACGATAGTGAGGTTCTGTTTTGAAAATCAGGGGTTGATCACGATGTCCGGGTTGCCGGAGGCCAGGCGGACATGACAGCCATCGTTACGGATGCTGAAGGTCCGGCTGACGACTTCCGTGGTATCGATGTACCCCTGGAAACGGAAGGGCCAGCCCTGGGCATCGGTGAGGCCGTATTCCCCGTCCGTCAGGAGGAAATACCTCCCTTCCAGGCGGTTGACACTGTCGATCCACTGGTCCACCCCCGACAGGGAGAGGACCTGGCCGCTGCTCAGGTCGGTCACGGTATAGTCGTCGAGGAGCACGGGCGAGGTGTCAGGATAGGAAAGGCTTATCGTGAGCATGACGAACTCCTCGGTACAGGCGCGGTCGTCTTCGGTGCAGCTGCCCGCGGAGAGCATGAGCAAGGGCAAGAGCAGGAGCAGGAGGTTGTGGCGTGATTTCATCTGTAGGAATTATTAATCATATACTTCTCGCAAAATCGCAAAGAAAAATAAAGATATGTAGTTCTTTATCAAAGGGTTTCATAGCCTTATCGTCTATGGATCAACCATCGTAGGCCTCAATCCCCGGGATGTGTCACAAAACCGGAGAAGACGACGAGCCCGGTATACCTTTCCACGATAAAGCACAGGAACGGTTCATCGAACCGGAGCATCGACACGCTGTTATACCCCATACCCACGGAGGTGACGGCAGCTGCTTCGGTGCCCTCCTCATTCACATCCATAAAGGCTTTGTGTTTTACCTCACTGATATACAAGGGTATGGATGGATTGATGCCACTAAAGTCGGCCAGGGCAGGATCGAATGCGATGCCCATCCCCAGGGATGTCAGCAGCTCGTTCAGCTCCTTTTCCCAGCTCAGGTGGAACTTGGGAAGGTAAAGCTGGAAATCGTCGATCGCCACAAACTGGTTCATCCATTCGCCCCAGTCCTGCTGGTTGAGGCCCAGGAGCACCTCGTCCATCGACTTTCCTTCAGCCGGGAGCAGGGCGATGAATCCATACCTGCCTTGTCCGTAAGGAAGCCTGACGGCCCTTACCAGACTGTTCTCCAACACATCCATGCGGCTGCGCTGCTGCATCATCTCCACCGTAATATCCATGGACGGGGCGCTGAACACGGCCGTTTGCGTCTTTTCCGTATCGAAGGCGTAGGTCCAGTCGCCCTGGAAATACAGCGCATTGATGAGGTACATCACCACTTCGGGCGGAATCTGGTCCACGATCGAAGTGATCTTTCCGTGGGTGCTGGCCGACACCCAGTCGTTGATCAACCCGACGGTAGCGGGATTGCTGAAGTCGGCCGGATACACGGACGCGCCGAAGTTGTCCTGGTTTTCCTGCAGGAAGGCGGGGACTATGCTGAAACCCTGGTGGTGCCAGATGCTGTTGGCTATTTCCATCGTGACCACCGGATCGGCCGAAGGAAGGTAATCGAGCAGTTTGCGGAAAGTGGCGTTGACCTCTTCCGTGCTGAGGCCCTGGAACCCGAGCACGTTCCGCATTGCGTCTTCCGTGGCCCCCTCCGCCCCGTTCAGGGTCATGGCCAGGGCGGTAGAAATACTGAAGGGAGAGATGAGGAGGTTGCTGTCGGGGCTTTCGGCAAGCAGGGTACGCAAGGCATTGAAGCCGAAATCGTTCCCTGCCGCCACTACCTGCTGCTGTTTGGGGGTGAGGCTCACCGGACGCGGGTCCACGATTTCGGTTTCCTCGGTACAGGACAGCATCAGCGATCCCATGCCCATCAGTAAAAGAATTGCGCTGGTCTTCATCATGCCTTCGGATTCAGGGAAAAGATGCCCGGGAGGGGCGAAGGGTTGCGCCTGGAAAAAAAGATTCCCCTTTTCAGCGCGCCGATGGGGAACGACGGTGATACACCGTGATATCTTTTCCGAACTCTTTCTCAGGAGAGCACTGCTGCTGGATATACTCCTGGATAATATGGTGAGGATTACCGCGGATCACCAGCCATTCCGGCCGTTGCCCGGTAACGTTCTGCATCACCAGGGGAACATTGATCCCCACGGCCTTCACATGGTTCTTGTCGGTGATGAGGGTTGGATGCACATACCGGTGAAGGGGGCTCCGCTGCAGGGAGGCATAGAGGATGGTGGCGTAATTGGTATAGAGCTTATCCTGGGGCGACATCCGATGCTCCAGATAGGCCGCGATTTCCCGCGGATGGTCGGTCCTGGCGATATATTTCCTGTATTGCAGGCTGAGGCTCCAGGCGATGACCAGGGCCAGCATTATGGGCAACACGGTCCTGGCCCGGCCAGCGAATAGTTTACTCATCCTGATCGCCGGATCAGGAGCGGCGGCCATCAGGAAGGCCAGTGGGGGCAGGAGCTGAAAATAATAATGGTGGAAATACTTCCCCGGCAGGATCACGATGATCCACACCATACCCATCCAGAGGGTGCCAAGTAACGCCAGGCGGCGGTCGCTGCCCCGGAATATCAGCAGCAAGGCGGTTATCGCAAAGGGCAGATAAACCAGGTGGAATTCCGAGAAGAAGCCCAGGGCGCGCTGAATCCGGAAGGGGCTGACATAATTGCCCGGAAGTCCGAAGGTGGCGAAGCGGAATTCAGGGAAAAGGCCTGCGCTGGCGAAGTACGCCATCAGCACACTGAAGGGAAGGAGGAAGCCCAGGGCCATGCCCAGGCTGTACTTTGCCAGGCTACCGGGCGATCCGCTGTAACCCCGGCCCTTTGCGGTGAACAGATGGAACAGCCACAGGGCGAAGAGGTCGAACAACACATAGAACTTGATGATGAACCCCAGCCCAAAGGCAAGCCCGGTAAGGAAGGGGAGGTATGTCCGGGGCCTGGCCAGGAAGAACCAGAGCCCGAGCACGGTGAAGAAATTGAAGAAGATCTCGGAGTTGGCGGCAAAGTTCCACTCGTGCACTGAGGTCATCAGGATATAGGAGAACCCGGCGAGGGCGGCGGCGGCGCGCTTATGGCCCCAGCGGAGGGCCGAAAGGTAAAGGAGGAAAGCGGATATTCCGATGACCAGGGCCGCGGTCAGCCGGACCATAGGCACCAACGGGCCTCCCAGTTTAAGTATTCCCATGAAGATCAGAAAGATCCCCGGGGGTTTGGTGTCCCATACATCTATATAGAAGATCTTGCCCTGCAGCAGTTCGCGGGCGATCACGATATAGGTGGATTCGTCGTGGTCGATCACCGAATATCCGAAGGACAGGGCGCGCAGGGCCACTGCCAGGATAAGGAAGAGGCCCAGCCAGGCCCCGGGTGGCAGACGCTGGATTCGGGATATGATCGGCGGGTCTGACATAGGTTCAGCAGGGGTAAAGTTACGCTTATTCCGCGCGCCGGGAACATGGCGCTGTACCAGGAGGGTGGGGCCAGGGGACATGGGCAGCGGGGCACTTCGAATCGTACCTTTATCCCGTTGAACGCAACCTTTTGGTCGCCTCCTGCATCCATAGGGAGCTGGCCGGACAGGTTGGCGGCAAACGCACGCGATGAAGACGCTCGAGGAGATCATCCGGGGCTGCCAGTCGGGCCGGCAAGCCGACCAGCAGTTGTTGTACGAGAAATTCTCGGCGAAGATGTATGCCATCTGCCTGCGCTATACCCGCGACCGCACCGAAGCCGAAGATGTATTGCATGAGGGCTTCATCCGGGTGTTCGGGGCGATCAGGGACTTTCGAGGCAGCGGGTCGTTTGAGGGCTGGATGCGGCGCATCATGGTGAACAGCGCCCTGGAACGCTTCCGTCGGCAGCATTGGCTGTTTCCGGTGGAAGAAATTGAGGAGGATGCCGCCGTGGACTGGAACGGCCCCGAGCAGGTGCTGGGGCTGAGTGAGCTGCTGAATATGGTGAGCGAGCTGCCGCCGAGGTACAGGATGGTGTTCAACCTCTGCGCCATCGAAGGCTATCCCCATCATGAGGTGGCAGGCATGCTGGGCATCAGTGAAGGAACATCAAAATCGAACCTGGCCCGGGCCAGGGCCATCCTGCAGCGCAGGCTGGGCCATGAATACCGTCACCCGGGCGATAATGTGAACGATTATGGACGGCATGGATAAACATCCCCTGGACGCCTTTTTCAGGGAAAGCCTGAGCGAGGCCGGCGTACAGCCCCCTGCCCGGTCCTGGGAGAGGCTGCAGTCGGGCCTGGCGGCCCGGCGCAGGAAGAAGGCTGTGATCTGGTGGCGGTCGGCCGCTGCGGCCAGCCTGTTGCTGCTGGGCTTCGGCGCAGGTTACCTGCTCTCAGACGATGTCGCCGAGCGTCAGCCCTCCCTCGCGGCAGAAACTATCCTGCCTTTGCAGTCCGGGACCCCATCCACCTCTTCACCCCAGGCCCCGGAACCCGCCACTTCCACCCGCTCTGCCACCCCCGTCAAGGGAGAGGGGAACCCTGAGCCCCCCCACCTGGCGAATGCAACGCAAAGCAGAGGATCAGCCAGGAACCCCAGGTCCTCCGAAGGGCGCAGCAAAGTTGACCTCCAGGATTTCCGGACCGAAGAGGGGCTGCTGGCCACAAGCGGGGAGAACCGGTCCCTTCCATTGTACCTGGGTTCAACGCCATTCACCGCTTTCCCTGTTGCAACGACAGGATCTGCGCCCCCCTACCTTCGCGGCCGCAGTGCCTTTGCGGCCCGGATCCTCGACCCCTCCTGGCTGAGGGAAGGGATGGAAGAAGTGGAGGAAAGGGCTTTCCGCCTAAGCCTGGGGGGCGATGTGTCGCCCCTGCTCGCCATGAATGCTCCGGGCACAGGGATGGATGCCAGCCAGGAGCTGGTGACCAACAGCGCCTCTACCTTCAGCGCCCAGGGCACGGAAAAGCCCCGGATGACCTTCACGGCAGGATTGGAAGCCAGCCTTAGCCTCAGCCGCCGCCTGGCGGTCAATGCAGGACTGGCTTTTGCCCGCCTTGGGCAGGAGACGGAAGGGGCCGGACTCGCCCGGGACATCAGCAACTACTGGGGGCCGCTCAACAGCTACAGCATCCTCACCGGGGCCGGGCCGGTGGTGCTGAGCAGCGAGCAGGCAGCGCAGCTTGATTATGGCAGCGGCCCCCTGACGACCAGCGAAATGAGCAACACACAGGTGGTGCAGCAATTCGATTACCTGGAACTCCCCCTGATGGTGGAGGCCAGCCTGCTTGACCGCAGCCTCCGGCTCAGCCTGGAGGCGGGCCTGAGTGCCGGCATACTGGTTGGGAACCGCGCCTTTGTGACCGCAGGCGGCGACCGCATGGAGGTGAGCGGAACGGAGGGGCTGAGGCCGCTGCTGTGGCAGGGACTGGCGGGCATGGGACTGCATGTGCCCCTGGGCCCCGCCTGGGAGGTCTCCCTCCGGCCGGGCCTGCGCTATGCCCTGAGTCCGATGAACTCAGACGGACAGTTCCCGTATCAGCCCTGGGGTGCCACCCTGGGTACGGGGCTGAGGTACACGCTGAAGTGATTGTGAAATTTTTCGACCCTTCGTAGCAGGCACAGCCTGCCAAACAATGGTGCGCAGGCACAGCCTACACACAACAGCGTTCATGCCTTCACCTCTTCCTTCCACGTCTTCTGAGCGCTGACCAGGTATACCCCGGTGAAGATGAGCACTGCAGCTACTGCATGGATGTATCCGGGGCGCTCTCCGCGCATCCACCAGGCCAGCATGGCGGCGATGAGGGGCTGCAGGTAATTATAATAGGCTGCTGTGCTGGATGGCAACTTCCTGAGCCCTATGGTCACCAGGAGGAAGGCCAGCAGGGTGGCGCCCAGCACCACATAGGTGATGGCGAACCAGGCATAGGCGTCCATAACTCCTATATCCCATCCGGAGAAGCTGTTCCAGCTATAGGGGATGATGCCCAGTGCCCCAAAGAGGAAGACCCACTGCATCACCAGCAAGGGGTGGTAGCGTCCGGCCAGGGGCCGGATGATCACCAGGTAAAGTCCATAGGAAAAGATATTGGCGAGAAGGATGAGGTTTCCGTAGAGGTATTCGGGGCTCAGCCCTGTCTGTCCGCCCCCGCTCACCATCCATGCCGCTCCGGCCAGGCCGAGCATTATTCCGAGCAGGCGGCGCCCGTCGTAGTGTTCGCTGCCGCTGACCAGGGCGAAGAGCAGCACCCATACAGGCCCGGTGGTATGGATGATGGAGGCTTCGACGGGACGGCTCAGGTTCAGGCCGATGAAGAATAGGGTCTGGTTGATGGTGACGCCCAGCAGTCCGGCCAGGGCAAAGCGCGGGAGGTCGCGTCGAAGGGGGGCCTTCATCCCTTGCAGGGAAGTAAGGAGGGTGAGGACACCGAGGCTGATGACGACCCTGAGGGGGATGATCTGTATAGGCGTGAAGTAGCCCGGCATGAGTCCCTTACCGATCACGTAGCTGCCCCCCCAGATCAGGCTGGCAGCGAGGAGGTAGAGGTGGGGGGATACGCTGGGTCTGGGCAAGGGAAGGGGTATGGGGAAGCGTGGCGCTGTATGGAAGGAGGGGGATATAGGCTGAGTGCTGCCTTTCCTTACGGGTGCATGTTCCGGGGCTGCAGTGGGACAGAAATATGGGTCTGTACCAATTTCCAGTGCTCCCCCTGCTTCACCGCCACGCCGGTGAACCGCAGGTCTTCGTAGCTCATCGGTTCTTCCATGAAGGTAAAATTATAGTGGATGGTGGCTGAGAACCAAGCTGTAAGGCAGCTTTCGGCCATCCGTACTTCCAGGTCGTTCACCGCGATATAGGTATCGGTGAAGTTGCGGAACTGCTTCTGCATGGCCTTGCTGATGCTCTGCCAGCCAAGCAGGCGTTCCCCGGACTCGGTTCCGATGGCCACGATGCCGGTATCATCGGCCCAGAGGGCATGCACTGCTTCCAGGTCCTGGGTCTCATTGGCGATCACATAGCGTTCGATGAGGGTAGCCACGGCTTCCTTTTCTGCCTGGGGATCAAGGGCTTTTTCACCGCAGGAGGCCACAAGCAGGGCCAGGAAGAGGAGCAACGTCAGTCCACGGTAAGGCTTCATGGGGTCAGGGCTTATATTCACTTCAAAATTAGGGCAGGCCGGGCAGGATTACAAGGAAGAGGGAAAGTCTTTTGGGGGCCGCCAAACCTTGGAATGGTCCATTCGCCTGATTGGGGATTCCCCTGAAACGCAAAGGGGCGGCCTGAAAGCCGCCCCTGGAGTGGTGTCAGCCGGAGTCGAACCAGCGACACACGGATTTTCAGTCCGTTGCTCTACCAACTGAGCTATGACACCATCGGTAAAGGGAGGGCAAAGATACGGCGCTTTCGGGAAATTAAAAATTTTTCCCCTAAAAACTCGTTGTCAAAGTCCTAAATTTGGGTGCCATGCCGACACTGAGCCGTTGTATAGCCATTGATGCGGGCAACACTCGGGGCAAGGCCGCGGAGCTCGCGGGCCTTGAGGTGCTGCGTCGGTGGGACTTTGATCCGGCGGATCCACTGGCCGGTCCGGACTTTCCCTGGGGCCTTCCATCGGGGCTTCCCATTGGGCTCTCCTCCGTGCGTCCCCTGGATGGGGCCCTGTTGGACCATCTGCGCAGCATCGGCGACCTGTTGGTACTCAGCGGATCCACGCCCCTGCCTTTCCGTTCGGCCTACCTCACCCCTTCCACCCTGGGCCCTGACCGTCTTGCCCTGGCGGCCGGGGCGATGGCGTTATTCCCCGGGAAGGACCTGTTGGTGGTGGATGCCGGCACCTGTATTACCTGCGACCTCATTCTGGGTGGAGCGGTCTTTGAGGGGGGGGGTATTTCCCCGGGACTTTCCATGCGTTTGCAGGCCCTGCACCAGTTCACCGGGGCCCTGCCTCTGGTCGCAGTAACCGAGGGCCAATGGTATCCCGGCCGCAGTACCCGTGACAGCATCCTTGCCGGGGTGATGGGCGGGGCCGTGGGTGAGGTAAGGGACCTTGCGTCGCGAATGCGGCGGAAGTACCCCGGACTTCAGGTGGTGGTAACCGGCGGCGATGCCGCCCATTTTGTCAAGAATCTAAAAAATAGCATTTTTGCAGGCCCTGACCTTGTACTCCAAGGCGTGCGGGCCATCCTCCAACATCATGTCAACACGCACAGTTAAGCTCCTCCTCCTGCCCGTCCTGGTGTTAACCACCCTCGTTTCCCATGCTCAGGTCAGGATAGGGTCCCCCTATTCCCGTTTTGGCATCGGGGACCTGAGCCGGCTCACCAACGCCCGTAACCTTTCCATGGGGGGCGCCAGCCTGGCCCTGCGCGACCCGGTAGGCATCAACTACCTTAACCCGGCCAGCTACACGGCATTCGATACCCTTTCCTTCGTGTTCGAGGGGGGAGTGGCCAACCATCTGGCTACTACCCGCACCACCGACCTGAGCGCCACCCAGAACTACATCTCCATGGGCTACCTCCTCTTCGGTTTCCCCCTCAGCAAGTGGTGGAAAGCCAGCTTCGGCCTCCTGCCGTTCAGCGACGTGGGCTACAACATCATGGACTCGGAGGTTCACCCTGAGGCAGGGCCCCTTACGTATCTGTTCAAAGGCAGCGGGGGCATCAACCAGATATACTTCGGGAGCGCGTTCCGTATCACCCCCAGGCTCAGTGCAGGCTTCAATATCGCCTACCTCTTCGGCACCCTCGACAAGTCGAGGGCGGTATATTTCTCCGACACCAGCAACAGCATGAACCTGAGGTTCTCCAACCGGACCACCTACGGGGACTTCCTGCCGTCGTTCGGACTGCAATACCATACGGAGATGGGCAAGGACCATTTCCTGGTCCTTGCGGCCACCTACGGTCCCCAGTCCAGCCTGGAAGTTACCGACGACCAGCTGGCTGAGACCTTCACCACCGGGGCCACCGGTATCGACTTCGTTAAGGATACCATCACGGATGAGCGGGGGCGCAAGGGCCAGGTGGTATTCCCCAGCGGCTACGGGTTCGGTTTCAGCCTGGGGCGTAGCAATGTATGGCAGGCCGTGGCCGAGGTCAGGATGCAGAACTGGGAGGATTACCGCTATTTCGACATTCGCGATTCGTTGAGGAACAGCTATCAGATTTCCACAGGTTTTTCGTACATTCCCGACCATACCAGCGTGTCAGGATACTGGGACAAAGTCACCTATCGCGCCGGAATACGCTATGGTTCAACATATCTGCAGCTCAGGGAGAATCATCTCTCCGACCTTGGCATAAGTTTTGGATTAGGCTTACCGCTTAGGCGGAGCCGGTCGGTCGTAAACGTAGGTTTCGAATACGGCCGCCGGGGAACGACCGCAGCAGACCTGATACAGGAGAACTACTTCAGGGTAGTGCTCGGGGTCTCGGTCTACGAACGGTGGTTCCTGCAGCGACGCTACGAATGAAAGGGGAAATCTCAACCTGGAAGCCATGAGAAAGTTAAGTGCAGTGATCTTCGCGGTGTTGCTCAGCCTGGGCAGCGCGAGCGCTATGAGGACGGGAGCCGGGGCGGCGGAAAGGCCCGACAAAGGACCCAAGTACGGCAAGGACAGCGTGACCTGCGTGGTCAACATATCCCTGTACCGCGAGTTCTTCAAGCAGTGGAAGAATTCAGGATACCAGGCCGATCGTGCAGTGCATGACGCCATCATCCCCTGGAGGTGGGTCTTCCTCAACTGCCCCCTGGGGACGGAGAATACCTATATCGATGGGGCCAAGATGATGGAGTACCGCATCGGGGCAGAAAAGGATGCCGCCCGCAAACAGCTGCTCATTGATACCATGATGATGCTCCATGACCAGCGCATCGAATATTTTGGCAAGGAAGGCTATGTGCTCGGCCGTAAGGGCGTGGACCTATACCAGTACCGGCCTGAAGCCTACGAGCAGGTGTATACCACATTGAAGCGCTCGGTGGAACTGGAGGGCAATGGTTCGGCATCCGCCGTGCTGGTGTATTATTTCAGGGCTGCCCTGGCCATGCTGGAGAATCAGAAAATCGATATCTCAGAAGCCCTGGATGTCTATAATGCCATAGAGGCGATCACCGAGTCCTACACCAGGTCCGGCGGGCCCAAGGCCGAAATGTACGCCCAGGCCTGGGGGAACATCGAACTGGCCGCA